>DASVAL010000049.1:0-18641 GCA_036376355.1 Planctomycetota bacterium
GCTGCCCGAGGCCGAGAATGTCGGCGAGATGGTGCCGGCTCCGATCCTCGCGCGCTTCCTCGACGCCGCGAAGCACAAGAAGGACACCGGCGTGCCGGGTCTCGGCATCACGACGCAGCCGCTCGAGAACCAGGCGCTGCGGCGTCACCTCGGCATGCGGCCGCGCGACTCCGGCGTGCTGATCACGGCCGTGCAATACGGTTCGAGCGCGTGGGGGCACCTGCAGGCCGGCGACGTGCTGATGCAGATCGGCGGCCTGCGGATCGCCGACAACGGCACGGTGCGTTATCGCGGCCGCTACCGCTGCCAGTTCGACGCCGTCGTCGGCGACCACCACGTCGGCGATCAGCTGTCGGCGCACATCCTGCGCAACGGAGTCGAGACCGGCGTGCGCATGACGATGCGGCCGATGGCCTGGCTCGTGCCGCGCACGGAGTTCGACCGGCGGCCGATGTGGTTCCTGTTCGGCGGGCTCGTGTTCCAGCGGCTGACGGCCGAGTTCCTGCGCATCTGGGGCGACCAATGGTGGGACAAGTCGCCGAAGGAGCTGCTGCACCTGTTCTACTCGGGGCTGCGGCGGCCCGAGCAGCAGGAGGTCGTCGTGCTCGCGCAGGTGCTCGCCGACGCGATCAACGTCGGCTACGAGGCGTTCCACAACGACGTCGTCGACACGGTGAACGGGAGGAAGCCCGTCGACATGTGCGACTTCGTCGCGCGCTTGGACGCAGCGAAGGGTGAGGTCGTGATCAAGCTGACGAGCGGGGCCACGGTGCTGCTCGACGCCGAGGAGGCGCGCGCTGCGCAGCCGAGGATCCTGTCGCGCTACCACGTGCCGGGCGATCGTTCGCCGGATCTCGATCGCGACAGCGGGAACGGAGTCGATCGGCGGCGCGCGGCGAAGCGGTAACGACGCTCATGGCCTCGCCACCCTCGGCCTCCTCGCGCGGCCGGTTCTGACGACCCCGCGACGGAGACCTTGACAGCGGCCGCTCGAACTGTTCTAGTTGCACTAGCACAGTCGAGACACCTGCAGCCGTGATCATCCGCATCGACCCGCAGTCCGCCGAGCCCCTGTTCGAGCAGGTGGTGTTCGCCGTCAAGGCGGCGGTCGCGAAGGGCACTGCGAAGGCCGGCGAGCAGCTGCCGAGCGTGCGCGAGCTCGCGCGCGAGCTCGCGATCAACCCGAACACCGTCGTGCGTGCGTACGAGGTGCTCGAGCGCGACGGCGTGATCGTGCGGCGGCAGGGGGCGGGCTGCTTCCTGTCCGGGCGCGGCAGCGACCTCGCGGCAACCGAGCGCAGGAAGCAGCTCGCGGACCTGATGCGGCGCACGGTCACGGAGGCGTTCCACCTCGGCTTCACGGCCGCGGACATCGAGAAGGCGCTCGCGTTGGGTCTCGAGCAGGTGCAGTTCAGCGACAAGCGGAGGCAGGCATGAGTTCGCCCGTGGTGACGTTCGACGGCGTGCAGCGGTGGTTCGGACCGCACGTCGTGTTGAAGGGGTTGACGCTCCAGGTCGGGCCGGGCCAGGTCTACGCGCTGCTCGGCCGCAATGCGGCGGGCAAGACGACCGCGCTGCGGATCCTGCTCGGCTTCCTGCAGCCGCACAGGGGCCGGGTGACCGTGCTCGGCAACGACAGCCGTGCGTTGACTCCAGAGGTGCGCGGCCGCATCGGCTACGTCGGCGAGGACCATCGCCTGTATCCGACGATGAAGGTCGCGGACGCGATCGCGTTCGAGGCCGAGACGCGGCCCGCGTTCCGACGCGCGTTCGCGGACAAGGCGCTGCAGCGCTGCGACCTGCGGCCTGCGCAACGCATCCCGCAGCTGTCGCGCGGCCAGCGCGCGCAGCTGTGCCTGATCCTCGCGGTCGCGAGCAACCCCGAGCTGCTGGTCTGCGACGACCCCGCGCTCGGCCTCGATGTCGTGATGCGGCGCGAGTTCCTCGACGCGCTGATCGACCTGCTGGCCGACACGGGCTGCGCGGTGCTGTTCAGCTCGCACTTCCTGACCGACGTCGAGCGCATCGCGGACCGCATCGGCATCCTGCACGACGGCTCGCTGCTCGTCGACAGCACGCTCGACGACATCAAGCGCCGCGTGCAACGCTGCACGTGGCTGCCCGCGAACGGAACGCCGTTGCCGACTGGCCCGCACGTGTTGCGCGCAAGCCAGCGGCGTGGTGGACACGAGCTGCTGCTGCTCGACGCGCCGCCTGACCTGCTCGCGGCGCTGCGCGCGGGCGGTGAGCTGTCGCCGCCGCAGGCGCCGACGCTCGAAGAGCTGTTCCTCGGCCTGACCGGCCCCGATCGCCCCGGCATCCTGCGCGAGCCGCTCGACGAGCTCGCGCGCGGCGCACCGGCCGGTGGAGGCGCGTGATGGCGTGGCTGCTGCGCAAGGACGGGCCGTGGGTGATCGGCGGCGGCATCGTCGCGACGCTGGCACTCGGCGGCGCGCTGCACGAGCACTCCGGCGCGCGCGTGTTCGTGGTCGGCGCGGATCGACTCGAGGGCGCGTTCCACACGGCGTGGATCACCGGCGTCGTGCTCGGCAGCGTCGCGGCGTGCTTCGACGAGGTACTCGGAACGCGCGAGTTCCTCGCGCAGCGGCCGCTCGCGCGAACGGCGCTGATCAGGGCACGGCTGCGTGCGCTGCTGATCGTGCTCGCGTGCAGCTTCGTGCTCGGGCCGATTGGCGCGTGGATCGGCTTCGCGGCGTTCCACGACGGCATGTGGCACACGCGGCTCGCCGCGCTGCCGGCGATCTACGCGGCGTACGTCGTCGCGTTGTCCGGCGCCGGCATCGGCGTTGCCGCGGGCTCGCTGCCGGTGCCGTGGTGGCAGCGGATCGTCGTCGCCGCGGCGTGGTTCGGTGCCTCGTTCGCGCTGATCGATGCCGTGTCGCGTGGCTACCAGGGTGCGGCACGCATGGCGCCGTTCGTATTCGCGCACGTGGGTGCGGCGGCCGTGTTCTTCGCGATCGCGGCCGTCGCCGCGCGCTACGACGCGGATCCCGACCGGCCGCGGGCGCAGGTGCTGCGGGCGATCGCCGGCGTGCCGGCCGCTGCGGCACTCGCGGTGCTGTGGACCGTGCCCTGCGGCGAGGGCCAGGCGCGGGCGATCGACCTGCTGCAGGACGCGTATCCCGTCGTGCTGAAGCGCGGCGACGAGCACGTGCTCGTGCGCGCTACCCACGAGCCCGGCGTGTGGAGGGTGTGCGATCGCGACCACCGGTCGACGGGCGAACGGATCGACGGGCGCCAGCCGGGTCGAGGCGGGGTGCGGCGTCCGATGCCGTCGTGGCATTGGCTGTCGTTCGGCTTCGATGCACCGCTGTGGCACAGCGGTCACCAGAGTGGATGGAGCGACACGACGACGGTGCTGCTGGCCGCCGACGGACTCGTCTGGACCCGGAGCCTCGCCGACGGCCTGCGCGCGACGGGGCGCGGCGCCGAGCTGCTGCCGTTCGCGAACGACTCGCTGATCGGTGATGTCGGCGACAGCGTCGTCGTGATCGATGGCGCGACGCGGCAGCCGTGGCGCTATGACGACGCGGCGGGCCACTTCGTCCCGATGCCGTTGCCGGCCGGCGAGCGTGGTGAGCAGCTCGGGTGGGCTTCGCTCGACGACAAGGACCCGGACGATGCCGCGCTGCTCGCACAGCTCGCGGACCCGAAACGAGCGTGGGCGTGGCAGCGGCGGTTCGTGCGCACGCAACATGGCGCGTACACGGTCCGCGACGGCGCGTTGGTCGCCGTTCCCGGCCTGCTCGCGCGCGTTGATCGCGGTCGGTGGGCGCGCGATGACGCGTTGGCGACGAACCAAACAGACCCGATCGTGATCCCTATCGAGCTGCCCGACGACGGCTCGCCGGTGAGGTTCCGCCACGAGCTGCGGCCGCGCACCGCGAACGAATGGGCGCGTGCCGTGCCGGCCTTCGTGCTGAGCCTGTGCCGTCCGCCGCTGCTCCAGGCGATCGGTCATGTCACGGTGATGCCGCGGCGCGGTGGATGGTTGTTCGACCGCCTCGTCGCCGACGGCCGGCGCCCGTGGCTCGTGCTGGGCAGCTTCGTGCTGGGCGCGGCACTCGCGTGGTCGTTCGCGCGGCGCCTGCGGCGCCTCGGTGCCGACCGCGCGGTCGTGCGCCTGTGGTCGGTCGCGATCGTGCTGCTCGGCCTGCCGGCGCTGCTCGTCGCGTGGGCCGCCGAACGGCCGCGTGCGTATGCGCAACACGACGTCGCTGCGGCGCCTTCGCCGCGCCTCGGCTCGCGAGCCGCCGAAGAGGTGCCCGCATGAGCTGGCTCCTGCGCAAGGATCGGGCGTGGCATGGCCCGCTCGGCGTGCTCGGCACGACGGCGCTCGCGATAGCGATCATGGAGCGCGGCTTCGTCGACACCTTCGTCGTGACGCCTGGTCACCGCGAAGCGCTGTTCCACACCGCGTGGATCGCCGGCATGTGCCTCGGCCTTGCCGCGGCGTGCTTCGACGAGGTGCTCGGCACGCGCGAACTGCTGCAGCAGCGGCCGCTGTCCGCGAGCGCGTTGCTGCGCGCGCGGCTGGTCGCGTGCGCCGTCGTGCTCGCGGAGTGGTTCGTGTTCGCGCCGGTCGCCGCGTACATCGGGTTTGCGTGGCTCGACTCGAGCTTCGAGCTCGGGCACTGGCGGCAGTGGCCGTCGATCTGGGCCGCGATGGTGCCGGCGATCTCGGCGTGTGCGATCGGCCTGCTCGCTGGCTCGCTGCCGTTTTCGTGGTGGCTGCGAGGGCTCTCTCTCGGCGCGCTGTTCTTCGTGTCGTTCCCGCTCGCGTTCTGGCTCGGGCTGTCCTGGCCGTCCTGGCAGGAGCTGCTGGCCGGTGCGTACTCGACGCCGTGGTTCGTCGGTTGCCACCTCGTCGCGGCCGCGCTCGCCGTGCTGGTCGCCACTGCCACGGCGGGCGAACGGCACGACGCCGACGTGCCGCTGTCGCCGCGCGTGCGGCTCCGCGTCGTTGCACCGCTTCTCCCGGTCGCCGCGGCGTTGATGTGCATGGGCCTCATGGAGGTCGAGGTGAGCCTTGTGCAGCAGCTGCAGCGCGCGTACCCGCGCGCGGTCGGCAACGACCGCGGCGTCGTGCTCGCGGTGCGGGACGACCGCGGGCTCCGCTGGATCGTCGACAGCGAGCATCGCCTGACGGGACAGCGCCCGCCGGCATCCGCGGTGGAGTGGGTGCGCTTCGACTGGCCACGGATCCACCACGGCTCGTTCTGGATCGAGGGGCCACGCTGGCGGGGGCACGAGAGCTTCCGCTCGCACGGCGGGCGCCTGCTCGTCGACGGTGACGGCACGGTCTGGTGGCATCCGGGGAACGGCCGGTTGCGCACGGTTGCGAAGCCACAGCCGGAGCCGCCGTTCGCGGCCGGCACGGTGGCGGAGATGTTAGGCACCAGGCAGAAGGTGGTCGTGCTCGCTGAACGCGATGCGGCCGCGATCTGGCGGTTCCTGCCCGAGACCGAGAGCTTCGAACGCGTGCCGATGCCAGGCGGCGACGTCGTCGTCGCGATCAACCGCCACGAGCCGTCCGACCTCGTGCTCGACGGCGCTCCCGCCGTCGACGAGGGTGAGAGGCTCGTGCGCGGCAAACGCTTCCGCTACGCGCTGCGCGGCGGCGGGCTCGTGGCGGTTGCCCCGCACGATGCCGGCACGCGGAGCGAGCGCGCGTCCGCGCGCCGGGTGCGCGTGATCGAACCGGATCCGATCGAGAGCACGGTCGAGTTCCTCGACGACGCCGGCACGACGCTGCTGCGGCACACGTTCGCGCCGCGCACGGCCTTCGAGCGCATGCTCGCCGGCGCTGCCTGCGTGCTCTCGGCGTTGCGGCCGCCGGTGCTGCAGATCGCGGCGATGGCGAAGCAGTCCGAGCCCACGGCCGCCCTTGGCTCGAGATGGCCGTGGCTGTTCGACCCGCTCGTGACGGGTGGCCGCCGCTTGTGGCTCGTGCTCGTGTCGTGCGCGCTCGCGGCCGGCCTCGCGTGGCGGATCCGCCACCGGCTGCTGCGGCTCGGCGCACCGCAGGCTACACGCCGCTTCTGGATCACGGCGACGCTCGTGCTCGGACCGATCGGAGCGTTCGCATGCCTCGCGTTCGAGCGCGTGCGTGCCTACACGACGCCCGCCGTCGAAGTACCTGCGCCGCCTCCACGCATCGCGACCGCCTTGGCCGACCGCGTCCTGACCTGAAGCTTCTCCAATGAACGCTCCGCACCTCGTGGCCCTGCGCTTCTGCTCCATCGTCGCCGTGCTGCTCTCCGCCTCGCCGGCGCAGCTCAACCGCGATGCCCCGAAGCTGTCGCCGTTCCGCGGCATGCGCGCCGTCGAGAAGGGCATCGAGGTGCAGGTGGCCGACCACACCTGGGTAGCACTCGAGTCGATCGGTGAGGTCGACACGGCGACGCTGCTGCGCGAGGCCGAGCGTTTGTGCGGCAAGGCAGCGTGGAAGCGGCTGACCGAGGATCTGCCGGCGCTGCTCGAGGCGATGGGGCACAAGCCCGGCGAGACCGTCGACCTGAAGGTGCGCGACCTGAAGACGCGCGAGGTCCGCGAGCTGACTGCCGTGAAGATGACGCGCGAGAATCGGGAGCGGCTCGCGGCGGCCAACCGCAGCGCGCTGCCGAACGCGGCCGAGGCCAGCTCCCCCGCGACGCTGTCGGTCGCCGATGCGCGCGCGGACCTGGCCGAGCTGAAGGGACTGCTCGACGAGCAGTTCGCCTACCGCGAGCTGCGCAAGGTCGACCTCGACAAGCTGCTGCAGAATGCGGGCGCTTCGCTGGGCAAGGACCCGGTCGACGCGGTCGCGTTCGCGCGCATCGTCGACCGGATGCTGCGGGCGTTCGGCGACGGGCATTCGCGCGTCGACGGCGTCGGCGCCGTCGAGGCGACGTACCTGCCGTTCCTCGTGCAGGAAGTCGCAGGCGGCCACGTCGCGTTCCGCCCCGACCGCAGTGCGCTGGTCGATCCGGAACGGCCGTTCGTGACGGCGATCGACGGTGTGCCGCTCGAGCGCTGGCTCGGTGCGGCGAAGGCGCGCGCGACGCAGGGCTCGCCGACGATGCAGGCGCGCGATGCGGAACGGCTGCTGCGCGACCTCGGCGACCTGCGCGCGGACCTGAAGCTCGCGGCGAAGAAGGACGTGAAGGTCACGCTGCGCGGCAAGGCTGGCACGCGCGACGTCGTGCTCGAGGCGACGCAACGAAAGCCGGCCTACGGCACGTGGCCGCGCACCGAGACGCGGTTGCTCGACGGCAACGCCGGCTACCTGCGCATCGCGCAGATGGTCGACGACGCAGCGTTCCTCGACGGGCTCGACGCGTCGATGCAGACGTTCCGCGACACGAAGGGTCTCGTGATCGACGTGCGCGGCAACGGCGGCGGCACCCGCGACGCGCTGAGGCGGCTCGCACCGTACCTGCTGCCCGCGAGCGGCGCGCCAGTCGTCGGCAACGTCGCGGCCGTTCTGCTCGAGAAGGGCAGGCCCGCGGGGCCCGACGCGCTCGCGGATCGCGGTCTCTGGCAGGCCGACTGGTCGGGCTGGACCGAGGCGCAGCGCGCCGCGATCACGCAGTTCCTGTGCTCTTTCAAGCCGTCGTGGAAGCTGCCGCAAGGCCGGTTCTCGCCGTGGCACTTCCTCGTGCTCGACCGCGCGGACAACCCGAAGGCGTTCGCGTACGAGAAGAAGGTCGCCGTGCTGATCGACCGGGGCTGCTTCTCGGCGACCGACGTGTTCGCCGCGGCGCTCGGTGCCTTGCCGAACGTGACGCTCGTCGGCGAGGCGACGAGCGGCGGCAGCGGGCGTGCGCGCGGCCATCGCCTGGGCAAGAGCGGCTTGCGGCTGCAGCTGTCGACGATGGCGTCGTTCCGGCCGGACGGCGTGCTGTTCGAGGGCAACGGCGTCGTTCCCGACGTGGCCGTGCAGGCCGAGCCTGGCGATCTCGTCGGGAGCGCGGACGCCGTGCTGCGGCGGGCGCTCGAGCTGTTGCGGTAGGGGAGCGGCGCGAGCAAAACCTCGACGGCGCGCCGCCGGCAGGTAACCTCTCGGCCCTCGATGGCGACCGGTTCCGGCTCCAGCTCCAACACCCACCCTGGCCTCGGCCTTGGCTGGGGCCCGTTCCTGCTCGGCTTCGTGCCGGGACTGCTGCAATACCAGCTCGGCCAGAAGCGGCGCGCCGCAGTCGCGTTCGCGAGCTGCTTCGTGCTGTTCTTCGCGGGCTGGATCATCGTCCGCGAGCGCTTGTTCTACTGGGCGCTGATGACGCCGGACGGGACCGGATCGAGCTTCCTGCGAGTGGTCGCACGATTCGGGTTTCCGCTCACGCTGCCGGAGTTGCTGAACCTGCCCGCGAACGCGCTCGGCGCGATCCTGTGCTTCGACGGCAGTGCTTCCGGCGAGCGGCTCTGGCGCATGCCGCGCCCCTTCGAGCACCTCGGCGGCTTCCTGACCGGTGCGTCTGGCATGCTCGCCGCGTTCTGGTCGGCCGCGGGGCACTGGGAGCTGCGTCTTCGGCGCGACGGCGGCGAGGCGCCGGCTGCTCCGATCGCGAACCCGGCGCTCTGCGCGGGCTTGTCCTGGCTCGTGCCGGGTCTCGGCCACGCGCGCGCGGGGCAGAAGGGCAAAGGGCTGCTGCTCGGTGCCGCGGTGGCGATCGTGTTCGCGATGGGATTGCTGTTCGCGCACGGCCACGCGGTCGACCGGGCCAACGCGTCGGTCTGGTGGATGGGGCAGAACCTGTTCGGCGGTGGCTCGCTGTTCGCGGCCCTCGTCACCGGGCCCATGCGCATGGAGAGCGCACCGCCGAACCTGGACGTCGGCGTCGTGTGGTGCACGGTCGCCGGGCTGATGAACCTCGTGGTCATGGTCGATGCCTTCACGGTCGCGGAGCGTTCGGTGTTCCCGCTGAAGCAGCGGCAGGAGGCGGTCGCATGAGTCTGCTGCTGCGCATCGCCGTCTACATCCCGGTGCTGTTCCTGATCGCGGTCGTCGTCACGGGACAGCACCACACGACGGCGCGCGACACGGCGCGCGCGGCCGCCGTGCGCACGGTGCGGTGGCTGATCTGGTCCGTCGTGCTCGTCGTGAGCATGTTCGTGCTCGAGCTGCTGTTCATCGGCTGGTAGCCGGCGGCGGCGCGTGCAGGCGCCAGAGGTCGCCGGGCAGGCGCGAGACGACGTTGCGTCCCTGCAGGCCGAACAGCGCGCGGAGGAACGCCGCGCGGTCGAGGCCGCATTCGCGCTGCAGCAGGTCGGTCGGGCGCGGGCCCTGGCGCAGCCCGGCCAGGATCGCCTGCTCGTCGGCGCAGCGCGCGAGATGCAGCGAAGCAGGGCCCGTCTGCGTCGGCTGGATGCCGAGCGAACGCAGCAGCGCGTCGGGTCCTTCGATCAGGATCGCGCCCTCGGCGATCAGGCGGTGACAACCCTGGCTGCGTTCGCTGGCCCACGGTCCCGGCAACGCGAACACCTCGGTGCCGCACTCGGCCGCGAAGCGCGCCGTGTGCAGAGCGCCGGAGCTGAGGCTCGCTTCGACGACGACGACTGCATCCGCACCGACGGCGAGCAGGCGGTTTCGCCGCGGGAAGTGGCCGCGCCGCGCCCTGCGTCCCGGCGGCAGCTCACCGAGCAGGCAACCGCCGGTCGCCTCGATGCGTGATCCGAGCGTGCCATGCTCGGGCGGATAGATCTCGTCGAGCCCACCCGCGAGAACGGCGACGGTCGGCACGCCGGTGGTCACGCAGGCTTCGTGCGCGATGCCGTCGATGCCGCGCGCGAGCCCGCTCCACAGCACCGTGCCGGACTGCGCGAGCGCAGCGCAGAGGCGCGTGGCCGCATCATGGCCATACGGCGTCGGTGTGCGGCTGCCGACGACCGCGACCGATGGTGTGCGCGACAGCGCCGCGAGGTCGCCGCGCGCGAACAGCACGAGCGGCCGCAACGGTGCGGTCTGGAACTGCCGCGGCCACGCTTCGTGCGCCGGGGTCAGCAGATGGAGGCCATGGCGTGAAGCGGCCTGCCGCACCGACGCCGCCCGCGAGGCGAGGCCAGGATCCCGCAACCGGACGGCCACGCGCGGTGGCACGTCCGGTGGGCAGGGTGGTTCCCGCAGGAACGCCGCGGGATCCACGTCCGGTGCGAGCAGCGCCGCAACGGGGCTCTCGCCGAAGCCCTCGGCGAGGGCCAGCATGAGATAGGAATCGTGCACACCGCAGAGTGACACGGCGGCGCCAACGGTTGCACGAAACGCCAGAGATTGCGGCACTCAGCCAGCGGCAGGCATGTCGTGCACGCTGAGCAGCCCGTGCCGCCGCCAGCCAAGGGTGAGCATCCAGGTGCGTGCGTCGGGTGACGGGGCGCGGCGAGGTCAGGACGCGATCGTGGTAGCGGTCCGCGAAGACCTTGCCCTTGCGTCGCCAGAGCCTGTTCAAGGGATATTCTCGACAGGGAGGCGCGGAGGCTGCGCCATGCGGTGGGACGGGGGCGCGAAGCCCCCGCAGGCCATGACTCGAGGCGACCGCGCCGCGCTACTTCTTCGTCTGGCCCTCGGGGACCTTGACGGCTTCGGGCTTCTGCGCGACGGGCATCGCGGTCATGTCGAAGCGCACCTCGTTGTCCTTGACGAACGCCTTGATCGTGTAGGGCGTGTCGAACTGGCCCTTCAGGATCTGCTCGGACAGCGGATCCTCGAGGTGCTTCTCGATGCCGCGCTTCAGCGGCCGCGCGCCGAAGTCCTCGTGGAAGGACTTCTCGATCAGCCAGTCGATCACCGACTGGTCGACCTCGAGCACGTGGCCCTTCTGCTTCATGCGCGCGTTCACCTTGCGCATCTCGTTCTCGACGATGCGCTGCATGTCGTCGCGGTTGAGCTGGTTGAACACCACGATCTCGTCGAGGCGGTTGATGAACTCGGGGCGGAAGTGCCGCTCGATCTCACCCTGGATCAGGTCGCGCATCTTGTCGGCGCCGCTGTCCTTGCCACTCGGCGCCTTGCCGAAGCCGAGCCCGGTGCTGTTCCGGATCAGGTTCGCGCCGATGTTCGAGGTCATGATCAACACGACGTTGCGGAAGTCGATGTGGCGCCCGAACGAGTCGGTGAGACGCCCTTCTTCCATGATCTGCAACAGCATGTTGAAGATGTCGGGGTGCGCCTTCTCGATCTCGTCGAGCAGCACGACCGAGTACGGGCGGCGGCGCACCTTCTCGGTGAGCTGGCCACCTTCCTCGTAGCCGACGTAGCCCGGAGGCGCGCCGACGAGCCGCGAGGCGTTGTACTTCTCCATGTACTCGGACATGTCGATCTGGATGATCGAGTCCTCGCTGCCGAACATGAATTTCGCGAGGCACTTCGACAGCCAGGTCTTGCCGACGCCCGACGGGCCGAGGAACACGAACGAGCCCATCGGCCGGTTCGGGTCCTTGAGTCCGGCGCGCGCGCGGCGCACGGCCTTCGCGATCGAGGCGATCGCGCGCTCCTGGTTGATGACGTCGCGGCCCAGCTCCTGCTCCATCTTGAGCAGGCGGTCGGCCTCGGCCTGGTCGAGGCGGTTCAGCGGGATGCCGGTCATCTTCGAGACGGTCTCGGCGATCACGTCCTCGGTCACGACGCCGCCGGACTCGCGCGAGTTCTCGCGCTCGCGCCACTCGCGCTGGATCTCTTCCTTCTTCTTGCCGAGCTTGAAGGCCTGGTCGCGCAGGTCGGCCGCGCGCTCGAAGTCCTGGCCGGCGACGGCCTCTTCCTTCTCCTTGTTCAGGCGCGCGATCTCGGTGTCCATGTCGCGCAGGTCGGGCGGCGCCGTCATCGACTTGATGCGGATGCGCGCGCCGGCCTCGTCGATCACGTCGATCGCCTTGTCGGGCAGGAAGCGGCCGGTGATGTAGCGCGTGCTGAGGTCGACGGCCAGCTGCAGCGCCGCGTCCGTGTAGCTGACGCGGTGGTGGGCTTCGTAGCGGTCGCGCAAGCCGCGCAGGATGTCGAGCGTCTGCTCGGGCGTCGGCGGCTCGACGTTCACGGTCTGGAAGCGCCGCTCGAGCGCGCCGTCCTTCTCGATGTACTTGCGGTACTCGTCGAGCGTGGTGGCGCCGATGCACTGCACCTCACCTCGCGAGAGCGCGGGCTTCAGCACGTTGCTCGCGTCGATCGCGCCCTCGGCGCCGCCGGCGCCGACCAGCGTGTGCAGTTCGTCGATGAACAGCATCACGTCCTTGGCGCGCCGCACTTCGGTCATGACGGCCTTGATGCGCTCCTCGAACTGGCCGCGGTACTTCGTGCCGGCGACCATCATCGCGAGGTCGAGCACGACGAGCCGCTTGCGGCGCAGGATCTCGGGCACCGTGCCGCGCAGGATGCGCTGCGCCAGGCCTTCGACGATCGCGGTCTTGCCGACGCCTGCTTCGCCGAGCAGCACCGGGTTGTTCTTCGTGCGGCGCGACAGGATCTGGATCACGCGCTCGATCTCGCTGTCGCGGCCGATCACGGGGTCCAGCTTGCCTTCGCGCGCGAGCTCCGTGAGGTCGCGGCCGAACGAGTCGAGGGCGGGCGTCTTGCTCTTGCTGCTGCCGGTCGGCTGGTTGCCGCCCGAGCTCGGCTGGTTGCCGCCGGCGCCGCCAGAACCGCCGCTGTTGCCGGCCGACTCGCTGTTGTCGCTCTCCTCTTCGCCGCTGTTCTCGGAGGCGCCGAGGAACTCGAGCACCTCTTCGCGGACTTCGTCGAGCTTGACGCCGAGGTTCATCAGCACCTGCGCGGCGATGCCTTCGTTCTCGCGGATCAGACCGAGCAGCAGGTGCTCGGTGCCGATGTAGTTGTGGCTCAACTGGCTCGCTTCCTCGAGCGACAGCTCGAGCACCTTCTTGGCGCGCGGCGTGAAGGGCAGCTGGCCCATCGTCACCATCGAGGGGCCCGTCTTGACGATCTTCTCGACCTCGTGGCGGATCTTCTCGAGATCCACCGTCATGTTCTTCAACACATTGGCCGCGACTCCGCTGCCCTCCTGGACGAGCCCGAGCAGGATGTGCTCGGTGCCGATGTACTCGTGGTTGAACTTCATCGCCTCCTGGCGGGCGAAGCTCATGACCTTCTTGGCGCGGTCGGTGAAGCGATCGAACATGCGGTGACGAACCTCTGAACTGCGGGACCTGACCTTAGATCGGACGCCAGCGGTATAGGATTTACCCCACTTGAAGTTCCAGCATGGCTTGGCGTTGTGTCGAGAATTTGTGCGCGCCGGGACCCGGTGGCGTTCGCATTACGAGCCACTGGCCCGCGCCGGCTCGACTCTGGTCCCGAATCGGGATGCGTGTCATGGCGCGCAACCGAGCACGTCGCGGAGCAGTTGGGCGCGGCGCTGATCGCGTTCCTCGGGGCTCATGAGCTCGCGCGTGTGCCGTTGCAGGTGGCCGGGTTGCGACAGCAGCAGGGCCCGGTTCACGTCGGCGATCGCGAACCCCTCGAGTAGTTCCTCCTCGACACCGAAGCGAAGGGCCGACAGGCTGCCCAGCGCCTCTTCACTGGTCAGGATCTGAGCACGCTCCAGGATGCCGAGTGCTCGGTGCACCCGATCGAGCGTGCGCACCCTCGCCGAGCTGCGCAGCAAGGCACCGCGGACCTCTCGCTCCCACTGCACGACGCGGCCGACGGCCAGCAGCACGTCGGCCTGGATCTGCATCTCGTCGCGGCCGAGCGTGACCTGGTTGCTGACCTGGTAGAAGTCGCCGAGTGCTCTGCTGCCCTCGCCATAGAGCCCGCGCACGGCGAGGTGGATCTTCTGCGCCGTGTTCGTCGCCTTGTCGATCTCCTCGGACCACACGAGGCCCGGCAGGTGCAGCATGACCGACAACCGCAGGCCGGTCCCGGTGTTCGTCGGGCACGAGGTCAGGAACCCGAACTCCTCCGAACACGCCATCGGCAGGCGCTGCATCAGGGCGTCGTCGAGGCGCTCGGCGCGCTTCCACACGGCTTCGGTCTGCAGGCCCGAGGCGAACACCTGCATGCGCAGATGGTCCTCCTCGTTGATCATGACCGCGATGCTCTCTTCGGCATCGACCGCGACGCCGCTCGGCCGCTTGCTCGCGGCGAGCTCGCGGCTGATCAGGTGCCGCTCGACGAGCACGTTGCGCTCGAGCTCGTCGACGCGCTCGAGGTCGAGCACGTTGAGCTGCTCGGGCAGACCCCCCTGCCGCAGCCGTCCCGACACGAAGTCGTAGAGACGGCGCGATTCGTCGGGCTCGAGGCACGGCGAGAACCGGAAGCCCTGCAGGTTGCGCGCAAGCCGCGCACGCGTGCAGATCGCGATGTCGCACTCGGGGCCGGTGCCTTGCAGCCACGTACCGGGCCGGAACTCGGGATTCTTGTCGCCGCGGCCGCTGCTCATCGCGGGGCCCTCACGATTGGCTGCCTTCGCCGCGCTCGGCGCGACGCAGATCGTCGCGCAGCCGCGCCGCTTCCTCGTACTGCTCGCCGCGCACGGCGTCCTCGAGCTTGCGCCGCAGATCGGACAGCGTGCGCTCGTCGATGCTCTGCGGCGGCGGCGCGGACGTGATGCCGGGCATGCGGCCGCGGTGGCTCTGCGCCTCGTGGATGCGCTGCAGCAGGGGCATCAGTTCGTGGCGGAACGTCTCGTAGCAGCGCGGGCAGCCCAGGCGGCCCTTGGCGCGGAATTCCATCGGCGAGAGGCCGCAGCCAGGGCACGCTTCGGTGCGGCTCGCGCGCGACAGCGGCTTCGCACCCTTCAAGCCGCCGAGCAGGTCCTCGAGCATCTCGGCCGAGAACTTGGGCTGCTTCTGCGTCGCGACGCCGAGCTGCTCGGCGCACCCGGCGCACACGTGTTGTGATCCGGTCACGGCACCCTCGACCAGGTCCATGATGACGATCGTCGCGATCGCCTTCTGGCAATGCGTGCAGTACTGCATCGGAAACCGGAGTCTAGCGCGCTGCGTCGGCGTCCGCACGAGCGGTGCCCGGCCGGGCACCGAGCCATGCATGGAAGTCGAGGGCGCGCGCGCGGAAATTGGGGTACTGATCGAAAGAAGCAAATGCGGGACTGAACAGGACGGCGTCACCGGGCCTCGCCGCCGCGAACGCGGCGGGCAGCGCCTGCTGCAGCGTGACGTGCACGCTCGTCGCCACGCGGCCAGCGATCGCGGCTGCGAGCGGCTCCGCCGCAGCTCCGAACAGGTGCGCCGAGACGATCTTCGGCACGACGGCGTCCGCGACGGCCCGGTAATCGCCGTCCTTGCTCTTGCCGCCGCCGACCCAGTGGATTCGGCCCGTCACGTTGTGCAACGCCGATCGCGTCGACTCGACCTCCGTCGACACGCCGTTGTCGTAGACGCGCACGCCGTCGTGCACCTGCACGAGTTGCAGACGGAACGGCAGCGGCGCCGTGTTCGCCATCGCGAGCCCGATGCCGTGTGCCTTGCCGCCGAGCCTGCGCGCCGCGAGGCTCGCCGCCATCGCGTTCTCGACCTGGAAGTCGCCAAGCAGGCGCAAGGCCGCCGTGTGCACGATGCGCTCCGGTTGCTCGCGCGAGAGCCGCAGTGCGATGAAGCCGTCCTGGAGTCCCGCACTCATCGGTGCAGGAGTCGCCGGGCAGAAGAGCAGCCGTTCCTTCGCGCCGGTGGTGTACGCCGATGCGACGGGATCGTCGGCCGCGTGCACGACGAACTGCGTCGCCGCGGTCGCGAGCCGGCCCTTCGCCTCGTGGTAGGCGGCCAGCGTGCCGTGGCGATCGACGTGGTCCTTCAGCACGCGCGTGAACACGGCGCCGTGCACGCGCCGGCCCGCGTCGAGCCGTTCGAGCTGGAAGCTCGAGATCTCGAGCACGGCGATCTGGTCCTTGCGCCACTGCGCCTCGTCCGCGAGCAGGCTGTGGCCGATGTTGCCGCCGAGCAGCGCGTCGACTCCGCTGCGCTGCAGCGCGCGGTGCAGCAGCGTCGACGTCGTCGACTTGCCGTTCGTGCCCGTCACCGCCACGACGATGCCCGGATACGCAGCGAGGAACAGGTCGACCTCCTGCGTCCTCGGCACCCCGCGCGCACACGCCGCGGCGAGCAGCGGGTTGTGGTCTGGCACGCCCGGATTCACGACGAGCAGGTCGATGTCGTCGAGCAGACCCTCGTCCTCGCGACCGAGCTGCCAGTCGAGCGGCAGCGGCGCCAGCGCCTCGCGCACGGCTTGCAGGTCGGGACCGTCGCTCTTGTCGGCCACGCGCACCCGGCAACCGCGGTGTGCCAGGTAACGCAGCGCCTCGCGGCCGCCGCCGAACCTGCCGAGGCCGTGCACGAGCACGCGCGTGCCGGAACGAGGCAGTGAGGAATCCGGCGTCGGAGCGCTCATCGCGAGATGCGTGCCTGCTGCGCGCGCGCCGTGAAGTGACCCAGGTCCGGCGGCCGTGCTTCGGGCTCCACGAGCAGCTCCGGCGGCGTGGCCGGCAGCGTGATCTTCGCGGTCGTGTCCTCGCGCCCCGAGAACACGCGCTGCACCAGTTCGAGCGGCAGATCGAGCGGGAACAACCACGGACTCGCGGGCCACGGCTGCTCCACCTGCTGGCTCGCCGGCAGCAGCTTCCAGTCGGGCTTGCCTGCCTTGTCGGTGGGCATCGCATCCCAACGCGTCGTGCCGTAGTAGCGGAACGCGAGCTCCTGCGCGTCGGTCTCGAGCCCGTCGACGAAGACGCGGTGCGCACCCGGGTTGTCGATGTGGGTGACCGGCCCCGTGCACGCCGCGAAGGCGCACAGGCCGAGCAGACCGACGCGACGTGCTGGCGGGAAGGTGACCACAGTGACCGGTTCTGTAGCGAGCCAGTTCCTCGCGGGAGGAACTGGCGGAGAGGGGGGGATTCGAACCCCCGGTACCCTTACGGGTACATCACCTTAGCAAGGTGACGCAATCGGCCGCTCTGCCACCTCTCCGGAGGGAGAGCGCGCAGTAGAGCCTCGCGGCGCTGCGGCTGCAACTGCGAATCCCCGGTGGGAACGGTGTCCGGCTGCAGATCGGCTGGCCGCGCGGCGCTACCTGCCCGTTCCGGATCGCCCATCGGTTGACGACCCGGCGCAGGCACTCTCCAATCCCCCCGGGAGATGTGAACCACAGCAAGGGTGTTGCCATGTCGCGAGCGAAGGGTCTGGTGGGATTCGGTCGGTGCCGTGCTGGCCGGTTCCTGCCGCCCGCAGCCGGTCGCGCATGCGCCGGCCAGGTCACGGAGGCTGGATCGCCATGACCTCCGCGACACCGTCCTCCTCCGAGAACCTGCCGCCGCTGCCCGACGACGTGCACGACGAGCTGTTCGCGATCCTGTTCGGCGACAGGCGGCTTCGCGGCACGAAACTGCCGCTGCTGCGGACTCGCGCTGCCGCGCACGCGGCCGCGATTGCGGCGCACGTGGCCTGGCACGACGCCCACGCGGGCACAGTCCCGGCACGTGCAGGCGATGAGGCGCAGCGCGAGGCCCGCCCGCCCCGCGTGCCGCAAGCACGACCGCGCGCGATGGAGCCCGACCGCCCGCAGCAGATCGGTCCGTACCGGATCCTCGGCACGCTCGGCGAGGGTGGCATGGGCATCGTCTACCTGGCCGAGCAGCAGGAGCCGCTGCGGCTGCGCGTCGCGCTGAAGCTGATCAGGCTCGGCATGGACAGCAGGACGGTCCTCGCGCGCTTCGAGCAGGAGCGGCAGGCCCTCGCGATGATGCAGCACGACGGCATCGCGAAGGTCTTCGACTGCGGCACCAGCGAACGGGGTCAGCCGTACTTCGTGATGGAGCTGGTCAAGGGCATCCCGCTGAACCGGTTCTGCGAGCAGCACCGGCTGCCGCTGCCGCAGCGCCTGGCCCTCGTGCAGCAGGTCTGCGCGGCCGTGCAGCACGCGCACCAGAAGGGCGTCCTGCACCGCGACCTGAAGCCCGGCAACCTGCTGGTCGTCGACGAGGGTGGCAAGCTGCAGGTCAAGATCATCGACTTCGGGCTCGCGAAGGCGATCGGCAGGCAGCTCGTCGCAGCGCCGTTGGCGACCGAGGCGGGGCAGATCGTCGGCACGATCGAGTACATGGCGCCCGAGCAGGCCGATCCGACGAACCAGGACATCGACACGCGTGCCGACATCTACTCGCTCGGCGTGATCCTGTACGAGCTGCTGGTCGGCGCGCTGCCGTTCCCGGGCGACGAGCTGCGCAGGGCCGGCCTGGTCGAGGCGCCGCGCATCCTGCGCGAGGTCGACCCGCCGAGGCCGAGCACGAAGCTGGCCGCCTCCCCGGCCACCGCCGAGGCGATCGCGTCGGCGCGCGGCATGTCGGCGAGCGCGTTCTTGCGCGTGCTCGAGCACGACCTCGACTGGGTCCTCGTGAAGGCGCTCGAGAAGGACCGCAACCGCCGCTACGAGAGCGCCACCGCGCTGGCGGCAGATCTGCAGCGCTTCCTCGACCACGAGCCGCTGCTGGCCGGGCCGCCGAGTGCCGGCTACCGGCTGCGCAAGCTGATGCGCCGCCACCGCGGCCAGTGCCTCGCGGCGGGCGCGGTGTTGCTCGCGCTCACAGGCGGCGGGATGGGCACGTTCGTGCAGTACATGCGCGCCGAGGAGAAGGCTGCCCACGCACTCGAGCAGGAGCGGCTCGCGAACCGGCGCGCCGAGGAGAACG
>DASVAL010000110.1:0-81619 GCA_036376355.1 Planctomycetota bacterium
GAACGGCAGCAAGAAGTTCAAGGAGCTGATGCTGGCCGGCGACGTCGAGGGCATGCTGCAGATGGGCAAGGAGCAGGTGCACGAGGGCTCGCACGTGCTCGACGTCTGCACCGCGTATGTCGGCCGCGACGAGGCGGGCGACATGCTGAAGCTGCTGCGGCCGATGGTGCAGCAGGTCACGGCGCCGATCATGATCGACAGCACGCAGATCGACGTCGTCGAGAAGGCGCTGCAGGTCGTGCCGGGCCGCGCGATCATCAACTCGATCAACCTCGAGGACGGCGAGGGCAAGGCCGACAAGCTCTGCGAGCTGGCGCGGCGCTACGGCGCGATGTTCGTCGCGTTGACGATCGACGAGGAGGGCATGGCGAAGACCGCCGACCGCAAGCTCGCGGTCGCGAAGCGCATCCACGACATCGTCGTGAACCGGCACGGCATGAGGCCCGGCGACCTGATCTTCGACCCGCTGACGTTCACGATCGGCTCGGGCGACGAGGCCTCGCGCGACGCCGGCGCGCAGACGCTGCAGGGAATCGAGCTGATCAAGAAGCACATCCCCGGCGTGCGCACGATCCTCGGCCTCTCGAACATCAGCTTCGGACTCGACCCGTACCCGCGCCAGATCCTCAACTCCGTCTATCTCGCCGAAGCGATCAAGCACGGGCTCAGTGCCGCGATCGTGCACGCGAGCAAGATCATTCCGATCCACAAGCTCGACGAGGAGGACCGGAAGGTCACGCTCGACCTGATCTACGACCGGCGGAAGGACGGCTACGACCCGCTGTTCGCGTTCCTCGCGCGCTTTGCCGGCAAGAAGCGCATCGACACGGGCAGCGGCTCCGACGAAGCGTCGTTGCCGGTCGAAGAAAGGCTCAAGAAGCGCATCATCGACGGCAACCGGATCGGCATCTCGCGGCACCTCGACGAGGCGCTGCTGCGCTACAAGCCGCTCGAGATCGTCAACGACATCCTGCTCGACGGCATGAAGGTCGTCGGCGAGCTGTTCGGCAGCGGCGAGATGCAGCTGCCGTTCGTGCTGCAGAGCGCCGAGGCGATGAAGGCCGCGGTCGCCTACCTGCAGCCGTTCATGGAGAAGGTCGAAGGCGAGACGAAGGGCACGATGGTGATCGCGACCGTGCGCGGCGACGTGCACGACATCGGCAAGAACCTCGTCGACATCGTCGTCAGCAACAACGGCTACAGCGTCGTGAACCTCGGCATCAAGGTGCCCGTCGAGCGCATCCTCGAAGCGGCGCGCGAGCACAAGGCCGACGCGATCGGCATGAGCGGCCTGCTCGTGAAGTCGACCGTCGTGATGAAGGAGAACCTCGAGCTGATGAGCCAGCGCGGCATCGCGACGCCGGTCATCTGCGGCGGCGCCGCGTTGAACCGCCACTACGTCGAGGACGACCTGCGCGCGGCCTACACGAGCGGCCCGGTCTACTACGGCGCCGACGCGTTCTCGGGGCTGCACATCATGGACGAGCTGACCGGGCGCGCGAAGGCCAAGACGCTGACGCAGGTCGCGGAGCCGAACAAGCGCGTCGTGAGCCACCGGCGCATGTCGCGGGCCGACAAGGAGAAGCTGTTCGAGCACGCGTTCGCCGAATACGCGGACAGCGGTGTGCCGCCGGCCAGCTCGATCCCGACGCCGCCGTTCTGGGGGCCGGCCGTCGTCGGCCCGGCCGAGCTCGACCTCGGCACCGTGCTGCAGTACGTGAACAAGAAGTCGCTGTTCCGGCTGCAGTGGCAGTACCGCCAGGCCAAACGCAGCGAAGCCGATTACGTGCGCTTCGTCGCGGAGTTCGTCGAGCCGCGGCTCAAGGAATGGACGCGCCGCATCATCGCCGACAAGCTGCTCGAGCCGCGCGTCGTCTACGGCTACTGGCCGTGCTACAGCGAGCGCAACTCGCTCGTCGTGCTCGACCACGAGAACAAGCAGCGCGAGATCTGCCGCTTCGACTTCCCGCGCCAGCCCGGCGGGCGCCGCTGGTGCCTCGCGGACTTCTTCGCGAAGAAGGACCGCAACGAGCTCGACGTGGTCGGGTTCTCGCTCGTGACGATGGGTGCGGTCGCGACGCAGTACAGCGAGCGGCTGTTCAGCGAGAACCGGTACGACGAGTACCTGCACTTCCACGGCCTGTCCGTCGAAGGGGCCGAGGCGCTCGCCGAGTACTGGCACAAGCGCATGCGGCAGCAGCTCGGCATCGCGCACCACGACGCCGACGCGATCGACGACCTGTTCAAGCAGAAGTACCAGGGCAGCAGGTACTCGTTCGGCTACCCGGCCTGCCCGAATCTCGAGGACCAGACGAAGCTGCTCGAGTTGCTCGAGGCGTCGCGCATCGGCGTGACGCTCAGCGAGGAGTTCCAGCTCGAGCCCGAGCAGAGCACGTCCGCGGTGATCTGCCACCACCCGTCCGCGAAGTACTTCAACGTCTCGGTCGCGACGCCTTCGACCGGAAGCTGAGCCGGGCGCGCGGCGCGCCGTTCACGGCGCGCTTCAGTGCCCGATCTTGATGACCTCGACCGGGCAGTCGCGAGCGGCCTGCTCGATGTCCTCGCGCAGCGTCGCGAAGAACTTCGCTGCATCGGCGATCACGACGCAGTCCTGGTCGTCGGCGACCAGGAACACCTTCGGCGCGATGTCCTGGCACAGCTTGCACGAGATGCAGCCGGCCTCGATCCAGACCTTCTTGATCGGTGCGTCCACGGGTCGCTTCGGGGCGCGGCATCGTGGGTGCCCGTTCGAGGTCGTGCAAGGGCACGGTGCTCGTTCGCGGCGAAGGCAGCGACGCCGAGCAGGCTGCCGTGGTGAGGTAGCAGCAGCGACCACGTCGCGCGGTTGGCTGTGCCGACCAGCACGTGGCGCGGCTGTGACGAAGCGAGCGGACTCAGGCCCGGCACGCCGAGGCTGCCGAGCTGCACGCTCGAACGTAGCCGCTGGCGCAGGTCGTGCAAAGCTGCGGTCCCGTGCGACCCGGAGCACCGCGGGCTCCGCGAGCGGATGCGCGCGCACTACTTCGGCGGTTGCTCGACCACCTGGAGGGCCTTCTGCCACTGCTCGGGTGCCACGACGATGTGCGCCTGCCCGTCGGTGGACAGGAACTGCCGCGCCTCCACGGTCACTTCGGCCCAGCGGCGGTTGCCATACAGGCTCAGCTCCAGGCGATGCGGGCCGTCGCCGATCGGAACGGTGGCCCTGCCGTCCTCGATCGTCACGGGTCTGCGGCGCATCAGTTCCTCGCGCATGCCCGAGCCCCCTTGGGACTGGTAGCGCAGACTGTCCTTCTCGGCGGGCTCGAACGTCGCCGTGGCGATGACCTTCGACGGCAGCTGCGGCATGTCGGAGAACGTCAGCGCGATCGTCGGCCAGGGTTCGAGGCGCACCTGCACGTTGTCGCCGGTCGCGAGAGCCGGCGTGGGGCGGTGACCTTCGGCGATCACGACGAACTCGAGCGGGCCGGGCTTCGTCAGCAGCAGCGAGGAAGGACCCTCGATGCGGTAGCCGAACCACTCGGCCCGCGGGTCCTGCCCCGCCGGGAAGATGACGCCCTCGGCGTCCGCGAGTGGCTGGCCGTTCGCGTCGAGCAGCTCGACGGTCAGCACGCGCACGAGCTTGCGCAGGTCGATGTCGACGAGGCGGCGGTCGCCGCCGGCTGGTCCAGGCACCTGCACGTCCGGGACGACGATCAGCGGCGTCGCGTGCGTCCACAGCCGCAGCTCGAGCGAATGGCTGCCCGGCGCGAGTGCGTTCCACTGCAGGTTGTAGCGTTCGCCGTCGGCGCGCCACGGACGTGCTTGTTGCCGGTCGTCGTTGCGCCCCGCGTTCTCGCCCGCGGTCGCTGCCGCGGCGCTGCCGGCCGCGACGAGCACCGCCGCGAGATCGCTCTCGGGGATGCTGGCCGGCAGCAGCACGCACGCGGCGAGCTCGTGACCGGTACGCACGTTCACGGTCAGGTCCGCAGCGCCGGGCGCGAACGGGATCGGTGTGATCGGCAGCGAGTCGTCGGAATGGAACGAGAGCCGGTAGGTGCCCTGCGCCAGCGTGCCGCGCACTTCGAAGCGATCCTCGGCCTGGTGGTTCATCGTGCTCTGCCGTCGCCAACGTTCGCCGCGCGGGCTCTGTTCGCGGCGCTCGACCCAGAACTGGACGCGCTGTTTGTGCGGCGCGCCGCCGCTCTCGAACCGTCCCGCGGCAACCAGCGCGCCTGTGCTCATGACGAGGTCGCCCAGGTCCTCGACGCCGACGCGGAGCTCACGCGGTGTCGCGTCCGCGCGCTTCGGCGCGCCGTCGCGCCGGGCCAGTGTGAACGACAGTTGATCGACGCGGTTGTCCTTGCTCGCGCGGCCGAGCACGACCAGGAACGCGCCGGCGGCGTCGGTCGTGAGGCGACAGATGGCCCGGAACTGCGGCCCGCGGGCCTGCAGATGGACGCGCTGGTCCGCCACCGGTCGCCGGTCTTCGTCGACGATGCGGCCGCGCAACAGGATCTCGTCCTGGCCCGGGGTCAGGACGACGACGACTTCCTCGCCGTCCGTGCGGGGGCCGTCGAAGGTTGCGCGCAGGTCGCCGACGCCGTCCGTGTCCGTGGCCGCGACGTAGCGTCCCCCGAGCGGCACGCGCGGGAAACGCACCCAGCCATCGGGATCGGCCAGCTGCTCGAGGCCGGCCTGGCCACTGCGGTCCACACCCTCGGCAATGTCCAGGTGGGCCGCCGTCAGGCGGTGCAACGGCTGTCCCGCGAACTCGGCGCGCACGCGGACGCGGCCACAAACCGGCAAACGCAGCACGATCGGTTCGGCCGGCGGCTCGGTGATGGACACCGCCACGCCGTCGTCGTCATGGCCCGGCAGGATCGTTCGCACGCGCCACTGCCTGGCCGGGTACCGTTCGTAGGGATCCGCGACCGACGACGTGATCGTCTGCAGGTGTCGGACTCGCGCGATGCCGTCGGGTGCGGTGGTCGCGGCGACGGGCATCCAGTTGAACAGGAACTCGAACGTGCCATCGCTGTCGTGCGCCGCAAGCGCGATCAGTACGTCGGGCGCCGGTGCGCCGTGTGCGTCGAGCACCTGCACGAGCGCCTCGAGATCCGGAGTCAGCTGCACGCGGTGGCCACCCGCTGGCGCGATCGTGTTCTTCTGCACCTCGATCGCGCCGTAGCGCGATTCGCTGCGCGCGACGACTGTGGTCACGTTCACGAGCCCCACGCGCGCCGTGCCGTTGCCGTCCGTGGTCGTGCGCCAGCCGAACTGCTCGGCCCACAGCTCGCGGTCGTTCTCGAGCATCTGGCGCTGCAGTTGACTCATCGCAGAGTCGGACGCGATCCGGTGCGACGACTCGTAGTCGAACCAGAGCACCTGCGCATTCGGGACCGGCGTGCCGGTCGCCTTGTCGGCGACGGTGACCTCGATCCACTGCAGGTCGTCGGGCAGCGGCAGCGGCGTGCGGGTGTCCGCGGTTGCCGCGTCGCGCACCGCGGCCGAGGCCGGCGAAGTCGTCGCCTCGACCGCTTCGGAAGACGGCGCGGCAGCTGTTCGCGGCGCGGGGGCGCCGCAGGGCTCGGTGGACGGGGTCGGGTGCAGGCTCGGCTCTTCGCTCGCGAACCACGCCATCGCTGCCACGACGGCGCCGGCGAGCAGCGCGAGCACTGTCAGCAGTAGCAGGCGTTGGTTCATTCGATTCTCGGTCGCGGACAGGATCCTAACGGCCTGCAAGTCGTGGAGGGGGACCGGCGACCGCGAAAGCCGGTAGCAGCTCCGCGCCCTGTTTCGCCCGATCCTTCGGCCGATCATTCGCCCGCTCACGTTCGTGGCAAGCGGTGCAAGTGTCTGCAGCGGCACGAAGACGATCGCTCCGCTCCGAGCGCCGCCGCATCGGGTTCCTGCCCAACGCGGTGGTCGTGCACGACCGACCCCGGCCTCGCTCGAGCGCGGTATCGTCATGGAATGGCTCGCCTCGCTCTCGCGTTGTGGCTCGGTTGCTGCGGCACGGTGGCCGGTCAACAGCGGGCACAGGTCTTCCAGGTCAAGGAAGCCCTCGCCGCGCTCGAGGACAAGACCGGCGTCGTGCCGGGCGACGTGCAGCCGATCACGCGCTTCTCGCGCCTCGTCGACGCCGTGCTCAAGAAGGAGGTCCAGGCGGGCGTGCGCCCGCAGGGCGCGAGAGCGACCGTGCGCGCCGCCGGTCGCGACCAGATGTTGATGGTGCAGGGTGACAAGGAGGTGGTCGACCTCGTGCAGTCCCTGATCGATCAGATGCACGGTGCATCGCTGCCGCGGCTCCACCTCGAGTGCACGGTGCTCGTGATGCCCCTCGAGGTGGCCAGGGCCCACGGTCTCGTCGCGAACCGCGCGCAAGAGAAGGACATGGCCGCGATGACCGCGCTGATGAAGGACGTCGTGAAGGTGCACGGTGTGCTGCTGAACCTGCCCGAGGTCGTCGCGACGCCGTTCGTGCCGTTCGTCGCCGAACCGCGCGCCGGTGCAGGCAAGCGCCCGCCGCCGACCGCCGCGAACCTGCGGCTGCGCGGGGAAGCCGTGCCGCTCGGTCGCGAAGAAGCGCTGTTCGCCGTGCAGTTCGTGCGCGGTGACCTGCCGGAGGATCGCACCGTGTTGCCGAAGAGGCCGCTGTCCGACCAGGCGTTCCGGTTGCGCGCCGGACAGGGCGTCGCGCTGACGTCGCAGGACCGCGCGACGGCGACCGTGATGTACCTGCGTCTCGCCGGCATCGCGAACGCCGGCCCGAACGCGCCACCGGTGCTCGGCGGACCCGTCATCCGCTGAACGGCCGGCGCAGTGCGGCACCGCCCGCTGCTGCGGCGCTGCGCTATCATCGTGGAATGAGGTTGCGCGGCGCGTTCGTGTGCCTGCTCGGATGCTGCGGCACGGTGGCCGGTCAACAGGTCGTCCAGGTCCGCCGCGCCAACGAGCTGGTCGTTCCCGCGGGACAAGTCCTCGCCTCGCTCGAGGGCAAGACCGGAGCCGCGCCGGGCCACGTGCAGGGGACGAAGCGCGTGCTGCGCCTCGTCGACGCCGTGCTGAGCAGCGAGTTCGAGGGCGTGCATCGCCCTGGTGTGAAGACAGTGCTGGGGCTCACGCGTGGTGAGGAGATCTACGTGAAGGGCGACAAGGGAGTGATCGACCTCGCGGAGTCGGTGCTGGACCAGATGCGCTGCGAACAGCCGGCGAGGCTTCACGTGACGTGCACTCTGCTCGTGATGCCCGTGGAACTCGCCACGTCCCACGGGCTGGTCGCGAACCGCGCGCAGCAGGCGGAACGCGACACGATGATCCGGCTCATGCGGGACGTCGTGAAGGCGAAGGGCGTGCTGCGGAACCTGCCCGAGGTCGTCACGCGGCCGTTCGTGCCGTTCGTCGCCGAGCCTCGCGTCGGCGATGGGGCCAGGCCACTGCCGCCGAACGCCGCGAACCTGCGACTGCGTGGCGAAGCCGTGGCGTTGGGGCCTGCCGAGGCGTTGTTCGCGGTGCAGTTCGTTCACGGCAGGTTGCCGGAGGATCGCACCGTGATGCCGCAGCAGCCGTTGTGCAACCAGGCGTTCCGGTTGCGCGCCGGCAGCGCGGTCACGCTGATGGCGAACGGCGACAAGATGGCGGCCGTGATGTACGTGCGCTTCGACGGCGTCTCGAGCGAACCGATGCAGGTTGGCGAGCCCGCGGGCCGTTGACGGGCGAGCCCGTCAGCGCGGCAGCAGTGCCGCGCGCTCGTACAGGTGGCCGCCGCGGCAGACCTGGACGAGCGAACGGAAGGCGCGCACGTCGGCGCCCGGATCCTGCGTCAGCACCAGGATGTCGGCGATGAACCCCGGCGCGATGCGGCCGAGATCCACGCCGCGCCCCATCGCGGCCGCGGCGTCGCGCGTCGAGGCGACCACGACCTCCGCGGCCTTCATGCCGGCCGCCTGCATCGCCTCCATCTCGACGAACGCCGACGGGCCGTGCAGCGTCAGCGGGTTGCCGGCGTCGGTGCCCATCACGACACGCACGCCGCCATCGCGCAGCTTCCGCAGGTTGGCCGCCATCGTCGCCTGCTGCAGGCCGTAGCGCTTCTGCATGCCCTCGACGGCAAGCGGATTGACCTTGGCGACGAACGCCGCGTCCTCGGTCCGCAGCACGCGGTCCTTGACGCTCGGGTGCACGGCGTCGAGCTGGCCGCGGACTTCGTCGCTGATCTTCGCGGCATGGAGCTGCTGGTAGCCGGCGCGCACGGTCAGCGTCGGACAGTAGAACGTGCCCCTCTGCTTCGCGGCCGCGACGAACGCGTCGTCGACCTCCGTGTTCTCGACGCTGTGCACGAGCAGGTGCGCGCCGGCTTCGACCGCAATGCGCGCTGTCGCGAGCGTGGTTGCATGCACGACGAGCGGCAGGCCCTGCTGCCGGGCCTCGTCACCGGCGGCCATCACGATCGGCGCGAGATCCGCGGCCCGGCGTTCCCTCGTCTCGATGAACCAGATCTTGATCGCAACGCTGCCGGACGCCTTGTGCGAGCGCACGAGGCGACGCGCGTCGTCGGCGTCCGTCGGGAACACGAACTGGCTCTGGTCCGGCAGCGCGAGCAGCTTCGGGTCCCAGGTCGCGAGCAAGGCACCGGCGGCGGCCACGTGCGGTGCGAGGCTCGACCTCTCGGTCGCAGCGCCGAGCATGCGCGTCCACGGGTAGCCGCCGACGTCGAAGACGGCCGTGACGCCGCTGTGCAGGAACGCGAGATGGAAACGCTCGGGATGCGCGGCGTTCTCGGCCATCGCGGTCTCGTACGGGAACTCGGCGCGAACGTCGCGCGCATCGGGACGGCCGTCGGCCCAGCCGGTCTGCGAGTAGTGCACGTGCGTGTCGACGAGGCCCGGCGTCACGAAGCGGCCCTTCGTGTCGACGACCCTGTGTCCTGCGGGGATCGCGGTGCTCGCGCGCGGGCCCACCGCGGTGATCACGCCGCCGGCCACGAGCACGACGGCGTCCGCGATCGGCGGCGCGTCGTCGCCCGTGTAGACGGTGCCGCCGGCGAACGCGAGGTTTGCCTGCGCCGCCGCCGGCGCGAGCAGGGTGGCGAGGACGGCGAACGGGAGGTGCGCGAGGCGGCGGGACATGCAGCCATCATGCTCGCGGGACGTGCGTTTTGTCGATGGATGCGGCACATCGTGCACATGAGGATGGCTCGCGGAGTCGATACTTGCTGACTCCTGGCATCGAACTCGAAGCACGCCATGTCGACGGTCAACCTGCCCGCTCCTGCCGCCAACCGGTCTCGTCTCGCGGGGCTGCTCGTGGCCCAGTTCTTCGGCGCGTTCAACGACAACGCGTTCAAGATGATCGTGATCCTGGTCGCGTGGGGCGCGCTCGAGAACAGCGACGAGGCGGGCAAGCAGGCGGTCGCGACGCTCGCGATGGTCGTGTTCACGCTGCCGATGATGCTGGGCTCACTGCCCGCGATGGCGCTCGGTGATCGGGTCGGGAAGCGCTCGATCGTGATCTGGACGAAGGGGCTCGAGGTGGCGCTGATGGCCCTGGGCACGGTCGCGCTCGCGATTGCGCCGGTCGGCTGGTTCCCGCTAGTCGTGCTCGCGGGCATGGGAGCCATGAGTGCGCTGTTCGCGCCCGCGAAGTACGGCATCCTGCCGGAGATCCTGCCACACGATCAACTGACCTCGGCGAACGGCAAGCTCGAGGCCGCGAGCTTCCTCGCGATCATCCTCGGCACGGTCGGCGGCGGGAACCTCAAGAAGTGGTCCGGCGACGAGGTCTGGATCGCCGGCGCGCTGCTGACCTTGCTCGCGATCGTCGGCTTCGGCGCTTCGTTCCTGCTGCCCAAGGTCAAGGCCGGCGGCGCGGTCGAGCCGTTCCGCGTCGTCGTGCCGTCCGCGTGGCGCGCGCTGCGCAGCGACCGGCCGCTGTGGCTCGCGATGCTCGGCTCGATCGTGTTCTGGGGCATCGCGAGCCTGCTCGGCCAGGACGTGCTCGTGTACGCGAAGCAGGTGCTCGAGCTCGGCGAGGACACCGCGGGCGTGCCGTACGCGATGTTCGCGATCGGCATCGGCGCCGGTGCCTTGCTCGCGGGACGCATCTCGAAGGGCAAGGTCGAGACGGGGCTCATCCCGCTCGGTTGCATCGGCCTCGCGCTCGCCGCCGCGGCGATGGGGCTCTTCGTGCCGGGAGTGTTCGGCACCTGTGCCTTGATGGTGATGCTCGGCGTCTCGAGCGGCTTCGTCGTCGTGCCGCTCAACGCGCTCGTGCAATGGCGCGCGCCGGCGGCTCGCCGCGGTGCCATCATCGCGCTCGTCAACGGACTGTCGTTCGCGGGCATCCTGCTGGGCAACCTCGGCTGCCTGTGGCTCGCGTGGCGCGGCGCCGACAGCGCCGTGATCCTGCTCGTGGCCGCTGCGCTCGTGGTCGCGGGCACGTGCTGGGCGATCTGGCTCCTGCCCGAGGCGCTGCTGCGTCTCGTCGTGATCCTGCTCGCGCACACGCTGTACCGGGTGCGGGTGATCGGCGCGAACAACGTGCCCGAGACCGACGGTGCCTTGCTGATCCCGAACCACGTGTCGTTCCTCGACGGCCTGTTCCTGCTCGCGGCGACCGACCGGCCGATCCGCTTCGTCGTCGAGCAGCACTGGTACGAACGCCCGTACCTGAAGCCGTTCCTGCACGCGCTGCGCGCGATCCCGATCTCGGGCACCGGCGGGCCGCGCGTCGTGCTGCGCGCGCTGCGCGAGGCCGGCCAGTCGCTCGACGACGGCGAGCTCGTCTGCATGTTCGCCGAGGGTGAGATCTCACGCATGGGCAGCACGCTGCCGTTCCGGCGCGGCCTGCAGCGCATCGTGAAGGGACGCACCGCCAACATCGTGCCCGTGCACCTCGACCGCGTGTACGGCGGACTCCTGAGCGCGCGCCAGGGGCGCGTGCAGTGGTGGCCGACGAAGGTGCCGTGCCCCGTGACCGTGTCGTTCGGCAGCCAGCTCGACAGCAAGGTGTCGCCCGCGGACGTGCGGCGAGCCGTCGACGATCTCGGCGAGGCGGCCTGGCAGCAGCGCGCGCGCGAGCTGCGCCCGCTGCACCACAACTTCGTGCGCTCGGTGCGGAAGGCACCGTGGCGATCGCTGCTGCTCGACAGCCAGGGCAAGCACCTGTCGCGGCTCGGTGCGCTGGCCGGTGCGGTGCTGCTCGCGCGGCGCCTGCGCAGTGCGTGGGCGGGCCAGGAAGCGGTCGGCACGCTGCTGCCGCCGTCGATCGGCGGCGCGCTCGCGGCGTTCGCGGCGAGCCTGTCGGGCCGGACGTCCGTGCCGCTCAACTACACGGTCGGACCGGCGGCGCTCGGCTCGGCGGTGCGGCAGGCCGGGCTGCGCACGGTGCTCACGTCGCGCGCGTTCCTCGAGCGCGCGAAGATCACGCTGCCCGAGGGCCCGACGGCGCTGATGCTCGAGGACGTGCTCGCGGGCGTGCGGCGAACCGAGCGTTTCGCGTCGGCGCTGCGCGCCCTGTTGCTGCCGATCGGCTGGCTCGAGCGCGCGTGCGGTGCCGTGCGGCGCGTCGGCCGCGACGACACGGCCACGATCATCTTCAGCAGCGGCAGCACCGGCGAGCCGAAGGGCGTCGTGCTGACGCACGGCAACCTGCAGGCGAACTGCGATGCCGTCGCGCAGGTGATCCCGCTCGACCACCACGACCGGCTCGTCGGCGTGCTGCCGCTGTTCCACTCGTTCGGCAACATGGCGCTCTGGTACGCGGTGCAGCAGGGTTGCGGCATCGTGTTCCATCCGAACCCGCTCGACGCCGTCGCGGTCGGCGAGCTCACGGCCGTGCACCGCTGCTCGATCCTGCTCGCGACGCCGACGTTCCTGCAGCTCTACCACCGGCGCTGCGAGCCGGGCCAGTTCGGCTCGCTGCGCGTCGTGCTGACCGGCGCCGAGAAGCTCACGGAGACGCTGGCCGACTCGTTCGCGGACCGCTTCGGCATCCGGCCCGTGCAGGGTTACGGCTGCACCGAGTGCTCGCCGGTCGTCGCGGTCAGCACTCCGGGTTACCGCGCACCGGGCTTCTACCAGGCCGGCTCGCGCCGCGGCTCGGTCGGCCGCCCGCTGCCCGGCGTGCTCGTGCGCATCGTCGATCCCGAGACGAAGGCGCCGCTGCCGGTCGGGGAGCCAGGTCTCGTGCTCGTGCGCGGCGCGAACGTGATGCGCGGTTACCTCGGCCGCCCCGACCTGACGTCGGCGGCGATGCACGACGGCTGCTACGTGACCGGCGACATCGGCCGGCTCGACGAGGAGGGCTTCCTGTTCCTGACCGACCGCCTGTCGCGATTCTCGAAGATCGGCGGCGAGATGGTCCCGCACGGCACCGTCGAGGAGCACCTGCAGGAGTGCGCTGGCCGTGACGAGCGTGCGTTCGCGGTCTGCGGCGTGCCCGATCCGAAGAAGGGTGAACGGCTCATGGTGCTGACGACGCTGGCACGCGAGCAATTGCCCGCCGTGCTGCGTCAGATGGGAATGCGCGGTCTGCCCGCGCTGTTCGTGCCGCGCATCGACCAGTTCGTGCAGGTCGAAGCACTGCCGTTGCTCGGCACCGGCAAGCTCGATCTGCGCAGGGTCAAGGAGATGTGTCTGCAGGCCGAGGCCCAGGTCGGCGCCGAAGCCTGATCGGCGCGCCGCGCGTCGGTTGCGACTGCAAAGATCGGCGGTAACGTCGGGGGCCCATGGTTGCGCCCGCGCGTCCGCGGAAACGCCTGCTGCTGAGACTTGCCATCGCTGCCTGCAGCGTCGTCTTCGCGGCGATCCTCTGCGAAGCGGTGCTTCGCGCCGCCGGCGGTTATCGCCTCCTGAGCCTGCGCCTCGACCGCACCGCGCGAACGGGTGGCGATCCTGCCGAGGTGCTCGATCGCGCGCCGGACCTCGTGGCGCCGCTCGTCGAGCGCTGGCAGCGGCAGAGCCCGCACGCCGATCCGGCCTGGCTGCGCACGTCGCCGCCGCCGCTGCCGCTGCCGCCTCCGCTCGGCCAGCCGCTCCTGCCGCAGACCGAGTGGTTCGCGCACTACTACGTGCTGAACTCGGTGCTGCTGCGCTCGATGTGGGTCAAGGGACAGCGGCAGAGCGCGGGCGGCAGCCTCGGCACGCCCGACACGTTCATGGTGTTCGACCCGCCGGGTGGCAAACCGTGGCCGAGCTACCGCTACCCGCCCTCGTGCGTGCTGCCGACCGGGCTCGTGACGAACGCGTTCGGCTTCCGCGGCCGCGAGCTGACCGTCGACAAGCCGAAGCACACGGTGCGCATCGGCTTCGTCGGCGCGTCGACGACCGTCGAAGCGCACGGTTACGGCCTTCGCCACAGCGCGCCCGAGCTGATCGAGCACTGGTTGCAGCTGTGGGCTGCGCGGCGGCAGCTCGACGTTCGTTTCGAGACGTTGAACGCCGGGCGCGAGGGCATCCGTTCTCACGACATCCGCGCGATCGTCGCCGACGAGCTGATGCCGCTCGAGATCGACTACCTCGTCTACTACGAGGGCGCGAACCAGCTCGGGCCCGTGCAGATGCTGAAGCACGTGCGCGTCGACGGCGCCTACCAGGCCGGCTCGCCGCCGCCGGGCCTCGTCGAAGCCTTCGACGAGACGCAGAACGCCGACACGACGGTGATCGATCGGCTCGCGTCGTGGTCGGCGACCGCGCGCTACCTTCGCTCCGCGCTGCGCCGCGACCAGAGGCTCGTCGAGGTCGCGAAGCCGAAGCAGGAGCTCACGCTGCCGCGCGAGCTGCTCGAGGGTGAGTTCCCGCTCGCGCGCGCGCCCGAAGTGCTCGAGCTCGGCGCGATCTCTGCCGACCTCGACGCGATCCACGAGACGCTGCGCGCGCAGGACGCGCGGTTGGTGCTGTCGACCTTCTGGCTGCTGGCCGGGCACGGCATGACGTTCGACGCGGTCTGGAGCAACAACACGCAGGTGCATCTGAATCGGCAGTACTGGCCGCTGAGCTACGCCGCGATCCGGCAGCTCGTCGACGTGCAGAACCGCTTCTTCGCCGCGTGGGCGAAGGCGCGCGGCGTCGAGCTGGTCGACGTCGGAACCGCGTTGCCGCAGGACGAACGGCTGTCGATCGACGCGACGCACCAGAACGAGCTCGGCGTGCGATTGAAGGCCTGGCTCGTGTTCGTGCAGTTGCTGCCGATCCTCGAGCGCGACCTGGCCGCGGGTCGCGTGCCGGTCGCCGATCGGCGCGCCGACGCGAGGCACCCGAACATCGGGCCGCCGCGCGAGCTGTCGCGCGCCGAGCTCGATCGCTGAATTGCGCCGCGGGGCCTTCGAGGTTGCGGCGCGCCGAGTCGAGGGCCTCGCGCACGAATCCGGCGCCCTTGCAACGGCGAGGCCGGGAGCGAGTTCTGCTCGGGCATCCGCCGCCTCGTGGTGGCGGGGGTTTCCAAGTCAGTCGCGAGCCCGCGGCGCATCTCTTCCTTTGCGACTCTCCTCTGCCGCGCCGCGGGCTCCTTTCTTCCTGGTTCGGCTGCTAGCGCGCCTTCTGGTCGCGGATCTTCTGCATCCATTCCGTTTCGATCGCGCGCAGCCGCTCGGCGGTCATCGGCTCCTTGCGCGGCCGCGCCGTGACGATGCCGTTCGACACCGTGACGTTGGCGTCGAATGCTTCGACGTAGCCCGGCGGCGGCTTGCGTTCGTGGGCCATCCGGCGGTCGCCGAGCAGGTCGACGATCGCGTCCGAGTCCGCGACCGCGATGCGGCCGCGTTCGTCGCCGAGGACCGAGACCAGGATCTCGATGATGAAGTCGCCGCTCGTGTCGGTCGGAACCGTCTGGAACGCCTGGCTCATCGCCGTGCGCACTTCCGCGGCATCGAGCGAGCCGTCCTGATCGCGATCGGCCGCTGCGCAGGCTTCGTGCATGCGTTCGCGCGAGACCGGCGCGCCCGGTGTCGTCGGCGTGCGGGCCACGACCCAGTCGTTGAGGCCGAGCACGTCGATCACGGCGCAGTCGGGCAGCGTCCAGCCGAGCAGGCCGACGGCGCCGCCGGCGATGATCGGGAACGGGTCGGGCGGGTTCGCGATCGGTTGGCGCTGCGTGCCGAACAGCAGCGAGAAGTTCTGCAGCAGGTCAGCCTGGTAATTGCAGCGCAGGCCGATGAACCGGAACGAGAGCCAGGCCTGTTGATGGTCGTACCAGCGCGCGAGCGGTCGCACGACGGCCGGCAGTTGCGGCGCGATCGGCTTCTGGCCGTGGGAAGGCAGCTCGCGCGTCAGCGCGAGGTGCAGCCATCCGACCGAGCTCGCGACCGCGAGGCCGACCGCGATCGCGATCGGCACGCGCGTTCGATCCGACATGCGTGCGCCCATCGCGACGCAGGCGAGCACGCCGAGCGGCACGAGCTGGCTCAGCACGCGGTACTCGAAGTGGTCGCCGCCGACCGCGATCAGGTAGTAGCCCGCGTTGAACAGCGTGATCAGCGTCGCGGCAACGGCGGGCAGGTGGCCGCGCACGGTGTTCGCGACCAGCGGGCCGATGCCGCTGAGGCCCGCGCGGCGGCATTCGACGCCGAGCCAGGCCGCGGCCACGGGGAACCACAGCCAGGCACCGTTCTCGATCGCGAAGCAGGCGAAGTAACGCAGGCCGGCCTCGGGCCAGGCGCCGACGACCTTCGCGTAGTACGTGTTCGGCAGCCACTCGCCGTAGAACGCGCGGCGCCAGAGCACCTGGGCGACGACCGCGAGCAGCGGCCAGAGACCGATCAGCGTCGGCCGCCACAGCGCCTGCTTGCGCAGCACGGACAGCGCGGCCGTGCCGAGCGTCGCGCAGACGAGCGTGAGCCCATCGGGCCGCGTCAGCGCCGCGAGCGCAGCGAAGCTGGACCACCAGGTCAGCCACGAATGGCGGCGTTCGCGGGTGCGGAACGCGTGCACGACCCAGGCGAGGAACGGCAGGTTGAACAGCGCCGTGTCGAGTCCGCCGGTCATCCACTGCAGGAACGTGCGGTTGCCGACGATCGCACAGAGCGCCAGCAGGCCGACGATTGCCGGCACGCGCGTGCCGTCGCGGCGGCACAGCCGCAGCGCCGCGAAGGCGAGCACGACGACCTGCAGCGCACCACAGAGGATCGAGAACGGGTTCGCGGCGTCCGGCGGTTCGAGGCCGAAGCAGATCCACAGGAAGCAGAGGATCAGCGGCCACAGGAAGCCCGCGCCCTCGACCGGGTGGAACGGCGGCGCGTTCCAGACGAGGCCATGGCCGGCGTGCAGGTTCGCCGCGTAGCGGAAGTGGATGTAGGCGTCGTCGCAGAGGAACGCGAGTGAGGCAGCGCCGGCGATCGCGACCAGCGCCAGCGCCGCGACGACCGCGATCACGAGCGGGCTGCGCAGCGGGTGCGGGGTCACCCACGATGGAGCACTGGGTTGGGCTCCGGTTCTGGTGGGGGACACGGCCCGATCATCCTGCCGCGCCACGCCGCGCGCCATCTCTTTGCCGGCGCGAGGACCGCGCGCGGCCTCGCTGCTGGCACGCCGTTGCGGGCTGTCTTAGGCTCCGCACCTCGTGACCATCCGCGTACTCGTCGTTCCCGGTGCGACACGCACCGAGGCGTTCAGCAAGAAGCTCGCGCGTGCTTGCGGCAAGCTCGTCGAGCAGGCGGGCGCTCAGGCGACCGTGATCGACCTGCGCGACTTCGCGATGCCGCTCTACGACGGCGATCTCGAGGCCCAGGAAGGTGTGCCCGAGGGCGCGGTGCGCCTGCGCGGCGTCGTGAAGCAGCACGAGGCGCTGATGTTCTGTTCGCCCGAGTACAACTCGTCGATCCCCGCGGTGCTCAAGAACACGATCGACTGGCTGTCGCGGCCCTACCAGGCCGAGCCCGGCGTCTCGGCCTTCAAGGGCAAGACGGCTGCCGTGATGTCGAGCTCGCCGGGGGCGCTCGGCGGCCTGCGTGGCCTCGTGCACCTGCGGCAGATCCTGATGAACCTCGGCGTGCTCGTGATCACGGAGCAGTTCGCGCTCGGCAACGCGGGCAGCGCGTTCGCGGCCGACGGCAGCCTCGCCGACGCAAGACAATCGGCGACCGTGCTCGGCATCGCGCAGCGGCTCGTGCACGTGGCGTCGCGGCTCATCGGGTAGAACAACAGGACCAACAGGTGTGACCATGAAGAACTCTCCGAGCCAGCTCCCGCCCGACGTTCGCAAGAAGATCTGTGAAGCGCTGCGAGGGGTGCTGACCGACGGCATCGACCTGCATTCGCAGACCAAGATCGCGCACTGGAACATCAAGGGCCCGCACTTCGCGGCGCTGCATCCGCTGTTCGACACGTTCGCGACCGACCTCGCCGCGCAGAACGACGAGATCGCCGAACGCATCCTGACGCTCGGCACGCTCGCGGTCGGCACGGTGCGCCACGTGGCCAAGAACTCGCGCCTGCCCGACTATCCGCAGGACCTGACGCGCGACCTCGAGCACGTCCGGCTGCTCTCCGAGCGCATCGGCACCTGGCTCCAGGGTGCACGCGCGGCGCGCGACGTCGCCGTCGAGGCCAAGGACGACGACACGATGGACCTGCTGACGGGGCACATCCAGGCGTTCGAGAAGCACGCCTGGTTCCTGCACGCGACGCTCGAAGGCTGATTCGAGGAGCAGGTAGCGATGGCGAGCATGCGCTGCGTCGTCGTGCGTGAGCACGGCGGGTTCGATCGGCTGCGACTCGAGGAACGCCCGAGGCCGGAGCCAGGGCCGGGGCAGGTGCGCGTCCGCGTGCAGGCGATCGGCGTGAACCACCTCGACACGTGGGTGCGCCGCGGCGTGCCGGGTCACACGTTCCCGCTGCCGCTGATCCCGGGCAGCGACGCGAGCGGCGTCGTCGACGCGGTCGGGCCCGGTGCGGCGGGCTGCAAGGAAGGCGACGAGGTCGTCGTGCTGCCCGGCGTCTCGTGCGGCGTCTGCGAAGCGTGCCTGCGCGGCATCGACCAGCTGTGCCGCAACTACCACATCCTCGGCGAGAGCTGCGACGGCATGAGCGCCGAGTTCGCGTGCGTGCCGGCGGCGAACGTGGCCCCGAGGCCCAAGAACCTCAGCGTGCCCGAAGCCGCGTCGGTCGGCCTCGTGTTCCTGACCGCGTGGAACATGCTCGCGCGCCGCGCCGAGCTGCGCGCTGGTGAGACGGTGCTCGTGCACGCGGGGTTGTCCGGCGTCGGCAGCGCTGCCGTGCAGATCGCGAACGCGCTCGGCGCGCAGGTCATCGCGACGGCCGGCAGCGCGGCGAAGTGCGCGAAAGTCCAGGCGCTCGGCGCGCACCACGTGATCGACTACAAGGCGAAGGACTTCGTCGCCGAGGTGCGTGCGTTGACCGGCAAGCAAGGCGTGCACGTCGTGTTCGAGCACGTGGGTGCGGCCACGTTCGACGGCTCGCTGAAGTGCCTGCAGCGCGGCGGGCGTCTCGTCACGTGCGGTGCGACGACCGGCGGCGGCGTGCAGGTGTCGCTGCACGCGGTGTTCTTCAAGACGCTGTCGATCCTCGGCTCGACGATGGGCAGCAAGGGCGATCTGCGCACGATCCTGCGGATGTTCGAGCAGGGGCGCTTCCGCGCCGTGATGGACCGCACGTTGCCGATGGCCCAGGTCGGCGAAGCGCACCGGCTGCTCGAAGCGCGCGAAGCGATGGGCAAGATCGCGCTGATGGTCTGATCACGGACAGCGCCAGCGCTGGCCGTTCGGCATCTTGATCACGCAGCCGGGCCACGCCTTGGCGACCTCGCGGACGTCGTCGGGCTTCAGCGTCGTGCCGTAGAGGTCGAGCTGCTGCAGGGGTGCTTTGGCGAGCGCCTTCAAGCCGGCGAGGTCGAGGCTCTTGCACCACATGAGCTTCAGGGAACGCAGCGCGCGGCACGAGGCCAGCGGCGTCATCGTCTCGGCGCTGCCGGCCGACGACGCGGTCAGGTCGAGCTCTGCGAGCAGCGGCAGCTTCGCCAGTTCGCGAAGGAACCCCGCGTCGAGCGACGTCGAGCCGACGAGCTCGAGCCGGCGCAGCTCGCGTTGGCCTGCGACGACCGCACCGGCGGCGGCGTTCAGCACCGTCTTCATGTGTTGCTGGAAGACGGCGGCCGCCTTTCCCTTCGGCATGACTCCGCCGAGTCGCAGCACGTGCAGGGACTTGCCGTCCAGCAGGCTAGGCAGGTTGTCCGCCTGGACCGATGGCACGCCCGCCAGGCCGAGCTCCCGCAGCGACGCGAGCTTCGGCAGCTCGCGCAGCGTCCCTTCGACGAACTGACTGTTCTGATCGAGCGCGAGCGACTCGAGCCCGCCGGGCACCTTCGCGAGCAGTGCCTGCGTCGTCTTCGGCAGGTTCGACAGGTCGAGATGGCGCAGCGTCGGCATCCTCGCGAGCGTCTCGCCGATCGCGTCGGTCAGCGACTCCGAGCCACCGAGCAGCAGGCTCTCGAGCTTCAGTCCCGCCAGCGCCGCGACGCTCGCGTCCGTGATGCCGACGCGGTCCTCCACCGGCCGCGGTGGCGGCTTCGGTGTCCCGGGATCCGTCGGGTCGAGCTCGGGCTCTGCGGGTGCGTTCGTGACGTCGTCGAGCTGCGCGATCCCCGCCCTCTGGCCGCGGAAGCGGCCCTGGCAGTCGCGCAGGTCGAGGTGACGCAGCTCACTCAGCTTGCTGAGGTGCATCACGTCGGCAGCCGACAGCGTCGGGCAGGCGCGCAGCTCGAGCCGGCGCAGACCGGGGATCTTCGCGACCTCGGCCAGTGCCCGGCCGTGGAAGTTCAAGCAGCTCGACAGCACGAGCGAGCGCAGCGCCGCGAGGCGAGGCAGGCGCTCGACGGCCAGCGTTTCGACGCCCGAGTAGGTGAGGTCGAGGTGTTCGAGCAGGGGCATTGCTTCGAGCACCCGCAGGCCCGTGCCCTTCACCTTGTGGCACGTGGCAATCGACAACCAGCGCAGGTTCGGCACGCCGGCGAGGTGCTCGATGCCCGCGTCGGTGATCGGCAGCGAGACCGAGTAACCCTTCTCGTTGACGTCCATGCCGCTGAGGTCGAGACGCTCGAGCTTCGCGAAGTGCTTCATGTGCTGCAGCGCCTCGTCGTCGAAGTCGAAGCAGCGCAGGTTCACGACGTCGGCCGGGATCGACGCGACGCTCCCGGGGCCGTGCGCTTCGTGCCACACGATTGGCGGCTCGGGTTCCTGCACAGGCCCCTGGTCCGTGGGCTCGTCGCGCAGGAGTGCTGTGCCGAGCGCCGCGCCGGCGGCGGCCACGACGAGCGCTGCCGCGAGCCAGTGCCGGCGCGACACCCCGTGCACCGCGTGGCCCGTCGTTGGCCGCGCCGCGAACGGCGTCTCGCCGCCGAGGACTTCGCCGAGCAGCCAGTCGAGCTGACGTTCCTTCGCCACTGTCATCGCCGCCGTCATCAGTGCCTCCGTTCGATGCAAGTGCGCAGCGCCTGACGCGCTCGCTGCACGAGGGTCTTGGTGCCGTTCGGTTTGAGCCCGATCTGCGCTGCGACCGCACTCCAGCCGAGACCGTCGCCGTAGTGCAGTAGGAGCGCCTGCCGCGCGCGCTGCTGCAGCTGCTGCAGGCAGGCGCGCAGCCGGCCGAGCATCTCCTCGCCGTCGTCGGCTTCGGCCGCCGACCACAGCTCCTCGACCGCCGCCGCCACTTCGCGCTCGCGGCGCTTCTGCCACCAGCGGCGCGTGCGCAGCCATTGGTTCCGCGCGACGCCGCGCAGGAACGCGCGGTCCCGGTCGTCGCCGGCCAGCGCGTGCTGGACGCCGACCAGCAACGTCTCCTGCGCGAGGTCGTCGGCTTCCGTCGCGGAAGCACCCAGCATGCGCAGGAAGCGCCAGAGGCCCACGCGATACCGCTCGATGCCCGGATGGGGGGCCGGCGGAGTCAGGGTCGGGAGGGGGTGCACGGACAAGAGTCGCCTTGGAGGCGGGATGCTATTCAAGAACGCGCAAGTAGTGGCCTGGCCGCGCCATGGGGCCGGTGCCATCGGGGCGCGGCGGGCGTGCGGCGGACTTTCCTGGAGGTGGCTGCACGGAACGGTGGGGTCCTGGACATCAGGCGGGGCATGAACACCCTCCTGAACGCGCTCCTTCCCTTGCTGCTCTGCCTGTCCTTCGGCGGTCCAGTCCAGGGCAAGCCGATCGACCCGTGTTGCTATTGCTGCCCGGTTCACTGCTGCGAACCGTGCCCGCCCGGGTGTGACGAGCCCTGCGTCCCCTGCGACGAGCCCTGCTGCCCCGAATGCTGCATCGACTGCTGCCTCCCGGGCTGCTGCTCCACCGCAGCGCCGGCAGCGCCCGCTGAGAAGGCCGGGTCCTGCTGCGAGTCGACTCCAGCCGCGACGCCTGCCGCGACTCCAGCCGCGAAGCCGGCCAAGGCCGAGGGTGGTTCGTGCTGCGGTTCGGGTGGTTGCTGCGAGACGGCCCCGGCTGCGAAGCCAGCCAAGGCGGTCAAGGCCGCGGGTGGTTCCTGCTGCGGCGGGTGAGAGCTACGCTCCGCGCTCGATGGATCCGCTTGGCGCCGAACAGTTCAGCGAGGCATTCGCCCAGCACGGGCGCACGCTCTGGACGCTCGCGACTGCCTGGGTCGGCCGCGGCGAGGCATCGGACCTCGTGCAGGAGACCGCGCGCGTCGCGTGGCAGCGGCGCGAGCAGTTCGTGCCCGGTTCGGATCTGCGGGCCTGGCTGTCGCAGATCGCGCGCCACCTCGGCGCGAACTGGCGGCGGCGCAAGTGCCCGGAGCCGCGCGCACCCGAGCAACTGCCCGAACTGCACGGTGCGCCCGAGCTGCGCGCGGCCTGGCCGTTCGACGCGGATCGCAGCGGACTGTCGGACGAGATGGCGCGGGCGCTCGCGGACCTGCCCGAGGTCGCGCGCGCTTGTCTCTTGCTGCACGTCGTGACCGGCCACAGCTTCACGGAGATCGGCACACTCTTGGACATCCCCGAAAACACCGCATCGAGTCATGCACGAAGGGCGCGGCTCGCGCTGCGCGCGGCACTCGCGCCACCTTCGCTCGATGCCACACCCGTGCCTGAGTCGCCATGAACACGGAGTCCGACGACCGCCTCGACGCACGCCTGCGCGCCGCCTTCGCGCCGCCGCCGGCGACCGCGTTCGCCGCACAGGCGCGCGCGGTCACAGCACCGCACCACGGGGTTCGCAAGTGGCCGTGGCTGCTCGCGGCCGCAGCTCTCGTCGTGACGCTCGTGCTCGCGATCGGCCGGCCGGCCCGCGGGCCCGAAGGACACGATGCGCACGAGCTCGGGGCCATGTGGGCGGCCGCCTACGCCGACGCGAAGGAGAACGGCTTCAGCGGGGGCTCGTGCTGCACGCCGGGGCTCGACTTCGGCAAGGCGTGCGAGGAGAAGTTCGCCGTGAAGCTGAGCCTCGGCGACGGCGCCCCCGTGCAGCTCGTCGGCTGCTACTGCGGCCTGCCGACCGGCGGCTGCCTCGCGGTCCTCGTGCGCACGAACGGCGACCCGGTGTGCGTCTACGTCGTGCCGCGCGGGCAGGATCCGAAGGCGCGCCTGCCGCAAGGCAGCACGTTGCATCTGGCGCGCCGGGAGATCGGTGCGTTGGTGCTCTACGCGCTGTCGGAGTCACCCGCGGCCGAGACGCTCGCGGGCTTCGTGGGGCCCGTAGACTGAGGCTTCGGACGCCGCCACGCGGCGCCGTTCTCCGGCTGCGCCACGCGCTACGCCGAGCGCTCGCGCCACCAGCCGATCAGCAGCCCGAGCGGCAGTGGCAGCAGCGCCAGCACGAACATGATCATCGCGACCGAGCGCAGGCTGCAGCACAGCAGGTCCTCGGCGAGCACGAGGTAGTCGTTCTTCAAACCGAGCGAGCCGTTGTTCTCGTAGTGATCGCGCGCAGCGAAGCTCGTCAACAGACCGAACGTGAGCTTCAGGTTCGCGAACTGCACGAGACCGCCGGCCATCGCGCACGCAGTCCGCTCCTGCGGCGTGTCGGTGCGGCCGCCGGTCCAGGCCATCGCGAAGCACCAGGTCGCGAACGCGAGCTCGCCGACGTGGCCGCCGGCGGAGATCAGCACATCGGCCGCCGTCGTGAACGCGAGCATCGGGATCAGCACGGCCGACGCGGCGAGCGCGAGGCAGGCCGGAAGCGTGCGGCGCAGCACACCGGCGGCGATGGCGAAGCCGAGCGCCATCATCCACACGAGCCACGGGCGCAGCTCGCCGATGCCGGTCCACGCATGGCCGTGCAGGCTGATCGCCGGCGCCGACGGATGGCCGAGCAGGCAGCCGACCGTCGCGTGGCCCATCTCGTGCGGCAACGCGCAGAGGAACCACGTGAAGTTCTGGGGCAGCACGAACCCCGCGAGGAACGCGGCGCCGAAGCCGACGCCGAGCCACAGCCAGCGTGACGCTGTCTCTTGGACCGGCGCGGGCTCGTCCGCGTCAGGTTCGGAGTGGCGTGTGCCGATCACGCGATGGGCGGGCGGCGTGAAGGGAGGGCGCGGTGGCTCGAGGGTGGGTCGCACATCCGGCCATCGGCCCGGGCGAGAGTCGGGCTTGACCCCGCCCGATCCTGCCTCAGCCGATCGTCGGTGTGCCCGGAGGGGGAGCAGAAAAAAAGAAACAAGCGGCGACCTCGCGTGGTTGCGGTTCTAGATGACCTTGGCGCTCACCCCAGCGCCTCAAACGCAGAGGAGGACACTCTCATGAAGCTTGTCCGACCGTTCTTCTCGCTGGTCCTTCTGTCCGGTGCGCTTGCAGCACAGGCCGCGGAGCAGCCGAAGCTCTCGATCGAGTTCCGCCCGCTGCTCCTGAGCTTCCGCACCACCAGCCCCCACGAGACGTTCCTGGGCGCGACGCTGCTGTCGCTCTCGCCCAACCTGGCCCACTACTTCGCTGTCCTGCCGCCGCTGCTCGCGGACCATGTCGTCCTCGACGTCGGACTCGGGCAGGGGCACCACTACACCTCCAGGATCGACGAACTGCTGCTGCCTCCCGGCATCTTCATCTACGTGCAGGGCGTCACCTTCGCCGAAGACAGGTGGGACGCGACGCGCGTCGGAGACTTCGTGCTCGACGTGACCGTTCCGAATCCGCCGAGGTAGCGCGCCCTGGCGGCGTGCCGCGCGGTCGCCGCGCGGCGAAGGAACTACTGCCAGTCGTAGCGCACGCGGTAGGTGACGACCGCCTCGCCGTTGCTCGGGACCTGCACGCGGAACTCGATGTTCTGCGCGTCGGTCTTGATGTAATCGTGCGACTTCTGGATCACGGTCCAGTTGAGCCACCGGTAGAGCCGCTCGGCGATGCGCACCTCGATCGCCGTGTCCTTGTGGTTGCGCACGCGGATCTCGAACGCCTCCTCCATCTGGCAGTTGCCGTTCATGAGCCGGTAGTCGGAGCGCTTCCTCGCGCCGACGACGTCGAACGCGTCGCCCGTGTAGATGCGCACGCGTTCGTCCCTCGGCGTGTGGTCGATCAGGTTCTCGCCCGTGAACTCGAGGCGGCCGTCGGCGTCGTCGCGGCGGTAGAAGCGCGTGCGGCCCTTCGGCAGCGGGATGCCGAGGCTGTTCTGCTTGCTGTTCTCGAACTCGCGCATGACCCAGACCTTCGGATTGCTCTGGATGCCGTAGTCGGGCTGGTTGCGGATCATCTCGGCGTTGTAGCCGCGGTAGTGGCCCAGCGACGCGCCGTTGTAGACGTAGACCGTCTCGGCCTTGACGCCCATCGCGCGCACGAACTCGACCTGCTTCTGCTGGCGGTCGCGCACCGTCGTCGGCAGCGGCAGCGAGTAGAGGTGGAACTCGTCGAACGCCTTCTCGGTGACCTGCGGGGCGGGCTGTTCTCTCGCGGCTTCGAGGAACGTGTCGCGGTAGCCGCCGACGCCGGCCTGCGGATCGATCTTGTTCACGTCGCCGGCCATCAGCTTGATCGTCGCGGCCGGGAAGATCTTGCCCGACTGGTTGTCGATCGTGATCCAGCCGACGATGTCCATCGTCGAGCCCTTCTCGGGTGCCACGAGGTTGTAGGAAGCCTCCCAGCTCATGCCGCCCGTCACGTAGCTCAGTTCCGCGGCGACCTTCGCGGCCTCGGTCGCGTGGATGCGCCAGTCGAGCGTCGGCTTCAGGATCGCGTCGTCGTTGAGCGCGGGGAACTGCGGTTGGCCCGGCAGCGAGAAGCGCAGCACACCGCCGACCTCGACGATCGGCGAGCCCGCGCCGCCGGAGTAGTCGCCCATCGCCGACTGGCGCATCGCGAACTGGTGGCCATAGCGCTGGCTGCCGGCCCAGTTCGGCTGGTAGCCCGAGCGGATCACCTTGCCGCGCACGAGGCGCTCGACGCCATCCTGGTTGGTCACGAGGAAGTCGAGCTCCTTGCCTTCGTGCAGCGAGAGCAGCAGGCCCTGCGAGATCGTGTCGGCGCGGTAGTTCTGCTCGAGGATCGCGAGCTGCACCTTGCCGGTCGGATCGCGCAGCACGACCGAGTCGGGTTCGAGGTGCGTCGTGACGCCGACGAAGCTGACGTCGTTGCCGCCCTGCTTCAGGTCGAGCTCGATGCGGTCGCGCACGACCGCGAAGTTCTTGTTGTAGATGGTGAGAGCGGGGCCCTGCGCAATGGCGGATGCGAGCAGGGTCGTGACGACGAACGCGACTCGGGATTGGAACATGGGGGGCGGCCCAACGTCGCCGCGCGCCGCCGGTTCCATTGCGCACACAATGCCGATGGCGTGGGCGCTGAAGGCAGCGACGCGGCTACGGCTTCCAGTTCTTGTTGAACTGGAGCCACTTCTCGTTGATCTCGCGCCACTTGCCCGGCGACAGCGGCACCGCGATGTCGTTGATGCCGACCAGCATGGCGTCGCGCCACTTGTAGAAGCGATTGTTGCGTTCCTTCTGCTGCGCTTCGGTCAAGCCGACGAGCGGCACGTCGCGCACCGGGTCGGCGCCGATCTTCGCGAACGCGGGACCCATCGCCTTGACGTAGTCGGCGACCAGCGTCGGCTTCTCGAACGCCTTCTGGCCGTCGTGCGCCCAGAACCACCGCATCAGGCGCGCGCACTCCGGCGTGTAGCCCCATTCCTTCTCGAGCGAGCCGTCGGTCGGGCTCGGTTGGATCAGCGCCTGCATCAGGTCCCACAGCTGCGGCATCTCCAGCTTGTTCTGGGGGTAGTAGGCGATGCGCCCCTTCTCGACGTCGCCGGCGTAGAACTCGATCTTGGCGCCGTCGCATCGCGAGCTGCGCAGGAACTCCCACAGGCCGTTGTCGAACCAGCGCGGCATCGCCGGCAGCACGCCGTGGTCGACGTCGTCGAAGACGTGCCACAACACCGCGCGCAGCGTCTGCCCCCAGCCGGTCTGCCCGCTGTTGTCGCGGTCGTTGACGACCCACAGCTCGCGGCGCTTCTGGTCGTACTCGCGCGAGTCGTTGCGCGTCGTCAGCAGCGCGTTGTAGTGATCGATGGTGTCGAACACGCGCAGCACGGCCGGCATCGGCGCGTCCTTCGTCAGCTCGGGCAGCTTCTTCGCGAACCAGTCGCGCGCCGCCTCGGCGGTCGTCGTCACCTTCTTCGTGAACCCCGCGTCGCTGCTGCTGAGCACGGTCCAGTACTTCGCCTTCGAGACCTTGAAGCCGACCTCGGGGCTCTTCGCCGTCGCGGCGACGACCTCTTCGGCCCACTTGCGCCGCGCGGCCGTTCGCGCCGCCGCGTCCTTGTTCGACCACTCGGCATCGGTGAGCCACGGTGGGTCGAGCCGCGTTGCCGCGGTGCGTGCAACCGGTTCGAGCGAACCGAGCACGCCGTCGACCTCCTTCTTGATCTTGTTCGCCTGCAGCTCGAGCACCTCGACGCAGACGGCCGCTTCGCCGCCGTCGACCGGGACGCTGACTCCGATCAGCAGGCGGTCGCCCGGCGCGCCCTTGCCGGTGATGTGCTGGCCCTCGATGGTGCCGACCTTCTGCGCTTCCTTCTCGACGGTCTTCGCGCCGAGCCCGCGCATCGCGAAGTCCTCGAGGCCGCGGAACGGCGTCATGCGCGGCAGGCCGTCGACTTCGTCCTTGCTCGTGTCGCCGCCCGCCGCGAAGAACATCACGCGCAAGAGCGGCGTGTGCGAGCTCGCGTCCTTGTTCGCGAGCGCGCGCGGCGCCGCGAACAGGCGCACCGTCGCCTGGCGATCGCCGACGACCGGCAGCTCGGTCCAGCCCTTCGGCGGCGTGAGCTGCAGGCCAGCGCGCGGCTCGACGATCTTCTGTGCTATGACGTTGGGTGACAGCAGCGCCAGGAACGGGACGACGAGCAGCGGTCGCATGGCGGCGATCATGCCGTTGGCGCCAGACGCCGGGAAGTGCCAGCGCGCCGGTGTTCACCCGAGCCGCGTCGAGCGGCGACGGCGCAGGCGCGAACCACCTCCCAGTGGTCGGTGGTCGGAGCCAGGTCTACGATCAGTGGATGCTCGCCGCGTCCCTGGCGTTCCTCGTCTCCTTCCCCGCACCCCAGGATCCAACGTTCGACTTCGCCGCCGCCTGGGCGAAGGTCGCGGCCGCGCTGCACACGGGCTGCGAACAGGCCGGCGTCGTCGGCGGCAGCATCATGTTCGTGCGTGGCGACAAGGTGCTCGGCTTCGAGGCGCACGGCTTCGCGGACCGCGAGTGCAAACGCGCCGTCGACAAGGACACGAACTTCCACTGGGCGAGCTGCACGAAGACGTTCACGGGCATCGCGGTCATGCAGCTGCGCGACCGCGGCAAGCTGCGGCTCGAGCAGCCGATCGTCGACTTCGTGCCCGAGCTGCGGCCCGTGCACGATCCGCTCGGCAAGCTGAAGGACGTCACGCTGCAGCACCTGATGACGCACTCGGCCGGCTTCCGCGGCGGCACGTGGCCGTGGGGCGGCGACAAGCCGTGGCATCCGCACGAGCCGACCGAGTGGAGCCAGCTCGTCGCGATGATGCCCTACACGGAGATCGAGTTCGCGCCGGGCTCGAAGTTCTCCTACAGCAACCCCGGCATCGTCTTCCTCGGCCGCGCGATCGAGCTGCTGTCGGGCGACGACTACGAGGTCTACATGGACAAGAACGTGCTGCGGCCGCTCGGCATGAGCCGCAGCTACTTCGACGTCACGCCGTACCATCTGCAGCGCTTCCGATCGCACAGCTACGAGATCGCCTCGGCGAAGGAGGGCGGCGCCAGCAAGGACCTCGGGCCCGACTTCGACACGGGCATCACGGTCAGCAACGGCGGTCTCAACGCGCCGCTGCCCGACATGGCGAAGTACCTCGCGTTCCTGCTCGGTGCGGTGCCCGAGGGCTCCGACGCCGCGAACGTGCTCGCACGCGCGTCGCTCGAGTCGATGTGGCAGCCGATGCTGCCGATCCCGCCGAAGGGGACCGATCACATCGGGCTCTGCTTCTTCGTGCGCGAGCGCGGCGGCTCGCGATTCGCCGCGCACACGGGCGGCCAGCGCGCGTTCGTGACGTTCTTCTACGTGCACCCTGCGTCGGGCACCGGCGCGCTCGGCGCGTTCAACACGAGCACGGCCGGCCCCGTGATGAGCCAGTTGAGCACGCTGTGCATGGAGACGCTGTCGCTGCAAATGAAGCCCTGAGCCCCGACTCGAGGTCGAGCTCCGGACGGCCGGTTGGAGGAAGCAGCGCAGTTCACCCGTCGGACATCGGCTCGGATGCGGACAGGCAAAGCGATCGTTCTCGCGGCTGTCTTGTGGTCCGGCTGCGTCTCGACCCAGGACGCCGTTCCGTTGCCCGCAACTACCCCGTTCGAACGGTCCTCCCGCGAGGAGGCCGAGTACCTGCGACTCTTCCGCTCTGGCTACCTGTCTGGTCGCCGGGGCTACCTGAGCACCTGCTGCCTTCTTGGCGACGACTTCGATGATCCCGTGAAGGTGGCCCGCTCTCAGGGGTGGAGCGCTGGTCAGGACGAGGGCTACCTCGTCTGGGTGGCTGAAGTCGAGCGTGCCATTGCGGCGCAGGATCGCAGGCGATTGCTGGTTCTCTTCGAGGCGCTCGGGGAAGACGCCGGCGCTGCCGTCGAGGACTCGCTCGCGGACAAGCACCCTCGCGTGCACAGGTGATAGAGTGGCCGCTCGACGAGCCGCAAGCCAGGGCGCGGCTCGCGGTCAGCCGGCAGATGCGTCGCCATGAATCGAGTTCGGCCGCAAGAAGCGGAGTGTCGTGCGCGTGCACCTGGCTAGGTTCGCGCGGAAAGAAACCGAGGACACAGCCATGACCAGCCGAACGAAGCACGCCTTGACCGACGACCGGGCAGCCGCAACCGAGCGCGATGCGCGCTGGCAGGCGGTGCTTGCGCACGATGCGGCCGCAGACGGTACGTTCTATTTCGCCGTGCGCACGACCGGCGTCTACTGCCGGCCCTCGTGCGGAGCGCGCCGGCCGAGAGCCGAGAACGTCGAGTTCTTCCGCGATGCAGGCGCCGCGCGCAGCGCCGGCTACCGTGCCTGCAAGCGCTGCAAGCCGGACCTGCCTGCGCCTGCGTCGAAGGCGGGGCTCGTCGCTTCGTTGTGCCGCCTGCTCGAGAACGAGGAGTCGACGCCGCGCCTCAGGGACCTCGGCGCGTCGGTCGGCCTGAGTCCGTTCCACGTGCAGCGCCTGTTCAAGCAGGCGACCGGCATCACGCCACGCGCCTACGCCGAGGCGCACCGCCAGCACCGCGTGCGCACAGCGCTCGCTGCCGGCGACTCCGTCACGCGAGCGCTCTACGCGTCGGGCTACGGCTCGAGCGGCCGCTTCTACGCGAAGGCAACGCCGGGGCTCGGCATGACGCCGAAGAAGTACCGCGCCGGCGGGGCCGGCGAGACGATCCGGTTCGCGGTCGCCGACTGCTCGCTCGGGGCCGTGCTCGTCGCCGCGACGGCGCGCGGCGTCGCGGCGATCCTGCTCGGCGACGATTCGAGCGAGCTCGCGCAGGACCTGCAGCGGCGCTTTCCGCACGCCGTGATCGAGCGCGGCGACGCGGCGTTCGAGCGCACGGTCTCGCAGGTCGTCGCGTTCGTCGAAGCGCGCCGGCCGAGCCTCGAGCTGCCGCTCGACATCCGCGGCACGGCGTTCCAGCGCCGTGTCTGGCAGCAGCTGTGCTCGATCCGGAGCGGCGAGACGCGCAGCTACGCGGAGATCGCGCGTGCGATCGGCGCGCCGCGTTCGGTCCGCGCGGTCGCGCAGGCGTGTGCGGCCAACGCGCTCGCGGTCGCGATCCCGTGCCACCGCGTCGTGCGCAGCGACGGCGACCTCGCCGGTTACCGCTGGGGCAAAGCGCGCAAGCAGCAGTTGCTCGCTCGCGAACGCGCGCCCTCGACGTGAGTTGACGATGCAGCCCGGGCAGTTCGAGTTCATGGCCGAGCCGCCGCAGGAGGAGCTGGCCCAGGGTGCCGTCGTGCTGCGCGGCTTCGCGCTGCCGGTCGCAACGGCGTTGCTCGCCGACGTCGCGCGCGTCGCCGCTGCTGCGCCGTTCCGTCACATGACGACGCCGGGCGGCCATCGCATGTCGGTCGAGATGACGAACTGCGGCGCGCTCGGTTGGATCACCGACGAACGCGGTTACCGCTACACCGGCTCTGATCCGGTGAGCGGCGAGCCGTGGCCTGCCATGCCGGCGTCGTTCGCCGAGCTCGCGGAGAGCGCCGCGGCGGCGGCCGGTTATCCGGCGTTCGCGCCCGACGCGTGCCTCGTGAATCGCTACGAGCCCGGCGCGCGCATGACGCTGCACCAGGACAAGGACGAGCGCGATCGTTGCCAACCGATCGTGTCGGTGTCGCTGGGCCTGCCCGTCGTGTTCCTGTTCGGCGGCCTCGAGCGCAAGGCCACGCCGCAGCGTGTGCGGCTCGAGCACGGCGACGTCGTCGTCTGGGGTGGGCCGTCGCGCCTGTGTTTCCACGGGGTGCAGCCGCTGCGCGAAGGGGAGCATGCCGCGACCGGCCGCTGCCGCATCAACCTGACGCTGCGCTGCGCGCGGTAGAGCTGATCCAATGCCAGCGTTCCTGAATGGGCGCGGGCCGCAGTTGGCATCGAAGCGCTCCCGCGGCAAGATCCCTCGCTGATGAACGAGCCCCGTGTCCTCTGCGAGCGCCGCGGTGATGCCGTGCTCGTCACCCTGAACGCGCCGCAGCGGCGCAACGCGATCGATCAGCAGATGGTCGACGCGCTGCACCGCGTGCTCGACGAGCACTGGCACGACGACTCGCTCGCCGCGCTCGTGCTCACGGGAGCCGGGGACAAGGCGTTCGCCGCGGGCGCCGACATCGCGCAGCTGCGCGAACGCACGTCGCGCGATGCGCTGCGGGCGATCAACAGCGGCATCTTCAACCGCATCGAGGAGTTCCCGGCGCCGGTGATCGCGGCGATCAAGGGTTTTGCGCTCGGCGGCGGCTGCGAGCTCGCGATCGCGTGCGACCTGCGTGTGCTCGGCGAGTCGGCGAAGCTCGGCCAGCCCGAGGTCAAGCTCGGCATCATCCCGGCCGCCGGCGGCACCTACCGCCTGCCGCGCCTGATCGGGCTCGGCCTCGCGCGCGAGCTGATCTACACGGGCCGCATGGTCGGCGCCGAGGAGGCGCTGCGGATCGGGCTCGCGAACGCCGTCGTGCCCGACGCGGAGGTGGTCGACAAGGCGCTCGCGATCGCCGGCGAGATCGGCCAGAACGGCCGCCTCGCGGTGCGCGGCGCGAAGCGTGCGCTCAACGCGCTGTCGCGCCCGGGCCACGAGGGCGCGATCGCGTTCGAGAGCTCGGTGCAGGCGCGGTTGTTCGACAGCGAGGACAAGAAGGCGCGCATGGACGCGTTCCTCAGCAAGCAGACGAGGGCTTGACGATGACGGATGCCAGGTTCCAGACGGTCGCGGTGCTCGGTGCAGGCACGATGGGTGCCGGCATCGCGCAGGTCTGCGCGCAGGCGGGCTCGAGCGTGATCCTGCAGGACATCGCCGACGAGTTCGTGCAGAAGGGGCTCGGCCGCGTGCGCGACTTCCTGCAGAAGGGTGTCGAGAAGGGCAAGGTCACGGCGCAACAGTGCTCTGACGTGATCGCGCGCATCACGACGACGACCGATCGCACTGCTGCGTGCCGCGGCGCGGAGCTCGTGATCGAAGCGGTGCCCGAGAAGCTCGAGCTCAAGAACGGCCTGTTCCGCGAGATCGCCGCCGTCGTCGCGCCTTCGTGCGTGCTCGCGAGCAACACCTCGTCGCTGTCGCTCGCCAAGGTGTTCACCGGTGTCCAGGGACCCGAGCGCTGCATCGGCATGCACTTCTTCAACCCGGTGCCGATCATGGCGCTGCTCGAGCTCGTTCGCACGAGTGCGACGTCGCAGGCGACCATCGACGCGTCGATCGCGTTCGGCAGGCGGCTCGGCAAGGAGCCGATCGTCGTCGTGGACAGCCCCGGCTTCGCGAGCTCGCGCCTCGGCGTGTGTCTCGGCCTCGAGGCGATCCGCATGCTCGAGAGCGGCGTCGCGTCGGCCGAGGACATCGACAAAGCCATGATGCTCGGCTACGGGCACCCGATGGGCCCGCTCAGGCTGACCGATCTCGTCGGGCTCGACGTGCGTCTCGCGATCGCCGACTACCTCTGCAAGGAGCTCGACCACCCGGGCTTCAAGGCGCCGGAGCTGATGCGCAAGATGGTTGCCGACGGCAAGCTCGGCAAGAAGACGGGCCAGGGCTTCTACCGCTGGTAGCAGCCGTTCGGCGGCGGGCGGGCACGCCCGCCAGGGCGGCAGATTTCCCGCCCGACTGCGTGTAACGCGCCGCCCGCGCCGCGCCAATCATGCCGACCTCCGACATTTTGTAGGAGGTTGTGGCACAATGGCCAGCATGTCCGCGCGGCACAGCAAGTACTCGTCGTCGACCACGGAGGCCGAGCTCACGGTCCTGAAGGCCCTGTGGGACGGAGGCCCCGCGACCGTGCGCGAGCTGCTGCAGCGGCTCGGCAACGACTGGGCCTACACGACGGTGCAGACGCTGCTCGGACGGCTCGTCGAGAAAGGGCAGGTGCGCACGGACCGCAAGGACATCGCGCACGTGTTCACGGCGGTCGTCGCGCGCGACGAACTCGCGCAGCGGCGCGTGGACGAGGTCGCGAGCTCGCTGCTCGACGGCGCTGTAGCACCGCTCGTGTTGCGGCTCGTCGAGAAGGGCAGGTTCTCCGCGGAGGAGATCGCACGCTTCCGCGCGCTGCTGCAGGCCGCCGAGAAGAAGGCGAAAGGAGGCAAGCCGTGAGCTGGCTCGTCGCGAACTCGCTGGTCGCCTGCTTGCTCGCGCTGCTCGTGATGGCGGTCGGGCGGTTCCTGCGGCCCGCGCCGGCCGCGATGCACGTGTTGTGGCTGTTCGTGCTGCTGAAGCTCGCGACGCCGCCGCTGTTCGAGGTCCCGGTCGACGTGTCGTGGCTGCGCGGTGAGCGCGTCGTGGAGCCGGCAGTCGTGCCGTTGGATCTCGGTGCTGCGCCGGCCGACGTCGTGTTGCCGGCCGTGCCCGCGGGGGTGCTGACGACACCGCCGGCCAGCGTGGTCGCGCTCGGCGAAGTGCTGCCGTGGGTCTGGGGCCTCGGCTCCGTGTTGTTCGTCGGCTTCTGTCTGTGCGGCGTCGCGAGCGGGTTGCGGCGCCTGCGCGCGCTCGGGCCCGTGCCGCCGTGGCTGCGGTCCGAGGTCGAGGCGGTGGCCGCGCGGCTGGGCGTGCGCGTTCCCGAACTGCTCGACGATCCGGCCGCGGCGTCGCCGTGTGCATGGAGCCTCGGCCGCGTGCGGCTCGTGCTGCCCGCGAGCGTGCTCGGGGCCTCGCCGCCGAAGGGGCGCGCCGCGGTGCTCGCACACGAGCTCGCGCATCTGCGCCGCGGCGACCACCGTTTCGCCTGCCTCGAGCTGCTGCTGGCCAGCGCGTTCTGGTGGCATCCGCTGTTCTGGTTCGCGCGCGCGAGGATGCGGTTCTGGGCCGAGCTCGCCTGCGACGCGTGGGCCGTCGCGAGCGTGCCCGAGGCGACGATCGACTACGCCACGGTGCTCGTCGAGGCAGTGGCACGACCTGATTCTGCGGTTCCCGGCATGACCGTCCTCGCGGCGAGGCCGGCGGCTCGGGCCGCATTCGAACGGAGGTTGACGATGATCCTGAACGAGAACGTCCCGTGTCGCAGTTCGCGCGCGTGGTGGTTGCCATTCACTACCCTGGGTCTCTGCGTGCTCGCGGTGCCCGTGGCCGCGCAGGAAGAGAAGGCCCCGGTCCGCATCGAAGTGCGCGTGAACGGCAAGAACCTCGAGGAGCTCAGCGGCGAAGAGCGACGCGCGCTGCTGCAGCGCCTGCTGCGCGAGCAGTTGGAGGAGGAAGAAGGCGAGGCTCGGCCGGGCAAGAGCAAGAAGAAGAGCGACGCGAAGCAGGATCCCGCGCCGAAGCAGGATCCCCCCCGGAAGAAAGGGTCCGCCAAGTCGGGCCACGACCTGAGGGTCATGACGCTCGGCGACCACGACTACGTCGACCTCGAAGCCCTGCCTGCCAGACTGCGCGCCGGTCTCTTGAAGGGCCTCGACGAAGCGCGCGTCGAGATCCGCCGCGACAAGGACCTGCGTGAGCTCGGCATCACGGACGAGGTCCTCGACCTGCTCGACAGCGTCGAGGAGGGCAAGGGCCTCGATGTGAACATCGATTCGCTCGTCAAGGGCGCGCTGAAGGGTGCGGGCAAGGTCGTCGTCAAGGAGCTGAAGGCCGACCCGGAACTGCGCGACCTCGGACTGGGTGAGGACATCGACGTGTGGGTCGGCGACCTGATCGAGGGCAACTTCGACCAGGAGATGCTCGGCGACTTCGTGCGCCGCGCGATCAAGGCGTCGACGCAGGACGCGAAACGCAAGATCCGCACCGACGTCGACCTGAAGAAGCTCGGGATCACCGAGGACGTCGAGGACCTGATCGACGGCCTGATGAAGGGCGACGGCAAGTTCGACCGCAGCCTGCAGACGATCATCGACAAGTCGATCAAGTCCGCGCTGCGCAGCGCCGAGTTCGAGGAGATCGAGGCAGGCGAGGAGCACGAGGAAGAGCTGCCCGCGCCGAAGAAGCTCGAGAAGAAGAAGGCGAAGAGCAGCCGCGCCGGGATCCGGTAGTCAGACGAGCCGCGAGGCTCGCTTGCCGACAGGCCGCGGCAGCCGACGAGCGGCGCGCGTGGACGAGTGGAGGAAGCATGGGGCGCGCTGCTCGCGGCTGTCCGGCACGACGTTGGACGGATGCGCATGCCAGCCTGTTCCCCATGCGTCTCGCGAGCTCACGCCTGCAGCGGCCGCACGTCGATCGTGCCGTCCTTCGCGACGAGCACGATCGAGTTGCGCGGCAGCGGGACCCAGCCGGGGTCCTCACTGAGCGGCTCGGAGCTGACGAGCACGCAGCCGCGCCCGCTCTGGGGCGACAGCATGCGGCACACTCCGTCCTGACACACGTAGACCCGGCCCGTGTGCACGAACAGGCTCTCGCCGTCGTAGTCGGGCTCGGTCGTGAAGCGGCACGCGACGGCGGAATCACCGTCGCTGAGCGCGAGGTTCAGGTACGAATGTGTGCCCTGCCCGTGCTGCCGGCACAGCGCGACGATGCGCGCGATCGCGCCCCGCATCGCGGCGGCGAGGTGCTCGACGCCCGTCGAGTTCACGTTCGCGAGCTCGTCGATCACGAGCCCGAACAGATGCTCCGAGTCCGTGTTGCCGTGAATGCTGTGGAACGCGTCGTCGCTCAATGAGCCCAGCAGCGGCCGCCGCACCTGCCCGAAGTCGCCGACGTCGCCGTTGTGCATGAACGCGTGGCGTCCCTTGCGGAACGGGTGGCAGTTCGCCTCGCTCTGGCCGCCGTGCTTCGTCGCGGCGCGCACGTGCGCGAGGATCAGCGGGCTCTGTACGACGCGCGCGAGCTCGAGCAGGTTCGCGTTGTTCCACGCCGGCGTCACGGAGCGGAACAGCGCGGGTTCGCGGTGCACCTCGGGCACGTACCACGCGATCCCGAAGCCGTCCCCGTTCAGCGGCTCCTCCTGGTCCTTGCTGTGGAAGCTCTGGTCGATGATCGAGTGTCTCGGCTCGACGATCAGCGACGAGAGCCGGATCGTCGGGCCCAGGTACATCGTGAATCGGCACATGTGCTCGTTGTATGCGATCGGGCGCGTTTCGTGCAGGCGCGCAGGCGTTCCGGCGGCAGTGCGGCGTGGGGTGGGGGAGGTGAGTTGCGCGGCCGTGACCGGGCCCGCGCACAGCCCCTCACTTCTTCGGCTTCGACTGGCCAAGAATCGAGGCGAACACCGTGGCGGTGAGCTTGATGGGGAGGACCATCACGGCGGTCATGCCAATCGCCAGGGGCGCGGATCGAGCGACGAAGTACGGCTTCTGCGTCCCCGAGCAGAAGAGCAAGATGGACGACAAACGACGCGAGAAGGACGACGTGATCTGCATCAGGAACCTCGTGGTCCGGCGACGCTAGACGGGCGATGCGAATACCGGCGTGATACCGCCCACGCGGCTGCGCCAATCAAGGCGCCGGGGCTGCGAGGGGCTTCCCCTCGCGACGAACGACCCTACGATCCGTCGCGCCCCCGACACCCTGCACACCCTCGCGCACCTCGCATATGCTCTGTCGCCACCTCCTCGCCCTGTCTGCCCTCGCCGTCTCGCTCGCCGCGCAGACGATCGTCTCGCCGCTGAGCTGCAACTCCGCCGAAGGAGACTCCAGCAACACGTTCCCGTTCGTCACGGCGACGCCGCGGCGCTACATGCAGATCCACGCCGACCTCGGGGCTGCGCCGCTCGTGATCACGAAGCTGACGTTCCGCGTCGGCGCGTCGACGCTCGCCTTCCCGGGCACGCGTACGCACGACATGGAGCTCTACATGGGCGAGGCGCTGCCCACGGCCGTGGCGCTGCCGAACCTCACGTTCGACGCCAACTACGCGGCGCCGAAGACGCTCGTGCTGCCGCGCCAGTTCGTGACCTTCGGACCGACCGGGCAGTCGATCAGTCCGGGTCCGAACCCGTTCCACCCGACGCTCGAGATCACGCTCGCGACGCCGTTCGCCTGGTCGGGCACTGCCCCGCTGATCTGGGAGGTCGCGTACTTCGGCAGCACGACGAGCGGCGGCAGCACGTCGTCGCTCGACGCCGACGGCTCCACGACGGTGACGGCGACGTCGACGATCACGGGCACCGGCTGCCTGGCGACCGGCGAAACGGCGCTGATGACGCACGCCTACACGGTCCTCGACGCGCGCGGCACGCTGATGATGAACGGCACGATCACCAACGGGCCGGCGAACGCGTTGGCGCTCATGGCGATCGGCTTCGTCAACCCGGCCGCGCCGGTGCCCGGTTGGTGCAGCAACCTCTACACCGACGCGGTGGTCCTGCAGTTCCTCGGCCTGACGTCGGCGACCGGCTCGTTCACGGCCGACAACCCGACGGGTGCGTTCATCCTGCCGAACACCGCGGTCGGCGCCACGCTGTTCACGCAGGCGTTCGCGTTCGATCCGCTCAGCAGCGCATCGTTCCCGCTGGTCATGTCGAACGGCCGCAGCGCCACGGTGCCGGCGGTCGGCACGGCGCAGGTCAACCAGGTCACGCGACTCTGGAGCAACACCGGGCCAGGGACGACCACGACCGCCGCGTTCGGGACGACCATCGTCGGCTACGGGCTCGCGACGCAGTTCACGCACCAGTGACCGCGCTGTACCGCGGTTACCGGGCACTCTGCCCCGGATAGACTGCCGCGTGCCAATGATTCGCTTCGCCTTGCGGGTCCTTCTCGCGGTCGTGACGCTTGCAGTTGGTCTCTCGGCCCACGGCGGCCAGTACCGCTCGGTGGCGCCGACGGGGAAGACGTCCGGCCAGGTAGCAGTGCCTGCGAGCTGGCAGGCGTGGTGGGAGTCGAACAAGGAGCCGTATCTGCGCAGGGAGCCGAACCTCGGGCCGCAGACGGGCTCCGACGACTTCTATCTGGGCCGGCGTCGTCCCGAGGTGGCCGCGGCGCCGGCCAGGAGTTCGGAGGACGATCGGCGGTCGCGCATCGTTCCTGCGCTGGTCGCGTTGATCGAGAGCGAGCGTTCGCGCGACGTGCAGAGTGCGTGCCTCGTCGCGTTGGGCAAGGTCGGTCTCGATGCGCCGGGCGTCGACCTCGAGGCGATCCTCGCGGCGCGCATCGCGCGCGACGACCAGGAGGTCCGCGAGACGGCCGTGTTGTCGCTCGGCATCGCGGGCCGGCCGACGTGTGTGGGCCGGCTGCAGGCACTCGTGCGCGACGACGCCGAGGGCCGGAAGATCGCCGATCAGGCCGAGGTCGGGGAGCGCCTGCGTACGTTCGCGACCTACGGCCTCGCGCTGACCGCGCGGAGGAGCGGCGAGACGGCGCTGCAGCAGCAGGTCTACGATCTGCTGTGGTCGCTGCTGTGCGATCCGGCGACGAAGAGTCGCGACCTGCGCGTCGCGTGTGTGCTCGGCATCGGGATCCTGCGCGCCGATCCCGAGCGCTCGTCCGACAAGCGCTTCGCGTGGCGCGCCGTCGAGGAGCTGCTCGCGTGGTTCGAGCGTGATGCCGGTGCCGGCGAGGAGTTCGTGCAGGAGCATGCGCCGATCTCGATCGCGCGCCTGCTCGGGCGCGGCACGAGCCCGCTGCACGGACGGTGCAAGAAGGTCTTCAGTGCTGTGCTCGAAGCCGGCTCGCGGCGCGGCAACGCGATCCTGAGCTCTGCTGCGATCGCGCTCGGCATGATGTCGCTGCCGCCCGAGAACCACGCCGAGGACGCGCACGCGTCGAAGGCGCTGCAGCTCAGCTACGAACGCGGCGCCGAGGAGCACGTGCGCATGTTCAGCGTGATGGCTCTCGGCCGCATCGGCGGCGCGGGCAATCGGGCCTGGCTGCTGTCGGAGTATCCGCGCGGCAACAAGACGATGGAGAAGCCGTGGCTCGCGATCGGCCTCGGCGTGTTCGCCGCGGGTGCTGCTCAGAGCGGTGCTGCCGACGAGGAGGTCGCGCGCCTCTTGCTGCGCGAGCTCGAGACCGCGTCGCACGAGGACATGATCACGCCGCTGGCCGTGGCCGTCGGCCTCACGCGGCACAAGCCAGCGGCCGCGAAGGTCCTCGCGATGCTGCGCGACCGCGCCGAGGTCGAACAGGTTTCCGCATACCTGTGCATGTCGCTGGGCCTGCTCGGCGAACAGAGTGCCGTGCCGACTCTCGTCGAAGTGCTCGAGCGATCGAAGCGGAGGCCGATCCTGCTGCAGCAGTGTGCCGTGGCGCTCGGCAGCCTCGGCGATGGCGAGGTCACGAAGAGGCTCGTCAAGATGTTGCGCGAGGACAGCAGTGTCGCCGTGCTCGCGGCCGTGGCGTCGGCCATCATCCGCATCGGGGATCGCGGCGCGATCGACGCGCTGATCGCGGCAAGCGCCGACACCGAAGTGCCGAAGCTCGGGCGCGCGTTCGTCGCTGCGGCGCTCGGTGGTGTCGGCGACAAGGATCCGTTGCCGTGGCACCTGCCGCTCAGCGTCGACGCGAACTACTCATCGCCCGTCGACACGCTGACGAACGGCACGACGGGCATCCTCGACATCCTGTGACCCGCGCAAAGAAGCCCGAACGCGCGAGGCACGCGAGACCCGCGAGGCCTTTTGCCCTGGCTTTTGCCCAGCCTTGACGTGATCGCGGGCGGGCCTCCAATGTCGCGAACTCCTCGCCGCTCGAGTGGCGAGGTTCTCCCTCACTCTCGATCCCTGCACTTTCCAAGAAGGAACCATCCATGAAGAGGTCTCTCTGCGTACTCATCGCCGGTGGCACACTCGTCGCCGCGGCCAGCTCCCAGACGATCGTCGTGCCCCAGCAAGCCGTAGGCGTCGAGGGGCCCAGCACCACCGGGTATCCGTGGAGCCCCGGTACGCTCGCGACGGGCTCGATCCGCTCGCAGTACTTCTACACACGCAACGCCTTCCTGAACCAGAGCGTCACGTTCCCGATCCTGATCACCCAGCTCAGCTGGCGCGCGAACGGTGCCGTCACGGGCGGCGGCTCGACGTTCCCCAGCGTCGAGGTCAAGTTGTCGACGGCGACGGCCGGCGCGATCACGGCGCCGAACGCGACGTTCGCGACGAACCACGGCCCTGACGTGACGACCGTCTTCCCATCGGGTCCGGTGACCCTGCTGACCGTGGCGGGCACGACGCCGAACACGCACATCTGCACGATGACGCTGGCGACGCCGTTCCCCTACGACCCGAACGTCGGCGACCTGTGCGTCGACGTCAGCAACCAGAATGCGACCGGCATTGCCGGCCTCGCGAGCGACCTGTTCAACACGCTCGGCGCCGATGGCGCGCGCGTGTGGGACTGGACGCCCGGCTCGACGGCCATGACGCCGACCAGCGGCAACAACCAGCCGGGCCTCGCGATCGCGATGGAGATCGGCTACTCGCCGGTCAGTGGAACTCCCGCGACGAACACGGTCCTCGGCCAGGGCTGCGTGCGCCAGTTCGCGTCGTTCTACGAGAACTTCTCGACGTCCAGCTCCTTCGACCTCGCGAACACCGCGATGACGCTGATTCCGTCCGGCAGTGGTTATCTCGGCATCCAGGCCGGCGCCTTCCTGCCGGTCGGTTCGGTGTCGGCTCCCGTGACGCTGACACTCGGCGACGACGCGGCCGTGACCCAGGCCTTCGCGACGGGTTCGTTCCCCGGCGCAACGGGCTTGACGGTCTGCTCGAACGGATTCATCTCGCTCGCGCCAGGCAATGGCACCACCTACACGCCCGTGGTCGCGACGCTGCTGAACGATCCGCAGACTTCGTTCCGCTCGTGGCACGACTTCAACCCGACGCTTCCGGGCAGCGGCCAGGTCAAGTGGGAGGAGAGCGCTGCGGTCGTGGTCGTCACGTGGGACGGTGTGTGGGACTACGGCGGCACGAGCGCCGCGGACGCCAGCACGCTGCAGTTCCAGTTCTACCCGTCGGGTGAAGTCGTGATGGCGTGGGGCACGATGTCGACGATCGGCGCGAGCGGCACCGGGCACCTCGTCGGGTACTCGCCGGGCGGCCCGAATGGCGATCCGGGCAACTCCGACCTGTCCACGATCGGCACCGCGCCGATCGTCACGGCCTCGCCCGACATCCTGCCGCTGGCGCTTGCCGCCAGCACGCGGCCGGTCACCGGCACGAACTGGAACCTGACGACGAGCCAGATCCCCGCGAACGGCGTGGTCGGCCTCGACATCTTCGGTCTCGCCGACCCCGCGGTCCCGGACCTCGCCTTCTTGGGCATGCCCGGCTGCCAGCTGCGAACGACGCTCGACGTGATGAACGCGTGGATCGTCACCGGAGCGACGCACAACTACAGCTTCGCCGTTCCCGCTCTCCCGTCGCTGCTGAACGTGCACGTGTTCACGCAGTCGGCCGTGTTCCAGGTGCCATCGGTGAATCCGTTCGGCGCGATCACGAGCAACGGCGTCGGCGGCAAGATCGGCGACATCTGATCGACGAGCCAGCTCGTAGCACGCGAGAGGAGCCTCGCCCGTTCATCGGGCGGAGTTCCTCTCGCGTGGTCGTTTCGCGGTTGAGCGAAAGGGGGAAGCGGAACTCTGGCCCGGGCGCAAGACGTCTGATTTGTGGTAGGGTCTGCGACCTCTCTCTTTCAGCGCTCCCCCCCACAGGCTGGCCTCGTCCAACCTGCACGTTTCGTTTCCCTTCCCAACAACCAACACATGCAAGCTCTTCTCTCCAAGTTCAGCATCCTCACGCTCGCTGCGACGGCCGTCGCGCAGACGGCCCTGATCCCCAATCCGGCGGTTCACCCGGGTGGCGGCAACTCCGGGAACATCTGGCGCGCCGGCATCAACCGCGTGCAGGGCTTCTACGACTCCACGAACTTCACCGGTCAGGGCATCGGCCAACCGATCTTCATCAGCGGCCTCGAGTGGCGCCTGATCGCAGCACTGGCCACCTCGGTCACGTATCCGAACGTCGAGATCTACCTGCAGCCCGCGGCGGTCGACTTCCTCACGCCGAGCACGACGTTCGCGGCGAATCGTACGGTTGCGTTCCCGACCACGCCGAACTACGCCGGCCCGGTCACCGTGAACGCCGGTGCGGCAGGGACCTACGCGATCAACATCCCGCTGACGACCCCGTTCCAGTACCTGCCCGAAGCCGGCCAGGACCTGCTGATCGAGATCGTGATCCTCGCCGCGCCGACGCCGCTGACTGGCAGCTCGGTGGACTGCGGCTTCAATGCGCCGCTGCACTTCTGCAACTCGATCCGCTCGGTCGGCTCGACCACGGCGCTGACTGGCTCCGCGTCGGCCTTCGCCCCGATCGTCCGCGCGACCTACACGAACGCTCCGGGCGCGGCGCTGAACGAGAACATCGGCGCTGGTTGCTACCGCACCGGGCGCTCGTTCTACGAGCTGTTCCCGGGCAGCGCGAACGACCTGACGAACACGACCGTCACGATCGTCCAGAACGGTCAAGGCGGCTACACGGCGATCACGACTCCGGGTGCGTTGATCACCCCGCCGACTGGCGTCGGCCTCGGGCTGACCGATGACATCATCAGCCCGGCGCAGGCGTTGCCCTTCACGTTCAACTATCCGGGTGGCAACAGCACGACCTCGATCTACGTCGACTCGAACGGCAGCATCAACCTGAACGGCGCTGGCATCTCGGAGATCGGCGGCGCGGCGACGGAACTGCTGAACTCGACGGTGCACCGCCTGGCGGCGTCGATGCAGGACCTGCTGCCCGATGGCGCGACCAACGTCAACAACGTCTACGTCGACACGACGACTGTCCCGGGCCAGGCGCTGATCACCTGGATGAACGTGCCGTGCTTCGGCCAGACGACGCCGACGTCGACCTTCCAGGTCGCGCTGATCGACAACGGCACGAACGACACGGTCGAGTTCCGCTTCGTCCAGCTGACCAACAACTCGACGAGCCTCGGCGGTGTCGCGATCACCGGCTTCTCGCTGGGTGGCGGCGCGGTCGACATGGGCAGCAGTGACCTGACGGCCGGGCCCGTCTCGAGCTCGATCGACGCCGCTGCGCTCGCGCTGAAGGGCACGAGCCGGCCGGTCCTCGGCACGAACTGGAACCTGCAGGTCTCCAACATCCCGGCCGGCGGTGCGCTCGGCCTCGAGATCTTCGGCATGATCGACCCTGGCGTGAACGACCTCGCGATCATCGGCATGCCGGGTTGCGGCCTGCGCGCGACGCTGGACGTCATGAACGTCTACCTGCCCGCGGGCAGCACGCACAACTACAGCCTGCCCATCCCGAACGTCCCGGCGTTCGTCGGCACGAACGTCTTCACGACGTCGGTGATGTTCGTGCTGCCGGCGCCGAACGCGTTCGGCGCGATCAGCGCGAACGGCGTCAAGGGCACGCTCGGCAGCCTGTGATCCGGTAGCCGGATCCGAAGCCCTGTGGCGACGACGGCGTCGCGTGCACACGGCCGCGCCATCCCGGAAGGGAGGGCGCGGCCGCGCTGCTTCGTGGGGATGCGGCCGCTTCGCGGCGGCTCACGCGCTAGGACTTCTTCATCGCGCCGCGCAGCATCACCGCGAACACCACCAGGTTCGCGGCCAGGGTCGCGACGTTGACGGTGGGCGCGAACGGCGGCGCGTTCTCGGGCCACAACACGCCGGCGAGCACCAACCCATTCGCGAGCAGCAACAGCAGGTACAGCACCTTCTTCATCGTGCGATCCAGTTCGGGGAACGGCGACGACGTGTAGCCGACGGGCCGGGGCGCGCCGAGCCCTTTCCTCGATTTCGGATCGGAGGACGACGACTCCGTCGCGCTTCCAGGCGCCGCACGATCGCCCCTTCCGTGGCCTCCTCGAACCACGGATGATCGCGCCATGTCGCTGCGCCCCGCCTTGCTCTACCTCGCGCTCGCGGTGCCGGTCGCGGCGCAGGATGCCGTGTGGCGCCTGCCCGAACGCGGTGCGGCCGAGTACCGGCGCAAGGCGACGGCCGCCAGCGTCGTCGGGGACTCGCAGGCGGCCGTGTCGAAGCTCGAAGCGAACGACGCGGTGCCGGCCGGCTTCCTGCCGCGCCTCGTGCCCGCACCGTGGTTGTGCCAGGGTGAGCTCACCGCGGACCAGCGCGCGATCGGCGACGAGCCGCGCGAACTGCGCGACGTGCTGCGCGCCGTGGCCTGCGACCTGCGCCTCTCGACGACGGTGCGATCGCGCTACCTGCGCCTGCTCCCGTTCGGCGACCTCGTGCTCACGGGACGCGTCGAGGCGCCCGACGCCGAAGGGCGCCAGTCGTTCACGCTCGAGGTCGCGAGCTCCGATCCGGAGCAGCGCCCCGGCGAGGCGAAGGCGGCGCTGCAGCGCTTCGTGCGCCCGCTGTGCCGCCGTTCCGCCCGCGGCACGGTGACCGTGACGCGCACCTGGGACGCCGGGGCCGGCGTCGTGCGCTCGTTCCGCGCCGAGATGACGCTCGTGTTCGAAGAGGACAAGGGCCGCTTCCGCAAGCTGGTGATCGCCGACGAGTGGGATCTCGTCTCCGTGCACGAGAACCAGGATGCCGCGTTCCGCGAGGACGTCGCGAAGGCGATCGTCGACGGTGCGAACTGGATCAAGCGCGAGCTGAAGGACCTCGGCCGCAACTACATGAAGGACCAGGCGGACGGGCAGCGCAGCTACGGCTCCGGGCGTATCGCGCTGGCGCTGCTGACCCTGTTGCATGCAGACGTTCCTGCCGGCGACCCGATCGTCGCCGCCGGGTTCGACGAGCTGCGGCGCCGCGTCTTCGTCGACACCTACTCGCTCGGCGTCGCGCTGATGGCGATGGCCGCCCGCGATGCGCCGCCCAACGAGGCGGAGCTGCTGCGATCGGGAGCGCTGGCCGCGCCGAAGCCGCGCGTGCTCAACGCCGCGGACAAGGAGCTCGCCGCCGAGTGGTTGAAGATCCTGGTGCAGAACATCGACACGCGCGTCGATGCGGGCTACCGGCTGCGCTTCAACTACACCGCGGGTCCGCGCTTCGACAACTCGGTGACCCAGTACGGGCTGCTCGGTCTGTTCGCGGCCCAGCTCTGCCAGCTCGAAGTGCCGTTGACGAAGTGGCGCGCCGCCGCGACGCACCTGATGGAGGTGCAGGACGCCGCGAACGACCGCGAGCTGAAGCTGGCGCTGACTCCCTACCGCGACCTGCAGGTCAACCGCGACAACGGCAAGACGCGCGCCGTGGGCGGCGGCCTGCTCGTGCCGGCGCGGGGCTTCGCGTACCAGCTGCCCGATCGCCCGGCCTACGGGTCGATGACGGCGGCCGGCACCGGCGGGCTCGTGATCGCGCGCGCGGGCCTCGTGCAGGGCGGCCTCGCGAAAGCCGACGTGATGCCGAAGATCAACGCCGCGATCGACGCGGGCTTCGGCTGGCTCGCGGCGGAGTTCCACGTGCGCAGCAATCCGGGCTTCGTCGATCGCGCCGACGACAGCTGGTACTACTACCTCTACAGCCTCGAGCGAACGTGCGAGCTGGCCGGCGTCGCGCGCATCCAGGGCCGCGACTGGTACTACGAAGGCGCGCTGCAGCTGCTGGCCCAGCAGGGCCGCGGGGGCGCGTTCCGCACCGAGCACGAGCGTGGTCTCCTGCTCGACGCGACGTGCTTCGCGGTGTTGTTCCTGAAGCGCGCGTCGCTCGGCGTGACCACGGGCGGCTGACCATTCGGCGCTGGCTCGTGGCAATGGTCGGTAATGCGCTGCGCGCTTTACCCGCCAGTCCCCTTGCGGCACGCTGCGCGCATGCAGTTCGCCCCGCTCACGATCGGACGAGTGCGCATCGGCATGCCGGCCGTGCAGGCGGCGCTGAGCGGCTACTCCGACCTCGCGATGCGCACCGTCGCGCGCGAGCACGGGGCACCCTACGCGCTGAACGAGGTCGTGCTCGACGAGCACGTGTTGAAGCGCGGCAAGCTGCAGCGGCGCATCCTCTCGGTTCCCGAAGCCGACCATCCGATCGGCGGCCAGCTCATGGGCAGCGAGCCCGCGACGTTCGGGGCCGCGGCGCGCGAGCTCGTGCGCGGCGGCTACGACGTCGTCGACATCAACTTCGGCTGTCCCGTCAACAAGGTCCTCGGCCGCCGGCGCGGCGGTTGGCTGCTGCAGGATCCCGAGCAGGCGCTCGCGATGGTCGACGCGGTGCTGCAGGCAGTGGCGGGCGACGTGCCCGTGACGGTCAAGATGAGACGCGGCTCCGACGACTCGCCGCGGGCCGAGGCGCGGTTCTTCGCGATCCTCGAAGGCGCCGTGACGCGCGGCGTCTCGGCGGTCACCGTGCATCCGCGCACCGTCGAGCAGAAGTACGTGGGGCCGAGCCGCTGGCCGTTCCTCGCGCGCGTGAAGCGTCACCTCGGCGACTTCACGGTGCTCGGCAGCGGCGATCTGTTCTCGCCGTTCGACGCGGTCGCGATGCTGCGCGAGACGGGAGTGAACGGCGTGACGATGGCCCGCGGCTGCATCGGCAACCCGTTCGTGTTCGCGCAGGTCGAGGCTCTGCTCGCGGGTCGCACGCCGCTGCGGCCCACGGCGGCACAGCGGCGCGCGGCGTTGCTGCGGCACTGGCAGCTCGCGGTTCCCGTCTACGGTGGCGACCGGCAGGCACTGCCGCACGTGCGCATGCACGCGATCAAGTACGCGCAATACCACCGCGATCCGGTGTGGGCGCGCGAACGCTTCGTGACGATGCGGGCCCCCGAGCACCTCGTGCCGCTCGTCGAGGAAGTGTTCGCGGACCGCTGCGACGCGGGCGTGCGGCGCGAGCTCGAGCCCGCCGACGCCGTCGTGCCTGCCATCGCGAGCTGCAGCGAGTAGTGTCGGGCTGGACGTGGCAGCGGCAGCGGGCTCTCGGCTAAGTTCGTGAGTGCATGAAAGCCACCGCGACCACCGCACTCGTCGTCTGCCTCGCAGCCTGCAACTCGACCTGGACGGTCACACCGACGCCGGGCGCGAACGGCTTCGACGCGGCGCAGGGCCAGGACTGGCGCTTCGCGAGCACCGGCGGCGAGGGGCCTTCCGCGACGTGGCAGGCTCATGCCGACCAGGGTGCCGTGTCGGCGCCGAACGTCATGTCCATGGTCGCGCCGAATCACAGGTCCGAGGACCGCTTCAACCTGTGCTGGAGTGCCACTCCGAAGTTCGTCGACGGCAGGCTCTCGCTGGCCGTGCGCGCGGACCGCGGCGAGATCGACCGCGGCGGCGGGCCGATGTGGCGCGTGCAGGACGACGACAACTACTACGTCTGCCGCTGGAACCCGCTCGAGCACAACTTCCGCGTCTACGTCGTCAGGCGCGGCGTGCGTTTCCAGCTCGCGACCGCGATCGTCTCCGCGGCACCGGCCGCGTGGCATCGCATCGAGGTCGAGCACCAGGGTGCGCGCATCAGGTGCTGGCTCGACGGCGAGAAGCTGCTCGAAGCGAACGACGCAACGATCCCGGGTGCTGGCGGCGTCGGTTTGTGGACGAAGGCCGATGCGTGCACGTCGTTCGACGACCTCGTCGTGCGGCCGGGCGCTTCGTCAGCAGCCGTCCCGCAGAACACGGGCCCGGGCGGCGGGAACTGATCAACCGTTGGCCGGCGCGCCGCGGCGCAGGCACTGTGCGAACGTCTCGTGGTCGACGTTCGCGCCGCAGACGATCAGGCCGATGCGCTGGCCCTGCAGTCGCTCGCGGCACTGCAGCATCGCGGCCGTCGCCGAAGCACCGGCCGGCTCGACGGCGAGCTTCGCGTCGGCGAACAGGAGCCACATCGCGCTGCACAGCTCGTCGTCGTCGACCTTCACGAGCTCGTCGACGTACTTGCGGCAGAGCCCGAACGAGTACGGCATCGCCATCGGCGCGCCGAGGCTGTCGGCGATCGTCGCGACGGCTCCGATGCGCTGCGGACTGCCGGCCGCGAAGCTGCGGTGCATCGAGTCGGCACCGGCCGGCTCGACGCCGATCACGCGGCAGCGCGGCTGCAGCTGTTTCGTTGCACAGGCGACGCCGGCCGCGAGCCCGCCGCCGCCGATCGGCACGAACATCGCGTCGAGCTGCCCCGTCTGCCGGAGGAACTCCATACCGAACGCGGCGGCGCCGAGCACCATCGCTTCGCTCTCGAACGGATGCGCGAAGAACCGGCCCTCGTCGGTCTCGATCTGCTTCGCGGTCGCGAAGGCGGTCGCGACGTCCGGGACGAGCACGACTTCGGCGCCGAGAGCTTTGCTCGCTTCGATGCGCGCGCCGTTCGCGGTCGACGGCATCACGACCTTCGCGTGCGTGCCGAGCGCGCGCGCCGCCCAGGCGACGGCCATCGCGTGGTTGCCGGCGCTGACGGCAGTCACGCCGCGCTGGCGCTGCTGCTCCGAGAGCCGCTTCATCGCGAGCAGCACGCCGCGCACCTTGAACGAGCCCGTGTGCTGGAACAGCTCGAGCTTGAGCCACAGCGTCGAGCCCGCGGGCTTGCGCGCGTCGATGCGAAGGCCCTGCCACATCCAGGACGGCGTCTCGCGCACGAGCGCGCCGAGCTCGCGCCGCGCGTGCTGGATCTGCTCGACGCTCGGGCTCAGGGCGCTGTCGATGGTGGGGTTCACGTGGTCCTCCCCGGCGCTCACCAGCGGTGGAACGCGGGATGTCCGTCCTTCACGGCGACGAAGAGCCCGTCGCAGGTCGCGCACATGCGGCCGCCGGCTTCGAGCGTGCCCGCAATGCGCGCGCGGTCCGGCTGCAGCTCGACGAGCTTCGCGCGCAGCAGCACCGGGACGTTCGTCGGCGTCGGCCGGCGCATCTTGATCGTGTACTCGGCGGTGACGGTGCAGGGCGGCGTCGCGAGGGCGTTCGCCTGCATGAGCTTCCAGGCGGCGGTCCAGTTGCAGTGGCAGTCGAGCAAGGCGCCGACGATGCCGCCGTTCAGCACGCCGGGGAACGCCTCGTACATGGTGTGCGGCTGCCAGGTGCAGACGACGTCGTCACCCTGCACGAAGCTCTTGATGCGCAGGCCATCCCGGTTCGCGGGGCCACAGCCGAAGCATGCGTTGTGCGGCGCGAACCGGTCCTGCAGGCTCTGATCCATGCAGGCATGATCATGCGTTCCGCGGGCGCGGGCGAGCATTTCCCGGCGGGTTTGTCTCCAGCGCCTTACTTGCCGCTGATGACGTGTGCATCTTTTCGGGAAGGCCGTGGTGAAGAGTACGGGCACGGTGCCGATAGGGTCCGTGTGAATCTCGATTGCAACCAACTCTTCGGCGCGAGCGGCCATGACCGCCCGTTGCCGCTCACGGTGAGGGCCATTGCGATCCGTGAGTCGACAAGGGGGCGCTAGCAGCGGTTTCATGAATGTCCGGGCGCGCGGGTCATGCAGGCGGTGTTCGCGGCTGCGTTCGCGGTGACGAGCGGTCGCTCGCAACCGGTGGGCGCCCTCCTTCCCGAGGTCATTGTCCGCGACCTGGCGCAAGCTCCTCGGGCGCCCGAGTTTGGGAGTCCTCTGCCGCTCGCGGCACGGCGCCGGCCGGACCGGCGCATCGGGCCCGGCGGAATCCACACGAATTCGCGGCAGCCTGCGCGCGCTCCTGGCGCAGCGGTCGCATGCACGCGCGCGCACGTCCTCGCGCTACGAACGCTTGAACTGGATCGCACTCGCAACGGCTCTGGGCATCCTGCTCCTGGCGATCGCCGCGCTGGTGCGCCGTCGCCTGGAGCTGCGCGAGCAGGGCAAGAGCCTGTCCGAACGCGCGCAAGCACTCGAGCGCGGCAGTCACAAAGCGAGGCTGCAGCATCCCCTGATCGATCTCTCGCAGTGCATCGGCTGCGGGGCCTGTGTGCGCGCGTGCCCCGAAGACGGCGTGCTGCAGCTCGCGTTCGGTCAGGCGGTGGTCGTGCACGGGGCCAGGTGTGTAGGGCATGGCCTGTGCGCCTCGGCGTGCCCCACGAATGCGATCGCGCTGACGCTCGGCGATCTGAAGGATCGCACGGACCTGCCGAACGTCGACGCGGTGCACGAGGCCGTCGGCGTGCCGGGCCTGTTCCTGGCCGGCGAGATCACGGGCTTCGCGCTCGTGCGCACGGCAGTCGGTCACGGCGCGCTCGTGGCGCGGACCGTCGCGGATCGCTGCAAGGCGGATCCTTCCGACTCTGGAGCCGAGAGCGCGGTGCCGGATCTGCTCGTGATCGGGCTCGGACCCGCGGGGCTGTCGTGCATGCTGGCGGCGAAGGAGCGCGGACTTCATTGCGTCGGGATCGACCAGGCCGCCGAGATCGGCGGTACCGTGGCCGCCTACCCGCGGCGCAAGCTCGTCATGACCCAGCCGATGGACCTGCCGTTGCACGGCAGACTCAAGCGGCTCGAGTACACGAAGGAGGAGCTGATCGAGCTGTGGGGCCGGCTCGCGAAGCATCATCGGCTCAGGGTCAAGTGCGGCGTCACGGTCGAGAAGATCGAGCGGGCGGGCGACGGGACGTTCGCCGTCGCGACGAACAAGGGCACGGTCCGCGCCCGCAACGTCTGTCTCGCGGTCGGCAGGCGCGGTGCTCCGAACCGGCTCGGCGTGCCGGGCGAGGACCTGCCGAAGGTCGCGTACTCGCTGCTCGACGCCGAGTACTACAAGGACCGGTCGATCCTCGTCGTCGGCGGCGGCGACAGTGCGATCGAAGCGGCGCTCGCGCTCGCCGAGCAACCCGGCAACCGCGTCACGATCAGCTATCGCAAGAAGGCGTTCTCGCGGCTCAAGGCGCGCAACGAAGAACGGATCGGCGAGGCGATCGCCGAGGGACGCGTGCAGGCCCTGTTCGACACGGTCGTCGAGTCGATCACGCCGCACAGCGTGCAGCTGCAGGAGGCCGGGAGCGAGAAGGCGGGAGCGAAGTCGTCGAACGTCGCGACTGCGCTGGTCGAGGTCCCGAACGACGACGTGTTCATCTTCGCCGGCGGCACGCCGCCGTTCCCTCTGCTCGAGGCCGCGGGCGTCTCGTTCGATCCTGCGTTGCGTCCTGCCGAGCAGGTCGTGACCGATCGCGGCACGGGCCTGCTGCTGGCCCTCGGTGCGACGTTCGTCGGCGCGCTCGTGCTGCTCGTCGTACGCCTCGTCTACGCGCAGTACTTCGACCTGCCTGCGGCGCTGCGGCCCGGCTCGGATCTGCACGAAGCGCTGCGCCCGCAGGGCAGGTTGTGCCTCTGGGCCGGTGTGCTCGCGACGACGATGTTCCTGATGAACCTGACCTACCTCGGGCGGCGTTCTGCTCGCTGGGGTCGCCTCTTCCCGGGCACGCTGCGGGCCTGGATGAGCATGCACATCGCGACGGGGCTCGGCGCCTGTTTGTGCGCGGTACTGCACAGCGGCTTCACGCTGCGCGACAGCGCCGGCGGTCACGCGCTCGTCGCGATGGTGGTCGTCGTGGCGACCGGCATGATCGGACGCTGGTTCTATGCGTTCGTGCCGCACGCGCAGAACGGGCGCCAGCAGGACCTCGAAGAGCTCGGCTCGCAGGTCGTCGCCCTTGCGGGCCAATGGGACGAGCACGGTCGCGGCTTCGGATCCGTCGTGCGCAAGGAGGTCGAGTCGCTCGTCGATCAGGCGCGCATGGGGCGCGGTCTGCTCTCTCGCATCTGGGGTCTGCTCAGGAGCCAGTGGCGGCTGCGGCGTCACCTGAGGCAGATTCGCAGTCATGCGGCGGCCGAAGGTGTGCCGCACGCCGAGGTCGCGCATCTGGTCGGGCTGGCCAGGCGCTCGCATCGGCTCGCGATGCAGCTGTCCCACTTCGAAGAGGTACGAGGGCTGCTCTCGGCCTGGCGGTGGATGCATCGGTGGCTCGCGCTGCTGCTCTTGCTGCTGCTGGTCGTGCACGTGGTGACCGCGCTCTGTTATGGCTCGGTCGACTTCGGCGTGCTGGCCGGAGGTGATCGATGAAGGCCGCTCATTGGCTGCTCCCGGTCATCTCGCTCGGGATCGTGCTCGTGTTCACGTGGCGCGACCTGCGTGGGCATCGCTCGGCGCCGGGACCACTTCATCCGGGACACCGGCAGGTGCCCGAGCTCGATCAGGGCGCCAATTGCCTTGCCTGCCACCAGAGTGGCGCCGGCATCGACGAGAAGGCCTGCATGCATTGCCACGTGGTCATCGGCCAGCAGGCGGATCGGAAGTCGGGCCTGCATGGCAGCCTGCCGCCGGCCGAACTCGCGCGCTGCGAGCGATGCCATTCCGAGCATCACGGCGTCGAGGTGCCCTTGATCGCGCCGCATGCGTTCCCGCGCGCAGGTGTCGAGAACGTCGCCGGGTACGACCACCGGCACGTGCAGTACAGGCTGGTCGGGGCGCATCTGGCCCTGAAGTGCGAAGCGTGTCACGAAGGTGCGGAAGCCGCCGAGCCGCCGAAGGGCGGGCGTTTCCTCGGCCTCTCGCAGGATTGCATGAGCTGCCACGAGGACGTGCACCGCGGCGTGTTCGGGCCGGATTGCGAGAGCTGCCACGGCCAGGTGAAACCGTTCGCGCAGTCGCCCGGGTTCTCGCACGCGCTGTTCCCGCTCGGCAGGGCGCACGCGAAGGTCGCCTGCATCGTGTGCCACGAACCGGGCTCCGCGCACGAGATCGCGCTCCTGCAGGAGCAGCCGGGCACGCCTCGTGCGTGCGCGCAGTGCCACGAGAATCCGCACGGCTCGGAGCAGACTCCGGCGACTGCCCTGTTCCTGCCCGGGGCCGGCGACTGTGCACGTTGCCATCCGCTGACGCGCTGGCCCGACGGCCGCACGACTCCCGAGGCGCATCCCGCGGTCGGGTTCCCGCTGCGCGGTGGGCACGCGCGGACCGAATGCGGCGTCTGCCACGGCGATGCGAAGCGGACGCGCCGGTGGTCGGGGCCGCGACCCGAGCTCGCTGCGTGCGGCGTGTGCCACGAGCATCCTCACGCGGGGGCACTGCTGACCGCAGCCAGGGCGGCCGTCGGGCCCGACACTGGCTGCGCCGGCTGTCACGCGGACCACGACGACACCTTCACCTGGGGCCAGCTGACTGCGCAGCAGCACGCGGCCACGGGGTTCTCGCTGGCGATGCCGCACGACGTCGCGTGCGGCAAGTGCCACACGGGGGGCGGCTACGCCGCGCGATTCCCGGGGCGCTCGGAGAGCTCCTGCCACACCTGCCACGAGGACGTGCACCGCGGGCAGTTCACGGACGAGCCGCGGCATGCGGAGTGCACGTCGTGCCACGCCAAGACGCACTTCATGCCGACCGACTTCGATGTCGCGGCGCACGCGCGCACGGCCTTCCCGCTGACGGGGTCGCACGACGCCGTCGCGTGCCGTTCCTGCCACCGCGAGGTCGAGAACGGCGTGCGCAGGTTCCAGGGCACGGCCGGCGAGTGCGCGATCTGCCACGAGGACGTGCACCGCGGCAAGTTCGACGAGGCTGGCCGGCCGAAGCTCATCGAGGGTCGGGCCGGTTGTGCGCGCTGCCACGACCCGAAGAGCTTCTCACCCGTGATCGCGAGCTTCGATCACGGCCTCTGGACCGGCCACCAGCTGAACGGTGCCCATGCGCGCCTCGAGTGCACGAAGTGCCACGCCCCATCGGTCGGCGGCGCCGGGGTCCAGAGGCTCGGCAAAGCGGCCGGCACGACGTGTGCGGCGTGTCACAGCGAGCCGCACATGGGGCAGTTCGCGGCCGCCGGCGTGACGGATTGCGCGCGTTGTCACGGCGAGGTCGACTGGAAGGAAGACCACTTCGATCACCAGCGCCAGAGCCGCTTCCCGCTCGACAAGCAACACGCTCCGCTCGCGTGCTCGAAGTGCCACCTCGCCTACGAGGTCGGCGCGCGGAGCGTCGTGCGCTACAAGCCGCTCGGCACCCTGTGTGGTGACTGCCATCGACTCGGCAAGTCAGGGGAGGTGCTCAAATGAGCTCCCGTGCGTTGCGACGTCTGGCACCGCTCTGGCTCGCTGCGCTGTGCGCGGGCTTCGCGCAGGCACAGGAGCCTGCCCCGCGCGAACAGGAACGCGTCGTGCAGCTGACCGTCACGTCGGTCGTCAACCACAGCGTGTACCTCGACCACGGCCGCGACGTCGGCCTGCAGGTCGGCACGATCGTGCGCCTGTTCCCGCCGGGCGCACCGTACGTCGAAGCCGAGGTCCGCTCGGTCAGCCAGACGTCGGCCCGCGCCGAGGTGGCGCCCGTCGTGACGCCCCCTCCCGTGGGAACGCGCGGTGAAGCATCGGTCGCCGCGACCGCCGCACCAGCGCGCACGCAGCAGACGCCCGTGCAGCCGGTCGTCGAGCATCCGCCGTGGACGCGGCGCGAGGACCCGCGTCATCCCGACCAGCCGCTGCTCGTGCCGACGTTCAGTCAACGACCCGACGAGCGGCCAGCGACGTTCGACGGGCGCATGTTCGCGTCGGGGCAATGGAGTCAGGATCGCGGTGCCGACCGCTCGAGCGACTACTGGCTGATGCGCCTCGGCATGCACGGCGACGCGACGAACTACCTCGGCGGCGGCGAGCGGTTCCGTTTCGCGGGCGAGTTCGACGATCGCCGTGCCGTGCTGCAGAACGAGCCGGACGAGGACGACCAGGACTTCCGCGTCGACCTCGCGTCGGTCGCGTTCGGCACCGAGGCCTGGGCGCCGACGGGCGTCGAGCTCGGGCGGTTCTTCTCGTCGCACCTGCCCGAGATCGGGCTCGTCGACGGCGTCGAGGTCGTGCGCCGCTTCGAGGGTGGCCTCCGTCTCGGCGCCGGTTTCGGCGCCTATCCGCTGCCGTTCCCGCAGCGCGGCACCGGCGACGACATCGGTGCGCACGTGTTCGCGGACTTCGTCGCCGACGACAAGCGCAGCTACGCGTTCATGGTCGGTTTCCAGAAGACCTGGCACGAAGGCGCGCCGGACCGCGACCTGCTGCTGTTGCGCGGCGAATGCCGGCCTCTGGATCAGCTTTCGCTGCTCGGCAGCGCCAGAGTCGACTTCTACACGGGCAGCGACAATCGCAAGTCGAACGCCGTCGAGCTCACCGAGCTGATGCTGCAAACCCGTTGGGACGCGCCCGACTGGGGCGCCGGGCTCTTGTTCTCGCACTTCCGGTGGCCGGACCTGAAGCGCGGCGAGTACGCGTTCCTGCCCGACTCGATCGTGCGCGACGGCGAAGTCGATCGGCTCTCGCTGAACGGTTCGTGGCGTGCGACGCGCGACGTGTCGCTGCGCGCGCGCATGGATTTCTGGAGCGACCAGAGCGACGACGGCACCTCGTATGGTCTCGACGGCGACTGGCGCGGCGTGATCGGCGACGGCTCGTACCTCGCGCTGTCGGTGTTCCAGGCCGACGGCGGTGCAACATCGGGCCCGGGTTGGAGCCTGTTCCTGCGCGATTCGCTCGGCGACGCAGCGTGGCGAGTCGGCTACCGCTGGTACCGCTACGACCTCGACGATCTCGTGACGGGCACCGAGACCTACAAGCGGCAGTCCGTCGAAGTCGGCATGTCGTGGCCGATCAGCGCGAACGGGGACTTCGACGTGTCCGCGGAACACTGGTTCGGCAACGGCGAGGATGCCATCTCGATCGGCTTCTACTTCCAATGGCGGCTCTGATGGGAAAGCACGAGACTCGGTCACGTCGATCGCGGCGTGTGTTCGCAGGCCTGCTGGTCTGGTGCCTCGCCGTCGCGTGCGCGACGCTCGTGCCGCGACAGGGGTGGGATCCGGCGGCAGGCCCCGTCGTGCCGCACGACAGCTTCCCTGCCGATTGCTCGCTGTGCCACATGGGCTCCGACTGGCACACGATGCGCGAGGACTTCACGTTCGACCACGAGGCGAAGACCGGCGTGCCGCTCGTCGGTGCTCACGCCTCGGCCGCGTGCCTGCTCTGCCACAACGATCGCGGCCCCGTCGCCAGCTTCGCGGCGAAGGGCTGTGGTGGCTGCCACGCCGATCCGCACCAGACGCGTCTCGGTGCGAACTGCCAGGATTGCCACGACGAACGCACGTGGTATCCGCGCGAAGCGATCGCGCGGCACGACCGCACGAGCTTCCCGCTGGTCGGTCCTCACGCCGCGGCCGCCTGCTTCCGTTGCCACCCGGGTGCGCAGGTCGGCAACTTCGCGGGTGCGAGCCGCGAGTGCTTCGCCTGCCACGACGACGACTTCGCGCGCACGACGGACCCTGATCACGAAGCGCTCTCGTTCTCGCACGAGTGCGCGACATGCCATCTTCCGCTCGGCTGGCGGCCGTCGCGCTTCAACCACCCCGCGACGTTCCCGCTGACGCTCGGCCACTCGGGGCATCTCTGCGTCGTCTGCCACACGACGCCGGGCGTGTTCTCGGGACTCAGCACGGCGTGTGCCTCGTGCCACCTCGACGAGTACCAGGCGACCACGAACCCGCCCCACGTCGCGTTCCAGATGAGCACGCAGTGCGAGCAGTGTCACACGACGGTGGCCTGGCCGACGGGCAGCTTCGTGCACCAGTTCCCGATCAGGAGCGGCGCGCACCGCAACTTCAACTGCTTCCTGTGCCACACGAACCCGGCCAACCGGCTCGCGTTCGCGTGCATCGAGTGCCACACGCACCGGCAGACCGCGATGGCTTCGGAGCACAACGGGGTGGGCGGGTACAGCTGGACGACTGCGGCCTGCTACAACTGCCATCCCCAGGGACGTGACTGAAGAAGACCGGTGGTTTGCGTGGACACCTCGGGAGAGCAGCGTTCACGAGGCCGTCGAGTCGCGATGGAGCGCGGCGAAGTTCGTGGAGAGAAGTTCACGCTGCCAAGGTTCGGGGTCCGCGCTTGCGTCGGACCGCGCGGCGCGGGCCCACGCGTAGAAAAAACCTTGGTTTGGCTGGCCACTTGGCGACGCCTGTACGTAGGGAGAAGTCGCAAGGTTCGGCACGGTAGTACCGTAGGCGAAGAACGAGATCGAACGGTTCCTCGTCAGCTTGGTCTGCCTCAAGCCGGTGCTTGCGGTCTGCGCGGCGTCGAACAAGCTACGGGCGGTGGCTGGGGGCGTGCGTGTGTGAGTCGCTGTGAGAGACTGGTCGCTGAAGACCAGGTTCTCTGAAGACTGGGTCCTCTGAAGACTGGGTTCTCTGAAGACTGGGTTCTCTGAAGACTGGGTCGGCTTGTAGAAAAAGACGGCGCCGTGAGCACTCCCCCTCCCGGGCAGCGAGTGCCACGGCATCGCCTCAGCCCTGGCCAGCGTCGCGTTGATCCCCTCGGACTTCCGCGTCGTTGGCCGGGGCATGCTGGCGGACGATCGGCCGGCTGCGAATGATGCCGCGATGAGCACGTCGCGCCGTTCGTTCCTGGGCCTCGCCGCGAGCGGCGCCGCGATGGCATTGTCGGGCTGCCAGACGCAACCGAAACGGCGCGCGCCGCGCAACCCCGACGAGCCGGCGCGGCTCATGCTCGTCGGCGTCGGAGGCCGCGGTGGTGAGAATCTCGACGCTGTCGGCAAGCAGCGCATCGAAGTGCTCTGCGACGTCGACAGCCGCCACCTCGAGGCCGCGGCAGCGAAGTTCCCGCAGGCGCGGAAGTGCGCCGACTGCCGCACGATCCTGCAGGATCCGGCCGAGGTCGCCCGGCTCGACGGCGTGATCGTCAGCACGCCGGACCACACGCACTACCTGCCCGCGATGCTGGCACTGCAGCAGGGGCTCGACGTCTACTGCGAGAAGCCGCTGACGCTGACCGTCGCGCAGGCGCGGCGCCTCGCGACCGTCGCCGAGGCGAACGGCTGCGTGACGCAGATGGGCACGCAGATCCACGCGAACGCGAACTACCGCCGCGTCGTCGAGGCGATCGCCGCGGGCGCCGTCGGCACGGTGCGCGAGGTGGTCGTGTTCGTGAACGGCGTCGACTGGTCCGCAGAGCGGCTGCCAGACGCGAAGGAGCCGCCGGCGTCTCTCGACTGGGATCTCTGGCTCGGACCGGCGGCGCCGCGCGCGTTCTCGGATGGTTACCACCCGATGGGCTGGCGCCGCTACTGGGCGTTCGGCGGCGGCACGACGGCGGACATGGCATGCCACTACGCCGACCTCGCGTTCTGGGCGCTCGACCTCGATGCGCCGACGTCGCTGCAGGCCGATGGGCCCGAGCCGCACGGGCAGTGTGCGCCCGCTGGGCTGCGCTGCGAATATGCATTCCCGGCTCGCGGTCCGCGGGCGCCGATCGTGTTGCGCTGGCACGCGGGCAAGGACCGCCCGACCGAAGCGCTCGCGACGCGCGGCCTCGAGAAGTGGAGCAACGGCGTGCTGTTCGTCGGCGACGACGGCTGGCTGATCAGCGACTACAACCGGCACGAGCTCGGCCCGGCCGCGCGCAAGGCCGCGTGGAAGCTGCCGCCCGAGTCGATCGCGCCTTCACCGGGTCACCACCGCGAATGGCTGCTCGGTTGCGCGCGGCGCACGCGGCCGTCGTGCTCGTTCGCGTATGCGGGACCGCTGACGGAGACCGTGCTGCTCGCGAACGTCGCGCTGCGCGCCGCGCGAGGTCGCCGCCTGCAGTGGGACGCCGCCGCGATGCGCACGGACGACGCTGCCGCGAACGCGCTGCTCGACGTGGAGGCGCGCGCGGGGTTCTCGGCCTAGGCCCGCTGCGGGCGCAGATGCGAGGCGAGGCACGCGCCGATCTCGAGCAGGAAGCGCGTCTCCGACTCGCTGAAGTCGTGCGCGATGGGCTTCGCGATGCCGAACACTCCGTACAACCGGCCGGCGTCGAGCATCGGCGCGGCGAGCGAGCCCTCCATCTGCGTGAGCTTCGCGCCGGGCCGCACGACGCCGCTCTGGTCCTTCTGCAGGTTGCAGACCTGCACGGGTTCCCTGCGTTCGGCGGCGATGCCGGCCATGCCCTTGCCCATCGGGATCACGGACACCTTCTCCAGCACCGGCGGTGGCAGGCCGCGTTGGGCCGCGAGGTGCAGCATGCCGTCCTTCTCGAGCAGGTGCACGGTGCCGACGGGGCAGTCGAAGTGGCGCGTCACGCGATCGAGCACGTCCTGCCACGGGATCTCCGACGCGCGGGCCAGCTGGCTCTCGAGCGAGGCGAGCAGCGGGTGTGGGGGCTTCTGCATGGTTCCCGCATCCTAGCCGGCAACGGGCTGAAGGCGCAGTGGGGGGACCGGAGCGCTTCCCGTCAGCGGACCCGCACGGCGGCGACCACGCGGGCGACCATCGCTCCGTCGGTGACACGCTGCACGTATTCGCCCTCGGGCGTCTTGGTCCCCATCGGCACGCCCTTCTGCTGGAAGGTCATCGCACTCGGGCGCCAGGCGGTTGCGGAAAGATGCACCTCGCGCACGCCGGTCGCCGCGACGAGGTCACGCACGTTGTCGTCGCGCACGCCGGCACCCGCCATCACGCAGAGCCGTGCTCCGGCGCGGTCCACGCACGCCTTGATGCAGGCGGCTCCGGCCGGAGCCGAAGCCGACTGGCCCGACGTCAGCACGCGTGCGGCGCCGAGTGCGACCAGGGCCTCGATGGCGCGGGCCGGATCGGCGCAGAGGTCGAACGCGCGATGGCACGTGAACGGCAGCGGCGCCGCTGCAGCGATCAGCTCACGCATGAGCGCTTCGTCGAGCTGTCCCGAGGCGAGCAGCGCGCCACTGACGATGCCATCGGCGCCGGCGGCTTTCAGGTGCTGCAGATCGCGCCGCATCACGTCGAGCTCGCTGCGCTCGTAGAGGAAGTCGCCGCCGCGCGGCCGCACCATCGCGAACACCGGGACCTTCACTGCAGCACGCACTGCTTCGAACAGACCGAGGCTCGGAGTCAGGCCGCCTTCGCCGAGGCCCTGGCACAGCTCGAGCCGCAAAGCGCCCGCCGCTGCAGCGGCGATCGCGCCGGCGACGTTCTCGACCACGACCTCCACGAGCACGCCGTCATTGGCGGTACTGCGCATGCGCACTATGGTGGACACATGCGTGCGCAATTGCTGCACCTTTCCGGGGCTGATCGCGGCCGCACTCTGACCTACGAGGCCCGCGTCGTCAGGATCGGGGCCGCGCCGGGCTGCGAGGCCGTGATCAGGTCCCCCGGAGTCGCGGACCGGCATGCGCAGATCGAGTTCGTGCAGGAGGAGTGCAAGTTCCACCTGCGGCGGCTCGATGGCCAGGTGTTCGTGAACGGCGCCGAAGTCGAAGAAGTGATCCTGCAGGACGGCGACCGCATCGAGTTCGGCCCCGGGGGGCCGATGGCGCGCTTCCGGATCTACGTGCCGCTCGGGGCGGTGTGCAAGCCCGTGCACCGCATGCTCGCCGACGCCCGCGACGTCGGCCGCGTCAGCGGTGGCGCTGCGGCGACGAAGACGTTCACGCGCGATCTGCTCACGCAGGCAACCAGGAGACTCAAGATCACCGTGCCGCTGACGCTCGTCGGGGCAGCTCTCCTCGGCTGGCTCGCCGGCTGGTTCGGTGGTCGGCTCGGCCATCCAGCGAAGGCGGATCTCGTGACGCGCGCCGAGCTCGAGAGCCTGCGCAAGGAGCAGCAGGCGAATGCCGTTTCGCACGCCGAGCTCGACGCGCTGCGGGCGGAGCAGAAGAAGCAGCAGGAGGAGCTCGCGACGCTGGCGCGCGCGAACAGCGTCGTGCTGCGGATCCAGAAGGAGTGGAGCCGCGGCGTCTGTCTGATGCACGGCGTCTACCGGCTGCGTATGCCCGATCAGGGCTGGTTCTCGCTGGACGGATCGGAGCCGTTCGAGGTCGAGTACACGGGCTCCGGGTTCCTCGCGAGCAAGGAGGGACACATCATCACGAACCGTCACGTGGCCGCACCGTGGACCGAGGAGCGGCGCCTCACTGCGTTGATCGAGCAGGGTGTGCAGCCAGAGTTCCTGCTCCTGACCGCGACGTTCCCGGGCCGGGCCCCGGTCGACGTGCCGCAGGCATCGATCAAACGCCGCGCCGACGAGCGCGACGTCGCGCTCGTGCAGGTCGATCCGAAGAAGATCGAGGGTGTGCCGGTCCTGCCGCTGCAGCTCGAGCCGGTCGAGTCCGAGGACCAACGCGCGATCGTCGTCGGGTATCCGCTCGGGCTCGGTGCCTTGCTCGCTCGCGCGAACGACCAGCTCGTGGACGATCTGCGGCAGCGATCGGCGACCATGAGCGAGGCGATCGCCGCGCTGGCAGCGGCAGGTCAGATCAATCCGATCCTCACGCAGGGTGGCATCAGCGAGGAGAGGGAGGAGATGATCGTCTACGACGCCGCCACTACGCACGGCGGCTCGGGTGGCCCGGTTTTTGGCGGCAGCGGGCTGGTCATCGCCGTCAACTTCGCGATCCAGCCCGGCTTCACCGGCGTCAACTACGGCGTGCCGATCCGGTTCGCCAGGGAACTCCTGCCCAGGTGACGGGCCGGCAGGCCCCGCGCATGGGTCGGCCGCGTCGGAGCCGAGCAGAAAAAGGTTGGAAAGGCCGGCGCATTTCGCCGCGCGATTTGCGAAGCTACCGACTCGCGCGGCCGGTCAGCTGCGCGCGCGGGGTCCCTCGCAGGGCCCTTGGGCAACATGGATCGAGCGGTTCCGGGGCGGCAGTCGCAGGCAACTGAACGCGGAGGGCTTGGCCCTCGCGGTCGTGGCATCTTCACGCGCCTGCTCGACGGTTTGCGCGGCGCCTCGGGCCCGCGGCAGGAAGCCGTCTCGATTGCGATCGCGAGCGGCAAGGGTGGCACCGGCAAGTCCTTCCTCGCGACCTCGCTCGCAGTGCTGCTGCATCGCGCGGGCCGCAAGACCGTGCTCGTCGACTGCGACTTCGGCCTGGCCTGCGACCACCTGCTGCTCGGCGTGAAGCCGACGCTGACGCTGCAGCAGTTGCTCGGTGGCCAGTGCACGCTCGACCAGGTGATCGTCAGCTCCCCGTGTGGCCCGCGTCTCCTGCCCGGCGCGTCCGGCGTGCGCCGCATGGCGACGCCGAGCGACAAGGAACTGCTCGCGTTCGCGCGTGAGCTCGGGGCGCTCGCCGGCCGCGAAGACGTGCTGCTGCTCGACCTCGGTGCCGGCATCTCGCCGGCCACGGTGCTCACCATGCTCGGCGCCGACTGGATCGTGCTCGTCACGCAGGCCGAGATCGCTGCACTCGTCGACGCCTACGCGGTCGTGAAGTGCGTCGCGCAGTTGAACGAACGCGCCAAGTTCCTGCTGGTCGTGAACCGCGTGGGCACTCCCGGCCGCGGCGAGCTGGCCTTCCAGCGCTTGACCGAAGTGGCGCGCCATCACGTCGGCGTCGAACTGCACTACCTCGGCGAGATCCCCGACGACGATTCGGTGATGCAGCACCGGTTGGGCCAGATGCCACTCGTCGCGATCGATCCGGAGGCCGCGACCTCGGTCGGGCTGCGCAACATGGCGGACCGCCTGCACAAGGTCTGCGGCGGCCTCCAGCCGCGTGAGATCGCAGCCGATCGCGGCATCGAGGCGCGCTTCCGGGAGCATCGTCTGTTCTTGTGAGGCGAGCGAAGCTCGCCTCACAAGAACAGGCGATGCGATTGTTTGCGGCGCCGCAACGCGGGGAAACAACAGGGGCGAAACACGCATCCAGCCCCGCGGCGGCGCCAACTTGGATCGTGCGGCGACAATTGGATCTTGCGGCGATAGTTGGATCTTGCGGCGCCGGTTGGATCTTGCGGCGATAGTTGGATCGTGCGGCGATTGGGGGAGTGTCGCGGCGGCGTGATCTTGGTTCGTGGGGGCCGCTGTGGCGTCGCTCAGGAGCTGCGTTACGGCACGGCCCCCGTTGTCTCACTTGCTCACGCGGTTGCGGCCGGCGGCTTTGGCGCGGTAGAGCGCTTCGTCGGCTTGGCGCGTGAGCTGCTCGGCGAGGTTCCCGTCCTGTGGGAAGGACGCGACGCCGATCGAGATCGTCGGTTGGACTTTGACGTTGCCTCGTTCGATCGGCTGGTTGGCGACGGCGGCGCGCATCTCTTCGCCGAGCTGGAGGCCGTGCTCGAGGTCGGCGTTGGGCACGAAGGCCGAGAACTCGTCGCCGCCGAAGCGGCTCACGACGCCGCCGGCTTTCATGATCAGCGCGCCGAGGCGCTTGCCGACGGTCGCGATCGCGTGCGCTCCGACGAGGTGTCCGTGCGTGTCGTTGATGCGCTTGAGCCCGTCCATGTCCATCATGAAGACGGCCATCGGGCGCGACTGCCGCGAGCAGCGCGTGAGTGCTTCGTAGTAGCGGGCCTGGAACACGCGCTGCACGGGCAGGCCCGTCAGGTCGTCGATGTTCATCAGGTGGTCGACCTGGCGATGGAAGTCCTCCTCGAGCTCGTCGTGGTAGGAGAACTTCAGCACGGTCTCGCCGACGTGGATGCGGTCGCCGTCGCGAAGGACGAGAGTGCTGACGCGCTGGCCCGCGACGATCGTGCCGTTCGTCGAGGAGAGATCGACGACCTGCCACGCGTCGTTCGTCGCGCCGCGTTCGATGCGGCAGTGCACGCTGGAGACCTGGCTGTCGCCAGGCACGACGAGGTCGGCCCGGTCAGGACGGCGCCCGATCACGAGCGAGCTCTCGTTCAGCAGGTAACGCCGGCCGACCTGCGCGCCGCGCAGCACGACGAGCACGGGCAGTCGGCTCAGGCTGCCGCTGCCGGGCTGGCTCGGCAACGAGTGCGTCGTGCGGCTGAACTCGGTGTCCCCTGTTTCGTGCATCGGCTCGGACATTGGCGGGTGCGCGATCCTAACCCCGAACCGGCGCGGCTGCAGCGGGCTTGGCCAGTGTGAGGAGAAGGGCGCCGAGGGCGGCGGCACCGCCCAGGCAGAGCAGGGCTTTGAAGTAATCACCGAAGATGGCGGCCCCGATGCCGGGCAGGGTGAGCCAGATGACGGTGGTACCGAGCAGTGCGCAGCCGAGGTTGCGACCGAGGGTACCGTCGGGGCGCACATCGGGGGTGGCACTCGAGATGGGACGCCAGCCGGGGCCGTCGGGGCGGATCTTGCGATAGAAGGCAATCAGATGTTCACGCGGCTCGGGCCTGGTCAGCAGGGTGGCCGAGAGCCAGAGCAGGAGGGTCAGCGAGGCGACGATGAGGCTCGTGTATTCGCTTGGCAGCCGGTCTGCCTCGAGCACGTTCCTCTGCCAGATCTTGACACCCACGAACACGACGAGGGAGCCGATCATGGCGACGATCTCGCTCCAGACGTTGATGCGCCACCAGAACCAGCGCAGGATGAACACGGAGCCGACGCCCGCGCCGAGCGCCGCGAGGAACTGCCACGCGTCGTCGAGGCTGACGTCGAAGACGATCATGTACCAGCTCACTCCGCCGCCGAGCAGGAGCACGAGGGTCGAGGCGATGCGCGACGTGCGCAGCAGCTGCGGCTGCGACGCGTCCGGGTTCACGAAGCGCCTGTAGATGTCGTTGACGAGGTAGGACGCACCCCAGTTCATCTGCGTACTGACCGTCGACATGAAGGCCGCCGCGAACGTCACGAGCATGAGGCCGCGCAGACCGACCGGCGCGAGCTCTCGGATCAACATCGGGTAGGCCGTTTCCGCATTCGTCGCGGCACTCTGATCGGTCGACCACGTGCGCACTTCCGGGTGCAGCGCGAGTGCTGCGAACGCGACCATGATCCACGGCCATGGTCGCAGGCAGTAGTGTGCGAGCTGGAAGAACAGCGTCGCCTTCACGGCATGTCGTTCGTCCCTGCACGACGCCATGCGCTGCACGATGTAGCCGCCGCCACCGGGCTCCGCGCCCGGATACCAGCTCGCCCACCATTGCGAGAACACGAGCGCCAGGAACACGCCGACCGGCATCCACGGATCCATGGCTCCGAAATCCGGGAAGTAGCCGAAGGCTTGGGCGCCGTCGCCGAAGGTCGTGGCCACTTTCGCCTGCAGTGCATCGGTGCCGCCGACGTGGTCCACGGCGACGATCGCCAGCACCGTGCAGCCGATCATCGCGAGCACGAACTGAACGACGTCGGTGATCGCCACGCCCCAGAAGCCGGAGATCACCGAGTAGACGCCCGTGACGGCGAGCATGATCGCGACGAGCCAGAAGTCCGCGTCGCCGGCGGTCGGTGCACCGCTGGCTGCCGCTGGATCGAACAGAACCGTTTGCTCGAGCACGACGGCCATCGCCTTCGTGACCCAGCCGATGATGATCGAGTTCATCACGACCGAGACGTAGAAGCCGCGGAAGCCGCGCAGGAACGCGGCCGCGCGCCCGTGGTAGCGCAGCTCGATGAGCTCGACGTCGGTCAGCACCTCGGCACGGCGCCACAACTTCGCGAACACGAACACGGTCAACATGCCGCCGAGCGCCCACGCCCACCACAGCCAGTTGCCGGCGAGTCCGTGCTCCGCGACCTTGCCGGTGACCCAGAGCGGCGTGTCGGCCGCGAACGTCGTCGCGACCATCGACGTGCCGGCGATCCACCACGGCAGCGAGCGGCCCGACACGAAGTACGAGGCCACGCTCTCGTCGGCGCGGCTCTTGTACCAGAGGCCGATGCCGAGCGAGAGCGCGAAGTAGCCGACGATGATCGTCCAGTCGAGCGCGTGCAGCTCCATGAGGGCCGGATGTTGCGCGTGCGGCGAGGGTGATGCCACGGCGGCGCGCGGATTCGCGGTGCATTCGCGGTCCGCGCTGCTTGACCGCGAGCACGGCGCCGCTATCTCGAAGCCATGGACCTCGTCGAGGTGCACTTCAGGGCAGCGGGCAAGACAGTGTTCGTCGGGCCGGGCACGACGCTGCTAGCGGCCGCCGGCATGGCGGGCGTCGAGATCCTGACCGGCTGCACGCGCGGCATGTGCGGCACCGATGCGGCGCGCGTCACGACGGATCGGATGGATGCACTGGAGACGCCGGCGGACCACGAGCGCGGCACACTCGATCGCATGGGGCTGGCTCCTGGCTGTCGCCTGCTCTGTTCGGCCCGCGTCCGGGCCGGTCGGATCGAAGTGCTGGGTGATGCCCTGAGCTGAGCGCCCGCGCGGCGACGCACTTCCTGAAACGGCGGCTTGTGTGCGTGCGGGCGGAGCGGCAATGTTGCCGCCCTGTGGAAGCGACGCCCCGTGCGCGTGAGCCCGAAGGCAACAGAAGCCGGTCGCTGCGCGACGGGTTCGGTTTCTTCAGCCGATTCCTGCGCAATCCGGGCCGAGTCGGGGCCGTGCTGCCGAGCTCGCGCTACCTCGCGCGGGCTCTCGTCGGGCGGCTCGACCTCGCGCCCGGCGAACTCGTCGTCGAGTACGGCCCCGGCACGGGCCCGGTCACGCAGGCGATCTGCGACACGCTGCCGAAGGGTGTGCACTACCTCGGCATCGAGCTCGAGCCTCGCTTCCACCGGCTGCTGACGGAGCGGTATCCGCGGCTCGACTTCCACCTCGGCTCGGCCGGCGACGTGCGCGAGATCCTCGCCGAACGCCGCCTGCCGCGGCCGGCGCGCATCATCTCGGGACTGCCGTTCGCGAGCCTGCCGGCGGCCGTGCAGGATTCGATCGTCGACGGCATCGTGCACTGTCTCGAAGAGACGAACGGCGACTTCCGCACGTTCCAGTACGTGCACGCCTACGGCCTGCGAGCGGCGCGCCGGTTCCGCGCGATCATGGCCGAGCGCTTCACGGGCTTCGAGCGCAGCGGTCCGATCGTGCGCAACGTGCCGCCCGCGTTCGTGCTGCGCTACTGGAACGCGCGGTCGTGACCCCAGGGCCGGGTCAGTCCGGCCCACGCTCGCGCGTCGGATTCCGCGCGTAGTCGGCCGAGCCACCGCGTGGGATCGACGGGCTCTGCCACGCATCACCGGCGTACGTGCGCGCGAGCTGCACGATCTGGCCCGTGTGGTAGGCGACGTGCGCCATCGACCGCAGCAGTGCCTCGAGCACCGTGAGCGGCTGCCTGCGGATCGTCACCGAGCGCTCGAAGACGCCGGGGCCCGCGTCCTCGACGGTCAGCAGCGCCGCATCGACGATCTGCCACGCGGCTGCCCACGCCGTGAGCAGTTCCGTGCGCCCGAGCCCGGGCTCGTCGAACTCGCGATCGCGCTGCCGCCACGGCTTCTCGCCATCGCTCGTCAGGAAGTCCGTGAATCGCGAGCGCAGGTTGCCGGCCAGGTGCACCATCGTGACCGCGATCGAGTTGCCTTCGCGACAGGGCCGGCGCGAGAGGTCGGCATCCTCGACCTGCGAGATGGAGAGCTCGACCAGGCGGCGATAGCGGCGGTACTCGGCCCGGATCGCTGCAAGCGGTTCCATGTTGTTCTCCTTCCGGCGGTGCTCTTCGAGCGGCGTGCTTCACATCGGCGGCAGCGAACGTCGCGTGCGCCGGTCGCCTTCGAGCGCGTCGGTCACGGCGTTCAGCCGTTCGAGCTTGTCCTCGATCACGCGCATGCGGTTCTGCATCGTACGGGCGTGATGGAACGCGAAGAGCGCGACCCACAAGAGGCCGAGCACGAACGTCACGACGCCGATCTGCGGCGAAGACCAGTTCGGCAGGTGCTTGGTGGCGAGCTGCTCGAGGAACAGCGATGCGATCAGCAGCGCCGCCATCCGCAGGTGGAAGGCCGTGTCGTTTTCGAAGCGCATGGGGCGAAGATAGTGGGAAGGCGGCGCTGGTTCGATGGCCCGCAATCCCGGGCCTGCGGCCCAGGACCGCGTCGCTCGAGCCGACGGCCTTGTGGTCCTCCCTGGCAGCGGTACCTTGGCCGGCCTACGCCAACTCCCAGGAGACAGATTCAGGAGACTTGCATGCCCAGGTTCCTCGCCGCCCTCGTCCTGTGCACAGCCGCCGCCGAAGCACAGATTCCCCATGGCCATCTGATCTACGTCCACCGCCAGGCGACGAGCACGCTGGCCGCGATGGGCATCGTCGACCCGGACTTCGGCACGGCGACGCTGCTGTTGCCGCAGACCGGCACGCTGCTCAACCACGGCTCGCGCAGCGTGGCGATCGATCCGGTGGCGCCGGCGACGCTCTACTCGCTGACGACGTTGTCGACCTCGATCTCGATGGTCGTGCCGGTGCTGCAGCTCGTGGGCAACCGCTTCACGCGCACGACGCTGCCCGTGAATCTCGGCGCGCCTGGCCTGCCGTTCAGCGTGCGCTTCGCCTCCGGCCACGGCCTGCTGCTGCTCGGCCGCGGCGGGCAGATCAACCGGATGTTCCTGCGCAACATGACGACGGGCGTCGTGACCTCGCAGCCGACCCCGACGCTGTTGCCGAACTACGCGACCGACATGGTCGTCATCGGCAGCAATGCCTACGCGATCTCGGAGGGTGACGGCTCGGCGACCGCGGTCGGCACCGTCGTCGAATGGGATCTGGCCACCAACACCGATCGCGTCGTCGGCACGAACTACCCGCCGCTCAGCGCCGTCGCGGGCTACGCCGGCCTGCTGCTCGCCGGCGACCTGAGCGGCAACCTGCACTTCGTCGATCCGGCCACCGGTGCAGCCTCGCTGTTCATGTCGACCAGCCTCGGCAAGATCACTTCGCTCGCCGTCGATCACATGCAGCGCGTGTTCGTGGTCGCCGAGAGCGGGACGACGTGGTCGATCCACAACGTCTTCCAGCCGCAGCCGGCGCTCCACGTCACGACGCAGCCGATCGACGACCTCGCGATCGGACCGTCGCCCGTGCCGACGATGCTGACCTTCGGTGCCGGCTGCGTCGGCAGCAACGCGCTCGTACCATCACTCGGGTTCTCGGGCCCGCCGGGCCTCGGCACGACGTTCGGCGTCACGCTCGCGAACGCGCTGCCGAACGCCGGCGCGCTGCTCGTGATCGGCGGCTCGCGCGTCGCCGACCTGCTGGGCCCGCTGCCGCGTGACCTCGCGATCATCGGCATGCCCGGTTGCACGCAGTGGACGGACCTCGCGTTGACGGCGTTCACGTTCGCGAACGGCGCTGGCGCCGGCGTACTGAACATCGCGCTGCCGGGCGACCCGGCACTCGCGGGCTCGCGCCTCGCGATGGAGTGGTTGTGCCTCGACTTCGCCGCGAATCCGTTCGGCGCGACCACGAGCAGCGGCGGCGAGATCTACGCGTATTGAGCCTGTTCGCCTCGCTTCGCGAGGCGAACAGTCTCGAGCGATGCTGCGGCGCCGCAACGCGGGGAAACAGCAAGGGCGAAACACGCATCCAGCCCCGCTGCGGCGCCAAGAGAGCGGCGCGGCTCACGCTGCCGCGTCTACGTGACAGCCGCGCCGTTGGGCCCCGCCATGCTCCGACGCAGATCTGGAGCCCGTTGGGCCGACTCGGCATACTGCTTCGCCCTTTCGCCATCCACGCATGTCCGAACAGAAGCAGACCTACGACCCAGCCACGATCGAGCCGAAGTGGCAGCGCTTCTGGCGCGAGCGCAAGGTCTTCCGGGCGCCGAATCCGGGTGATGCCGACTTCGATCCCAGGAAGCCGAAGTTCTACGCGCTCGACATGTTCCCCTACCCGTCGGCGGCTGGCCTGCACGTCGGCCATCCCGAGGGCTACACGGCGACGGACATCGTGTCGCGCTGGAAGCGGGCGAAGGGATTCAACGTGCTGCACCCGATGGGCTGGGACGCGTTCGGCCTGCCGGCCGAGCAGTACGCGATCGCGACGAACACGCACCCCGCGAAGACGACGGCGGCCAGCATCGACACGTTCCGGCGCCAGCTGCAGAAGCTCGGCTTCTCGTACGACTGGGATCGCGAGTTCGCGACCTGCGACCCGGCCTACTTCCGCTGGACGCAGTGGATCTGGAAGAAGCTGCACGAGCGCGGACTCGCCTACGAGTCGCAGGCGCCGGTCTGGTGGTGCGAAGCGCTCGGCACCGTGCTGTCGAACGACGAAGTCATCGACGGCCGCAGCGAGCGCGGCGACCACCCGTGCGAACGGCGTCCGCTGCGCCAGTGGGTGCTCAAGATCACCGAGTACGCGGAGCGGCTGCTGCAGGAGCTCGAGCCGTTGGACTGGAGCGAGTCGCTGAAGACGATGCAGCGCGAGTGGATCGGCAAGAGCGAAGGCGCCGAGATCGACTTCGAGCTCGTGGGGCACGCGGGCACGAAGGTGCGTGTGTTCACGACGCGGCCCGACACGCTGTTCGGCGCCGCGTTCATGGTGCTGGCGCCGGAGCACGCGCTCGTCGCGGGCATCACGACCGAGCGGCAGCGTGCTTCCGTGCAGGCCTACGTGAAGGCGGCCGCGAGCAAGAGCGAGCTCGAGCGCACGGAGCTGCAGAAGGACAAGACCGGCGTCTGGACCGGCGCGTTCGCGCTCAACCCGCTGTTCGCCGCGAGCGATCCGCGCGCGCGCATGCCGATCTGGATCGCCGACTACGTGATCTCGACCTACGGCACGGGCGCCATCATGGCCGTGCCGGCCGGCGACCAGCGCGACTTCGAGTTCGCGCGCAAGTTCGACCTCGCGGTGCCGCCGATCTTCGCGCCGAAGACCGGCGACGCGGAGGCCGACGCGGCCATCGCGCGCGGCGAACGCTGCTGCACCGACGAGGCGCCCTACGCGGCGAACTGCCGCACGGACGACGGCTCGCTGTCGCTCCCCGGGCTGTCGCTGGCGCAGGCGAACCGCGCCGTGATCGACTGGCTCGTGCAGCGCGGCCGGGGCCAGGCGAAGGTCACCTACAAGATGCGCGACTGGCTGTTCGCGCGGCAGCGTTACTGGGGCGAGCCGTTCCCGGTGCTGCACACGCAGGACGGCGTCGAGCTCGTGCCCGACGAGCAGCTGCCAGTGCAGCTGCCGCACATGGACGACTTCAAGCCCGGCGGCGTGCCGGAGTCGCCGCTGATCCGCGCGCGCGAGTGGGTCGCGACGAAGGACAGGAAGGGCCGGCCCGCGCAGCGTGAGATCAACACGATGCCGGGTGCCGCGGGCTCGAGCTGGTACTTCCTGCGCTTCTGCGACCCGCGCAACGAGCGCGAGTTCTGCAGCAAGGCGGCGAGCGACTACTGGATGCCCGTCGACCTCTACGTCGGCGGCACCGAGCACGCGGTCGGGCACCTGCTCTACTCGCGCTTCTGGACCAAGGTGCTGCAGGACCTGGGATTCGTGCGCGACAAGGAGCCGTTCAAGAAGCTCTACAACCAGGGCATGATCCAGGCGTTCGCCTATCGCGACGAGCGCGGCGGCATCGTGCCGGAGAAAGACACGAAGGAGTCCGGCGACGACGTCGTGCACGCCGCGACCGGCGCGAAGCTCGAACGCATCGTCACGAAGATGAGCAAGCGCTACGGCAACGTCATCAACCCGGACGAGGTCGTGGGGGAATACGGCGCCGACACGCTGCGGCTCTACGAGATGTACATGGGGCCGCTCGCCGACAGCAAGCCGTGGAATCCGAAGGACGTGCCGGGCGTGCACCGCTTCCTGCAAAGGAGCTGGCGGCTGTGTGTGCCCGAGTTCGCCGAGGGCGGGTTGCTGCACACGTGGCTGGCCCAGGACCGGCCCGACGATCCGGAGATCGAGAAGCAGCTGCACCGTACGATCGCGAAGGTCGACGGCGACATCGAGCGGCTCGCGTTCAACACGGCGATCTCGGCGATGATGATCTTCGTCAACGAGGCGACGAAGGCGATGGAACGGCTGAGCCGGCGGCAGATGCTGCGCTACGTGCAGCTGCTGCAGCCGTTCGCGCCGCACATCGCCGAGGAGCTGTGGCAACGCCTCGGCGGGCAGGGGTTGCTGTCCGTGGCCCCGTGGCCCGCGGTCGATCCGGCGATGCTCGTCGACGACGAGGTCGAGATCGCGGTGCAGGTGCTCGGCAAGGTGCGCGGCCGTGCGATGGTGCCGACCGGAGCGAAGAACGACGTCGCACTCGCCGCCGCGCGGCAGGCGGTCGCGAGCTACCTCGAGGGCAAGACGATCGTCAAGGAGATCGTCGTGCCGGGCAAGCTCGTGAACTTCGTGGTCAAGTAGGCGGCTGACGCTGGCGCTCCGCGCGGATCACTTCCGTTCGGCGAGCCACGCGAGCTCGAGCGCGTCGAGCTGCGCGCGCAACTCCGCGGCGGAAGCGCCTCGCGGCGGATCCGCGGCATCGCCGAGCGCACGGTTGAGGCTCAGCAGCGCGCACCAGACACCCTCCGCGGGGCCCTTCGTGGGCCGCTCCATGTCGTTCCTCGCCCAGCGCGCAACGGCGTGGACCAGGTGGTCGAGGACGGCGCGGTGCTCGGCCTTGTGCTCCTTCCACCACGCGAGCAAACGCGCGGCGTCGCCCTCGTTCATGAACGCGGCGCCGAACTCTTCGCCGCTGAACCTCTGCACGGCTTGTGCGGCGTTCGACGCGAGCGTGAGACTGGTGCCGCTCGTGTGCATCGCGAAGAACGGCATTGCGCGACCCAGTTCGAGTACCGATGCGAGTCCGAGCAGCGCCTTGACCTGCTGCCTGGCGTCGACGGGCTGGCCCGCTCGAGGCCCCGAGAACGCGATCTGCGGCGGCACGGCGAGGATGCCGAGCAGCGCGGGGATGCACGCAGGCGAAGCCGCCTTCAACTCGGCCTCGAGAGCGGCGTAGTCCTTCGCGTCGCCCGCCAGGCGGACCTCGCTCCACTCGGAGCAGAAGCGACGCGCGACTTCGGTCGCGTCACCGAGCTCCACGACGGCCTTCGCCCGAGCGTCGCCGTCTGCGAACGCGCGCTTCAGGAGGCTCGCCGAGGCAACCTCACCGGCGTCGTTGCCGAGCTCGTGCAGCGCGAGCCACCACGACAGATCGCGCGGCGCGCGTTGGTTCCTCAGCAGCGCGGCGAGGTCCAGCGCGCGGGCCACCCGCAGTGCGCGCAGCCGCACTGCCGGCTCCGTGGCTGCGGCGCCGGCAACCGCACGGATCGCGTCGTCGAGCGATTCGGGCGCGAGCAGCTCCGTCGCCGTCTTGCCATCGACCAGTGGATCGGCGGCCTGCAACGCCGCCGTGACGCGCTCGGCGTCGGAGCCCGGCTTCTGTTGGGCGAGCACGCAGCCCACGGCGCAGGTGGTGATCAGGGCGAGCCGCAGCATGCGAGGATGGTCCGCGACGCCGCGATCGCGTGCAAGGCAGCGTCGGCGACGCGCCGATGCGAAGGCGGGCTCGCAGCCGCGAGTGCTCGGGTTGCGGCGGCAGCGTCCCCCGCCCGGGTTTGCAACTGTTCCTGCCGCTCCTGACCTGACGATAGCACCGGCGTGATTCGCCGCTGTTCCCAGGTCGTCGTCCGGCTGCTCGTGCTGCTGGGGATTGCCTACGAGGCGGAGCTGGCGGGCGGCAACTTCTTGATCGCCCTGGCACTGGCGTCGGTGCTCTACGTGCTCGCGCTGTACCACAAGCGGACACTCGACGCGGAGAAGGCGGGGCTCGAGAGCCGTGTCAGTCAGCGCACGCGCGAGCTCGAGCGCGCGCGCGACGAGGCCGAGGAGGCGAACCGCGCGAAGGGCATCTTCCTCGCGACGATGAGCCACGAGATCCGCACGCCGATGAACGGGATCATCGGCATGACGGGGCTGTTGCTCGAGACGCCGCTCGAGGAGACGCAGCGTTCGTACGCGGAGACGGTGCGCTCCTGCTCGGAGAACCTGCTGTCGCTGCTGAACGACATCCTGGACCTGTCGAAGATCGAGGCCGGCAAGCTCGAGGTCGAACGCATCGGCTTCGATCCGGGTGAGACGATCGAAGAAGCAGTCGAGGGCATGGCGCAGCGGGCTCACGCCAAGAAGCTCGAGCTGCTGTGCCGCATCGACCCCGCGATCCCGCGGCTCGCGATCGGCGACCCGAACCGCATGCGACAGATCGTGTCGAACCTGGTCGGCAACGCCATCAAGTTCACGACGCGCGGCGAGGTGGCGGTGCACGCGAGGTGCGCCGAGCAGCAGGACCAGCGCATGCTGATCCGCGTCGACGTGATCGACACCGGCATCGGCATTCCGGCGGCTGCGCTCGGCAGGCTGTTCGAGCCGTTCGCGCAGGTCGACAGCTCGACGACGCGGAAACACGGCGGCACGGGTCTCGGCCTCGCGATCTGCAAGCGGCTCGCAACACTGATGGGCGGCGACATCGGGTGCGCGAGCGCCGAATCGAAGGGCAGCAAGTTCTGGTTCACGGCTGCGTTGGACACGCCGGCCTCGCAGCCCGCCGCGCCGGCGCAAGCACTCGGCAAAGCCGGTGCCTCGGTGCTGTGCGTGGACGATCACGCGTCGAATCGCGCGGCGATGCGCGATGCACTCGTGCTGGTAGGCGCTACGGTCGAGGAGGCGGGCGACGGCACGGCGGCACTCGAGTGCCTGCAGCGGGCGCAGCGCGAGGGGCGGCCTTTCGACGCCGTCGTGCTCGATCTGCACATGCCGGCGCCGAACGGTCTCGACGTGCTGCGCACGATGCGCGAGAGCGCGGGACTCGAGAGCGTAGCGGTCGTGTTGTTGACCTCGTGGCTCGACGCCGGAGTCGCCGAGGTGGCCGCGCGGCACGGCGTCGGCCGCGTGCTGCGCAAGCCGGTGCGCCGGCGTTCGCTGCGGCGTGCCATCTGCGAGTGCCTCGGTGCCCTGCCGATGCCGGTGCCGGCACCGGCGCGTGCAGCTGCACTGCCGCACGGCGCGCGCTACGGCCGAGTGCTCGTGGCCGAGGACAACCTCGTCAACCAGCGCGTGATCCAGAAGCAGCTCGAGAGCCTCGGCTACGACTCGCTGATCGTCGGCAACGGCAAGCTCGCGGTCGAGGCCTGCGCGCGCGAGCGGTTCGACATCGTGTTCATGGACTGCGAGATGCCGGAGATGGATGGTCTCTCGGCGACGGCCTCGATCCGCGCGCTCGGCGTCGATGGCCAGGTTCCGATCGTGGCGCTGACGGCGAACGCGATGGCCGGCGATCGCGAACGCTGCCTCGCGGCCGGCATGGACGAACACGTCACGAAGCCCGTGCGGCTCGACGACATCCGCAAGGTGCTCGAGCAGATCCTCACGCTGCGCCCGAAGACCTGAAGCGCGCGGCGCGCGCCGCGGTGCGCTGTAGCATGCGGCGATGACGCTGATCGCCCTCGCGCTCGCACTCTGCACGATGCCACAGAGCCCGGCAACCCTGCGCGGCACCGTCGCGGCCGAGCGGCCTGCGACGGGTTCGCTGCGCGTCGAGCTGCGGCGCCTGCGCACCGGAGCCAACGGCCGCGTCGAGACGCTCGACAGGCTGAAGCTCTACGAGCGCCCGGCCGATGCCGTGGTCGTCGCGGACGCCGCGGGTGGGTTCACGATCGAGGTCGCCGCGGGTCCGTACGCGGCCTTCGCGTACGCCGACGCCGATGGGGACGGCCGCTGGACGCCAGGCGTCCCCGAGCCATGCGCATTCACGGCGCGTTGCGACGTCGATGGCGCGGCTGGCGCGCCGGTGGCGCTCGTCGTGCGGGCGCCGCGCCACCTGCCGCGCAGCGATCGCGAGGTCGAGCACGGCGCCCTGCGCTGGATGCGCGGCTACCCGGTCGTGCAGCTGCGCGGCACGGCTGCACAACGCGGCCGCGCGCACGGCGAGCTGCTGGCCGCGCAGATCGTCGACTTCTTCCGCTTCTACGTGCTCGAGGACCGGCTCGGCGGCGCCGACGCGTATCGCGACTTCGCGACGTTCCTCGAGACGAAGTTCGCCTGGTCCGAAGCGCTGCTCACCGAGCTGGACGGCGTGCTCGCCGGCATGCGTGCGGGCGGCGCCGACCTCGACGTGCCCGAGCTCGGCCGCGCGTTCTCGCGCACGGAGTTGCTCGCGATCAACGCGTACGTCGAGACGCGGGCCATGCGGTCGAGCTGCACGCAGTTCGCGTGCTGGGGCGAACGCACGGCCGGCACCGACGTGCAGGGTGGCACGATCGCGGGCCGCAACATGGACGGCGAGATCGACCTGCGCCGCGTCACGGTCAGCCACTTCGTGCTGTTCGCCACGGCACCGAGCGAGGCCGGACACAAGCGCTACGTGTCGATGATGTGGCCCGGCTTCGTCGGTACGCTGAGCGGCTTCAACGAGGACGGCCTGCACTGCATGGAGAACGCGGGCGGCACCGGGCCCGGGCCCGTCGTCGACCGCCTGCAGCCGATCTCCTGGCTGATGCGCGAAGCACTGGTCACGCTCGGTGCCGATGCGACGCCGGCGCACTTCGAGCGGCTGCTCGCATCGAACGCGAACTCGGCCGGCGGTGCCTGCGCCGCCGGCTGCATCCTGCTGTTCGCGCTGCCGCACGAGGCCTCGCGCGCGCCGGCCTGGGTGCTCGAAGGAGATCGCTTCGGCCATGCAACGCGATTGCCGGGCGCAGTGGCGCCGCAGCTCACCGGCGCCGTGCTCGCGAGCAATCACCACCTGGCCTACGGCGTCGACCCCGCGCGACCCGGCCTCTCGTTCGGCAAGGAACCGTCGCCGTCGTCGCGCTGGCGCTACGAGGCCGGTCGTGCGAGGCTCGAAGGCTGGAGCCGCACGGGGCGCAAGGTCGGCACGGCCGAGATGAAGGATCTGCTGCAGACGGTCGCGCACGGCACGACCGAGCACAGCATCATCACGCGACCCGACCGGCGCGAGTTCGAGGTTGCGGTCGCTTCGATGGCGGCCGAGCCGTGGGACGCTCCGTACCGCGCGTGGACCGTGTTCACGTTCAGCGAGTTGTTCGAGGCCCGCGCGGTCGAGTCGGGCGCGAGCCGCCGGTGACATCGGCGTGAAGCCTCGCCGCCTGCCGGCGGCGCGACCAAAACGCATGATTCGCCTTGCCTGCATTGCAGCACGGTGCGAGAGTCCCGCTCGCGCCGGGGACGACTCCGGACGCGGGAGGACAGTTCCGGTTCGGCAATGAAGAGGAGAACGAAGCACGTGTTCCAGCACTCCGTCCGATCGCTCCGCGGCTTCGCCGCTTGTCTGGCATTGTCCGCATTGTCCGCATGCACCTCGGTGGCCTCGGGTGAGAGCGAGCCCGTGATCCCGCGCGCCGCGGAGAAACCCGGCTCGATGTTCCAGGCCACGATCTCGCCAGGCGAGGCCGAGATCGACATCGGCTCGGGCACGAACATCAACGAGGACACCGACGCCTTGCTGGCCGGCCTCGCCTTCGAGGGCGTCGGGAACCAGTTCGGCGGCGGCGTCCAACTCGACGTCTACGTCAGCGACGACGACCTGCTCGAGGAGACGCCGGCGGCAGACACCTCGGTGACCGGCGTCACGCTGTTTCCGCACTTCACGTACCGACCCGGCAGCGACCGGTTCCGCGCGCCGATCCGCGTCGGTCCCGAGGCCATCGTCCACACGCTCGAGGTCGCCGGGGCCGGCGGTTCGAGCGACTTCGACTGGGTGTCGATCGGCCTCGGCCTCCAGGTCGAGCCCGAGTACGACTTCTTCCGCGACGAGAAGTCCGCGCTGTCGATCTACGGCCAGCTCCGCGGTGGCTTCGGCATCGTGGCCATCAGCGGCCCGACCGACGACTTCGACTCCGACTCGCAGACGTTCGGCGTCGAGATCGGCATGCGATACCAGATCGCGAGGTTCCTCGCCGCGGTGGGCTACATGAGCCGGACCACGAACTACGCCGAGTCCGACGTCGTCAACAGCACGATCGTCGAGGAGACGGACTACGACTTCCGCGGGTTCTTCGTGACCCTCGGCTCGCGCTGGTAGAGCACCGCGCGCGCTCGCCGTGCCGTTGCCCGTGCGCTGGCCGTGGCCCCGGCGGCCGTGCTGCAGCGCCTGGCCCGTCGCGGCTCGAGGCCAGGGCGCAACCCGGCGGCAGGCCGGTATGTTCCCGATGAGAGGAGCATTGTCGGTGAGGCTGGAGGCGGTATTCCTGATGCAGTTCGCGCCCCGTCCGCCATGAGCATCGTTTCTCCCGACAGCCGACTCCTGGCCGCGTCGTTGTGCCTGCTCGCCGCGGCATCGGCGCAGTCACCCGACTGGTGGTCCTATCGCGAACTGAAGCGGCCGCCGGTACCCGCGGTCCGGACCGCGGCGTGGCCGCGCAATCCCGTCGACAACTTCGTGCTCGCTGGCCTAGAAGCGCGCGGGCTCACGCCGGCTGTCGAGGCCGACCGGCACACGCTGCTCCGCCGCCTCACCTACGACCTGACCGGCCTGCCGCCGACGAGCGCCGAGATCGAGGCGTTCGTCGCGGACACTGCGCCCGATGCGTGGGACAAGGTCGTCGAGCGCCTGCTCGCTTCGCCGCAGTACGGCGTGCGGTGGGCGCAGCACTGGCTCGACCTCGTACGCTACGCGGAGACCGACGGCTACGAACGCGATCGCAAGAAGCCGTTCGTGTGGCGCTACCGAGACTGGGTCGTCGATGCGCTGAACAGCGACATGCCGTACGGCCGGTTCGTCAGCACGCAGCTCGCCGGTGACGAAGGACCCGATCCGACCGTCGCGGACCTCGTCGCGACGGGCTACTACCGGCTCGGCATCTGGGACGACGAGCCGACCGACGCCGAGCAGCATCGCTACGACGACCTCGACAGCATCGCCGACACGACGGCGCGCGGTCTGCTCGCGATCTCGATGGGTTGCGCACGCTGCCACGATCACAAGAAGGACCCGCTGCCGCAGCGCGACTACCACTCGTTCCTCGCGTTCTTCGAGAACGTGAAGCCGTACGACCTCAAGGCCCGCTCCGTGCCGGTCGACGGCGCGCGGCGACGCCACGAAACCGAGCTCGCCGACTACGTGAGCAAGCGCAGCGAAGCCGTGGCCCGGCTCGAGCGCGCGGCGGACGCCGCGTGGCGCGCGCTGGAGCCCGCGGTGCAGCAAGAACGGCTGCAGGAAGCGAAGGCCGTGCTCACCGCGCGCTACTCGGGCGACCGCGACAGTGCGACGCAACTGCTCGACGAGGTCCGCGAGCAGCACGGCCAGATCGAGGGGCAGGTCGTCGCCGTGGAAGGACGCCGAGGCCAGGCCATGCGGTTCGACGGCGACGACTGCGTCGTGCTGCCGCGGCTCGTCGAGGGGTCGTTCACGGTCTCGTTCTTCGTGCGCAGCACCAATCCGGGAGCCGGCAAGAGCAACGACGCGCGGTGGTTCCGGGGCACGGGCCTCGTCGACGGCGAAGTACCCGGCGTCGTCGACGACTGGGGCATCGCCTGGCACAGCGACGGCCGCATCGCAGCGGGAGTCGGCTCACCCGACACGTTCCTCGCGTCGGGGCCCGGCCACAACGACGGCGAGTGGCACCACGTGGCGTTCACGCGCGATCGCGCTTCGGGGCGCATCGCGCTCTACGTCGACGGCGTGTGGTGCGGCGAGGCCGCCGGCAACCAGCGCCTGCTGCGCAGCCCGCCACGCCTCGTCGTCGGCCGCGCGCAGCCAGGGGGCCAGGGCTTCCGCGGCGACCTCGACGAGCTGACGTTCCACTGGCGCGCGCTGACGGCCGAAGAGGTCGCGGGGCTCGCGTTCGACCTGCCGGGCGGCATCGCGGCCGCGGCCGCGTCGTGCGAGCCGCGAGCGTTCGCGGAGCTCGCGAAGCTGCGCCGGCCCGACGTCGCGACCGAGCTGGTCCTGGCCGTGGCCGAGTCGGGGCCCGTGGCACCCGAGGCGTTCGTGCGCTTGCGCGGCAACGTGCACAGCAAGGGGCCGGCGGTGTCGGCCGGCTTCCCGTCGATGCTCGGCGCCGCAGCGGCCCTCGAGGTCCGCCCGACCGCGACGAGCAGCGGCCGCCGCACGGCGCTCGCGCGCTGGATCACGGATCCGCACAACGTGCTGACCTGGCGCGTGATCGCGAACCGGATCTGGCAGCACCACTTCGGCCGCGGCCTCGTGCGGTCGAGCAACGACTTCGGCCGGCTCGGCGAGCTGCCGACGCACCCCGAGCTGCTCGACTGGCTCGCCTGCGAAGTGCTCGAGCGCGGCCAGAGCCTCAAGGCGATGCACCGCCTGCTCGTCTCGTCGGCGACCTACCGCATGTCGAGCGAGGCCGATGCGAAGGCGCTCGCCGCCGATCCGCTGAACGACGGCTTCTGGCGCTTCGATCGCCGCCGGCTCACGGCCGAGGAAGTGCGCGACTCGATGCTCGGAGTCGCCGGCGTGCTCGATCTGACGCGCGGCGGCCCTAGCGTCTACCCGCCGATGCCCGCCGAGGTGCTGGCCACGGCTTCGCGACCCGACGAAGCGTGGGAGAAGTCGACGCCCGAACAGGCCGTGCGGCGCAGCCTCTACGTGCACGTGAAGCGCTCGCTGCCGGAACCGCTGCTCGCTTCGTTCGACCGCGCCGACACCGACTCGAGCTGTCCCGTGCGCTTCGCGACCGTGCAGCCGACGCAGGCGCTCGTGCTGCTGAACGGCGACTTCGCGCAGGAGCAGGCGAGTCGTTTCGCCGAACGCCTGGGCCGCGAGGCCCCTGACCTCGCGGCACGGATCGCGCTCGGCCTCCAACTCGCGACGCAGCGGCCCGCGCGTGCGGAGGACGTCGTGCGGCTGCAGGCACTCGCGGCCGAGCTGCAGCGCGACTTCGGGCGCAGCGAGGAGCAGGCGCTGCAGCGCTGCTGCCTCGTGCTGCTGAACTGCAACGAGTTCGCCTTCCTCGACTAGGAGTGAGAACGGGTCGACTAGAGTGACCACGGCCATGACCCACCACGGCAAGACGTTCTGCGGGCGCACACGCCGCGAGTTCCTCTGGGAGGCGGGCGCCGGGTTCGCGTCGGTCCCGCTCGTCGACCTGCTCTCGCGCGACGGCTTCTTCGGCGGCGTGGGGCAGACGATGCTGGACGGGAAGGGCCGCGAGAGCCCGCTGGCGCCGAAGCCGCCGCACTTCCCGGCGCGCGCGAAAGCCGTGATCTTCCTGTTCATGTACGGCGGTCCGAGCCAGGTCGACACGTTCGACTACAAGCCGAAGCTCTACCCGCTCGACGGCAAGACGATCGACATCGAGACGAAGGGCCGCGGCGGCAACAAGACCAAGGGCCGCGTCGTCGGGCCGAAGTGGTCGTTCCGCCAGTACGGCCAGTGCGGCAAGCACGTGAGCGACCTGTTCCCGCACACGGCGCGCTGCGTCGACGACATCGCGTTCCTGCACAGCATGTACGCGGAGTCGCCGCTGCACGGCTCGGCGATGCTGATGATGAACAGCGGCCGCATCCTCTCGGGTGCGCCGTGCCTCGGCTCGTGGGCGACCTACGGGCTCGGCACCGAGAACCAGAACCTGCCGGGCTTCGTCGTGATGCTCGATCAGACCGGCGGGCCGATCTCGGGCGCCAAGAACTGGAACAGCGGCTACATGCCGGCGGTCTACCAGGGCACGGTGCTGCGGCCGCAGGGTGAGCCGATCCTCGACCTCGCGGTGCCGGCGGGCATGACGATGCGCGAGCAGCGGCGCCTGCTCGACACGCTGCGTGAGCAGAACGAAGCGCATTTGCGAGCACGAGCCGACGACAGCAACCTGGCCGCGCGCATCGAGAGCTACGAGCTCGCGTTCCGCATGCAGAGCCACGCGCCCGAGGCGATCGATCTCGCGAGCGAGAGCGAGGCGACGCGGCGGTTGTACGGGCTCGACAATCCGCGCACCGAGGACTTCGGCCGCAAGTGCCTGCTCGCGCGGCGGCTCGTCGAACGCGGCGTACGCTGCGTGCAGGTGTACTCGGGCGGCAACCACAACGACCACAACTGGGACGCGCACGGTGATCTCGTGATCAACCACGAGAAGCACGCGGGTGCCACGGACCAGCCGGTCGCCGCATTGCTGATCGACCTCAAGCAGCGCGGTCTGCTCGAGTCGACGATCGTCGTGTGGGGTGGCGAGTTCGGCCGGCAGCCGACCGCCGAGTACGCCGAGGGCACGGGCCGTGATCACGACTCGGCGGGCTTCACGATGTGGCTCGC
>DASVAL010000083.1:0-77173 GCA_036376355.1 Planctomycetota bacterium
AGTGCCGCCCGGCTTCCCCGCCGAGCGGTTGCCCCGGATCGGCGAGCACGCCGGCTTCACCATGGACATGACGATCGAGGAGCCTCGCGCGATCCCGGTCGCGCAGGGCTGGGCCGGCGCGAGACGGTCACCGCGAGACGATTAGTACTGTCTGCCCTGACGTGGCGTCGACTGGCGCCCCTACCGCCTGGTGGTTCTCCGCTCGCGATCGTAGTGCAGCGCCATTGCCACCATTCTCGTCATCATCCACAGACTCTTGGCGACTTCCTCGGGCTCGTCCAAGGGAGGATTCTTGAATGGCTTGATGAGAGGGACGTCAAGACACTGCCGATGGATCCCAAACGCCTGCAGGCGCAATTTGAGCCGATTCGCTTGTGGATGCTCACCGTCAACTGTCCCGTGTGGCACGTCGGGCAACACCGTGTCCAAGGTCCGCACATACCACCCAGCAATGTCTGCCGCCCACGTCAGTCTCGTTTCCCACGTGGACGCTTCAGGAAGGGTTGCCAAAGCTGGCAATCGATCACCTTCGTCCAAGAATCTCCCAACGGCGTCGTTCCATCGACCATTCTCGGCTTCCAAGGCCTTGGTGGCCCACTCTGGGTCCTCGTTGAGCATGCGAAACGCTGCGGCCGGAGCTTCCCACTGCCAGTCGTCGCGCGGCCCAATGCAATGAGCTTCATGAGTGCATACGACCCACCACGTGCCCCGCGCGCTCCTGATGACTCCGGCAATGACATCCTTGCCTGACAACTGTCGGATTCGCTGAAGTTCGCTCTCGGACATCAGGTATCCATTCGCCAATCCCGCCTCCTTGCCACCGATCCCGACGCGGAAATCCTTTGATGCCCAGTCTGCAGCGATGATCTTCAGCTTGCCTGTCAGAAGCCGTTGCGCCGTGGCAAAGAGCTTCCATCTCAAGAGGAACTCCTGATCAATCTGCGGTTGCTCGGCCGGGCTCGCGTCAGGTGCCTTGGATTGGCAGCCGACTAGCAAGGGAAGCTCGAGAACGACAGCCCACAACCATGGAGGTCGTCTCACGTGCACCTTGCCTTGCTGTCACGCAGCATTGGTAGGAGCCGGGATGGTTGCTGGGTCACACTGAAGAAGCAAGGCCCCCAGTAAGCAGGCCCCGGCCCCAACGGTGCGTGCGAGCCGAGGGCCGTTGAGGCGCGATGGGAGACGCGCAAGTGAGCGATGCCCTCGCCGATGGATCTGCAGCATCAACCCGAAGCCGCAGTTCAAGACCGCCCGGGACCGAGCCGGCCGCGATCCCCCTCGCCACCCCCGGCGCCAACGCCCCTCCCCGAGTCCTGGCAGGTGCTGTGGACGCGGGCGACCGGCGGGTGGGACATTCGGGGGCGGGCCGGATTGCGCAAGATCTTGCAGCACGGCGACCCCGTTCCGTCCAGAACCGATGATGCTCCTTCGCCCCGTCGAGCTCGCCTTCGCGCGCTTCCAGAAGACGCGCGATGCCAAGGCCCTGGCGATCGTGTTCGATCGCACCGCGAACGAGCTGCTGCGCGTCGCACGGCACGTCGCGACCGATCCGGCGGCGGCCGACGACCTCGTGCAGGCGACGTTCCTGACGGCGATCGAGTCCGCGGCCTCGCACGAGCGCGGCCGGCCGGTGCTGCCGTGGCTGCTCGGCATCCTCGCGAACCACGCACGCGCTGCCCGGCGCCACGCCCGCCGGCAGCCCGACCTGCAGCGACTGCGCGGCGACGTGATCGCCGACGTGCACGCCGAGATCGAGGCGCGCGACGTGCGCAGCGAGCTCGCCGCGGCGATCGCGCGGCTGCCGGACGTGTACCGGCCGGTGCTGCGGCTGTGGTTCGAGCACGGGCTCGAAGCGCACGAGATCGCGGCCGTGCTCGAGCGGCCGGCGGGCACCGTGCGCGCGCAGCTGAGCCGCGGCATGGACTCGCTGCGCCGCCTGCTGCCGGCGAGCCTCGCCGGCGGCGCCGCGCTGACCGTCGCCGCGGGCAACGGGCTCGCCGCGGTGCGCACGCAGGTGCTCGCGCACGGCGTCGCGACGCGCGGCTTGCCGTCGTCTCTCGCAATCGGAGGACTGCTCGTGCTCAACCACAAGGTCTTCGCCGCCGGCGCTGCCGCGGCGCTCGCGTTCGTGCTCTGGTTCGTGTCGTCGCCGCCCGCACCACCCGCGATCGCGGGTGCCGGCGAGCGCACCGCGGCGGAGGTCGCGACCGCACCGGCGAGGCCGCCGGCGACGGCGCCCGCAGCGGCGGATCGCGTGGACGCCGGTGCCCCTGCTGCGCCGCGCGACATGGCACCGCCGGCGTCGCCGCGCACGAGCCTCGTCGTGCGCGTGCGCGACAAGGACAGCGGCGAGCCCGTGCCCGGCATCGGCGTCGCGCTCGAGCAGCCCGAGCAGCGGGTCTTCGGGCTCGCGTTCGTGAGCACCGACCGGGAGGGCACAGCGCGGTTCGACGAGCCGACGCCCGGCGGGTACACGATCCAGCTCGATCGTGTCGGCCGCTCGGGAACAGTCGCCGTCGCGGCCGGCAAGGCCAACGAACGCACCGTCGAGATCCCGGCGGGCATCGTCGCCGAAGGCACCGTGCTCGACGAGCACGGCCAACCGGCAGCGGGCGCCAGCGTCGTGCGACACGGCGCCATCCACTCCGCACCGACGCTGGCGATCGCCGATGCGAGCGGCCGCTTTCGCATCGCTCACCTGCCCGACGGCGTCGAGCTGCAGGCGCGGCGAGCCGGCAACGCACCGTCGCTGGCGCACCAGGTCGAGGGTGCGCCGGGCACGCACATCGAGCTGTCGCTGCGTCTTCACGCCGGCGGCCGGCGCATCACCGGGCGCGTGCTGGACGCAGCCGGCAAGCCGGCGGCCGGCGCCGCGATCGCGCTGCTGCCGGCGGCCGCGGCGAGCATCGACCCGTTCGCGCGCGGAGTGCCGCAGCCGCGCGCTGCCTGGCAGCACACCGACCGCGACGGCCGATTCGCGAGCGACGAAGTAGCGCCCGAGAAGTACGTCGTCGTCGCGATCTTCGCCGAATGGGCGACGACCCCCGCAGTCGCGGAAGCCGATGCCCGCGAGCACGACGCGGACGTCGAGCTGCGCGGCGCACCTCCCGCGGTCGTCGAGGGCAGCGTGCGGCGCAACGGCAAGGGCCTCGCGGGCGTGGACGTCCGGGCGTTCACGGAGCGCTGCGCGATCCCGATCGGCTACCTGCAGAACCACCTCGGCCACGTCATGGTGAGGACCGGCCGCGACGGCTCGTTCCGCGTCCCGAGCCTGCTGCCGGGAGAAGTCGTGCTGCACGCGTTCGAAGGGACCGCCGTGCTCGCCGAGAAGCGCATTCGCGCCGTCGCCGGCGAGACCGCGCGCGGCGACCTGGACGTCGCGCGCTCGAACCCACTCGCGATCCGCGTGAAGGCCCCGGCGGCGCTGCCCGACGGACTCCGCGCATGGGTGCACCGTCGCGACACTGCGCCGGATGCCACGCCCTCCCCCGTCGAGATCGACGCGCGCGGCAACGGCCGCTACGACGCGCCTCGCCCGGGGCCCGTCGACGTCGATCTCGCCGTGTTGCCGGGCCGCGGCGGGTACTGGTTGGGACTCGCCCGCATCGAGATGGTCGGAGCCGATCGCGAGGAGGTGCTGTTCGAGCTCAGCGCCGAGCAGCTGCCGTCGCGCCACCTGCGCGGACGCCTCGTGGATGCGTTGAAGGCCCCGCAGAGCGGCATGACCGTGCGCGCGCAGCGCACGGACGGACCGCCGGTGCTCCTCGTGATGGCCGAAGCGATGACCGCCGCCGACGGCACGTTCACCATCGGCCCGCTGCCGGCGGGACGGTACTTGCTGACGAGCGGTGCTCTGACCGCGCCGCGCCGCCTGTGCGACGCGTTGCTGACGAGCGCGCGCGACGAAGAGCTCGGCGACGTCGTGCTGCGCGAACGGTGAGCACAGGGCGCGTGATCGGCGGGCGCACGGGAACTCCGCGGCCAGCATCGGCACGCCGGCCGGCAGACCCAACGCCGCCGCGACTCACCAGCGGTAGATCGTGCGCAGGCCCTTCGGCGAGCTGTAGCTGACGCTCACGACGTCGCCGAGGCCGAGCTCCTTCAGCTCCTTGCCGAACGGGCGCAAGAAGTCGAGGCCCTCGCGCACGGCCACTTCCGGGCGCCGCATGCTGCCGAGCTCCGCGAACCCGAGCACGAGATCGACGACCGGCATCGTGCCGATGCCGTTCCAACCGTCGGGCACGCCGTCGAGGCGCTTGGCGATCGCCTCGGGCAGCGCCGGCGACGCGTTGCCGTCGGCGTGCGCGTCGAGGGCTGCGCGCAGATAGCCGGCGCCGTTGCCGCGCGCCCCCACCACGCAGAGCGCGAGGTCGTCGACGATCGCGTACTCGACCGTGACCGCGCCGCCGAGCCGCAGCTCGTGGATCTTCGTGTTGCGGTACTGCTCGGTCTTGCGCGCGGCATGCAATCCGACGCTGCGCAGCAGCGTCTCGATCGACGTCGCGAACGCGGCGCCGTCGTGCAGCGCGATCCCGATGCAGTAGTCGGCGAACAGGCGATTCGGATCCGGCCTCGTGCCGTCGCTCTCCGCCTCGATCACCTGCGCAACGAACTCGCGCAGGTCGCCGAGCAGCATCACCTCGCCGCCGACGTGATCGAGCAGGTCCTCGCGCAGGCGCAGCTTCGCCTTCTCGCGGAACGACGCCTCCGTCTGCGCGAGCTGCTCCTTGCGCCCGGCCAGCTCGACGATCGCCAGGATCGCGCGCACGGTCGTGGCGAAGTCGAAGGACGAGACGCTGAACGAACTCACGCTCGGCGGCACGTACCGGAGCAGCGCGGGCTTCTTCGTGTCCGCGAACAACAGCCCGTACAGGCCGACCGAGCGGCTGCGCGTGCTCAGACTGGCCACGAGCTCCACGTGCTCGCCGGCGGTGCCGAGCGAGGCGTCGAACGCGTCGAGCGCCGTGATGCCCATCGCGTCGAAGATCTGCTGCGCCGGCATCTCGGCAGCTTCCAGCTGCGCGTTCGCCACCGCGACGCTCGCGTCGATCGCGCCGGCGAGGTCGACGTGCAGCGCCCACGGTGCATCCGCGGGCAGGCGTTCGGCGCGATTCGCGGCAGCGAGCATGCCGGGCGCGAGCTTCTCGATCGCGGTGCCGCCGAACATCACGAGATGACCGTCGACGAGCTCGGCCTGCGTGACTGGCACGTCGTGCGCCGAGACGCGGAACGTGTGCTCGCCGATCTGCAACGGCGACACAGGGCCCTCGTACTTCTCGTCCACCTTGCGGAACCCGGCGAGCAGCGCCGCGAGGTCGAACTTGCCATCGGGCGTGAGCGCGAGCATGACCGCGAAGGGCACGTGCTCGCGGCTGCCGCTCGCCGCCATCGCGTCGATGTCGAACTGCACGCTCACGAGCAGCTCGCCGCGGTAGTCCTCGAGCAGCGCCTGCAGCACCTCGCGCGGCATGCCCGCGGCGGCGGCCCGATCGAGGGCCTCCGGGTACTTCTCGCGCGCCTGCTTCCGGAGCGGTGCGAACGTCGGACCTGCGAACACCTTGGCGAGCTGCGTGTTCGCGAACTGCTCCTGCCAGACGGCTGGCGCCTTGATGCGCAGCACGACCTGCGCGCCCGCGGGCACGAAGCGGTTCGGGGGCACGGCGTCCTGCGCGAGTGCCGCGCCGGCGAGCAACGAGACGACGAGCGTGCGGCGGGTCATGCACGGCGGATCATGCCACTCGCGTCGAATGAGCGGGGTTTCCGGCCCGATTCCTGCGACGATCGGGACTCCGCGGCATCTGCTGATGCGCATGACACCCGACCCCGAACTGCTGCTCGCCCACGGCGACTGGCTGCGCCGGCTGGCCCGGCAGCTCGCCGGCGACCCGCACCTCGCCGACGACGTCGTGCAGGACGCGTGGGCGCAGGCGCTGGTGCAACCGCCGCGGCTCGCCTCGGCGCCGGGCGGCCTGCGAGCGTGGCTCGCGACCGTCGTTCGCAACTCGGTGCGCATGCACCGCCGCAGCGCCCGCCGCCGCGCCGCGCGCGAGGCGCTCGCCGCCGCGGCGCGCGCGACCGCGGCCCCATCGGGCGCCGAACGGCTCGCGGGCCAGCAGCGCCTGCTCGCCGCCGTGCAAGCACTGCCCGCCGCTGACCGCGACGTGCTGCTGCTGCGCTACTTCGACGAACTGCAGCCGCGCGTGATCGCGCAGCGCCTCGGCACCACGAGTGCTTCGGTGCGCAGCCGCCTCAGCCGCGCGCTGGCGACGCTGCGTTCACGGCTCGCTCCCGAAGACGACCCACGCGCGCTGGCGTTCGCGTTGCTCCCCGTGCTCGGGCACGGCGGCCCCGCGACCGCGCGCACCGTCCTGCTCACGGGATTGCTCACCAACATGGCAGCGAAACTCATCGTGTTCCTCGGCGCGCTCGGTCTCGGGCTCGCCGCCTGGCTGGCGTGGCCCGCACCGGAGCCGCCGGTCAGCTCGACGCCGATCGCCGGCGCTCCGGCCCCCGCTGCGGCCCCGGCCGTCGCCGCGACGCCGGTCACGACTAGCCCGGCCCCGGCGGCTGTGCCCGTTGCCGAACGGCAGGCGGCAACGGGCGTCCCGGCCGAACCGCCGCCGGCGGCCCCGGCCCCGGCCGCGGCGCCGCAGTCGCGCTTCACCGTCGTCGGCCGCTGCGTCGACGAAGCGGGACGCGCGTTGCCCGGTGCGCGGCTCGTCGCGACGAACGTGCGCGATCGACCGTCCGCGGTCGCCGACGATGACGGCCGCGTCGCGCTCGAGATCGACTGGCCGCTGGTGGTGACCGCGGCGAACCCGAGCTGGCTCATGCTCGAAGCCACTGCCGATCGACGCACCGTGCTTCACCGTCAGGAACGCATGCCCGACGCGCGGCCCGAGAGCATCGCGCTCGGCGACCTCGTGCTCGTCCCCGGCGGTGCGCTCGCGGGCCTCGTGCTCGACGCCGACGGCAAGCCGGCAGCGAAGGTGCACGTGTATCTGGTGCGCGGAGCGACGCCCGCGAGCGACGCGATGGAGGAGCAACGACGCGTGACCGGGGCCGGGTTCGCCGGCCTCGAGTCCGGCCACCGCACCGCGAGCACCGACGACGCGGGCCGCTACCGCTTCGAAGGTGTGCCCGCCACCGGCGTCTCGGTCGTCGCCGTGCGCCGGGAGCGCCTGCGCGCCTACACGCCGCCGGTCGAGGTGGTCGCCGGCGGCGCCGTCGAAGCGCCGCCGCTCACGCTCGCGACGGTGCCGGCGGCGAACGTCATCACCGGCGTCGTGCGCGACGCCGACGGCCAACCCCTCGCGGGCGCCGAGGTCAACGTGTTCGGCAACCGCAAGCCGCGCAACGTGAATGCGGAGGCGCGGGCGGTCACGACTCCCGCGGGCGCGTTCGAGGTCGCGGTCCTCAGCGGTGCCCAGTACTCGCTCGCCGTGAAGCGCGCCGACGACCGCCAGCGCGAGCTGGTGCAACACGACGTCGCCGCGGGCAGCCGCGGCGTCGAGCTGGTGTTCGCGCCGGCGCGCACGCTCGAGGTCCTGGTCACCGGCCCCGACGGTGAGGTCGTGACGACGCCGGCGATCCATGGCATCGACGAGCAGAACATCGGCATGGCGCTGCGCTGGCGCGAGGCGCAGGACGGTGCGCAGGCCACGATCGCGCCCGAGCGCCCCTTCTCGCTGCTGGTCAGCGCGCGCGGCTACCAGCAGAAACGCACCGAACGCTTCGACCCCGCGCAACTGCCGCCGCGCATCACCGTGACGCTGGCGCGCGCGGCCGTGGTCGCGGGGCGCGTGCTCGCGAACGGTGCCGCCGTCGCCGGCGCGAAGGTGCACGCACACCGGCTCGATCCGCAGCTTGCGCAGCTGCGGTTCGCGGGCGGGCTCACGACGCGATTGCCCGGCGAGGCGACGGCCGCGGTGACGACCGACGCGGACGGCCGGTTCGCGCTGCCGATCTCGTACGCGGGCCGCTACGTCGTGCATGCCGAGAGCGCGCCGTTCGGCCGCGGTGAGAGCGCCGTGCTCGACGTCGCGCCCGAACGCGCACCGCCGCCAGTCGAGCTCGAACTCCTCGCGGCGGCGGCCATCGACGGCGTCGTGCTGGTGGCGCAGGGCGACGCGCGCGAAGGCCTCGTCGTCGGTGCTTCGCGCGGCGACGGCCACGTCGAGGTCGCGGTGACCGGCGCCGACGGCGCGTTCCGGTTCACGGGCCTCGCCGCGGGACCGTGGCAGGTGCGCGTGTGCAAGCCCGAAGACCAGGAGTGGCTGCGCCAGGCGCGCACCTGGCCCCAGCGCGGCGACAAGCCCGCGCAGAAGGCCGACGTCGAGCTGCGTCCCGGCGAGACCGCGAGCCACCGCATCGACCTCGCGGCCCTGTTCCCGGCGGCCGTCGACGGCCAGCTCCGACTCGGCGGCGCCACCGTCGCGAACGCCAGGATCAGCATGTGGTGCGACGGCGAGTATCGCCTGACGCGCACCGACGACGAGGGTCGGTTCCGACTGCGCGGCCAGGCGGCGGCGACGACGCTGCATGCGTTCGTGTCGTTGCCGTCCGGCGGCGAGTTGCAGGTGCAGCACGCGCTGCAGCTCACGGCCGGCGCCAACCCGGTGTCGCTCGACGCACCGGTCGGCGCCGTCGACTTCACGGGGCTGTCGGCCACTCCGCCAGCCGAGGACGATCCGCGTGGCGGCTACGCGCTCGTCTGGACCGTCGCGCCGCCGGCGCCGCGCTACGTCTACCGCTTCGAACCGGGCCCCGACGGTGTGCACCGCGCTCCGACGCTGCCCGCCGGGCGCGCGCAACTGCGCCGCCGGGACGAGAAGCACGGCACGCCGGACAGCTGGCCGCTGGCCGCCGACGTCGAAGTCGTGGCGCGCGAGCACCGCGTCGTCACGGGGAAGTAGCGCCCGCGGCGCGGGCGGCAGGGATCAAAACACACCGATCGTCAGCGAGAGAGCGTTCGTGCTCGTGAGCGCCGTGATGCCCGGTGTGCCGAACTCGATCGGCACGACCTGCTGGTGGAAGACCTGGCCAGCGAGCGCGACCGCGTTCGGGATCGCGAGCTGCGTCGACACGAGGCCGCCGGCAGGGAGGTAGATCTCGAGCAAGTCGGGGCTCACGAACAGCGAGCAGCCCGGGACACCCTGCGGCAGGATTGCACCGAGCGGGATCGACAGCGTCGTGAACCCGACCACCGAGAGCGCGAGCGCGTTGCCCGGCACGCCGGTCGCGACGGAACGGAACGCCGAGCCCGCCCACGGCAGCGTCGTCGCGGTCAGCACATTGGGTCCACCGGAGCCCGTGCAGCCGCTGCCCACGGCGACGCTGGTAGCAGGGCATGTCGTGGTGAGACGGGCGATGCACTGGGCAACGACGCCTCCCGCAAGATTGAAGACCCCACCGGCGACGAGGTTTCCGTCCGGCATCACCGCTAGGGACGACACGCTCGGATCATTGGTGTCCCCACCGAGCCCCGTACCCAGCGCCGACCAGTTCGTGCCACTCCAGCGCGCGATCCCCTTCACAGTCGTGCCGCCCGCCGTGGTGAAGGTACCCCCCGCCACAACGTCCCCGTTCACGAGCGTCGTCAGCGCGTTCACCCACCCGCCGGACAGGCCCGATCCGAAGGAGGACCAGCTCGTGCCGTTCCAGACGCCCACCCCGGCAGACACCAAGTACCCCGAGGCCAGCAGGTCCCCGTTCGGCAGCGCCGTCAGCGCACGCACCAGCCCGCTCGGGCCCGAACCCAGCGCCGACCAGCTCGCGCCATCCCAGCGCGCGACGGATTGGGCATAGATGCCACCGGCAATGTAGAACTCGCCACCGGCGACGAGATCACCGTTTGGCATCACGGTCAGGGCATGGACCGTCGAGACGGGGCCGAACATTCCGGAGCCGAACGGCGACCAATCCGTGCCATCCCAGCGCGCAACGTTGCGGGCATTCACGCTCCCCGCAGTCGTGAAGCGCCCCGCGGCCACGAGGTCTCCGTTCGCCAGCGTCAGCAGGGCAAACACTTGGTCGTTCATCCCCGCACCGAGCGCGGACCAGGCCGCGCCATTCCACTTCGCGATCCGGTTCGCACTCACGCCTCCCGCCGTCGTGAACGCCCCACCCGCCACGAGATCTCCATTCGGCAGCGTCGTCACGGCCGACACGTAGCCGTCCATGCCCGCACCGAGCGCCGACCAGCCCGCGCCGTCCCGGCGCGCGATCCGGTTCGCGCTCACGCCTCCGGCGATCGTGAACGTCCCACCGGCGACGAGGTCTCCGTTCGGCAACGTCGTCAGAGCCGACACCTGGCCGTTGATCCCGCCCGTGCCCAGCGCCTTCCAGCCCGTGCCATCCCAGCGCGCGACGTAGTCCGCACTCACGCCCCCTGCGTTCGTGAACCATCCGCCCACGACGAGATCCCCATTCGGCATGACCAAGAGGTCGTGCACGTTGCCGATCCCCGGCCCGAGCACCGACCAGCCGGCAATGGCGTTCCAGCGGGCGACGTTGCTGACAGCCTGGCTCCCGGCAGTCGTGAAGCGACTACCGACCACGAGGTCCCCGCTCGCAAGCGTCGCGAGCGCACCGACCACCCCGGAGGGACCGATCACCCCTATCGAGGAACCCAGGGGCGACCAGCCCAGTCCGTCCCAGCGCGCGAGGTAGTTCGCACCCGAGCCACCCGCGTAGCTGAAATCGCCACCCGCGACGAGGTGCCCATTCGGCAACACCGCAAGGGCTCCCACGAGCGCATTGGAGGAACTCCACCCACTCATCCCCGAACCCAGCGCCGACCAGCTCGTGCCGTCCCAGCGTGCGATGTGGTTCGCACTCACGCCTCCCGCCGTGGCGAAGGTCCCACCGGCCACGAGGTCGCCATTCGGCATCACCGCAAAGGAGTACACGATCGCCGGCGACCCACTCATGCTCATCCCCGAACCCAGCGCCGACCAGCTCGTGCCGTCCCAGCGCGCGATGCGGCTCGCACTCACTCCTCCCGCCGTGGTGAAGTAACCACCGACCACGAGGTCACCGTTCGGCAGCGCCGTCAGCACGTACACGGTGCCGTCGAGCCCCGACCCGAGCGGCGACCACGTCGTGCCATCCCAGCGCGCGACGCGGTTGCAACTCACGCCTCCCGCGGTCGTGAACCAACCACCGGCCACGAGATCCCCGTTCGGCAGCGACGTCAGGGCTGTCACCATACCGTTCGTCCCCGCACCGAGCGACGCCCAGGCCAGAGACACTGGATCCCAGGTCGCGACGTTACCCACCCGGATCGCGCCGGCGGCCGTGAAGTTACCGCCGACGACCACGACGGGATGCATCGGACCCGGTCCGTCAGGGTCCCAGAGCGTCGAGGCAAAAACAGCACCGTTCGTTCCGGCCAAGGCCTCGCCGGGCAGCCACTGGACCGAACACTGGCCGTGTGCCTTCGCAGTCCAGGCGACGAGGACGAAGAGAAAGAGGTACCGCGAGATGCCGGCCGAGACCGGCCAAGAGAGCGATGTCATGGTGCACCTGCGAGGTTGACGGTGTGGCCGACGCGGGTGGCAGGGACACTGCCAGCGTAGAGGAGGGCTGCGAAACCGACCAGCCCCGGTGCTCGGCCTCGCGGCCTCGAAACGTCCCGATCGTCAGCGAGAGCGCGTGCGTGCCGAGGATGCGCACGGGATCGCGCTGCTCGCCAGGTCCGCGAAACGCAGGGTGCGGTCCCCTTGCGTGCCCGGCTACTCGGGGCTGCCGAGATACAGGAACGGTGCCCAGTGGAACGGGTCGGGGTACTTCGCGCGCAGCGCCTTCTTCGCTGCCGTGAACGCGGCCAGCTTGTCGGTCTGCCCGCCGAGCAGGCGGCCGTAGAAGTCGGTCATCAGCTCACGCGTCGACGCGTCGTCGACCGCCCACAGCGAGGAGACGACGGCGGGCACGCCCGCGAACAGGAACCCGATCGGCAGCGCCTGCGGTGCCTCGTCGCGGAAGGTCGGACCGACGTTGGTGCGGCACGCCGACAGCACCACGAGCCGGCACGACGACAGCCGCCCGCGCCAGCCGTTCCACAGGTCGGAGAGCTTCAAGAGCCCGTCGTCGCCAGGCAGCACGTGCTGCGGCTGGCTCAGCACCAGCATGCTGAGACTCTGGCCCGCGTACTCCTCGGAGATGCCGTGGCAGGCGAAGTGCAGGTACTTCGCCTTGCTTGCGAGGTCGAACACCGCCGACTCGGTCGCGTCGGCACCGAGCAGGCGCCTGGTCTTCATCTGGCGCTGCCCGAACACGGCATCGATCGCCGCGGTCTCGGCGCGCGCGCCGGCGAGTGCCGGCAGCTCATGGATGCGCTCGAGGTCGCCCGCCCGCGTGATGCGGGCGAGTTCGGCCACGCTGCCCAGCGAGGACTCGAAGGCAGCACGGGCCCGGCCCACACCGACCTCGATGCCGAGCTGACCCGGTTGGACCTCGACCTTCTGCGTCACACCGCGCCGCCACACCTCGATCGCGATCGGGGCCTTGCCGCGCTGACCGTCCTCGATCGCGCGCTCGGTGGCCATACGCTCGTCGCGCAGCGCCTTGTCGTCGGCGATCGGCTTGCCGTCGTACGCCAACAGCACGTCTCCGGCCTGCAGGCCGGCGCGCGCACCCTCGCCGCCGTCGGCGACGGCCAGCACGAACACACCGTCCTGCGGCACTTCTGTTGCGGCATCGGGCGCACGCGGGTCGCCGATGGCGAGCAGATCGAGGCTCGTCGCGTCGTCGTTCGCCTCCACCGCCCGCTGCCGCAGCCAGTGCAGCAGCGTGCCCGACGGCACGTAGGCGATCGGCGGCCCCTCGTCGAGCCAGTACGTCGGCTTGCCGTCCTTCACCGCAGTGACGAGCAGCTCGAACGGCACACGATGCAGCTCGCGGTGGGCGGCGATGAAGACGCGGCGGCTGCCGCGCACGCGCTCCCACAGCGGTGCCGGGATCAGGCCCGCGAACAGTTCCCGCGTGGCGGCGTCGGACGAAGCGCTCGAAGCCCGGTTGGTGCCCGGGTCACGGCCGCGCAGCTGTGCGTGCGAGCAACGCTGCAGCAGCCCCGGCAGCACACGCTGCACGGTGGCGAACGCGTCCGGCAGCTCGTGCACCTGCACCGAGCCTTGGTTCCCGACCACGTAGACCAGCGCAGTGTCCTCCGTCACCGTGAACTCGAGCAGCAGTTCCCCGGGCTGCAGCGCGCTCTGGATGTCCGCAGTCGGGCGAACGCGGCCGACCGGCAGCACATCGCCGAGCAGGCGGGCGCGCTCGTCGAGCAACTGGCGCAGTCGCACGCTGACGGCGTCCGATTGCGAAAGCCACTGCGCCCGGTGCTGCTCGCGGCCGGGAACGTCGGCCCGTTCGTCGAGCCTCGTCAGCTCGTGCAGCAAGCGATCGCTCTCGGTGTACGCGGTTGCGAGGTCCGTACGCAGCGCTGCGAGCCGGACCGCGGCCGCCTCGTCGCCGCGCCGGCGCGCGCGGCGCTCCGCCTCGATCTCGGGATCGCCGAACTGGGCGAGCTGGTCGAGCAACCCTCGGCCGCGGCTGCGTTCGGCTGCGCGCAGCGCGTCGTCGGGGCGACCCATCCGACTCGTGAGTCGCTGGTACTGTTCGAAGGCGCCACCGCGCTTCAGGCCCTCGAAGAACGACTGGCGCAGCTGCGGCGACAGGCGCACCTCGTCGCGCAGGCGCTCGATCATGGCGATCGCCGCCTCGGACTGCGGCAGGGCCTCGTCGTTGCGCCCCAACCCCGCCAGACTGCTGGCCACGTCGGCGAGGCTCCTCGCGACCTCGGGATGGTCGCGATTGCCGCAAAGCCGCTGGCGCATCGCCAGCGCCTGCTCGTGCAGCGGCAGCACATCGTCTGCGCGCCCGATCAGTTGCAGGCAGCAGGCCACGTTGCTGAGGCTGCGCGCGACGAGCGGATGGTCCCGGTCGCCGCACAGGCGCCTGGCCATCGCCAGAGCCTTTTCGTACCGCGCCATCGCTTCGGCCGGCTGCCCGAGCGATCGCAGACAGACGCCCAGGTTGTTCAGCGTCTTCACGACGCTGTCATGGTCGCGCTCGCCGAACAGGCGCTGGTACACCGCCAGGCACTCTTCGTACAGCGGCAGCGCGTCGCGTGGCCGCCCGAGCGCGTGCAGGCTGAAGGCCACGTTGTTCAGGCTCTGCGCGACGGTCGCGTTCGGGCCCTCGCCGAACACGCGCCGCCGCATCGCCAGCGACTGCTCGAACTGCGGCCACGCCTCGGCGGCGCGCCCGAGCGCGAGCAGACACCACGCCACGTTGTTCAAGCCCTGCGCCACTTCGCGGTGATCACGATCGCAGTGCAGGCGCCGCCGCATCGCCAGCGACTGCTCGAACTGCGGCAGCGCCTCCGCCGCGCGGCCCAGGCCCACCAGGCAGTGGGCCAGGTTGTTCGTGGTCGTCGCCACTTCCAGGTGATCGCCATCGCCGCGGAGGCGCTTCTGCATCGCCAGCGCCTGCTCGTATCGCGGCAACGCCTCGGTCAGGCGCCCGAGCGATTCGAGGACATCGGCCACGTTGTTCAGGCTGCCGGCGACGCCGGCGTCGTCGGCACCGCCACACAGACGCTGCCGCGTCGCGAGCGCTTGCTCGTGTTGTGCGAGCCCGTCGGCCTCGCGGCCGAGCGAGATCAGGCAGACGGCCAGATTGCTCCGGCTCACCGCCACGTCGAGGTGGTCGCGATCGCCATACAGCCGGCGCCGCATCGCGACAGCCTGTTCGAGAAACACCAGCCCCTCGGCCGAGCGGCCGAGCGAGTCCAGGCAGGCGCCCAGGTTGTTGAGGCTCGTCCCGACGTCGGCGTGGTCGGAATCGCCGAACAGACGCCGCCGCATCGCCAGCGCCTGCTCGTACTGCGACAACGCCTCGGCATCGCGGCCGACCATGTCCAGGCAACGGGCCACGTTGTTGAGGACCCGCGCGACTTCCGCATGGTCCTGCTCGCCGTGCACACGCCGCAGCAACCCGAGCTCGCAGAGGCGCGCCCGCAGCGCAGTTTCGGCATCGTCAGCGAGGAGCAGGCCGTTGCTGACGTCGCGGAGCCGCGCTGCGACGACCACGCAGTCCTCGTCGAGATCGATGCGCTGCTGTAGCGCCTCCAGCAGCTCGAGCGCCTGCCGCCACTGCTTGCCGTCGATCCTCGTCTGCACGGCTGCGAGCGTCACCTCGAACTCCTGCGCCGCGAGCCAGCCGATGCACAGGAACGCGCCGACGCACTGGACGAACCGCTGCCGCATGGGAGGACTCCGGATCGGATGTTAGCGCGGAACCGACTCGGGGACGACCTCCCTCGCCGCCCCCAGCGTCCCTCGCCGAACTCGCCGAGCCCGCTCGCCGCCCCCGTTCCGCACGTGCTCTCGGCGGCCAAGCTGCCGGCGTCACCGGCGACTCACAGCACCTGCGCAAGCTACCGGGCGGGCTCGCGCATTGCCGCCGCGAACTCGGGCTCGCCGAGGCGGCGCGCCGCGCGGACGTTCTCGGCCTTGTTGGCGATCTCGAGGAACCCGGGGTAGTCGATCTGCGGATTCGCGATCGGCCGCGACGCTCGCGTCGAGACGCACGCCGCAGCGCGAGGTCGGCGCGTCAGGCCTCGTACTTGAACGACAGCATCACGCGCGCCCGGTAGGCGGTGATCTTGCCATTCTCGATCTTCATGTCGAGCTTGGCGACTTCGGCGATGCGCAGGTCGCGCAACGACTTCGCCGCCGTCTCGATGGCGGTGCGGGCTGCGTCCTCCCACGAGACCTCACTGGTGCCGATGATCTCCGTGACGCGATAGATGCCACCGCCTGCGTTCTTCTTTGCCATGTTGCCAGATGTTCGGGTTGTGAGACCAGGCAAGCGCCTGGTGCCTCGATTCGCGCAGCATAGGCGTGAGTGCAGCGAATGGAACGCAGCAGCTCCGCTTTGCCGGGTCGGAGCCGCATCCGGGTCCATTTCGAGCGCCCGAGCGGTCGCCGCACCCGCAGGCGTGGTGAAGTGACCCGCGCGTCACTTCTTCGCCGCGAGCCGCTCCTTCTCAGCGACCACGGCGCGGCGAAGGCACGAGTGCTCAGCGACGCGCAGAAGAAGCTGCTGCGGCTCCGAGCCGACGGCCTGACTAGTCCGAAGCGAGCAGGTCCGCCGGCGACTTGCCGTCGATGGCGACGACGACGAACTCGTCGGCGTCACCGAACTGGATCACGCCGTCGGCGCCGCACACGGTGAGCACGCGCGCGGCACCCTGCTTCTCGACCGGGATGAGGTCGCCGAACAGCGCGCTGCCGCGCGCGGTCTTCCACATCGTGAAGTTGGCGCCGAGCACCGCGAACCGCCCGTTGGTTTTCTTGTGCCTGACCAGGATTGCCATGCGCACATCGTGACCCGTCGCGCGCCAGCTAGAAACTCCCTATCGTCAGAGTCAACGCGTTCGTACTGGTCAGCGCCGTGATGCTGCCCATGCCGCTGAGCTCGATCGGAACCACTTGCTGGTGGACCACCACGCCAGCGAGGGCGACGGTGTTCGGAATCACGAGCTGCGCCTGCACGAGGCCGACCGCAGGCACGTACAGCTCGAGCAGATCGGGGACCACGAGCAGCGTGCAACCCGCCACACCCTGCGGCAGGATCGACGGCATCGCGATCGAAGTGGTGCTGAACCCGATCACACCGAGCGCGAGCGCGAGCGCCGGCATCCCGGTCGCAACGGAGCGGAACGTCGACCCGGTCCACGGCAGCGACGTGGCGGCCAGCACGTTGGGGCCACCGGAGCCAGTGCAGCCCGCACCGAAGGAGACGGCCGCGGCAGGGCAAGTCGTCGTGAGCCGCCTGAGAGCGGAGACGGAGCCCTCGGCGTCATAGAGCCAACCGCCGGCCACGAGGTCGCCGTTCGGCGCCGTCGACAGGGCGTACACGATGCCGCCGCTCAACCCCGTACCCAGCACCGACCAGCTCGTGCCATTCCAGCGCGCGGCGCCAAAGCTCCCGGGGCTCCAGAAGCTACCTGCTGCCACGAGGTCTCCGTTCGGCAGGTTCGTGAATGCGCGCACGCTGCCGACGATCCCCGACAGCGCCGACCAGCTCGTGCCATTCCAGCGCGCGATGTTGACACCGCCTCCGAAAAGCGTGGAACTAGAACCCGCCACCAGGTCGCCGTTCGGCAGCGTCGTGAGGGCCTGCACCATCAAGTTCATCCCCGAACCCAGCGCCGACCAGCTCGTGCCATTCCAGCGCGCGATGCGGTTGGCACTCACGCCTCCCGCCGTCGTGAAAGATCCACCCGCCACGAGCTCGCCGTTCGGCAGCGTGAGGAGGGAGTACACGACGTTGCCCATCCCCGACTGAAGCGCCGACCAGCTCGTGCCATTCCAGCGTGCGATGAAGAGCGCACTCAGGCCTCCCGCCGTCGTGAAACCACCACCCGCCACGAGGTCACCGTTCGGAAGCGTCGTGAGGGCCTCCACCGTGGAGTTCATCCCCGAACCCAGCGCCGACCAGCTCGTGCCGTTCCAGCGCGCGATGCGGTTCGCACTCACGCCTCCCGCCGTCGTGAACCCACCACCCGCCACGAGGTCACCGTTCGGCAGTGTCGTGAGGGCCATCACGTTTCCGTTCATCCCCGAACCCAGCGCCGACCAGCTCGTGCCATCCCAGCGCGCGATGCGGTTGACACTCATCCCTCCCGCCGTCGCGAACTGACCACCGGACACGAGGTCCCCGTTCGGTAGCTTCGTGAGGGCGTACGCGACGTCGCTCATCCCCGACCCCAGCGCCGACCAGCTCGTGCCATTCCAGCACGCGACGTAGTTCACGCCCACGCCGTCTGCCGTCGTGAACTGACCACCTGCCACGAGGTCACCGTTCGGCAGTGTCGTGAGGGCGAGCACGTTTCCGTTCATCCCCCAACCCAGCGCCGACCAACTCGTGCCGTCCCAGCGCGCGATGCGGCTGGCATTCACGCCGCCGGCGATAGTGAAGGGACCACCCGCGACGAGATCCCCGCTCGGCAGCGTCGCGAGCGCTTTCACGTGGAAGTTCATCCCCGATCCCAGCGCCGACCAGCTCGTGCCATCCCAGCGCGCGATGTAGGAAGCACTCGCGCTTCCCGCAGTCGTGAACTCACCACCCGCCACGAGGTCGCCGTTCGGCAGCGTCGTCAGGGCGTGCACGAAGAGGTCCATCCCTTGAACCAGTGCCAACCAGCTCGTGCCATTCCATCGCGCGATGTAGTTCACACTCATGCCTCCCGTCGTGGTGAAGAAACCACCCGCCACGGGGTCGCCGTTCGCCATCGTCGTCAGGGCATACACGTATCCGCCGATCCCCATGCCCAGCGCCGACCAGCTCGTGCCATCCCAGCGCGCGACGCTGCTGGCACTCACGCCCCCGGCGGTAGTGAACCAACCACCGGCCACGAGGTCCCCGTTCGGCAGCGTCGTCACGGCAAGCACCTGGGAGTCCATGCCGGCGCCCAGCGCCGACCAACTCGTGCCATTCCAGCGCGCGATCCGGCTGGCACTCACGCCGCCGGCGGTGGTGAAGTAACCACCTGCCACGAGTTCCCCGCTCGGCAGCCCCGCGAGGGCGTGCACGGCACCGTTCATGCCGGAACCCAGTGCCGACCAGACACCGGTCACCGGGTCGTACGCAGCAATCCGGTTCGCCAGGACACCGCCTGCTTTCGAGAAGTCGCCACCCACGACCAAGACAGGCTGCATCGGGCCGGCACCGTCAGGGTCCCAATTGGTCGTGGCCCTGACGACGCCATCTGTGCCCGGGCCACAAGAACCCGGCAGCCACTGCGTCGAGCATTGAGCCGAGGTGTGCCCCGACACGGCAACCAAGCAGAGAAGGAAGAACCCGACGCCGCGCGAGGCCGGTGAGGGCGAAGGACGCGAGATCATGGAGCACCCACGAGGTTGGCGGTTGCGAACATCGCGATGATAGTTCGCAGCCGTTCGCGCGTCGAGCAGCCCCATCGCAGCTATCGCAGCTGCCAGATCGGCCTTCGCGGCGTCGGCGATCCGTTCGGCCTCCTCACGTCGAATCGCCCGCGATCCGCGGCTTCGCCCGGAGTATCGCGTTTGGGCGAAGCCGACTAGAGTCGCGTGCCTGCCGGGGAACCCCGGCCGGACTCGTCCTCGACTTCGCTTCGACGGTGCCCTCATGCAATACGTCGCCGCACTGCTCGCCGTCTGCGTCCTCGCCGTCACTGCGCCTACCCAGCTCACGCTCGTCATTCCGCAAGTCTGCGCGACGACCGAGGGCAACATCTCGAATGCGTTCCCGTGGGGTCGCGGTTCGGCCGGCCTCCTTCATCAGGCCGTCTACGACAGCTCGCACTTCACGACCCAGGGCGTCAACTACCCGATCGTGATCACCGGGCTGAAGTGGCGCGCGAACGGCGGCATTGCGCTCGCCGCGACCACGTACCCGATCGCGTGCTCGGTCCGCTGCTCGACGTGCCCGGTCGACTGGAGCGCGGTGACGGCGACCCTGGCGAACCAACGTGGCCCCGACGAGACGCTCTGCTTCCAGGGCCCCGTTTCGTTCCCGGCGCAGGCAGCCGTGCCCGGACCGGCGCCGTTTGGCATCGACATCCCGCTCCAGACGCCCTTCCCCTACGACCCGAGCGCCGGCGACCTGAACATCGAGTGCGACCTGCCGATCCAGATCGGCTACATCGGAGGCATACCGCAGCTCGACGTGCATGCGATCGCCGGGCAGGCGAACGCGTCGCGTGTCTACTGGTCGACCGGCTACACGGGATACCCCGGTGTGACCGCGTTTGGCATCAACACGAACCACGCCGTCGTCATCGAGGTGACGTACATCCCGGCAGCCGGCTACGCCCACGCCATCCCGTACGGCACCGGCTGCATCAACCAGCCCGACGTGTCGTCGTACGAGCTCTTCTCGACTTCCGCGGCGTTCGATCTCAGCAACACCGCGATCTCGCTGATCCACATCGGCACCGGCTATCTCGCGGTGCCCGGCGTCGTCGCCTACGTCCCACCCTCGGGCACCGCGGCGGTGCTGCCGATGACCGACGACTCGGAGGTGGCCGTAACGCTGTCGGCACCGATGCGTGTCGGCGCGAGCAGTTCGACGACTTCACTCGTGGTCTGCTCGAACGGCTTCGTCTCGGCGGGTTCGGGCAATGGCACCACGTCGAATCCCGTCCCGGCGACGTTCCTCAACGGCGTGCGCCAGTGGTGGAGCGCGTGCTGGCACAACTACAACCCCGCGCTCGCCGGCAGCGGCCAGGTGAAGTTCGAGGAGGTCGCCGGCATCGCCTTCGTGACGTGGGACGGCGTCTGGGACGCCGGCGGCACGAGTGCAGCCGCCGCGAACAGGTTCCAGGTCCAGTTCGAGATCGCGACCGGCAACGTGCACTACGTGTACCAGACGATGAGCACGCTCGGAAACGCGCGGCTGGTCGGCGTCTCGGACGCCGGCGCTTCGGCCGATCCGGGCAGCATGGACATCTCCGCGGCGCTGCCGTCAGTGTACATGGCGTCCGTGTTCGCGCTGACGCCGCTCGCGCTCGCGGCCGGCACGCGGCCCGTGATCGGCAACTCGGTCAACTTGATCTCGAGCAACATCCCGAGCCAGGGCGTGATCGGCCTCACGCTCCTCGGCATGACCGAGTTCACGACAGGCATCGACCTCACCGTCTTCGGCATGCCGACGTGCAGGCTCTACGCGTCGATGGACGTGACCGCGGGGTTCGTCGGCATACTCGGCGCTGGCAGCACGCTGTTCTCGATCCCTGCGATCCCGTCGCTGGTCGGAACGCACGTGCTGGGCCAATCGGCGGTGTTCGCGCCCGGCCTCACGCCGTTCGGCTTCATCACGTCGAACGGCCTGCGCCTCGTGCTCGACCTGCAGTGACGTCCCGCAAGGCGTCGAGCCACTGCGCAACGGAAGGGCCGAACGTCGTGAGGATTCTCGCCTATGGGTCGAGTGACCGCGCGAACCGCACGCCGATGCTCAAGTGGCGCCGTGCCGGTGGGCCGCCGGCGCGGTTCGCGGAGCGCGCTTCCTGCGCCGGCTGATCGAAGCTGCCGCCGCGGTACATCACCGTCGCCGGCGAGCCCGACAGCGGCCGCCCGCCGGTGAGCGGCGACGGTGGCACCGCGTACGACCGGTACTCGTCCTCGCACCACTCGGCGACGTTGCCGATCACGTCGAACAGGCCGAACGCGTTCGACGCAAACGTGCCGACCGGCGCGTGCATGACGAAGCCGTCGGTGAGGCCGGGTGTCGGCATCCAGCCCTGTACGCCGAGCGCCGCCGCCGACGTCGCGTCGGCGAGATTGCCGGCCGGGGGGTGCAGCAAGCTCTCGACCGTAGCGCCTGCGTACCACGGCGTCGCCGTGCCGGCGCGCGCCGCGTACTCCCATCGCGCTTCGGTCGGCAGGCAGAGACCGAGCTGGTGCGCAACGGTGCGGGCCGCCGGCCAGTCGATCGACTCGACCGGGTGCAGGGGCGCACGTTCGCCCACGAAGGTGCTGTTCTCCTTGTGCACGCTCGGGTTGGTCCCCGTGACGCGCTGCCACTGCGCCTGCGTCAGCTCGAACTTCGACAGCAGAAACGGCGCGAGGCGCAGCTCGTGCACCGGCCCCTCGTTGATCACCTCGGACCAGGGATCGGGATGCCGCGCGTCGCCGGCGGCGGCGCCCATCCAGCAAACACCGCCAGGGAGCAGCACGAGCACGATGCCGTCGGCGGCGTCGCGCGACAGCACGCCGCGCTCGTCGCGGCGCGCGGCGCGCCCGCTCTGCAAGTGCGCGAACTCCTGCAGGCCCGACGTGCGGTCGGCGCCGAGCGGCAGCAGGCCGAACTGTGGCGCGAGCTCGAGCGCGCCGTACGCCGCGGTCGTGCGCACGTCGGCCGCCGCGCGTTCCCAGCGCCTCCTGTTCTCGTCGCCGTCCACGCAGGCCACCGCCAGCGCACGGATCGCGGCGGGGCGCGCCGCGACCGCAGCCACCGTCGAGTCCAGCGCCAGCTCGGGAGCGCCGGCCGGCAGGGCCGCGAAGAACGCGTCGAGCTCGCCGATGGCGACGTCGAGCAGCCGGTGCCGCCACTCGGAGTCCGCCGTGTCGCCGGCCGCCGTGCCCGGCCCGGCGGAGAGCCGCTCGCGCCGCGCGCGCAGGCTCGCGTGCGTCGCACGCAGGCCTTCGGCTTCCTGCAGCCACGCGGCGATGGGCGCGATGCGCTCCGGTGCGAGCGGCCACAGCTCCTGCGCGGCGCGGCGGCGCAGATCACCGACCTGCTCGGTGACCGACAGGTCGAGGATCTCGCGCAGGTTCGCGTCGGCTGCGTCACGCGCCGCGGCCAGGTGCACCACGAACCAGGCGCCTGCCGCGAGCAGCACGCCGGCGGCACCGGCCAGCGTCGCCGCGAGCGCACGGTTGCGGCGCAGCCACTTGCGCGCCGCGGTCGCGAGGCCGCCACCGTGTGCGAGCACGATGCGGTGCTCGCGCCACGCGTCCAGGTCTGCCACGAGCTCGCGCATGCCGGCGTAGCGCCGCGCCGGGTCGCGGTGCATCGCGCGTTCGCAGATCGCGGCGAGCTCGGCATCGGCCATTGGTGCCACGCTGGCGAGCGGCTGCGGCGCGCGCTGACGGATCGTCGCGAGGATGTCGGCGACCTGCCACTGCGGTCGTTCGCGCAGGTACGGCGGCGCCCCGGCGAGCACTTCGTACAACACCGCTCCGAGCCCGTAGACGTCGGCCGCGGCCGTCGCACCGGCGCCGCCGGTCGCCCGTTCGGGGGCCATGTACGACGGTGTGCCGATCACGGTGCCGCTCAGCGTCAGGGGCAGCGGCCCGCCCGTGCCCGGCTCGGTGCCGCGCGGATCGGGTGCTGTGCCGTCGTGCGCGAGGCCCCAGTCCATCACGAACACGTCGTTCCACGCGCCGACCATGACGTTCGCCGGCTTCAGATCGCGATGCACGACGCCGCGCGAGTGCGCGTACGCCATCGTCTCGGCGACGCAGCGCACGATTCCGACGAGCTGACCCTGCGAGACGTGCACGTCGCCGCTGGCACGCGCCGCCAGCAGCTCCGCGAGACTCTTGCCTTCGACGCGCTGCATCGCGAAGAACGGCTCGCCATCGCGATCGACGCCGACGTCGTGGATCGGCACGACGCCGGGATGCTGCAGCCGTGCGATCGTCGCCGCTTCCGTCAGCAGGCGCAGCCGCCGCCGCACCATGTCCGCCGGATCGGCGGCCGGTGCGGCGCGCTTCAACGCGACGGTTCGCCCGACGGTCGTGTCGATCGCGAGCACGACGTGGCCCATGCCGCCTTCGGCGAGCGTCGCGACGACTCGGTAGCGGTCGGCCGCTGCGCGCTGCAGCGCCGCGAGCTTCGCTGCGAGATCGTCCGCGAGCGCGCGGTCGTCGCCGTGGCCCGCGGCGCCATCGGCAGCACGGTCGTACAAGCTGCGCAGCTGCAGCGTCAGCGTGTGCAGCCAGGCCGGATCGGGCTCGTCTTCGCTCACGGGCACGCTCCGAGCGCCGCCGCAGGCGCCGCGGGTAGAATGCGCGCGTGGGTGCCGACGCCGATCCTCCGCCCCGTGTCGATGGAGCACTGCCGTTGCAGACGGTCGAGCTGCTCGATCGCGTGCGTGCCGGCAACGGCGATGCGATCGGCGAACTGTTTCGTCGCTACGGTCCGCGCGTGCGCGGGCTCGCCGCGGTGCGCATGGGCCGCTCGCTCGTCGACATGCACGACTGCGACGACGTCGTGCAGGAGACGATGCTGGCCGCGCTGCGGAAGCTCGACCAGTTCCGCGGCGGCGAGGGCAGCCTCGTGTGCTGGCTCGCGACGATCGTCGAGACCCACGTGCAGAACGCGCAGCGCTCCGCGCGAACCCACAAGCGCGGCGGCGGCCTCGTGCAGCGCCGCGCCGACCTCGGCGTCACGACGATCAGCAACCTCGGCGCCGCCGATGCCGGTGCATCGCCGAGCCAGGTTGCCGCGGCGGGCGAGCTGGACGGCCGCCTCGAGCGCGCGCTGCTGGGCCTCGACGCGTCGCTGCGGCAGATCGTCTACTGCCGCCTCGTGCTCGACATGGGCCACGCAGAGATCGCTGCCGTGCTCGGGCTCGCGAGCGGCGACTCGGCACGGGCGCTGTTCCACAAGGCGGTCGTACGCCTGCGCGAACGACTCGATGGAGGAGCAGCGGCCGGCTGACTTCACGATCAGCGCTCGAGCAGGAACGTCATCGCGTTCGACAAGTGCGTCTTCACCTCGTTGCCGACCGGCACGAACAGCGCCTGGCACGAGAGCGGCAGGCCGAACAGCGACGGCGCGGCCGGGATCGGCATCGTCACCTCGACCATCGTGTCGGCGTCCGGGATCGTCGCCGACGCGAACACCGCCATCTGCGACGGATCGAGCTGCAAGAGACCCCAGCCGGGGATCTCGACCGCCTGCGGCAGCGTCGCCGTCGCGGCCGCGACGAACGCGAACGTCGCCGCGTTGCCGTTCGTCGCGCGCAGCTGCAGGCGATAGGGGTGACCGAGGACCGGCAACGTCGCGACACGCAGGTCGCGGCGCAGGTTGTAGAGCACCTCGATGCGCATCATCGCCCAATTGCTGTCGGGCTCCCAGGGCGTGATCACGAGGTCGACGTCGGCGTCGCGATCGAGATCGACCGGCAGCACGGTGTGGCCCGGTGCCTGGTAGTCCCAGAACAGTGTCTGGCCGCCCACGACCGAGAGCCCGTTCAGTGCGTCCGGAGTGCCGTCTTCGTCGAAGTCGAGCACGAGCGTGCGCGTGCCAGCGACCGTCGTGGCCGTGAACGTGCCCAGTCCGTCGTTGCGGAGATCGATGTTGTCGATCGCGATGTCGAGATCGCCGTCGCCGTCGAGATCGGTCACGCTCATCATGCCCCAGGGGTTAGACGGCGAGGTCGCCGGGATCCGCGTCGCAGTCTCATCCGTGAAGGTGCCGCTGCCGTTGTTGGCGAAGTAGGAGACCGCGTACGTGGATGGCACGCTTGGCACCACGATGTCGCGGTCGCCGTCGCCGTCGAAGTCGCGCAGCGCGACGGCGGTGCCGAAGCATGGCGTCGACGGCATTTGGGCGCTCGCGTTCGTGAACACGCCCGTGCCGTTGTTGCGCAGCTGGATCATCGGCGCGCCCGAGGAGAAGGTGACGGAGCCGACGGAGCCGATCACCACGTCGACGTCGCCATCGCCATCGACGTCGCCCCAAGCGCACGACCGGCCGAGCGATGTGATCACCGGCATGTGAGTCGCGGTGACGTCGGTGAAGTTGCCACTGCCGTTGTTCAGCGCAAGCCTGTGCTGCCCGCCTTGGGCCGCGTACAGGCTGCCGCGGACGCCGATCAGGTCGAGGTCCTGATCGCCGTCGACGTCGGCGAGCTCGAAGGCGCCGAAGGGCACGAAGCTGTACGGACCCGTAAACGTAGCTGCTCCCGTGCCGTGGAAGCGCCCTGCCGCGTCCTGCTTCCATACGGCCTGCCCGGCCGGCATGCCGAGGGGGTCGAACACCAGATCCACGTCCGCGTCGCCGTCGACGTCGCCGGCCGCCACTGCGGTCAACCCGGTCACCAGTTGAGGCAACGCCGGCTGCCCGGCGTCGACGAAGCGCTGGCGGTTGCTGTTCAGGAAGACCTTCGGCGGGATGCCGACCGTCGTCGACAAGGTGCCGCGGTTCTGCGTACCGCCCGTGACGAGATCCGGATCGCCGTCGCCGTCGGCATCGAACACCGCGACCGCGAAGTGCGGGGCGAGACCGATCGTGCGGTCGACGCGAGCGTGGGGCTCGAACCAGTTCGTACTGACGTCCTGGAACACGCCGCCGCCGAGATTGCGGTGCACGTACGGGACGTTGCGCGGGGCCTGCCAGTACCCGGTGACGCCGACCTCGTCGATCAGCGTGTCGCCGTCGACGTCGGCCGCGGCGCGGCGCAGATCCGGGAGCGGCCAGGAGATCGGCGGCTCCAGCGTGAAGACGCCGAGGCCGTTGTTGCGATGCAGATTCGAGTTCGTCACGAGGTCGAGATCGCCGTCCGGCTCGACATCGGCGAGCGTGCATCCAGTTCCACCGGCGCCGCCCGGAAACGCTGTCGCGGTTTGATCCGTGAACGTTCCGGTGCCGTCGTTCCGCCAGTAGCGCATACCCGGGTGCGAAGCGAAGTTCGAGTTGAACAGCATGACGTCCCGATCGCCATCGCCGTCGCAGTCACCGACGGCAAGACCCTCTGTGAGGACCGCGTTGGTCGGGAGGGTCGCCGACGCCGTGAACGAGCCAGTGCCGTTGTTGCGGAAGAGACTCGAGACGGCCGCGGTGGCGTATGCGGTGCCGCCGCCGGCGAGCAGCGCATCGAGATCGCCGTCGCCGTCGGCATCGAACAGCGCAGACCGACTGCTCCGCCCCGCCGGCAGGTCGACGAAGCGCGTGAAGCCGCCATGGCCGTCGTTCAGCCACACCCGGCCGCCGCCGAAGTTCAGCGCCGCGAGCAGGTCGAGGTCGCCGTCGCCGTCGACATCGCCGGTCGCGAAGTGATTCGTCTCGATCGGCCAGGACCCCGCTGAATGCAACGTGGCGATCTGCATGTCGGTGCGCAGGTTCATGCGCACCTGAGCGAGGCTGGTGCAGGTCAGGCTGCACACGGCGAGCAGCGACAGCACCGTGGAGAGCACGAGCGCCGATGACGAGAACGCACGAGAACGGGGGAAGCGCATGGATGACTGACACCAGCGCGACGCGGCGGCGCAACCGGTTTCTGACGCCGTGCGGTCGCGGTCAGACAACACTACTCCCCCCTTCCCCTCCGGTCAGACCCCGGTCCCCTGCCCCCCCTGCCCCCGATCCCGCGGGCCGCAACGTCAGGAGGCTCCCGGAATCCGGACTCGATGGAGAAGCACCAGCCGCCGACGTCACGATCAGCGCTCGAGCAGGAAGGGTGTGGGTGCTGCCGATCGCGAAGCTCGGCTCCGCGATCGACTACTTCGCGATGTTGATGGTGCCGACGGGCGTGGCCCCGCTCAATTGCCGATCGATGCCTTGCCGGCGTTGGACACGACCAGACCCAAGGCGTTGACCGGATCGAAGACGGCCCACTGGTGGAACAGTTGGGTACCGATCAGCCCGACCGACGCGGGCACGGCGATCGGGAAGCTCGAAGTGCCGGCCGCCGAGGCGAACTGAAGGAACAGGACGTCGGCGGCGACCAGCAAGTTGCAGCCGGGCGCGCCGGGCAGGGGCAACGGCAGCGGGACGCCGCTGTAGATCTGGTCCGAGAAACCCGAGACCAGCAGAACCGGTGTGTTCGCGAGCGCCGAGCCCAACGTCACGGCGTAGCTCCCGCCGATGTCCGGCACGCCGCTGTTGCCGAGGTCCGGGGTCGCGAACTGGGCGCCGCCGGTGCAGGTCACGCGCCACGACGGCCGGGTCACCGCCGTCGACAGCGACCAGGCGCCCGCCGGAGGAATCCGTGCGTAGGCGCTCCCGCTCGAGCCTGCGGTCAGGTGCGAGCGCAGCACCGTCTGCGCCGAGCTGTCCATCGCGACGTAGAAGGTGCCGCTGACCGGCACCGGCGACGCGAACGTCGCCGTGTAGAAGGCGACCGTCGGGCCGACCGTGAGGGTCGTACTCGCGAGTGGCGTCGCGGCAGGGAGGCCGCCGACCTGAGCGTAGATGTGCGCCGGCACGACCACGGTGCCACCGCCGGTCGAGCGCGTGAAGATGTCGAAGCCGATCACCTGGGCGCTGCCGATGCTCGGCACCGTGTAGGCGTACTCGCGCGCGATGTTCGTGGTGGAGATGGTGCCGCCCGCCCCATTGAGCTGCGCGCAGAACGACGGCAGCGGCACCGAGCCCGGGCAGCCGGCGCCGAACTCGCTGAACGAGGCGAAGGTTGGCGGGACACCGACCTGGCCCGTGCCGCCGATCACGACGAGTGCGTAGTCCGCGTCGACCGCCGGCGTCTCGACGTGCGAGTCGAGTACGACGAGAGTCGCCTTGACGTCGACGTGCCAGACGCCCGCCGCGGGGTTCTGCACGAACACGCACTCGATCGGGTTCGTGTCGTCTTCGATGCCGCCGGTCGTCGACCAGTTGCCCTGCGTCAGGCCACTGTTGCCCCAGTAGGTCGTGCCGTTCGGCGCGGTGACGCGCACCGACAGGTTGTTGATCAAGTGCTTGGTCGCGCTCGGCAGCGCCGCCTGGTCCGCGTAGTTGAGCACGACGCGCAGGTCGGCTTCCCCGGGCGGAACCGTGACGTCGTACCGTGTCGCCTCGCCCTGATCGAGCACGTCGGTCTCGTCGATCACCGTCATCTGGGCACGGCGGTCGTACAGTCGCTGCAGGTTCGGGAAGCCCCAGCCCTGGTGCTGACGCCGGTTGTCGGTGCTGGCGGCGTTGAACGCGTACTGCGTCGCGCCGGCGCACTGCAGGGCCTTCACCGTCGGGGCGTGCGGACGGTTCTGCCACACCGTGCCGCCGGTGACGCGCAGCGGGTTGCCGAACAAGCCGACGCCGGGCGTCACCTCGTCGGTGAACATCTCGATCAGCAGCACGTTGTGCCCGGCGACGATCGGAGTCGCGCCAGAGGTGCCGCCGAACGAGGGAGACCAGTCGTTGGCCGAGTAGCCCGCAGCGCCGGTGCGATCCGACGTGCCGATGTTCTCGTAGTAGGCGCAGATGTCCGGCTTCAGGCGGCCGTCGGACGCCGGGCCGATGCTGGCGCCGCCGAGATCCCAGCTGTCGTCGAGCGGGTTGCTGTTGTTGCCGTGGTTGACGCCGCCGACCGAGAACACGTTCTTGGCCCACGCCTGCGGCCGCGAGTTCTGGTTGCCGGTGTTGCTCTGGCTCTGTGTCCACGTGACGTCGTGGTCGAACACGATGTCGTCGGCGTCGGCCGAGACCGAGGTGTATTGCATCGTCTGCACGTCGCCCCACGACGCGGTGGTGTGGTTGACGTTGTGCGTGTTGACCAACGTCTGCACGACCTGCCAGCGGGACGAGCCCGGGGTGACCGAGCTGTACTGCGTGAAGAACTTCGTGCAGTTCGGCGCCATGCCGCGCACGATCGGGTTGCTGGTGCCGTTGCCGAACACGATGCCCGCGGTGGCGTGGCCGTGGTCGTCGGCGCCGCCGCCGCTGAGCACGTTCGTCGCACCACCGGTGAAGTCCGAGTGCGTCGCCTCGATGCCTTCGTAGATGTGCGCACGGATGCCGGTGCCGGTGTAGCCGCCTTGCGTCTCGACGTGGTTGCCGCCACCCTGGATGCGCGCGTTGTCCATGTCGTCCGACGACGGCGTCCAGCGATCGATCCAGACGACTTCGTCGAAGCCGGCGACCTGCAGCAGCTGCGGCCCGGTCAACGTGACGGTGAACAACAGGCTGCCGGGCTGTTCGTGATCGATCACCCCGCCGATCGCGCGCACCTTGGCGCCGAGGTTCGGCTTGTCGTTCTTCTTGTCGGCGACGACCAGGTGGTAGCGCACAGGCCGTCCGTCAGTGAACGTGTTGCCTGCGACGAGCGCGGGCTCGAGGCGGTAGAGCGGGTGGAAGGCGCCGACCCAGCGGATGTCCGGTTGTTGGCGCAGCGCGTCGAGCTTGCTCGCGTCGAGGCGCACGACGTACGCGTGCTCCGGCAGGTAGCGCAGCACCTGGCCGCCGAGCGCTTCGATGGCATCGCGACCGCGCTGCGTCGGCGCGCCGGCGAACTGCGCGACCCACAGTCGTTGGGCCGGGCCGCTGCGCAGTTGCTCGGGCACGGCGATCTCGCCCGCGAGCGGATCGAACGTGCCGGCGACGAGCCGCAGCGGGGAAGGTGCAGCTTGCCCGTCAGCGGGCTGTTGGGATTGCGCGGAGAGAGCGGTGCAAATGGCGCCGGAGAGGAGCGCCACGAACGGGAGGGTCTTCAGCATGGTGGGGTGCTCGAGCAGGCGAGCGCCGGACAATACCGCGCGGCCGGATCGGCGAAAGTGGGCCACCCAAGATGCACGAGGCGCGGCAGAGCGAGGTCGGCGGTCGCGGTCCGCCTGCACCATTCGGTACAGAAACCGTACCCTCCGGTTCCCGCCGGACTCGCTGCGCCGACATCTCCTGGCCCCGAGCATCGACGCCGGCCCTTCGTTTCCGACCGTGTTGGCCCTGACGACGTTGCCGAACGGTGATCTCGTGGCGGGCGGCGGCTTCACGACCGACGGAGGAGTCAGCGCCAGCAACATCGCGCGTTGGAACGGCACCAGCTGGTCACCGCTCGGCGCCGGCATGAACGACGACGTCATGGCGCTCGCGGTGCTCGCGAACGGCGATCTCGTTGCGGGCGGCGCGTTCAGCAGCGCCGGCGGAGCACCTGCGCACTTCGTCGCGCGGTGGAACGATCGATCGAACGGCCAGAACGCGCCGACGGTCAGCGTCAGGCCGTTCGAGGCGGCGATCCGCGTGATCTGGGACGCCAGACCCATTTCGACCCGCAGCACCTGATCGAGAACGATCACGCCTGAGAACAACGCGCCGTGCCCATCTGTCCGCGTTCGTGCCGCACGCTTCCGAACGGATGCCGTCGCGTCCGGCGCGTTCTTTGTGCAACGGGCTGATTGCACGCCATGGCGGGGTACCAAGTGCGGGCGCCGCACTCGTCGGCGATCGCTAAGAATCGGCGCCTTCGAGAGGCGGCCGCGTCGGCCGCGTCGATCTGCAACTGAACCCAGGAGACAATCATGCACACCATGTTCCTGTTCCCGTCCACGGCGCTCGCGCTGGCCGCGCTCGCGTCCGCGCAGGGCTTCGAAACCAACCTCGGCGTGCTCGCGCCGCGCAACGGTTTCAAGGCTGGATACGGCAACGACGTGCTGTTCACCCTGCAGCCGATGAACTTCGCGTTCCCGATGAGTGGCGTCGCCGCGAGCTACACGCACGCGCACGTCCAGTCCAACGGCGTGATCTTCCTGACCAACGGTGGGTCGTCGGGCGAGACGACGACCGGCTATTCCACGGCGCCGGAGACCCAGGTGGCCAACCTGTGCGGCACCGCCGGCCAGCCGCCGCGCATCGCACCGATGTGGCGCGACCTCGACAACCTCGAGGAGAACGGCGGCGGCGTCTTCGTCAACAACACGATCCCCAACAAGTTCGTGGTCACGTGGTCCAACACCGTCCAGTTCGGCACCACGGCGCCCGTCTTCACGCTGCAGGCGCAGCTGTTCGCGACGGGCGAGGTGCACTTCTACTACAGCGGCACGCTCGCCTCGACCGCCGCGACGATCTGCGGCGTGTCCGAGGGCAACGCGGTGGCCGCCGTGCCCGGCGTCGACTTCACCACGCCGGCGGGCAACTCCGGCACGTCGCGGCTGATGTTCGAGCAGTTCGCGGCCGACACCATCGACCTGCAGAACAAGTTCGTGCACTTCGCGCCGAACGTGTTCGGCGGCTACGACGAGACCGCGACCGACTGCGGGGCCTTCCACCAGAGCTACGGCAAGGGTTGCTACGACATCAGCAACTCCTTCTACCAGCTGTTCACCGACGCCGCGATCGCGTCGACCGCGCTGACCGGCCAGTCGCTGACGCTGACGCCGACCGGCGCCCAGTACACTGCGTCCTGGGGTGGCGGCGCCTTTGTCATGCCGACGGCAGCGGCCGTCGACGTGTTCGCGACCCCGACCGACGACGGTGAACGAGTCGTGACGCCGAGCGTGCCGTTCCCGTCGCCGACGGGCCCGCAGGCGTCGCTGCGCGTGCACAGCAATGCGGTGATCTCGTGGGGCGCGGTTGCACAGACCTTCCCCGGGACCAACAGCTACACCCCCACCGCGACGGGGTTCCTCGGCGGCGTCAACGCCGGCGTCTACGCCTGGCACGACTATGCCGAGCAGGAAGCCGGCAGCGGCCGCATCAAACGCGAAGAGTTCGTCGTCGGCAGCGACACGATCCTGATGGTCACCTGGAACGACGTCGAGAGCTGGCCGCTGTCCGTCGTCAACGCCGGCAGCGTACAGTTCCAGCTCAACCTGACGACCGGCGTCGTCAAGATCGTCTGGACGACGGTCGACAACAACACGGCGAGCTCCTACGGCTCCGCGCACCTCGTCGGCTACTCGCCGGCGGGTCCGTCGCAGGACGCGGGCAGCATCACCCTGGCGACGGCGCTGCCGCTGACGACGCAGCCGCAGAACGTCGCGGCGTTGGCGCTGTCCGCGGCACCGGCGCCGATCTCGAGCGCGACCCTCGGAACGGTCGTCACCTACACGACGAGCAACATGCCGCCGTTCGATCCGGCTGCGGCGACGCCGGCCTACGTCGGCCTCCACGTGATCACGCTCGGCCAGATCCCGCTGGGTCTGGACCTGACCGGGATCGGCGCCCCGGGGTGCCGAGCCTACGTGTCGTCGCTCGATCTGTGCATGGCCATGGTCAATTCGTCACCGACGCAGACGGTCTCGTTCACGATCCCGGTGCTGGTGACGCCCGGCTTCGAGATCTTCTCGCAGTCCGTCGCGCTGATCCTGCCGGGCAGCCTGCCCAACGGCCAGAACGCGCTCGGCATGACGTTCAGCAACGGCTTGAGGCAGCGGATCGACGCCTTCTAGTCGCCGCGCCTCGAACGCCCGCCGCGCCGGCGTCCGCCGGCGCGGTGGCGGGCGACGCCACCCCGGAGGCCGAGAGACCGTCGGGTGGCGGTCCGCGATCTCGTGCGCGAACTCACCGGCCTCGCAGCCGAGCGTCAGCACGTTGTGCTGCGTCTGCGCGAAGCCGTCGCTGACGAACAGCTCGAGCTGCTTGCCGTCGCGCTCCGTGATCCTGACCTTGCCCGTCGACCTTGCGGCCGACGAGCGTGCGATCCGGGGTCACGATGCGGAGGTGCAGTTCGGACACGACGGCCTCGATGGGGTTCTTCAGAACTGATGGTTTGCGTGGAGCAGACCAGGCGTCGGAACCGAATCGAGGCACCATCGTGGCGCCTCAGGCGGGCACGGCCTGCCGCACCGAGTGCGAGCCGTCAGAGCTCATCGGATGGATGCTGAGATCGCCCCAGTCCTGCCGCCACGCGAGCACTTCATGGCGACGCAGGTTTCTCGGTAGCAGCCCGAGCATCTTCGCGGGCGTGTTGACCTCCTTGTCGCGGTTGAACCGACGCCGCACGTAGTTGCGGTAGACGGTGAAGATCAGCAGGTGGTTCTGCAGCCGCTCGGCCTTCTTGGTCACGAGCCAGCTCCTCCGGCGCAGCCGGCCGCAGTTGTCGCGCGTCATCGCCAACGTGGTGTTGATCGGGAACAGTGGATTGTGCGTGCTGCGCACCAGCGTGCCTGCCGTCGTCTCGTGCACCAGGCGCTCGCCGAACACCTCCTTTGCGATGCTCGCGTAGCTCGCCTTCTGGTCGGTGTGCAGCAGGATCCGGCCTTCTGGCACCTTCTGGGCGAGCGTGGACAGCACGGCGTGCACACACTCGCGGCTCTGGTCGCGGCGCGGTCCTGGTCGTTCTTCGCGTTGCTGGCGAACCCGGCGCGCGGATCCCGCCGGAGCCAGACGCCGGATCGAGCCGACCGCCGTCGCGACGACGAACCAGGTCTCCTTCTCGATCAGCACCGGCATCGTCAGCGGTCGGATCGATGCGCCTTCGTAGGTCTCCTCTTCGTCGAGCACGAAGGCACGCCCGGTCGGCAAGGCAGGACTGAGGTTGCCGTGCAAGAACCCGAGGGTCCTCGCGATCTTCTGCTTCTTGTCCTGCACCGAGCGCGGGTTGCCATCCAGAACGCGAGCGCATTGGCGCAGGCCGACACCGCTGATGAGCAGCATGAACAAGGGGAAGTTCCAGTGGGGTCGGCGGTCGCGGTAGTCGTGCCGGAACGTCTGCCGCGAGAAGCCGCGCCTGCAGGTCGTGCAGCGGAACCGAGGCACGCCCTCCGGACGACAACGCGGACGGTAGTAGCCGCGGCGCCGGAAGAACCCCGGTTCAGGTCGAAGGTGCTGTGGGCAGCGCAGGTTCGGACAGCGAGGCGGAATGAACATCGAGGAGCTCCTGCCGCGGGCGTGAAGGCCTGCGGCAGCGCTATGTGCCTCGATCTCGTCAGCGGTTGCAGGGATTCCGCTCTGCTCCACTCAAACCATCAGTTCTGTCGACGATCTTGATGCCGGTCTCGAACACCTCGGAGATCGCCTGCTGCTCGTCGTCGGCGACGGTCGAACCCGGGGTTGCCACCGTCGTCAGCGACAGATCTCGATCTCGAGTGCGGAGCTCATGGCGATGGCCTGGGGCGCCGCTGGATCGTGCGTGAAAGCCTGACAGGCGAAGGAGAATCCCCACAGTGCGGCCGACTGCGGCAGCGGCAGCGGCAGCGCCGCCGCGCCGCCGCCTGCCACGCCTGCCGGGCCCGACAGCACCAACGGCTGCGAGGCGAACACCTGGTTCGGGTCGATCCAGACGTGGCCGCCGTACAGCGGGAGGCCGCTCGCGACGTCGCCCGATGCGACCAACAAGCCCAACGCACCGCCGCGGCCGCCGGCGACGACCAGCGCGAACGCCGGGTTGCCGGCGAACGGGAAGCCGCCAACCGCGAGCAGGAGAGGTGCAATACCTCCGGAGCCTGCGGTCGGCGCGCCGTACGGCGCCGGCCAGTGCGCGGCGGCGACGCCGACCGCGAGCCCGATGCTGTCTCCGGGGATCGTCAGCGCGGCGAAGACGCTGCTGTCGGCGCTCAACGCACCCGGCATCGACGGGGTGGCGCTGCTTCGCAGCACCAGCTGGCCTTGCGAACCGATGGTGAAGGTGTCGGTGACGGTTGACGGCGCGGCGGTCGTCTGCGCCGGCGTCGAGACCACGTGGACGAGGTCGAGAGCGAGCGCCCCGCCGCCGGCGAGGTTCGGATCCAAGGTCGCAAGCCCCCAGTCGGACCGCAACTCGGGCGAGGGCGCCGTGGCGCCGATCGCGCTCGCGATCGCCGCGAGGCGCCAGTCACCGCGCGCCATGGCCGCAGGGAATGCCGTCGCCTGCCGCAGGCCGATGGTCAGCGAGACCACCGAACCAGAACGGCGGATCCAGAAGAACACCTCGCCATCCGGCGACAGCGCTCCCACCGCGCCGACGCCGGTCGTCAGCGAGCCGTCCGGCGCCACGGCGTAGCTCCCGACGCGAGGGCCGTAGTTCGTCGTCGAGCCCGTGCCGCCCATGGGCAGCTCGTGGCGCACGCCCGATTCCTGGTAGCCGCCGTGGCCGTCGAACTGGATCACGCCGAGCTCCCCTTGCGCGACCAGGCCGGTGACCGCGTTGTCCTGGACCAGTCGCGTGACGTGGTAGGGGCCCTGCAGCGAACCGAGGCCGTGACCGCTCGAGAGCGCCACGGCGATCATCAGCTGCGGTTCGCTGCTGCGGTCGTGGAAGCGCGCGCGGACCATCACGGCGCCGTCGGCGCGCAGCAACACGACGTCGTCGTCGACGCCGGGTTGGGCCGGCAGCCATCGCATGGTCATCGTGCCGTCGGAGCCGACTTCGTACGTCGCGGACCGGCTCTCCGGCGCACCGGTCACGACGAGGCCGCCAGGGCAGACGGTGTAGCCCTGGGACTGCACCGTGCAGGTGCCGTTCGGCCAGAAGGTCGCCAGGCCTTGATCGCCCGCGATCGTCGGGAACGCGGAGGGTCCGCACGCGCCGGCGAACGTCGTGCTGATCTCGCCGAAGACCAGGGTCTCGGACAGCGGTAGGACGCCCTGCGCGCGGATCGGAACAGCCACGAAACACGCGCACAGGCACGAAGCGACGGATGCTCGCACCGACACCATTGCAGCCACCCGTTGCCACGAGCAGCACGAACGACCGATCCTCATCGTTGCCTCCTGCGGGACGGCAGCCCCGCGTTCGTCGTTATGGAACAGAAGCGAACGTGCGCGGCGCGGCCATGGGCCGATGGACGCAGCGGGTGCGCGTCCGGAGGCGGAGGGACCGCCGCACCGCGGCCCGGGCGGTCGGCGCCGCGGCCGGCCGAGTCAGCAGCCTCGCCCGTGGCCGGCCACTTCCCCACCCGCCGCAGCAACCGCAGCACGCGATCGGCAATCGCCGCCACCAGACCCGCCACGTCACCGTCCGTCACTTCGCCGTGTTCGCAGAACTCCGTCCGCCCGCTGCCCAGTTCGTGCGCATGCACCCCATCCAGCCACAACACGTGGAAGTGAACGTTGAGCCGCATCCCCGAATCGAACCTCTGCTCGAACGCCACCGCTCCCGCCCGCGGCCGTGACCTTCCCTCCCGCCGCGCACGCCTTGGTAACAGACCTCGAGAATCGATTCGAGCGCGCGAGTCCGCGTCCAACCGTCCGTCCTCTGCCGCGCCGCCAGGAACTCCTGGTCGGCGGTGTCGCCGCGCACGAGCCGCGCCGGCACCGGCTCAGTCGATCGTCAGCGGGCAGAAGCCGCGCTGCGGTTCGAGGGCGACGGCGGGCGTGTTCGGGAGTGTCAGCCAGCGCGTGACCCACTCGTGATCGCGCCGCCAGTAGCGGGCGCGAACCGACCAGACGTAGTCGCCCGCGGGCAGGTGCCCGGCGTCGAACTCGCGCTGTTCGAGGCGGGGCACGAGGCGCACCGACGCGGTGGGCAGCCCCTGCTCCGCCTTGTGGATCTCCACTTCGTAGCGCACGTCGGTCGCGTCGGCCGGCACCGCGATCGGCTCCCAGGCGAGGTGGGCATGGCCATCGGCGATGCGCGAGCGCATGTTCGCCGTGCACGCCGCGACGGTGAGCACGAACACCGCGGCGGTTGCCACGCGCCCGTCCGGACGGGTCATCGCACGACCTCCACGAGCAGGCGCTCCTCGGCAATGCGCCTGGCGAGCCGGTTGCAGGCGCTCCGCAGCTCGTCGCGCAGCGAGCGCGGATGGTCGCTCCATTGCACGATGCCGCGGCTCGGTCCGAGGTGCAGGAAATCGGCGCGGTGCTGCTGACCCGGCGACAACCAGGACGTCTCCGCGCGCACCGCCACCGCGACCGGCGGGTCGAAGCCGCTGGCACCGACCAGGCCGTAGCCGCTGACGCGCACGACCAGCGTCGCGTCGGCGTGGGAGCCGAGCGGGACGACGAGGATGCCCGGACGCACGGTGTGCACCGCGTCGCGCAGCGCGGCCTCGAACGCCGGGGCGAGCCGAGTCTCGAGCAGCGCCGCCTCGATGGTGCGCACGCGCCGCCGCGCTTCCTCGGCGGGCATGGCCAGGAACGGCCCGGCGAAGCCGCCGCCGACGGTGCAGACCGTGATCGCCGCCGCGCCGAGCGCGAACCAGACGAAGGCGGTGAGCGAGCCGCGGTCGCCCATACCACTTCCCATCTCCAGGGCGAACTGCGTGCCGAGGAGGAGGCCCTGGCCCGTTCCGTACAGAAAACCCTCGAGCGGCCCCGAGACGGGTTGCTGCACCTCGGGCGGCGGCGTCGGCGTCTCGACGACGAGCCCGATCGCCTGCACGCACTCACGGCCTAGGGGCGGGTCGACGAGCGGCGGCGATGGCGTCCCCGCGCATGCGGCGAGGGCGAGGCTGGCGCAGAAACCGAGCAGGCGGAGCAACACGGGGGTCGCGACATGGGAGCGCGTTGGGGCACCGATCGCCATGGGCCGTAGGGCGCGTGCGCGTCGATAGGGTGGGGCCGACTGCCGAATCCGATTCCGAGGACGATCGACGTGACGACCGCAACGCAGACGAAGGGGAAGAGCCTGCAGGTGTTCGGCCCCGTGGTGGACGTGCAGTTCCCCGAAGGCCTCATGCCGAATCTCTGCAACGCCATCACGGTCGTGGGCAGGCAGCGCGGCATTGCCGGTGACCGCGTTGTCCCTGGCCCGCCGCGCCAGCGGTAGCCTTGCCCCAATGGCGCAGCCCCCACTCCTTACCGTGCTCTGCCTCGGCGTGCTCACCCTGACCTGCCGCAGCCAAGAGGCCGCGGCGCCCGCGAAGCCGAAACCCTGCAACCTGGTGGTCCTCGTCGCCGACGACCTCGGCTACGGCGAACTCGGCTGCTACGGCGGCAAGGACGTGCCCACGCCGCACCTCGACAGCCTTGCCAGGGACGGCGTGCGCGCCACGAGCGGCTACGTGACGTGCCCGGTCTGCGCGCCGACGCGAGCGGCACTGCTCACGGGCAGGTACCAGCAGCGCTTCGGCCTCGAGTTCAACCCCGGCAACGCGCAGCGGGCTCCCGCCGACTACGGGTTGCCGAAGGACCAGCTGACGCTCGCGGAACGGCTCGCACCGGCCGGCTACGCGACGGGCATGGTCGGCAAGTGGCACCTCGGCTACCGGCAGGGGCTGCGGCCCTCGGAACGCGGCTTCCAGGAGTTCTTCGGCTTCCTGGCCGGAGCCCACGCCTACCGGCCGGCACCGCGCGCCGGCGCGAATGACCCGGCTCCGGCGAACCCGGCAGCTGGCGAGCCGGCGGGGCCGAATCCGATCCTGCGCGGCACGACGGCCATCGCCGAACCGCAGTGGCTGACCGCAGCACTCGCGCGCGAAGCGGCAGCCTTCATCGAGCGGCACCAGAAAGAACCGTTCTTCCTCTACGTGCCGTTCAACGCCGTGCACGCTCCGCTGCAGGCTCCGGCCTCGCGTGTGGCGCGCTTCCCGAACCTCGAGGGCAAGCGGCGCACGTTCGCCAGCATGCTGTCCGGGCTCGACGAGGCCGTCGGCACGATCCTCGACAAACTCGCCGCCTGCGGCCTCGCGGACACGACGCTCGTCGTGTTCCTCAGCGACAACGGCGGCCCGACGCCGACGACGACCAGCAGCAACGGCCCGCTGCGCGGCTTCAAGGCGCAGGTCTGGGAAGGCGGTGTACGCGTACCGATGCTGCTGCGCTGGCCCGGCAGGTTCACGGCGGGCACGGTGTGCGACGCGCCGATCGCCACCATCGACCTCGCGGCGACGATGCTCGCCGCGGGCGGCGTGAAGGCCGAGGGGCTCGACGGCCACGACCTGCTGCCCTACCTGTCGGGAGCCAGCAAGGAACCGCCGCGCGACGAAGTGTGCTGGCGGTACGGCAAGCAGCGCGCGATCCGTCAGGGAAAGTGGAAGCTCGTGATGATCGACGACGACCCGCCGCAGCTCTTCGATCTCGAACGGGACCTGGGCGAGCAGCGGGACCTGGCCGTCGACGAGCCCGACGTCGTGAAGAAACTGCTCGCTGCGTGGCAAGCGTGGGACGCAGGGAATCAGCCGGCGCGCTGGACACGGCGGTGAGCGGACTCGGCGAGCAGCGGGACCTGTACGCGGACGAGCCCGACGGTCGGCGGCGGCGAGAACCCGTCGAGCCGCCCCCGCCGCCCCGCCGCAGTGCGGATTGACAGCGCGGACGTGGACGGCGACGGTGCCGGGCACGGGCCCGACCGGCCCGCGCCCGGAACCCCCGGGGGAGCGAGCGATGGCGACGACGAAGGTGCCCTGGCTTCTGCCGTTCGCGATGGTGGTGCTGGCCAGCTGCCTCGAGAACAGCGAGGTGATCGAAGTGCGCCCGGACGGCTCGGTGAAGGTGACGCTCGCGGCGCAGGGTGATGCCGGCGATCTGGCCAGCGGCTACCCGGTGCCGTTCGGCGGGCCATGGCAACCGCAGGGCGACGACACGCTGCGCTGGCTCGCGACCTTCGGTCCGGACACGGGCAGTGCGGGGGTGCAGCGGGCCGTCGCCGCGGGCCCGTGGCTCGATGCGGGCGGCAAGCCGCGCCAGGTCCGGCTCGCGGTCGTCGGTGAGTTCGCGAACGCCGCCGCGATCCCCGAGTGGCTGGCACCGGCCGGTGAACCGCAGCGCGCGGCGTACTTGCGCCGCGGTGCGAGCCTGCGGGTCGAGCAGCACGGCGGCCGCACCGTGTTCACGTTCGAACGGGTGTTCCGCGCCCGCGACTGGCGCAACCTCTCGCCGTCGGAGTGGATCGAACGGCACCTGCCGCAGGAGATCCGCGACCAGTTCGAGCACCAGCAGCCGTTGCGCGAGGTGCAGTGGGACCAGCTGTTCGCGCTCGTGCAGGCGGGTCTCGACCGCAGCGCCCGCGCGCTGGTCGAACGCACGCTGCTGGGGCTCTGCATCGACGGCGGTGTGTGCATGCCGGCGGCGAAGTGGCGCGCGGTGGGCGACGGAACCGTGCGTGCGGCGATGGCGCCGTTCACGCGGGCGCGGTTCGACGCGATCCGCCACCACGTCGAGCAGAAGGGCGAAGGCGATGCGAAGGCCGGCCCCGAGCCGGTCGCGGCGCTCGAGCAGGACGTGCGGACGGCGCTGCGGCAGGGCTTGGGCGGGCAGCTTGCTGGCGCCGGGATCGGCGACGAACCGCGACAGGCGGCGCTGGCGCGGCTCGACTTCGAACTGGCGGCACTCGGCCACACCGACGACCTTGGCGACGAGAAGTTCAAGGTCGAAGTGCGCATGCCGGGCGTGATCGTCGCCGGCAACCACGACGCCGCCGACGGCAACGCGGCGACGTTCACGTTCGAGGGCAAGGACCTGCGCGATCGCGACGTGACCCTGCGTGTGGTCTCGGTCGTCGAATAGGCGCCGCCGCGGCGGCGGACGAGCCGGTTCGCGACCTGATGGTGCTCGCCGTTGGCCAGCGAAGGTCGCGATCGCTGGCGCGCGAGGCTCTCGCGCGCGGGCGCCTTGCGCAGCGACGCTTCGGCCTTCAGGAACTCCTCGCTGAGCTCGTCGCCGCACGCCGCGAAAGCGAACGCCGATCGATGCCCCTTGGGGGACGCTACTCGCGCTTGCCGTCCTTCGCATCTCTGCCGCGCGCGAGCCAGGCCTCGATCACCGCCGCTTCGCGTTCGGGCGTGATGCGGCCGGTGCGCTGGGTGTCCCACATCGCCGCCTTCGCCTGGTCGGAGATGCCGTTCCACCACTCCCACGTGGAGCGCACCGTGTCGCGCAGCGGCCGGAACTTCAGGCCGGCGGCGACGGCCTTCTTGTTCGAGACGGCACCGAAGCCGCCGTACTCGCTGCCCGGCTGCGTCCAGATCGGCAGGCCGTTGGCCTCCTGCGCGGCGAGGAACGCACCGTCGGCGCAGACGAACTCGGCCTTCACCTCGGTGACCTCGGCGCACGCATCGAGCAGCTCGCCCATCGTCAGCACCCGATCGGGGCCGACGGCGTTGAACACGCCCATCGTCTCGTTCTCGACGCAGTGCACGAGGAACTCGGCGAGATCGCGCACATCGATCACCTGGATCGGATCCTGGCGCGGCGGCGCCAGCACCTTGCCGCCCTTCGCGGTGCGCGCCGGCCAATAGGCGAAGCGGTTCGACGCGTCCTTGGCGCCGACGATGTAGCCCGGCCGGACGTTGGTCGTGCGGCCGGCGAACACCTTCTCCGCCGCCTGCTCGCACGCTGCCTTCAGCGCGCCGTAGTGCGTGTTGACGTCTTCGGTCACCGCATCGGCGAGCTTCGCCACCGCGGCGTCTTCGGCGATGCCCGACGGCCGCGCGTCGGCGTAGGCCGAGATCGACGACACGAACACGTAGTGCTTCGCCGCCGGCTTCAGCAGCTCCGCGGACGCGCTGACGTGGCGGGGCACGTAGCCCGAAGTGTCGATCACCGCGTCCCACGTGCGGCCCGCGTCGATCGCCTTCGCGAGCGCGGCCAGACCATCCCCGACCTTCGGGTCGCGGTCGCCGCGCAGTTCCTCGAGCTCGGGGAACAGCGCCTCGTTGCGATTGCCGCGGTTGAACAGCGTCACCGTGTGGCCGCGCGCCAGCGCGTACTTCACGGTGTGCGGGCCGAGGAAGCCGGTGCCGCCGAGGAACAGCAGCTTGCGCGGCTTCGCCGCCTTCTCGATCTTCGCGTAGTCCTCGAGCCCGCGCTTCAGCCGCCGCGACCACTCCTCGGCGGACATGCCGGGCGGCGGGCCCTGGGCAGGCAGCATCGCGGTCAGCAGCGACGTCGCGACGAAGGTGAACAGCGAAGCGAGGAACGAGCGGCGCGGGTTCGGCATGGGCATTCGGAGTGCTGGTGTGCCTCTGCTACGGGCCGTCACAGCGAAACGCTAGCGGCAGGTGCGACCCGCGCGTTCTCGATCGCGGTCCACTGGGGCGCGAACTACGGCGGCCTCGTGACACGCGACTTCCCACGTGTGCGGCGGCGGGCTTCTCGCCAGGTTCGATGACCGTTCCTGGCCCCTACTGCCCGGAGTACTGGGGCGGCAGACAGTACTTCCACGTGTCCCACCGAGCGTCGTCCGTCATCGTGCCGAGCAGCATCCCTCCGAAGTACAGCGCCCTACTGCGCAGCTCGAGGTTGCCGGTGAGGGCTGCCAGCTGATGCAGCCCCCCCGCCAGGAAGGTGTGCGCGCCGATGAGCGGACCGCCCCCCCAGTGGATGCCGATCGGCGGCGCATCCCAATAGTTGGCCGGGATGTGCACGCCGTTGTGGCTCACGGGCACGAAGTAGCGGAGGCCCTGGGCCACGTGACCGAACTGCGTGGTCTGCACATCGCTCAACCAGGAATACTCGACCGTTGCGACGACGTCGCTGGCGATCTCCAGCAGCCGCGGCTCGTTGAAGCTCCGATACGCACCGAGATAGCCATAGAGTACGGCACCGTGCTGCCAGGGCATGAAGAACTCGTGGTCGAACGGATACAGCGTGCCGGGGTAGTTGGCCTCGAACGACATCGCGCGGCTCGGATGCGTCTTGTGGCGCTGCACGTCGACGATCTCGTTCACGCGGCGCATTGCAAACTCCTTGATCGAGGCATCGCGGGTCGCCTGATAGGCCTGCGCGAAGCCCTGCATGCACCAACCCTCGGCGCGCGCCGGCTGCACGAAGGCGCTGTAGTAGATCGTGAGCCGCAACACCCCCTCGAGGCTCTGACCGAGTTGCCGCAGCTCTTCCTTCGCCCAGGCGTCGCCGCTGATCGTCCAGTAGTCGAACAGCAGGTCGCTGCTCCAGTGCTCGTGGTCGAAGCCCCCCCAGCCATGCGCGACTGGCTGCCCGGCGGCGAGCGTGCGGTATTGCGGCCACGGATCCGCAGCCGACAGCCTGCGCCGTCCCAACGACTCGCCTGCCACCACCAACAGCGGTGTGCCGCCCCAGAGCTGGATCATCTGCTGGGCTCCGACCTGCAACTGCCACAGGTGGTATGGCCGCATCGCCTGCGCCCAAGCCATCTGCTCGAGCTTGCGCAGCAATCGATGATGCTGGGCTTGGATCGCGTGGGCGAGCGCCGGGCTCAACGGGCCGTTGCGCGGAGTGCCCGTGGTTGCCGTGGCCTGGACGTCGCCGTGATTGCCCCACGTGCCGAACGTGCTGTGGTTGAGCCAGCTCTGGTGCTCCACTTCGGCCCGCTGCCAGCTGTCCCATGGTCCCGGGATCGGTCCACCGAGCAGTCCGGCCGCGGTGGTCGCTTGCCAGGCTCTTTGCGAGGCCAGCGCGTGCATCGGCTCCTGCACGATCGCGTTGGCCGTCGCCTGCGATCGCGCGACTTCGATGCTGCCGGCGCCCGGGGGCGAGAAGCGCAGCAGGAACCGGTAGCGGCGCGTCTGCGCATCCGCGATGAAGGTGTCCTGCATCACGCGGAATGCCCTGTATCCGTCGGGCAACAGTTCGGCTGCCCCGATCCCCTCCTCGGCAGGCCGATACGCGATGACGTCGGTGGCACCGCGGCACAGGAACTTCGCGAGCCGCACGTCGACAGTGCCGAGCGGACGCAGGTTCGGATCCCCGCTGGCCGGCGCGTCGGCGCCCAGGTAGTCGTTGCCGAGAATCCAGTCGACCATCGCGAACGGCATGTCGCGGTACTCGGTGACGTAGAACGTCGACGTCAGGTAGTCGCGCCCGATGCCCGGCTGGGCGACCGGCATGTGGTACGTGCGCCACGACTTCGTCTGCGTGAGCGCCGTCGACTGTACGACGGTTCCTGCACCGGCGGTGAACCCCCGATACGGCACGTGGAACGTGTCGCGGACTTCGGCGCCGAGCTCGAGGTTCCCCGCTACCTGGCTGACCCACGGGTTGCGCGTGAAGTCAGCAGTGAGCGCCGTGCCTTCGGCCACCCGGTAGGTCTTCTTCTCGCCAGGCTTCAGCGTGTCGGTGAACTGCGCCTGCGCCACCTTCACGCTGCCGTCGAACCAGTACTGCAGCGGCAACCAGGCCGTTTGATGACCGCTGACCACGAAGTTGTCCAGGCTCGTAGCGCCGCCCCTCGCAAACGGCACCGAAGCGAGGATCGTCTCCGTGCGATCGCTCGCGGCTTGGTTCCTGACCGAGAAATCCAGTTCGATATCGGTCGGGTGGGGCAGGGGCAGGCCTTCCGGCACGTGCGGAACACTGCCGGGACCGGGGTCAACTGGATCGCCGCTTCCCGACCCCGAACCGCCACAGCCCGCGACCAGAACGAGCAGCAGGGCACCGAACCGGCGGGGATTCAGGGGATGTAGCAGTGGCGGTTTCTCGTTGCAGATCATTGTTGCCTGTCGCCCCGGTTCGCAACGAACAGCCCACTCCTCATCAGACGCTGTAAGCAGGCTTCGAGGCAAAGGGCATTTCAGCGGCGGTTGCGCGTTCACATGCCGCGTCCGCAATTGCCGCAACGTGCGGAATGTGCTGGCACACGGGTTGTGAGCGCGCTCCGGGCTCTTGTCCCCTAACCCAATGCGAGTGTATCAACGCCGGTGCTGCTGGCAACCCTGGGCCCTTGGCTCCCCGGCGCGCGAAGCTTCGAGCGATGCCAGGGGGCGCTCGGCTCCGCGCGTCTCCCGATCTGGTGCTGGCGCGTATCGGCCAGCTTCGCGCGCGCCTCGAGCCGTTGCTGCCGTTGCGCGGCTGCGGCGAACGCGTGCATCGCTTGGCGGCATTCGCTGCAGCATCAGAACGCGACCGTTGCGGTCTCGCCCGCGACGACGTCGACGACCCGCGGTTCGCGTGCCTGGCTCGCGTCGCGGCCGGGCGCGATCACGCGGACTCGCCACTTCCCGGGGCGCAGCCCGTCGAGCGTCACGGTTCCGGACCGCATCATCTGCATGACGGGTGCCACCGTGGCGTCGGGTTCGCCGCCGGCGCCGAGCAGCGTGCCCTGCACCGACGCGAACGTCGGCGCTTCCGCCATCGTCACCTTGATGCTGCCGGCGACGCCGAGTTGGACGTCGACGCCGTCGCGCGCGGTGCCGAGCTCGACTTCGACGGCGGCCGACGTCGCCGGCGCGTGCCCCTTCGCCGAAGCGCGCACCTTCAGCCGCTTGCCGGCCTGCACGCCGCGCAGCTCGTAGCGGCCGTCGTCGCCGGTCTTGACCGACGAACGGCCGCCGCCGCCGGGCAGCTCGATGCTGCCGAGCCCCTCGAGGAACGCATTGGCCTCCGCTGGGCGCGGACTGCCTTCCGGCGCGGCGGGCACGATCGACACCGACGCGCCCGCGATCGGCTTGCCTGCGCCGTCGCGCACCGTGCCGCGGACGATCGTGACGTCGAGCTCGACGTCGACGACGTTCTCACCCTGGCGCAGCGCGAGCGTCACCTGCGACGGCGACACCCGCCCCTTCGCGGTGATCCGCAGGCGATGCGCGCCGGCCGGCAGGTCCTTCAGCTGGTAACTGCCGTCGTCGGTGGTGCGCGCACTGCGGTTGCCGCCGCCGCCGAACTCTTCGAACGGTCCCGCGAAGGCGCCCGCCACCTCGCTGCCGGCAGCCGGTTGGCCTTGGCCCTCGACGAAGCTGACGCGCGCGCCGGCGAGCGGCACCCCGTTCTCGCGCACGATGCCGCGCAGCGTCGCCATCGGCTCCTTTCTGAGTTGCAGCGTCGCCTTGCCGCCGTCCTCGACCGCGACCCGCTGCCAGCCGGCCTCGTCCTGCTTGCGCTCGGGAGCGAGGGCGAGGCCGGGTCCGCCCCAGTCCCCCTCGAACGCAACTTCGCCGCTGCCGCCGCTGCCGAGCCGGAAACGATGTTCGCCGGGGCTCAGGTGCTCGAACAGTGCTATGCCGTCCTGGTTGGTCTGCTTGTTGGAACGGCCTCCGGTCGTCGAGGCGCGCTCGACGCGCGCTTCCTTCAGCAAAGCACCCGAGCTGTCGACCACCGTGACCTCGACGGTGCCGCCGGTCACGAGCACGACTTCGTGGCTGCCGCTCTCGCCGGCCTTCAGCGTAAACGGTTCGCTCGCGTACGGCGCGAAGTCCTTGCTCGAGACGTTGACGACCATCGCGCCGCCGGCCATCACGTTGAGCGCGCAGCGGCCCTCCTTGTCGGTCCTGGCCGAGCGCATCGGCCCCGAGTCGCCGCCGGGGAAGAAGGCTTCGAACCCACGCGCCTGCTCGCGCGCGCCGTCGCCGCGCGGCGCAGCACTGACGCGCACGTTTGCGCCGGCGACCGGCTGTCGCCCGGGACCGCTCGACACGGTCACGTGCAGCACGGGCGCAGGCTCGAGCTCGAGGACGCCGAGGTCGAGCGCGCCCTTGCTCGGCAGCGTGATGTTCTTGCGTTCGAACGGCGCGAAGCCGAGCGCCTCGATCGTGAGGCTCAGCGTCTGTTTCGCCTTCGGCCGCAGGTTGGCGATCGTGACCTTGCCCTCGGGGTAGGCCTTGGCACGCCCGCTGCGCGGCATGTAGAACATCGCGTCGTCCCTGCCACCGCTGCTCTGCAGCTGGTCTCGCACCGCGAGGCGCTCGATCGGTGCGTGCGTGCGGGCGGCGACGACCTGGAACGTCACGCCGATGCCGGGGTCGTAGCGCAGCTCCAGTCCGGCGGTCCCCGAGGCGACTTCGAGGGCTTCGGTGCAGGTCGTGTTGCCCGCGAAGCCTCGTCCCGACTGTGCCCCCCACACGCGGTAGCTCTTGCCGATGTGCAGGCCGCGCAGTTCGAAGGTGAAGTCCGGGTTGCAGCGCACCTGCCGCTCGCCGAAGCCCACGTTCGCCTCGAAGACCTCGTGCCCCTCTCCGCTCAGCGTCAACACGGAGCCCGACTCGCTGGCGCCCGCGGACGCCTTCCGCGCCATCACGCGCAGCGGCTTCGTGCCCTCGGGCACGCCGACGATCCGGCCGCGGATCGAGGCACCCGGTTCGGCGACGATCAGCAGATCGGTGAGCTTGCCGCCGGCTTCGACCGCGAGACCGTCGAGGAGCGCACTCGGATGGTCGACATGGCGGGCGCGCAGCGCGAACTTGCCGGCCTCGCAGTAGAGCAGTGCGAACTTGCCCTCGGCGTCCGTGACGGCGCCGTCGGTGTCCGTCGGGTCGGCGAACTCCTCACCGCCGAAGTCGAAGTCTCCCCACGTGGTGTTGACGGGCGAGGCTTCGCGGCTGACGCGCGCACCGGCGATCGGGCTGCCGGCGCGGTCCAGCACGCGGCCCGAGACGGCGGCACCGCTCTTCAACGTCAGCACGCCGAGGTCGCTGTCCTTGCCGACGGGCCGCGAAACACCCTTGTCGAGAATGACGTGGCTCGGTGCCCGGACGCGCAGATGCGCGCTGTTGTTCTTGCCAGCGACGCCGATGCGGAACCGTCCCTCGCCGTCGGTGGTCGTCTCGGTGCGTTCGCGCCGCTGGGCCTGCAGCCGTTCGCGCCAGGCGTCGGAGTCAAACGCCGTCTCGGGGTCGAACCCGTCTACGCTGTCGAAATCGAAGCCGCCGAATCCCGGCGTGCAGGTCACGACCGCGGTCGCGACGGGGTTGCCGCGTTCGTCGATCACCTGCCCGACGAGTGCTCCGCCGTTCGCCGCGCCCGCGCCTGCTTGGACCGGCGCCGCAACGCGAGTGCTGGTCTCCGCCGCCGCGTCGACGCCGCCCTGCGCGACATCCGCCGAGACGCTCGACGCGGCCTCGTTGCCGGGTCCCGTTGCCGCGCCCGACGACGGCGCGACCGGGCCGGTGTCGTCGGAGCGGAACATCGAGGTGCCGACGACCGCCAGGATCGCGAGGAGCAGGACGACGATCAGGGTGCGGGATTGGGTCATGTTCGCAAGGGGTCGGGAAACGGCGCGGATCTTCGCAGAACTCCCGCCGCCGCGGGCGCTCGACCTTGCCAGGGACTTGTCCCAGCCAACCGCGGCCCCGGGCGGGATTCGCCCTTGGCACGGCCGCCACTCCCGGAGCCGCCAGGCGACGCTTCCCACGAGTACGGCACCCCGTCGAGCGCGTCGCGGCCAGTGACGAAGGGCCCGGCCCGCTTGGTCAGACGCCGCCACCGCGGCGCGCGAGGCTCTCGCGTGCGAGGGCCTTGCGCAGCGACGCTTCGGCCTTCAGGAACTCCTCGCTGAGCTTGTCGAGACCCGCGAGCTTCTCGCGCGCCTTCGCTTCGGCGGCCTTCACGCGCTCGAGGTCGATCTCGTGCGCGAACTCACCGGCCTCGCAGACGAGCGTCAGCACGTTGTGCTGCACCTGCGCGAAGCCGTCGCTGACGAACAGCTCGATCTGCTTGCCGTCGAGCTCCGTGATCTTGGCCTTGCCGGTCGAGGAGATCGCCGTCATCAGCGGCGCGTGGCGCGGCAGGATGCCGTAGCTGCCGTCGATGCCCTGGAAGCTGACGCGGGCGACCTTGCGGTCCACGAGCGTGCGATCCGGGGTCACGATGCGGAGGTGCAGTTCGGACATGACGGCCTCGATGGGGTTCTTCGCTGACTAGTGCTTCTTCGCGGCCGGGGCGGCGGCCTGCTTCGGCGCGGCCTTCGCGGCGTCGGCCTTGGCCTCTTCCTTCTGGCCGCGGGCGACGGCCTCCTCGATCGAGCCGACCATGTAGAACGCCGACTCGGGCAGCGAGTCGTGCTTGCCTTCGAGGATCTCCTTGAAGGAACGCACGGTGTCCTCGCGCTTGACGAACTTGCCGGGCGTGCCCGTGAACGCTTCGGCGACGAAGAACGGCTGCGACAGGAAGCGCTGGATGCGGCGCGCGCGCGCGACGACGAGCTTGTCCTCTTCGCTGAGCTCCTCGACGCCGAGGATCGCGATGATGTCGCGCAGGTCCTGGTAACGCTGCAGCGTGCGCTGCACGTCTCTAGCGACCTTGTAGTGCTCCTCGCCGACGACGCCGGGGCTCAGCATCTTCGAGGTCGACTTCAGCGGATCGACGGCCGGGTAGATGCCGAGCTCGGCGATCTGGCGCTCGAGGATGATCGTGCTGTCGAGGTGCGCGAACGTCGCGACCGGTGCCGGGTCCGTGATGTCGTCGGCCGGCACGTACACGGCCTGCATCGACGTGACCGATCCCTTCTTCGTCGACGTGATGCGCTCCTGCAGCGCACCCATCTCGGAGGCCATCGTCGGCTGGTAACCGACTGCGCTCGGCAGACGGCCGAGCAGCGCCGACACCTCGGAGCCCGCCTGCACGAAGCGGAACACGTTGTCGACGAACAGGAGCACGTCCTTGCCTTCCTGGTCGCGGAAGTACTCGGCCATCGTGAGGCCCGTGAGTGCCACGCGCAGGCGCGCTCCCGGCGGCTCGTTCATCTGGCCGAACACGAGCACCGCGTTGTCGAGCACCGAGGCCTTCTGGCCCTTCGCGTCCGTGTACTCGGCCTCGGCCATCTCGAGCCAGAGGTCGTTGCCCTCGCGCGTGCGCTCGCCGACGCCGCAGAACACCGAGAAGCCGCCCTTCTCGACCGCCGTGATGCGGATCAGCTCCTGGATCAGCACGGTCTTGCCGACGCCGGCGCCGCCGAACAGGCCGATCTTGCCGCCCTTCGCGAACGGACAGAGCAGGTCGACGACCTTGATGCCGGTCTCGAACACCTCGGAGATCGCCTGCTGCTCGTCGAACGTCGGCGCGGGCCGGTGGATCGGCAGCGTGCCCTTGACCTCGACCGGCGGCATCGGCTTGCCGGTGCGCGGGTGCGCGACGTTGACCTCGAGCGCACGGCCAAGCACGTCGAACAGGCGGCCGCGCGTCGACTCGCCGACCGGCACCGAGATCGGCGCACCGGTGTCGGTCACGGGCATGCCGCGGCTCATGCCGTCCGTCGACGACATCGCGACGCAGCGCGCGGTCGCGTTGCCGAGCTGCTGCGCGACCTCGAGCACGAGGTCGATGCCGCGCTGCTTGTCCACGACCGTGATCGCGTTGTAGAGATTCGGCATGTGGCCTTCGGGGAACTGGACGTCCACCACGGGGCCGAACACCTGCAGGATCTTGCCCTTCATCTGGGTTGCAGTCGTCACGTCAATCGTCCTCGGAATCGGATTCGGTCTGGAATGTCTTGGAAGGCTGGGGTTTGCGAGCCGCGCGGCCCGCTGCGGATCAGCTCACGGCACTGGCGCCGCCGATGATGTCGAGCAGCTCCTTCGTGATGTTCTCCTGGCGCGCGCGGTTGTAGACCTTCTTGAGGCGCTTGATCATGCGCACGGCCGCGTCGGTCGCGGTCTTCATCGCCATGCGCCGGCTCGCGTGCTCGCTGGCGAGTCCCTGCAGCATCGCGTCGTAGACCATCGTCTCGAGGTAGCGCGGGATCAGCACGTCGAGCAGCGTGCGTGCGTCGGGCTCCATCAGGAAGTCGGTGTCGAGCTTCGCCTGCGCAGCGGCCTGCTGCTCGGCGTTCGCCGAGACGGTCACGAAGTCGCGGTTCATGACCGGCAGGTAGCGCTCGTTCGTCGCCTCGAACCGGATCATCGACTTGAACTGCGAGTAGTAGATGCGCACGTTGTCGACCGTGTGGTCGAGGAACGCCTGCGCGAGCGCCTGCGAGACCATCTTGGCCGCGCTGAAGTCGAGTCTGTCGAGCGGGGGCTCGACGAAGAAGCGCTCGACGTGGTAACCGCGCCGCGTCAGCCACACGTAGCCCTTGCGGCCGTAGCACCAGAACTTGACCTGCCGGCCCGGATCCTGCTCCTTGACCTCGAGGGCGAGCTCCTTGAGCGCCTTCATGAGGTTCGTGTTGTACGAACCGCAGAGGCCGCGATCGCTCGTGATCAAGAGCACGCCCGTCGTCTTCGGCGGATCCTGGCGGAACCACGGCAGCCCGCTCTCGGCGCCGACCTTCGCGGCGAGGCTCTCCATGCGCGCGCGCATCTCCTGCGCGTACGGGAAGAACGTCAGCGCCTTGGCCTGCACCTTGCGCAGCTTCATCGTCGCGAGCATCTCCATCGCGCGCGTGATCTGCGCGATGCTGCCTACCGACTTGATGCGGCCGCGGAGTTCCTTGAGGTTTGCCATGCTTCAGCTCGTCCGTTCAGGTCAGGCCTTCGCCTTCGCCACACCGGCGCCGGCCAGGTACTCGGCCTTGAACTTCGCGCAGATCTCGTCGCACTGCTTCTGCAGTGCGTCGGTCCACTTCTTCTCCTTGCGCAGCGCCTGCAGCACGTCGCCGTGGCTGCTGCGCACGAACGCGAGGTACTGCTTCTCGAAGTCCGACACCTTGTCGAGCGGCACGGTGTCGAGCGCGCCCGACGAGCCGGCGTAGAGGATCACGACCTGCTCCTCGACGGGCACCGGCACGAACTCGGGCTGCTTCAGGATCTCGGTCATGCGCTGGCCGCGCGTGAGCGCCTGCTGCGTCGCCTTGTCGAGGTCGCTGCCGAACTGCGCGAACGCGGCGAGCTCGCGGAACTGCGCGAGCTGGATGCGCAGGCCGCCCGCGATCTTCTTCATCGCGGGAATCTGCGCCGAGCCGCCGACGCGCGAGACCGAGATGCCCGCGTTCACGGCCGGGCGCTGGCCCGCGTTGAACAGCGAGGACTCGAGGAAGATCTGCCCGTCCGTGATCGAGATCACGTTCGTCGGGATGTAGGCCGACACGTCGCCTTCCTGCGTCTCGACGACCGGCAGCGCCGTCAGCGAGCCGCCGCCCTTGGCCTTGCTGAGCTTCGCGGCGCGCTCGAGCAGACGGCTGTGCAGGTTGAACACGTCGCCCGGGAACGCTTCGCGGCCCGGCGGACGGCGCAGCAACAGCATGACCTGGCGATACGCGAGTGCTTGCTTGTAGAGGTCGTCGTAAGCGATCACGACGTGGCGGCCCTCGTCGCGAAGGCGCTCCCCCATCGCAGCGCCGCCGTAGCAGGCGAGGAACTGCATCGAAGCCTCGGCCGACGCGGGCGCGCTGACGACGATGCTGTACGGCATCGCGCCGGTCTTCTCGAGCCGGTCGACGACGGCCTTCACGGTCGACTGCTTCTGGCCGACCGCGACGTAGATGCAGATGACCTGGTCGGGGTTGTTCGGGTCGCCGCCGCCGGTCGACTTCTGATTGATGAACGTGTCGATGATCAGCGCGGTCTTGCCGGTCTGGCGGTCGCCGATGATCAGCTCGCGCTGGCCGCGGCCGATCGGGATCATCGAGTCGATCGCCTTGATGCCGGTCTGCAGCGCTTCCTTGACCGGCTGGCGCTCGGGCACCGTCGGCGAACGGCCTTCGATCGGGCGCAGGTCGCTCGGGCTCGTCTTGATCTCACCCTTGCCGTCGACGGCGCGGCCGAGTGCGTCGACGACGCGACCGCACATCTGCATTCCCGTCGGCACCGAGATGATGCGCCCCGTCGTGCGGACCGTGTCGCCTTCCTTGACCTTGCTGTCGCTGCCGAGCAACACGGCGCCGACGTTGTCCTCTTCGAGATTCAGTGCGAGGCCGTTCACGCCGTTGCCGAAGTCGAGCAGCTCGCTCATCATGCAGTCGTCGAGGCCGTGCACGCGCGCGACGCCGTCACCGACCATCAGCACGGTGCCGACGTTGGACTTCTGCATCTTGCCCTGGAACCCCTCGATCTCGGCTTTGAGGACGGTTGCGACTTCGGAAGGTTTGAGATCCATTGTCTTTCAGTCGGTGAGAGTGTCGTTGGGCAGTGGAGCGGGGAGTGGAGCCGGGAGTGGAGCCGGGAATCGGGGGAGCCAGATCGAATTCGGGATGACGGACGGGAATCGGGCGATCAGCGCGTGATCGATGCCTGCATGAGCTTCTGCTGGAGCTGTCCGAGTGCTGCCTTCATCGAGCCGTCGTAGAGCTCGTTGCCGACGCGCAGGCTCACGCCGCCGAGCAGATCGCTGCGCAGCTGGACTGCGAGCGAGACCTTCTTGCCGCTGAGCTTCGTCGCGAGCGCCGTCAGCGCCTGCAACTCGGCGTCGCCGAGCGGGTGCGGCGTCTGCACGACGCCGTCGACCTCGCCGCGAGCGGCCATCAGCAGCGCGCGGTAGGCCGGATAGACGTCGAACAAGACCTCGAGCCGGTGCCGGTGCTGCAGCACGCCGAGCAGGTTCACGACGAGCTTGTGGCGGCCCTGCGCGAGCTTCTCGAGCAAGGCTGCGCGCTCCACGGCCGTGATGTCGGGACTCGTCAGCATCGCGCGCGCCGCGGGCGACGACATCGCCTGCTGCAGCGCCTTCAGGTCGGCGAGGACGGCGTCGGCGGCGCCGGCCGCGTCGGCCGAGCCGTAGAGCGCCTGCGCGTAGCGTTTGGCCTGCAGCGTCATCGCGAGCCCTTCTCCGCGGCAGCGACGAACTGCTGCACGAGCGGCCGGTTCTTGCCCGCGTCGATCTCCTGCTGCAGCAGGCGTCCGGTCGCGGCGATCGCGAGATCGACGGCCACGGTGCGGATCTCCTGCAGCGCCTGCCGCTTCTCGGCGGCGATCGTGTCGCGCGCCTTCTGCAGCTCGGCCTTCGCACGCTCGTCGGCCACGCGCACCGCGTCGGCCGCCTGCCGCTCGGCGCGCGCCATCGCCTCCTCGACGAGGCGCTTGCCGTCGGCCTGCGCCTTCTCGAGCTCGGCCTTGGCGCCGGCCATCTGCGCCTGCGCCTCCTTGCGCGCCGACTCAGCCGCCGCAATCGAGTCCTCGACCTTGCGATCGCGTTCCTCGAGCGCGTGCGTGATCGGACCGTAGACGAACTTCCACATCGCGAACAGCCCGAGGCCGAACGCGAGGAACGTCCAGATCATCGCGCCCGGAGCGAACTCGAGCAGCGTGCTCAGCGCGCGTGGATCCTGGCTCGTCGGGAACGCGGCGAGCGAGGTCGAGAGGGTGCTAACGATTGGCATGCGTGCCTCCGGCGGGAGACGGAAGGGGACTACGGGTGGACTACTTCGTCGCGAGCATCAGGCCGATGACCGCAGCGAACAGCGCGACGCCTTCGACGAACGCCGCGAAGATCAGGGCGTTGCCCTTGATCGCGTCGGCCGCTTCGGGCTGGCGCGCGATGCCCTCACCGGCCGAGCCGCCGATGCGGCCGATGCCGATGCCGGCGCCGACGCCGGCAAGCCCGGCAGCGAGACCGGCGCCGATACCGAGACCGGGGTTCGTCGCGACGAGCCTGGCCATTTCCTCGGCGAGTTTCTTGGCGGCTTCTTGGGCAGCTGGATCCTGGAAGAAAGCGAGCATTGGGTTCTCCGTACTACTTTGCGAAGAGTGACTGTTGAGAGTGACGAGTGGGAAGAGGGAAGAGCGTTCTCAGTGATCCTGGTGCATCGACTGGTAGACGAAGTTGATGCTCAGGAACGTGAAGATGTATGCCTGCAGCAGCGTGACGAACGCCTCGATGATGTAGATGAAGATCGCGAGGCCCAGGCACGGCACGGCCGTCAGGTAGGACGTGATCGCGCCGCCCTGCATCTTGGCGAACAGGAAGACGAGGCCGATCGCGGCCGCGATCACGAGGTGGCCCGAGAGCATGTTCGCGAACAGACGCACGGTCAGCGCAAACGGCTTGACGAGCAGGCTCACGAACTCGATCACGAACATCAGCGGCACGAGCACGATCGGCACGCCGTGCGGCACGAGGCCCTTCCAGAAGCCGAAGAGCCCGTTCCGCTTCATGCCGAGCACCAGCATCATGCCGAGCGTCACGACGGCCAACGACGCGGTCACGTACGGCGTGCCGGTCGCGGTGTAGATCGCGAGCGGGAAGTGGTGGCCCGCACTCGGCACGAGACCGATCGTGTTCTGGAACATGATGAAGAAGAACGTGAACATGAACAGCGGCACGAAGGCCCGTCCTTCTTCCTTGCCCATCACCGAGTAGACCATCTCGTCGCGGACCCAGTGGCAGAAGCCACGCATCACGCGCGTGAGCCGGTTCGCGCGGCCGCTGCGGAAGCTGCCGAGCACCGGCACGAACACCGCGAACATGAGCCCGAGGCAGACCCACTGCCACGGCTGCACGTTGTAGACCGTCAGCAGCGAGACCTTCTGCTCGTGGCCGTCGACGACGATCCCGTTGCCGTCGAATCGCGGCCCGATGCCCGGCTCGAAGATCGCGTACGGCACGCTGTGCGAGAACTGGTGGTTGAAGATGTCGGCGTTCGACATCTGCAGCGTGCCCGGCAGCGGCTTGTGCTCCTGCCCGTGGTCGGCCGGTCCCGGGCCGGTCGGATGCGGCGTACTCTGCGCCCGCAGATCAGAGACTGCGAGGCACGCCAGCAGGCAGCAGGCGATCAGTCGTGCGAGTCGCGAGGTGAGCATGTGGGTCGATGGCCTGCGGTCGGGAGCTACCGTCGAAGTGCTCAGGGTTGGTGGTCCTGTTCCGTCGGTTTCGCACCGCTCTCGGCGGACTGCGTTCCCGCGTTGCGATGGCCAGGGGGCGCCGGCGCTCCGTTCGCCCGCTGGCTCATCGCCCGCGAGAGGTAGGCCGCGGTGGCCAGCTGGCTCACCAACGACACCGCCGCGAACGTGATGCAAAACGTCGCAAGTGCTTCGAATTTCACGTCGGCTTGCCGCAACAGGAACACGCCGAGCACGAGCACGGCGAGCTTGGCGCCGAACGCGATCGCGAGCAGGCTCTGCAGCCGTCCGGCCATGAGCCGGCCGTCGTGCGCATATGCCGACGGCGCGCGCGAGTCGAGGAAGCGGCCGTGCACGCAGATTGCGAGCATCGCCGCGAACAGCGAGGCGCCGATGCCCGCGGCGTACCAGGTGACGCCACCGGCCGGCACGAGCCCGAGGGCCCAAACGGGCACCGCGATCAGCGCCACGACGAGCACCGCAAAGCCGAACGCCCTGCCGAGCAACAGCATGTCGACGACAGTACCCGCGCCGCCGGATCGAGAGCTGCCGGTTACGTGACCGGCCGGCGCCGTACCGTGATGGGCATTCGCGGATGAGGTCTCGGGCATTGCGGGGGTTCAACTACTGGGCGGTGGTCCGCCTTTCTTCGGCAACTTCCCAAAGGGCCAGAGTTCTGGCGCCAGCACGCGGATCAGATGCAGGATGCCGCCGACGATGCCGAGAGCGACGCATAGCAGGAGCATCCAGGGTTTGGTGCCCAACTGCTTGTCGAGCCACAGACCGCCATAGGCAAACAACCCGACGGAGACAGCCAACGTGAGCCCGGCGCCGAGGGCATTCGAGCTGGTCTTGGACGGCTTCGAGAGGTTGCTCATCCCCACCGCGTGAGCGAGGTTGACGAGGGGCGAGGATGCTAGCCACGGGCCGCGACCGTCCGCAACGACTCGCCCACATTTTCTGCACGAAGTTGCGTCCGCAATTCCACTACCTCGCTGCCTCGCGCTGGATGGTCCACCGCGGCAGCGAAGGGAACCAACCGATGCAACCATTCTCGATCTTCCTCGTGCTGCCCCTGCTGTGTGCCGCGGCAGCCGCCCAACAGGTCCTCGCTGTCTCGCCTGCCGATCGGCAAGGCCTCGAAGGCAGCTCGTTCACGCACCTGCCGCTCGGCCGCGCCGATGCGCGCATGCAGACGCTGCACAGCGACGTGCCAGGCGGCACGCTGCTGAGTGGTCATGGCTACCGCCGCGACGCGATCGGCGTGCGCGGCATCGTGCCCGCCTTCAGCAGCGATCTCGCCGTCGCGCTGTCGATGTCTCCACGTCTGCCGGCCCAGGCGGCGACGTCGTTCGCGAGCAACCAGGGCGCGAGCCCCACCGTCGTGCTGCCGCGCACGTTCCTCGCGTTCCCGGCAACCGATCGCCCGTCGCTCGATCCGGCGCCGGCATTCGACCTCGTCGTGCCGTACCAGGTGCCGTTCCTCGTGCCGCCCTCCGGCGGCACGCTCTGCGTCGACGTCACGATCTTCGGCAACCAGTCCGCCGCCGGCCCGAACCAGAACCTGAGCATCTACCTCGATGCACACGAGAACTACACCGACGGCCGCGCCGAGCAGCCGGGCTTCCGCACGGGCCTCGGCTGTCCCGCGCCGGGCCAGACGGCACCCTGCTACGCGCAGATGACGCTCTGGCGCCTGCTCGCTGGCACGCGGCTCGACGTGTCGATCCGCGACGGCATGCCCGATCCCGGCACCGGCGTGACGTGGCCCTTCGTGATGCTCGGCACCTCGACCAGCGCGATCACGTGGCCTGGGCGGACGGACTGCACGATCTGGGGCTCGGCCGACGTCGGGTTCCTGCTGCCGGGAACCATGAACGGCCAGGGCGCCTACGACGGCAGCCTGCTGGGCCTGCCGATGCTGCCGCCGGGTTACCGGCTGTGGTGCCAGGCCGGCTCGATCAGCGTGGTCGACGCCGAGGTCGCGTTGAGCGACGCGACGACGCTGATCACGCCGCCACAGGGCCCGCTGCCGATCCCGACGAGCCGCATCGCGAACAGCACCGACCACACGGCAGCGACCGGCGTCGTGTCCTACGCGGTGCCGGTGATGTGCTTCTTCTGAGTCGCTCTCGCCGCGCCGCCCGCATCGCGGGTGGCGCAGGCGGCTTCGCGGGTGGCACAGATGGCTCGCTCAGAGGGCGAGCTTCTGACACTCGGGGATCGGCGAGTTGGCTCCTGCGGTGTCGATCGGGTTGGCCTTGTCGAAGTCACCCTGCACGAAGCCGCGACCCTTCATGTCGAGGAAGCTGTACGAGCGCACGTTGCCGCCGAGGAACATCACGTTCACGGTGCCATCCGCGTGCGACCAGATGCCTTCGTTGTCGTCCGCCATCCAGGCCTCGCCCTCGCCGCTCGTCGCGGACTGCAGGTGCTCGCGCGCGCGGCCGGCGTAGTGCGTGTCGAGCGAGCTCGTGGACTTCAGGTCCGGCCACGGATCCTCCCCCATCTCGACGCGCGCGCGCAGCGATCGATAGTCGGGATCGTTGTCGCGGCGACCCGGCGTCCAGTAGCGGTCGAAGTTCTCTTCCGTCATGCCGGTCCGCGCGACCATGCTCCACGTTGCGAGCACGAACTTGTGTCCACCCTCGATCGGCAGTCCGCGCTTGTTCTGCAGCTTGTAGAGCTCGAGCTGCTGGCCATGCCACCTGAGGTTGGCCGCGTCGGCCTGCACGAACGCCGCCGTCGACGCGCCGAAGACTGCTGGCACCAGCACTGCCGCGAGCAGACTGATGATGCTGATGACGATCAGCAATTCGATGAGGGTGAAGCCGGATGGGGGTCGACGCATATGCGGATCAGGGGTCGCAGGGAGAGGGCGAGCGAAAGTCTAGCATGGCATCCTGGCAAGGAAACGCCCCCACTTCAGCCACCGCACTCCCAGGCACGCGGCACGGACCTCGTCAGCGCACGGAAGCGGCCCGCAGGAACGCGTGTTCCACCTCGGCATCGTAGACGACGACGTCGGGCAGTTCGCGGTAGCGCCCGGCCACGTCCATGCCGAAGCCGATCACGAACACGTCGGGGATCTCGAAGCCGACGTGGTCGAGCTGCACCTGGGCGACGCGCCGCGCGGGCTTGGTCAGCAGCGTGGCCACCCTGCAGCTCAGAGCACCTGCCGCGGCCACGTGCTGCTGCAGTGCCGCGACCGTGCGGCCCGTGTCGACGATGTCCTCGAGCAGCAGCACGTGCTGGCCCGCGCAGGGCAACGCAGCTCCGCCGGTGATCTGCACGACGCCGGCGCTCGTCGTGCCCGAGCCGTAGGACGACGCGCGCACCTCGTGCACCGGCAGCTCGAACGGCAGCGACTTCTGCAAGAGGCGGGCGAACGTCCGAGCGCCTTCGATCACCGCGACGAGGCAGAGCGGCTGCCCTGGCACGGCGGCCGCGACCTCACGCGCGAGCTCGTGCGTGCGGCGGAGGATCTGGTCGTGCGAGATGAGCACGCGGAAGGGAGGAGAGTGAGTCACGGCAGTACGAACGAGATGGCGGGCGAGAGCCCTGGGACAGCGAGCGAGTAGTCGAGCACCACGTGGGCCGCGAACAGCGGGATCCCGGCGACCGGGTTCGGCACCGGGACCTGCACGGTCAGCGAACGGTAGCCGAGCACCGGCATCAGCGCGATGCCGGAAGGCGCGCCGAGGGCCGCCTGGAACAGCGGGTCGAAGTTCAGCGGGATCAGGGCACCGTTCCACGGAATGCCCGGTGAGCTGCCGTAGGCGAGGCCGATCAAGCTGATGAAGTAGCCGTGATCGAGCGCGCTGCCGTGCAGGGTGAAGCGCGAGGGCGCAGTCGTCACGCCGATCTGCACGGCGTGCGTCGTCGCATCGGCGTCGTTGCGCCGGCCCGGTGAGCCGCGATCGCCGGCGCCGAACACGGCGACCGCTGCCGCGTAGTTCGCGGCCGAGTGCGGCGCATGCAGGTCGCGCCGTTCGGCGGCGATGCCCGAACCGCCGGGGAAACCGCTCGCCCAGGACAGGCTGTCGACCGTCGTCGTGTTCTGCTGCAGCACGAGCGAGCCACTCGTGTCGGCCAGCGAGAGCGAGCTGAACGGCAGGCACGCGCCGAGCGGCTGCCCGCCGTTGCGGCTCGGGGCGCCGTCGACCTGGAACAACATCGGCCGGCCCGGCACGAGCTGGAAGTTGCTCGCGATCGTCACGGTCGCGGTCGAGCTCGACAGGCGCAGGCCACGCAAGCCGTGCGGCCGCGAGCCCGTGTTGATCACCTCGACGTACTCGCCGTTCGTGTCGGGCACGATGCTCGGGTTGCGGTGCACTTCGCTGATGCGCACCGAGCCGGCCGCGAGTGCCGGCGTCTGGACCTCGTCGCAGTAGAAGTCGAGGCAGTCGCCGTTCTGTGCCGTGGCACGGTAGCGCGTGCCGTCCGTGTCGATGCGGATGCGGCCCGCGACGCCGAACCCGATCGTCGCGGCGCTGCCCGTCGTCGTCGACAACAGCGTGCGCGACGCGGCGGCCTGGTTCAGGCGGTTCACGATCGTCGTGGTCGGGTGTCCGTACGGGTTGCCGGCGCCGCAGCTCACGACGGCGAGCTCCGGAGCGAGCCGCGCGACCAAGTCCACGTTCGTCGATGTGCTCGAGCCGTGGTGGCCGACCTTGTAGACGTCGACGTCGCCGCAACTCAGCGAAGCGGGGCTCTCGACGTTCGCGGTGCTGCTCCCGCCGCCCGTCAGGTCACCGCCGAACCACATCGAGAACTGCCCGTAGTCGAGCCGCAGAGCGATCGAGCGCGAGTTCTCCTCCTGCGAGGACGCCGTCGGATCGACGAACGCGCCGCCGAGCACGTTGCCGTTCAGCGCGATGCACCGCAGCGTCGCTCCCCCACCGAGCTGGTAGATCGTGCCGAGCGTCGCGGTCCGGCGCCGCGTGCCGGCGGCGGCGAGGTAGTTGTTCACGCCCGTGTTCGAGGGCCGGTTCACGTCGCCGCGGTCGTAGGCGAACTGGAATGGCAGCGCGATCAGCACCTCGTCGAGCCCGCCCTGGTGGTCGTCGTGGAAGTGAGACAGGAACGTGAAGCCGAAGCTCGCGGGCTGCAGCGCGCCGATCGCCGGCAGCACGGCAGCCGTGCCGAGTCCGTTCGGCCCCGCGTCGATCACGTGCACCTGGCCGTCGGGCGCGCGCACGACGATGCCGTCGCCCTGGCCCACGTCGACGATCACCACGGTGAGCCCGATCGGCTGCTCGGCTTCGCCACCCTGCGGCAGGCCGGTGGCCAGCGCGAACGCGAAGCAGGTGACGAGCATCGCGGGACCATAGCCGAGCAGGCCCGACGTTGCCCACGACGACGTCGCTCCTGGCCTTGCCCCGAACAGGCCTGCGCCTTGCCGCGGTGGTATGGTCTCCGCCGGTGCCCATGCTCGATCATCGCTACGGCCGCAACGTCCTCGTGTTCGACGATCCGTTCCTGTCGACGCTGCTGCTGCAGATCGGCAGCCCGCAGACCGGCACCGCGCAGCTGCCTGCGCTCGTGCGCACCGCCTACAAGCGGCTCGTGCAGGAAGTGCTCGCGTGCGATTTCCCGTTGCGTGAGCAGCGCGCCCCGACACGCATGACGGCGCAAGAGCCGCGCGCGTTCGTGCAGGGCCAGCACCTCTGCCGCGACACGAGGCTCGTGATCTGCGCGGTGATCCGCGCCGGCATCCTGCCGGCGCAGGCCTGCTACGAAGCGGCGGTCGAAGTGCTGCCGCCCGAGAACGTGCGCCTCGACTTCCTGAACATGTCGCGCGTCACCGACAGCCAGCATCAGGTCACCGGCGTGCGGCTCGACGGCAGCAAGCTCGGCGGCACGGTCGACGACGCGCTCGTGCTGATCCCCGATCCGATGGGTGCGACCGGAGGCACGATCTGCCGCGCCGTCGAGATCTACCGCGAGTTCGGCGGTGCGCGCGCGCTCGGCATCGTCGCGGCGCATCTCATGGTGACGCCCGAAGCGATCCAGCGCGTGACCAGCGCACATCCGGGCGTGCGCATCTACGCGGGCCGGCTCGACCGCGGCCTGTCGACGGCGCGCGCTCTCGCTGCCGAGCCCGGCACGTGGCCCGACGAGGAGCGCGGGCTCAACGACGTCCAATACATCGTGCCCGGTGCGGGCGGCATGGGCGAGCTGCTGACCAACAGCTGGGTGTGACCCGCCTCATTGCGCACATGGGCAATGCCATTGCGGCAAGGACCCACGCAACACGCAATCGCCGGGTCCGTTGTGCTGGCCTCTGCAATGGTCGGCTCCCACCAAAGTCTCCCCAATGAGCTGCGGATGCCCGCCCGCTGCGGTGCAGAACTATCCACCGGTAGCAGCGACGTCTCAGCCGCGCGGCCGACAGCAAAAAAACTGCGGCGCGCCAGGCGCCCTTGCCACGCGAGGTCCAAGCCGCAACCGTTCGCTGCAAGTGTGGCCCTGCGCGAGCATTCTGCGCGGCACCGCGCGTTGGCATCGAGCCTTTCGCATCACCCGCACCGCAGGAAGCCGGGCTCGGGCTCGCAAGTTTCTTGTCCCCTTCCGCGGATCGGCAACTAAACACATTCGCGTCACGGCCGTCGCGGCTGTGGCGCCGTTCGTACTGGAGGTTCAGCGTCGTCGCCCAAGCCCCCGGGAAACGAGCCACGTCTCCGACTGGAAGAAAACCCATGATCCGAATCCTCTCTTCTCTCGCGACCTTGCTGCTGAGCACCATCGCCACGGCCCAGCTCACTTGTTCCACCACCGTCGTGGCACCTAGCTGCGGCCCGATCATCACCGTGACGTTCACGCCGATCGGCGGCGCCGGCAACCAGCGCATCGACGTCAGCGCCGCCGGCCTGCACCCCAACGCCCAGGGAGTCATGAACTGGGGCGCAACCCAGGTCTTCGCGCAGCTGCCCGGCGGTTGCCCGTTGCTCTGCGACTTCGTCTGGGGCCACAAGTTCGTCGCCAACGACTCCGGCGAGTTCTCCTGGCAGCGGTCGTGGCCGCACTACTACCAGTACTTCTGGTACATGCAGGTCGGCACCTGGGACCTCGTCGCCGGCAACCTCGAGTTCCGCACGACGAACCTCGTGCTCGCCGGATGCCAGTGACCGAGTGCCTCTGATCTGTGCCGGACGGAGCCCTGCGCCGACACCACTGCCTCGACACCACCTGACAGACACCTGGGATCCGGCCTGAAGGAAGCAGCGCGCCAGCCGCGCGAGTTTGCTGGCCAGGGAAAACACGTTGTCGGAAGGCCCTCTTCCCGCAAGAGAGCCATCCGGCTATCCCTTGCGGCCCTGATGAGCACCATCGTCTCCGTGCAGGGCCGCGAAGTGCTGGACTCGCGCGGCAATCCGACCGTCGAGGTCGACGTCGAGCTCGAGTCCGGCGCGCGCGGCAGCGCGATCGTGCCCTCGGGCGCGAGCACCGGCGCCCACGAGGCGGCCGAGCTGCGCGACGGCGACAAGAAGCGCTTCCTCGGCAAGGGTGTCACGAAGGCCGTCGCGAACGTCGGCTCGGTCATCTGCGAAGCGCTGCTCGGCCAGCCCGCCGAGGACCAGCACCTCGTCGATTCGCTGCTGCGCGAGGTCGACGGCACGAAGAACAAGAGCAAGCTCGGCGCGAACGCGATCCTCGGCGCGAGCCTCGCGGTCGCGAAGGCGGCCGCCGACGAGCTCGGCATGCCGCTCTTCCGCTACGTCGGCGGCAGCAAGGCGCGCCGCCTGCCGGTGCCGATGATGAACATCCTGAACGGCGGCGCGCACGCGGACAACAACGTGGACTTCCAGGAGTTCATGGTGATGCCGATCGGCGCGAGTTCGTTCCGCGAAGGCCTGCGCATGGGCGTCGAGGTCTTCCACTCGCTGAAGGCCGAGCTGAAGCAGAAGAAGCTGCTGACCGCGGTCGGCGACGAAGGCGGCTTCGCGCCGGACCTCGAGAGCAACGCAGCTGCGTTCGAGATCATCCTCGGCGCGATCAAGAAGGCCGGCTACCGGGCCGGCAGCGACATCGTGCTCGCGCTCGACGCCGCGGTCACCGAGCTCTACAGCAAGGGCACCTACACGCTCGAAGGCGAAGGCAAGACCCTGGACAGCTTGGGCATGGTCGAGCTGCTCTCGGGCTGGTGCTCGCAGTTCCCGATCTTCTCGATCGAGGACGGCATGGCCGAAGACGACTGGAAGGGCTGGCAGATGCTGACGGCCGCGATCGGCGGCAAGACGCAGCTCGTCGGCGACGACCTGTTCGTCACGAACACCGAGCGCCTGAAGCAGGGCATCGAGCAGAAGGCCGCGAACGCGATCCTGATCAAGGTGAACCAGATCGGCACCCTGACCGAGACGATCGAAGCGATCGACATGGCCCACCGCGCCGGCATGCGCGCCGTGATGTCGCACCGCTCGGGCGAGACCGAGGACCACACGATCGCCGACCTCGCCGTCGCGACGGGCACCGGCCAGATCAAGACCGGTGCGCCGTGCCGCAGCGATCGCGTCGCGAAGTACAACCAGCTGCTGCGCATCGAGGAGATGCTCGGCGAATCGGCGATCTACGGCATCTGAGCTTTCCGCCCGCTGCGGGCAGACGGCTCAGTTGATTCAGTTGATGCCAGTCAGTCCGACCGCAGCCGGTAGCCGACGCTCTGCTCCGTCAGCAGCAGCTTCGGCCGCGCGGGGTTCTCCTCGAGCTTGCGGCGCAGCGCCGACATGTAGACGCGCAGGTAGTGCGCCTCTTCCACGTGCGCTTCGCCCCAGACCTCGCGCAGCAGCTGCCGGTGCGTGACGACGCGGCCCGCGTGCCGGATCATCGCATCGAGCAACCGGTACTCGAGCCCCGTCAGCTTGACGCTCTGCCCGCGCACCGACACGTCGTGGCGGTCGCGGTCGACGCGCAGGTCGCCGGTCTGGAACACGCCTTGTTCCGGCTCCTTCTCGATCCGGTTGCCGTGGCGCAGGGCCACGCGGATGCGCGCCAGCAGCTCGGCCGTGCCGAACGGCTTCGTCAGGTAGTCGTCGGCGCCGGCGTCGAGTGCGCGCACCTTGTCGCCTTCCTGCTGCCGCGCCGACACGACGATGATCGGACTCGTGAACCAGGCGCGCAGCTTGCCGACGACGGTCACCCCGTCGAGGTCCGGGAGGCCGAGGTCGAGCACCACGATGTCGGGCCGCCGCGTCTCGGCGATCGCCAGCGCTTCGGTGGCGGTCGTGGCTTCCGTGACGCGGTAGCCGTTCACGCGCAGCGTCACCCGCAAGAACCGGCGCATCTGTGGTTCGTCTTCGACGACGAGGATGTGGTAGCCGCCCGGTGGCGCGCTCGAAGCGTCCGTCATTCGACGTCCTCGGGCTTGCTCAGCGTGTGCGCCGACACCTGCTGATCCTGCTGACTCGGCAAGTCGATCTGGAACGAAGCGCCGCCGCCGGGCGTGTCGTCGACCCAGACGAAGCCGCCGTGCAGTTGCGCGATGGCCCGGCAGATGGACAGCCCGAGGCCGGAGCCGCCGCGCACCTTCGCGCCGGCGCCGCGATAGAACTTCTTGAACACGATCTCGCGATCCGACGCGGGAATCCCCGGTCCATGATCGGCAACCGTGATGCGGACCCAGTCGCCGTTGTCCGCCGCGGATATGTCGATCGGACTGCCGGGTGGCGTGTAGCGGGCCGCGTTCTCGAGCAGGTTGACGAGCACCTGCTCGATCAGCAACGCGTCCATCGCAACGAGTGGAAGGTCCGGCGGAATGTCGATCTTGATGCTGCGGGCGCCGAGAGTGCGCTCGACGCGCGTCAGCGCGCAGCCGATCACTTCCTCCATGGCGTGCCAGTCGCGCTTGATCTGCAGCGTGCCGGACTCGAGTCGCGTGACGTCCAGCATGTTGCGGACCTGGACTTCGAGGTGGTCGGCGTCCTCGCGGATCGACTGCATCAGGTCGGCGCGCGTCTCCGGATCGAGCGACGCACCGCTGTCGATCAGCGTCGTGACCGCGCCCGTGATCGAGGCGAGCGGGGTCCGGAAGTCGTGGCTCATCGAGCTCAGCATGACGTTGCGCAGGCGCACCTCGTCGATGCGCTGTTGGGTCGCACGCGCCTCGTCGCCGATGATGAGCCGCTTCAGCGCGATCGCCGCGTTGTTCGCGAACGCTTCGAGCAGGCGCAGGTGCGCCGTCGAGCTGACGTCGCGAACGTCGATGCCGCGGCAGAACACGAGCCCGACCGGCTCGCTCGCGACGATCATCGGGACGAACAGCATGTCCTCTGCCCTGAGCACGGATCGTTCGCGCAGTGCACGCTGTGCGAACGCCATGACCTCGGGCGTGATCTTCGGATCCTCGCCCGCGGGCTCGACGACGGTGAGCCCTTCGGGCGAGCTCTCGAGCAGCCACGAGGCGCAGCCGAAGACCTCGAGCAGGTGCTCGCGCACGACGTCGATGATCGCGGCCCGCGTCTCGGCCGCCGCGAGGCCGCGCGAGAGCTGGTACAGCGCCTGGCTGCGCACTTCACGCTCGCGCCCCGCGACTGCTTCGGCGAGCAGCCGGCCCGTCAGCGTCGCGACGACGAGCCCGACACAGAACATCAGGGTGAACGTCGGCAACGACCGGAAGTCGGCGACGATGAACGAGAAGTAGTTCGGCACGTAGAAGTAGACGAAGCAGGCAACCGACAGCACGGTCGCGGCGACCGCTGGTCCGGTGCCCATTGCGGCGGCCACGAGGAAGATCGCGAGCAGATAGACCATCACGATGTTCGCGAGATCCAGCTGCCGCAGCATCGGGAACGCGATCGCCGTCGCGATCGCGACCGCGAAGATCGCGGTCAGATAGCCGATCCACACTGGCTCGGACGCACTGCGCGCCGCCACCCCGTGCCTCTGGCCAACGGAGTAGTTGACTGGCGGAGGCGAACCGGGAGGGGAAGGAACCACGCGGGCAGCATCGACCTACCAGCTCATTGGTGCAACCTCGCACGCAAGGCCGAACCTCAAGGCCGCATCAAGTCACCCACCTGCGAGGTCAATGAAGTGAATAAACGGACCGCCGCGGGCCGCTGATTCTCGCGCAACCAGCATTCCCACAACGCATTCCGTCGGACATGGACAAGAACGGATTCGACGTGACAAGCAAGCTGTGGTTGCTAGAAGGATGCGCCTCCCCCGAGGTGCCGGCTTTGCCCAAAGCCGACGTCCCCAGTCCCGCGCACGAGGTCCGATCCTATGAGCGAAGCCCTCGAAACTGTCCCGCAAGAGCAGATTGGCAAGAAGATAGCGACCCAATCCCCCTGGGTCCTGATCGCCATCCTGCTGCACGTTGCCGGTGTCGCCGTCGCCAGCATCATGTATTACGCGCGCGAGTCGTCGACCGACGACACCGCGCCGACGGAGATCACGGTCTCGACAGCTCCGGTGGTCGAGCAGATCCTGCCGCCCGAGATCGTCGACCGTGAGGAGGTTCCGAAGCTCAAGGACCAGGACATCACGCCGAGCGACTTGACGGAGTTCGATCCGGACGCGACCGACGAGCCCGAGCAAGGTGACCCGACCGAGTTGTCGAACCTCCCGAGTGGCGACACCACGGGTGGCTCGGCGATCGGCGTCACGGGCCCCGGCCACCACGGCATCGCGCCGTCGACGCACGGTGGCCGCAAGCCCGGCGGCAAGTACGGCAGCCGGTTCGGCAAGGGCGGCAAGGGCGGTGCTGGTGGACGCGTCAACGAAGCGATCACCGCGGGCCTCGAATGGCTGCGCAAGCACCAGGACGAGGACGGCCGCTGGGACTGCGAGAAGTTCATGAAGCACGACAAGGAGGGTGAGCCCTGCACCGGCGCAGGCAGCCCCGTCAACGACGTCGGCGTCAGCGGCCTCGCGCTGCTCGCGTTCCTCGGCGAAGGCAACACGATGAAGATCGGCACCTACCGCGAGGTCGTGCGCAAGGGTGTCAAGTGGATCATCGAGCAGCAGAACCAGGACAACGGCCTGATCGGCCAGAACGCGTCGAGCGCGTACGTCTACTCGCACGCGATCGCGACCGTCGCGCTGTGCGAAGCCTACGGCCTCTCCGACAACCTGCGTTCGCTGAAGAAGCCCGCGCAGTCCGCGATCAACTACATCGCCCAGGCGCGCAATCCCTACGGCGTGTGGCGCTACCAGCCGCGCGACAACGACAACGACACCTCGATCACGGGCTGGATGGTGCAGGCGCTGCTGTCGGCGAAGGCGTTCGGCCTCGCCTACGACGACGCCGCGCTGAAGGCCTCGATCGTGTGGTTCGACGGCGTGACCGATGCAACCGGCGCCTCGGGCTACCTGAAGGTCGGCGACGGCAGCTCGCGTCCGGTCGGCAAGCAGGCCAAGTTCCCGCAGAGCAAGACCGAGGCGTTGACGGCCGTCGTGCTGTTGTGCCGCTACCTGATGGAGCAGGACCCGAAGGACTGCAAGACGATGGGGCCGGCTGCCGAGACCATCATGCGCAAGCCCCCGGTGTGGGACCCGAACGACGGTTCGATCGACATGTACTACTGGTACTACGCGAGCTACGCGATGTACCAGGTCGGCGGCTCGCAGTGGGACGCCTGGGCCAGGAAGATGACCGATGCCGCGGTCAAGACGCAGCTGAAGGACGGCAACCCGAAGGGCTCGTGGGATCCGATCGACCCATGGGGTGAAGACGGCGGTCGCGTGTACTCCACGGCGATCATGGTGCTCTGCCTCGAGGCCTACTACCGCTACGGCAAGGTGTCGTTTGGACGCTGATTCCTGCAATGCGGCAGTGAGGCCGCGTGGTCGATTCCTGCTGCGCACCGCGGTCTCCCCGCTCGCGCTGCTGCTCTGTGCAGCGGTCCTCCCGGGGCAGTCCGCGGCGGTGCTCGGAAAGCGCAACGCGAAGTTCCTCGAAGGCCTGTGGCAGGCCGGCTACGTCGACTACGCCGACACCATCGGCCAGCTGGTCGCCGCGTCGAACCTGCCCGAGGACGAGAAGAAGGCGGTCGATGTCCTGCACACGAAGCTGAAGATCGCGATCTTCGCGCAGCAAGGCAACGCGAAGGAGCGTCACGCCCTCATCATCAAGGGCCTCGACGACAAGGTCGCCCAGCTCGCCGCGGCCGCGCCGGGCAGCGAAGCGTGCGTGGACATGCTCAGCGAGGTGATCGATCAGTACCGGCTGCTCGCCGACGTCGTGGTCGAGCTGCTCGCGCAGGAGAAGGATCCCGCCGCGCAGGTCGAGATCCGCAAGCAGGCGGTCGAGCGGTTCGCGTCCGCCGTGGCCGACCTCAAGGAGCGCAAGAAGTCCTACGCGTCGCTGCGCGACGAGGAGAAGCCCGGCACCGAAGTGCCGCTGCTCGTGGCCTTCTACGGGATCGGCAAGATCCTCTACTACCAGTCGCTGATCCACCCCGCGGAGACGCTCGCGGCGAAGCACCTGGTCGAGGAGTCGCTGGCCGCACTCGAGGACTTCGACCTCGAGTTCGGTGACACGTTCGCGGGCTTCGAAGCCAAGCTGATCATGGCCCTGTGCCAGAAGCGCATAGGTGACATGGAGGCGGCGCTCGAGCTCTGCGACGAGGCGATCGCGCTGCGCGAGCGCTTCGACCACGAGAAGAAGACCGGCATCTACCAGGTCGACAGCAACGCCGCCGACGTGATCGCCGCGGCCGTGCTGCAGAAGTCGATGTTCCTGAAGGACGCGGGCGACCAGGCCAAGATCGTCGACGCCGCGAAGGACTTCTTCGCGACGATTCCCCAGGCCCTCGACGCCCAGCTCGGCAAGGCGGTCCTCGCCGCGCAGGGTGAAGCCTACCTGCATCTCGGTGACAACACGTCGGCGACTGCGGTCGCGCAGAAGCTGCTCGAGATCGATCCGAAGGGCCGCTGGGGATACCGCGGCCAGGAGCTGCTGAGCCAGATCGTGACCGGCGGCGGCGGCAACGTCGGCAGCGGCAAGACGCTGCAGATCGCCGAGTCGCTGGCCGGCCAGGGCGAGTTCGAACGGGCCCTGCTGATGTGCCGGCAGACGATGCTGAGCGCCAAGGCTCCCGAAGAGGAGAAGTTCGCGGCCGAAGCGATGTTCATCACCGGCGCGATCTACGCGACGCGGGGCTGGTTCCACGAGGCCGCGGTCGCCAATGACGCGGTCGTGAAGCGCTTCCCGAAGTCCGAGTTCGCGCCCGATGCGCTGTGGCGCGCGATCCAGTGCTACATCGAGCTCCACGAAACGGACCGTTTGGGGGTGTTCAAGAAGCACATCGAAGACCGCAGCAAGCAGCTCGTGCGCGACTACCCGACCGATCCGCACGTCGGCCAGCTGCAGCTGCTCGAGGGCAGGCAACTCGAACGCGGCGGGAAGTCCCTCGAGGCCGCGCAGGTCTTCGAACGCATCAAGTCCGACTCGGTCGTCTACCTCGATGCGCGCTACTACGCCGCCAACGCCTACCATCGGCACGCACGCAAGCTCGAGGGCAGCCAGCCGGCAGAGGCGGAGCAGTTCACGGCCAAGGCCCAGGGTGGCTTCGAGTCCGTGCTGAAGGACGCCGAGAGCGCCAAGCTCACGGTCGTCGATCCGAAGGCGAAGGGCCGCATCGAGCAGGTCGAGTTCGGTGCGCGCATCGCACTCGCGAACCTGTTCCTCTCCGCCAAGAAGGCGAATCCCGCCGAAGCCGAGAAGATCCTGAAGCCGATCACGCTCAAGGACGACGACAAGCAGGCGCCCACGATCTGGGCGCTCCGCATCCGCATCAAGCAGGAGCAGGGCAACCTCGACGACGCCGCGGCCGAGATGCAGGCCGCGCTCGCCAAGGCCGGCGACTCGCGCGACCTGTTCGCCACCTGCCGATCGCTGGCACAGGCCCTCGACACGCGCGCCGTCGAGCGCAGCAAGCAGAAGGAGCGCCGCTCCGCGAACGAGGACTGGGCCAAGGCCACTTCGTACTACCTGCGCAGCGCGACCGGCGCGACGAACGCCGAGCTCGCCCAGATCGCCGAACGCCTGCGCATCATCGGCCTCGTCGTCAACGAGGTCGGCGAGAACGTCGAGGGCTGGTTCGAGCTGCAGAACTTCAAGCCGAGGGACACGACCGCGTGGCAAGGCGCGCTCGACATCTACCGGCGGTTGGAGGACGCAGACGCAACGACCTACAAGACGCGCGTCGGCCGTGCGAGCATCCTCGGCTACCTCGGCAAGTGGGAAGAGTGCGAAGCCGAGCTGACGAAGGTGTTCAAGGAGAACGACATCCGCAGCGGCGACCGGCTCGACGCTGCCTCGCTCCGGAACAAGCCCGAGCTCTTGAACGCCTACCTCGAGTGGGCCTTCGCGGCCCAGATGCCGACCGGCGGCGAGGACAAGTCGCGCCGCGTGTTCGCTTCCGAGCGGTTCGGCAGGGTTTGGCGCAGCGTGCCGAGCGGCAGCAAGCAATGGTGGTACTCGTACTACGGCCAGATCCAGACCGCGTTCGATCGCGGGCTCTACCCCGAGGCCGACGTTTCGCTCGGCTCGCTCGAGCGCACGAACCCGGAATTCGACGGCGACAAGTACGGGCTGAAGCTCCGCTTCAGCCTGCTGAAGACCCAGATCAAGGCGAAGCTCCCAAGGAAGGGCGGCTGACGAACCCGACACGAAGAAACAGACACGCACTGACCCCATGCAGTTCTCCCCCATGAAGCAGCTACCCAACATCGCCTTCGGCCTCTCGCTGGTCCTCCCTGCCCTGGTCCTCTCCACGCAGGGGATCGCGCAGGACAAGGTGCGACTGCGCAACGGCACGGTCGCCGAGGGCAGGATCGAGTCCGAGGACTACAACGCGCTCGTCATCAAGACGAAGAAGGGCAAGGACGAGAAGGTCGAACGCCTCAACTGGGACGACGTCGTCGAGGTGACCTACAGCGGTGCCGTCGAGTACCAGCAGGCCGTCAACCAGATCGCCGGTGGCAACTTCGCGGCCGCGGTCCAGAAGCTCGAGGCAGTCGTCGCCAGCGCGAGCCTGCGCAAGGAGCTCAAGCCGCTCGCGATGTTCCAGCTCGCGCTGACGCAACAGCGCATGGGCAAGTTCAGCGAAGCCGCGACGGCCATGCAGGATCTCGCCAAGAACTTCCCGAAGTCGCGTTACCTCGTGCCCGCGTCGCAAGCGATCGTCGACTGCTACGTGGCGCTCAACGATCCGGCCACGGGTGCGACGGCGATCGAGGCCGTGTCGAAGGCAGCCACCGACGGTGGTGTCGATGCGCTCGCGCTCGTCGTGTTCGAGTACTTCCGCGGCCGCCTCAAGGAGGCCCAGAAGGACACCGTCGGCGCCAAGGTCAAGTACCAGGCCGCGGCTGCAGCGCGCAACGTGCAGAACTCCTGGACCGCGATGGCGCGGCTCGGCCTCGCCCGTTGTGAGTACGCCGAAGGCCGCGTCGACCAGGCCAAGGACGCCTACCGCGCCCTGGTCGACCTCGACGTCGGCAACGAAGTGCTGGCAGGTGCATGGAACGGACTCGCGGACATCCACTTCCAGGACGCCATGAAGGCCAAGAACGCCGAGAAGCTGACCGAAGCGCTGTTCATGTACCTGCGCGGCGTGGTCGAGTTCGGCCCGGCACCTGGCGAAGGCACCAGTGAATACGAGCGCTCGCTGGCCAGCGCGAGCCGGACCTTCCAGCAGCTCGCCGAGCTCGAGACCGACGACGCGCGCAAGAAGCAGAACGCGGCGCGCGCCAGGCAGCGCATGGAGCAGCTCCGCAAGGAATTCCCGAGTTCGCCCCACCTGCCGAAGGACGCCGGCAAGTGATCCCTCGCAGGATCGAATCCCCCCATCCCCACGTCACATTCTCACCCCGATATCTCTCCCCGACAGCCCTCGCAGCAAGGAAGTACCCATGAGTCCGATCATCCGAAAGTCCGTGTTCGTCGTCGTTGCCCTCACGCTCTGTAGCGGTCTCGTGATCGCGCAGGATCCGGCGGCCGCCGTTGCCCATGGAGGCGGCAAGTCGTGGCTCGAGTTGTTCGAGGCCACGGGAACGGTCGGTTACCTGCTGCTCCTGACCTCGATCGCGGGCACCGCGCTCGTCGTCGAGCACTGCACGAGCATCCGCCGTGAGAAGATCGCGCCGCCGGACCTGATCCAGGAGCTCGAAGCCCTGATCGAGGCAGAGGACTACCAGAAGGCCATCGAGGTCTGCGACGACGACCAGGGTTACCTCTGCAACCTGATCGGCAACGCGCTGCGCATGCGCCACGCGGGGTACGAGGAAATGGTCGGCGTGCTCGAGCAGACTGCCGCCGAAGAGACGTTCAAGCTGAACGCGAAGATCAGCTACCTGTCACTGCTCGGCAACGTCGCGCCGCTGCTCGGCCTGCTCGGCACGGTGACGGGCATGATCTCCTCGTTCCAGGTCATCGAGCAGCTGAAGGCACCGACGCCGAAAGACCTGGCGATCGGCGTCTACGAGTCGCTCGTCAACACGACGCTGGGCCTGTTCCTCGCGATCGTCTTCCTGACGTCCTACTTCGTGTTCAAGAACAAGGTCACGAAGATGACCCTGTCCGTGAACCTGCAGGCGGTCGAGATGTTGCGCAGCCTCGTCGGCAAGATCACGTCGCACAAGCACGTAACCACCGGCTGAGGCCCGCACAATGTCTCGCTTCAAGAGTATCGACGTCGAGGAGAATGTGGCCTGCAACCTCATTCCCATGATCGACATCATGTTCCTCCTGCTGCTGTTCTTCATGCTCAGTGCTGACATGTCGCAGCGCGTCACGGAGGACATGAAGATCCCGGAGGCGGACATGGTCAAGGAGGACCCCAAGAAGAAAGAGGGGTACGAGACCACGACCGTCAACCTGGTCGGCGAAGAGGGCAATTGGTTCGTCAAGATCGCGGGCACGGGGTATCCCGACTGGGACAACCTGCGGACCGCGCTCCACGATCTCGCGCATCAGCCCGGCGAAGAGGAAGCAGGCAACCCGCCCGGGACCTACTTCTCGACGCGAGCCATCATGCTGCGCGCCGATGCAGAAGCCCCCTACAAGAACGTCCAGCGCGTGATCCAGCTGTGCTCGAAGGTCGGCTTCTACAAGATCGAAGTCGTCGCCGCCAAGCCACCACCCGCAGGACCCAAGGGCTGATCGACCGATCCGCCTGAACCACCCACAATCGATCGTCCCACCCGCAGCGCCCAGATTCCGAGCAGGAGCAGAACATGGCCGGTTCCCAAGACCCGAACGACAACCCAGTCAGCATCCAGGTCGTCCCGATGGTCGACATCATCTTCTGCCTATGCATCTTCTTCATGTGCTCCATGAAGTTCAAAGAGATGGAAGGCAAGTTCGAGTCGTGGCTGCCGAAGAACAAAGGGCAGTCCAACCCGATGCCGCTCGACACCCCGATCGAGGAGATCCGTGTCGCGCTGTTCTGGAACGAAGCCGAGAAGACCACGACCCGGAGGTTCGGCAACCAGAAAGTCCGCGACGACAGCCACCTGCAGGAGCTGATCCGCGAGAGCTATGCCGGCTGGCTGCGCCTCGGCAAGCCGGAGACGCCGGCGATCATCGACGCGGGCGAACTGGTGCCCTGGAAGGAAGTCGTGGCCGTGGTCAATCTGGCCAAGCGCGAGAACATCGACAAGATCGAGTTCGCAGCAGGCAAGGACTACGAAGCGAAGAAGTGAGCCGATGCCCCGGGCAACGCGCAGCCGCTCGCTCGCGAGCTTCGTGAATGCGCAAGCGTCCCGCGGCACGGGCTTCGCGCTGAACACCGGTCGCATCTACGGGCTCGGGCTGCTGCTGCTCGCGATGGTGTTCTTCATGGTCACCTTCCGCGGGCGCGCCCCGCAAGCGCTCGAGAAGGTGTTCCCCGTGGCCACGGACGACGCGGTGCTCGAGCAACGGCGCAAGGACCTGGCCACGGTCGTCGGCGGCGCCTGGCTCGATCCTGTCGACGGAACGGGGTTCGCGGAGACCCCGGGCTACCGGCGCCTGATCCAGATGCTCAACGATCACGTGCGCCCCGGCGACGTGATCACCGAACCACCGCTCTTCAACCGCGAGCTCGCCATGCGGGCACCGGACATGCAGCGCGGGGAAGTCGTCAGGGTGCGCGGCCTGGTCGCGGACCTCTGGGCCGAGAAGCTCGACGAGAGGGTCTTCGAGGTCACGGACGTCTGGCGCGTGTTCCTGACCGACAACGAGGCCGAAGACGCCGTCGTCGTCGACGTCGTGATGCCCCAACCCCCTGCGTTGACCCCACAGCGCGACACCGTCGAGATCACCGGCCACTTCTACCGGCTGGTGAGCTACGAAGACAACAAGGGCAAAGTCCGCAAGATCCCCTATCTGCTGGCACGCTCACTGCGGGTCGTGCCCGAAGAGCGCCGCTCCGCGCTCCCACTCCGCGATCCCGCAACGCTTATCTTGATCCTCGCCTTGTCGGGCATGGTCGCTTGGGGTGTCATTCGCGTGGTTTCCTCGCGCGCCCGGCGTCCCACCGTTCAATGGCGCGCTCCTCATCTGCACTCGCATCCACCCCAGTCGTCCTCCGAGAGCAAACACTGATGTCCGAGCCCATGTCCGTCTGTGAGAACTGCGGCATCAAATTCGAGATGCCCGAAGTCGTCACGTCATCGAAGATCCTCTGCGCGAAGTGCGCCGCCGAGCGACGCGCCAAGGCGAAGGCCGCGAAGACCACCGCGACCGCCGTGCAACCGGCGCGCAGCGCACCGGCTTCGCCTGCCGTCGGCGTGGCGCGCCCGGGCACGGCAGCCCGCGCACCAGCCAGCTCGCGCCCGGCCATGGAAGCTCCGCGCGCCGCAGAAGCACCGCGCCGTGCGCCTGCTGCGCCGCATCACGAGGTCGATCCGAGGAAGGTGCGCGAAGCCGACGCGAAGCGCATGGCCAGGATCGGTTGGATGGTCGTCGGCGGCCTCACGCTGGTGACCGGCATCGTGCTGCTGTTCGTCATGAACACGCACGGCACGCGCGAAGCGCAGGAGAAGGCCTATCAGGACTCGCTGCAGGCCTTCCTCACCAACATCCTGAGCGCCGACCTCGAGAGCGAGGAGTCGATCCGGCAGAAGAAGGACATGATCGCCAAACCTCCCGTCCCGTGGCGAGGCTCGAAGATCCAGGAGCAGGTGAGCCAGCACCTGCTGAAGCTGAACAGGTCCCTCGAGATCCTGATCAAGACGCGAGGTGTGAAGGAGAAGCTGAAGAACATCGAAGATCACCTGGCCGGCAGTCCGACGCTCGACGTCCTCGAGAAGGACTTCGCGGCCGTGCGGGACGCCGAGCTCTCGTCGCAGGCCGCCGACGCAGGCGACGTGATCAAGAGTCGATACGAAGCCGCAGCCAAGCAGGTGTCCTCACGCTACCTCGAGATGTTGCGCAAGGCGGCTGAAGGCGCTTCTACGGCAACCACCGGAGAAGGCCTCGCCCCCTACGGTGCACTCGAGGACACGGTCCGCATCCTGCTGCACGAGGCGATGGCGAGCAAGGACAAGGCCGCGGAGGACCTCTACGGCCCGATGTGGAGGCAGACCTACACCGAGGTCAACGGGATCGTGTCGCGCATGTTCAACGAGGCCTACCTGAACCGCGTGCCGTGGACACCGAACCTGCTGACCGACGCCGCGAACTGGGCGGTCGTGGATTCGAGCTCGTTCAGCCACACGTTCGGCGCGGGCCTGACGTTGACCAACGAAGCGGGCGATCAAGCCGCGTCAGGCGGTCTCAGCTACACGCCAGGCAACAACTGGCGCGACTACGTGCTCGAAATCGAGTTCAAGGTCGACTCGGGCACGCTGGTCTTCTACACGCGCATCGGCGACAAGATGGACACGAAGGAGGTCCCCGGCTTCTCGGTCGGCGTCACGAAGGACCCGACCATCACGATCGAGTACGGCAAGACCTACAACATCGTGGTCAGCACGATCGGCAACCAGATCTCGGTATCCGGCGAAGGCATCGCCTGGAGCGACGACAACATCCGCTCCACGAAGTCGCGAAAGGGTGAGCCGGGCATCGTTGCCCAGGAAGGCACCAAGGCGACCATCACGAAGTTCCGGGCTCGCCACCTGCGCTGAGCCCGATCGGGCCACTCCTGCCCGCGCTGAGTGGCCGGGCAGGAGCCACCATGGCCAGCACGCAAGATCCGAAGGACCCCGTCGGCATCCAGGTCGTGCCGATGGTCGACGTGATCTTCTGCCTGTGCGTCTTCTTCATGTGCTCCATGAAGGTCCAGGCGCTCGAAGGCAAGTTCGAGTCGTGGTTGCCGAAGAGCCGGAGCTCGGGCTGCGAGCCGTACACGCCGTTCGAGGAGATCCGCGTCGCACTGCTCTGGGACGAAGCGAACCAGAGGACGATCCGGAAGTACGGCTACACGGTCGTCCGCGACGACGCGCACCTGCAGGAGATCCTGCGCGAAGCCCATGCCGGTTGCGTGCGGCTCGGCAGGCCCGAGACCCCGGCGATCATGGACGCAGGCGAGTTGGTGCCCTGGCACGAGGTCGTCAGCGCAATCAACCTCGCCAAGCGCGAGAACATCGACAAGATCGAGTTCGCCGCGGGCCCGGATTACGAGAAGAGGTGAGCCATGGTTCCGGCAGTGCGCAGCCGCCCGTTCACGCGCTCGCCATCTGACTTCGACGCGAGGAAGCTGCGCGAAGCGGACGCGAGACGCACGGCCAGGATCGGCTGGCTAGTGGTCTGTGGCGTGGCGCTCCTCACTGCCGGCGTTGTGCAGTTCGTGGTGGGAACGCAGAGCTCGGGTCGGCGGCCGCCGACCTCCTTCCAACAACAAGTGACCGACTTCGTCGATGCGGTCAAGAACGTCGCCCAGCCAAACACGGTC
>DASVAL010000091.1:0-14289 GCA_036376355.1 Planctomycetota bacterium
CGGCAAACCGCTCTCGCGGATCACCGCTCGGCCAGGACCGGCACCTCGGGCAACAGCCTCGCTCACACACTTTCTCTTTCGAGGCCACCCAGAATGTCAAAGATCGCACACCGGGACCTCTCGGCCTCAAGTGCGGGGGGGGAGAAGGTAACGAGCAGCAGCAGTTGGTCAAGATGGGCCCGGCATTTCCAGCTGGCCATGCGGCCAGGCCCGGCGCCCTGCGCCGGCGCGTGACACGGCGCTCAACTGCGACAGGCGGCCAGCATTGCGACTTCGAGCGCGCCCGCGCCGCGCAGCAGTGCAGCACAGCTTCTCGCCGTGGCCCCGGACGTGAAGACATCGTCGACGAGGACGACGCGGCGGCCGGCGACAGAGCCTGGCCTCACGACCGCGAAGGCCCCCTCGACGTTGCGCGGCCGCGACAGCACGCGCGGATCCCCCTGAGGCAAGGTGGCACGCCGCCGCGCGAGGACTCCAGGCATCACCTCGAGCCCGAGCCGGCGAGCCAGCCCGCGGGCCAGCCATTCGGCCTGGTCGAATCCGCGCTCGCGCCGTCTGGAACCGTGCAGCGGCACCGGCACGAGCAGGGCGCGATGCCAGCCGGCGCACGACGCGGCCCGCCAGGAGGCGGCCATCGCCCGGAGCAGGAATGCGCCGGCCGCCGCGTTGGCATCGAGCTTGAAGCGCCGGACCAGCGCACCCCCGGTGCCGACGAAGCGGAACGGCGCCGTGAGCCGCGCCACCAGCTGCAGTTCCCGGTGCTCACCGCCGCAGGATTCGCCCGCGGCCAGCACGGCCTCGCCACACCGCGCGCAGCCCGGATCCGGGCGATTGTGCAGGTTCTGCTGGCAGCCGTCGCAGAGGCCATCGGACGAAGTCCCGCACGCGGGGCAGGCCGGAGGCAAGGCGAGATCCAACAGGGCTCGCCCGAGCTCGCGAGCAAGTCGATGCCAATGGCGCCAGCGGGAATGCACACCCTAGTGGACTCGCACCGCGCGGTCTCGACCTCGAATCGCCAGTTTCGTGCGCAGCGCCGCGTGGCAACAGCGGACGCGACTCAGCGACCGGGCAGCGCGATGCGCCGCGCGCGATCGACGGGCGAAGCCGCCTTCGGCTGGTTCTGCACGCCAAGCGCGATCCGCACGCGGTGCACGTATTCCTCGACGGTCATGTCCTTTGCGTGCGGAACTCCGAGCGCCTCGCCGATCTCCTTCGTGAGCTGCATGTCGTCCGTGAACGACCACGCTTCGCTCTGGAAGAACTCACGCAGCAGCTTGCGGAACGCGCGGCGCGAACTGTAGGCGCCGATCGTGAACACGACACCGGCGAACACGATGATGCCGGCACAGAACAGCAGCGTGGTCGGCTCCATGTCCCACTTGGCCACGATCTGCAGCAGGAATCCGGTCGTCAGGAACAAGAACCCGATGATCACCTGCATATTGTTCAACGCCGTGTCGCGCACCTTGAGCAGGCTGCGGACCCCGACGCCGAGTGCATCCTCCAAGGCCTTGCGCGGCTCGCGGAAGCGAATCGAGTTGGCCAGGAAGAAGACACCCACCACGTTGCAGGTGAGGCCGATGACCGCGAGTTCGGGGTTTTCCATTTGCGCGAGACGTCAGTGCCCGCGCTCCACGCAACCGCGGGCTGACCGTCCCGGAGCCATCGAGTAGAGCGCGCTTTGCAGCGAACGCGGCGGGAATGGTAGCTGTTCGCCCCCCCGCGTTCCACCACGCCGCGGAAAGGCGAAGAGGGTCCCCGCCAGGCCCGCCCAGATGCCGCTGGCACCGGCACTTCGTGTCTCTACCATGTCCCGTGCGCCATGCCGGACACCCCCGCCATCGACCGGGTCGAGCTGCAGAACCTGGCCAGCCTTGCCCGCCTGGACCTCCCCGCGGAGCGACAGGCCATCCTGCTGCACCGGCTGCAACGCATCGTGGCGGCCTTCGACGCCCTTCGCGAGCTGCCGACCGGACCGGCGCCGGCGGGCCTGCCGTCCCTGCCGCCGCTGGGCTTGCGGCCGGACGTCGCGGAGCCCGCGATGCCGGTCGCCGAGGTCCTGGCCAACACCCGGCATCAGGCCGCCGGCGCATTCGTCGTGCCCCGTGTAGTCGACGGATGACGTCACTCTGGCAGATGTCGGCGGCGGCCATCGCCTCGGCCGTGCGCGCCGGCGAGCTCAGCGCACGCGAGATGGTCACATCGTGCCTCGATCGGATGCAGCGCATCGACACGGGCTTGAACGCGATCCTCGGCACGCGTGCCGAAGCAGCGCTGCAGGCTGCCGCGGCCGTCGACGCGGCCCGCCAGGGTGGGCACCCCCTCGGCCCGCTGGCCGGCGTCCCGGTTGCCTGGAAGGACAATCTCGTGCTCGCCGGCGAGCTCGCGACTGCGGGCAGCCGCATGCTCGATCGCTTCCGTTCGCCGTATTCGGCGACGGTGCTCGAGCGGCTGCAGCGTGCTGGCGCGATCCTGATCGGGCGAACGAACATGGACGAGTTCGGCATGGGGAGCTCGACCGAGACCTCGGCCTACGGCCCGACACGCAATCCGTTCGGGGCCGACCTGGTGCCAGGCGGCAGCAGCGGCGGCAGCGCCGTCGCCGTCGCCGCGGACCTGTGCCCGCTCGCAGTCGGCAGCGACACGGGCGGTTCCGTGCGGCAGCCCGCCGCGATGTGCGGCGTCACGGGCCTCAAACCGACCTATGGCCGCGTCAGCCGCTACGGGCTCATCGCCTATGCGAGCTCGCTCGATTGCATCGGCGGCCTCGCGCGCACGGCCGAGGACCTCGCACTGTGGCTCGACGCGAGTGCTGGCTCCGACCCGGCCGACGCGACCTCGGTGCCGACGCAGCCGGCCATAACACCGCACCTCGCAGCGCGGCGCGACCTGCGTGGACTGCGCGTCGGCGTGCCGTGGGAGCTCAACGGACCGGGGCTCGACGCCGAAGTCGCGGCCGCGATCCAGAACGCCGTGGCACAGCTGCGCGGGCTCGGCGCCGAGATCGTCGAGTGCTCGCTGCCCTCCGTCGCGCACGCCGTGCCGACCTACTACCTGCTCGCGACCGCCGAGGCCTCGTCGAACCTCGCGCGCTACGACGGCGTGCGTTACGGCCTGCGACGCGACGCGATCTCACGCTGCGACGCGATGATGATGCAGAGCCGCAGCGCGGGCTTCGGCGACGAGGTCCAGCTGCGCATCCTGCTCGGCACGTTCGCGCTGTCGTTCGGCTATCACGACCAGTACTACGGCCAGGCCACGCGCGCGCGCGCGCTGATCTGCGCGGACTTTGCGCGCGCGTTCGCGAGCTGCGAACTGCTGCTGAGCCCGACGTCGCCGGTGCCGGCCTTCCCGATCGGCAGCCACATCGACGATCCGCTGGCCATGTACCTCTGCGATGCGCTGACCGTGCCCGCGAGCCTCGCGGGCCTGCCGGCCCTGTCGCAGCCGTGCGGCTTCACGGCCGACGGCCGCCCCATCGGCATGCAGTGGATGGCGCCGGCACTGCGCGAGGACCTGCTGCTGCAGGTCGCGCACGTGTTCCAGGCGAACACCGACCACCACCTCCGAAGGCCGCTGCCGTGACGACGTACACGACCGTGATCGGGCTCGAGGTGCACGTGCAACTCGCGACGGCGAGCAAGCTGTTCTCGCCGGCACCCGCCGCTGCGCTCGGCGAGCCGAACACGCGCGTGCACCCGATCGATCTCGGCCTGCCCGGTGTGCTGCCGCGCCCGAACGCCGCCGCGATCGCGCTGGCCGTTCGCGCCGCGTTGGCACTCGGCGGCGACGTGCAGCGCCTGTCGCGCTTCGCGCGCAAGAACTACTTCTACCCGGACCTGCCGAAGGGTTACCAGATCAGCCAGTACGAGGAGCCGGTGAGCCGCGGCGGCGCCGTGCCGCTCGGCGACGGCCGCCACTGCCGCCTCGAGCGCATCCACATCGAAGAGGACGCCGGCAAGCTCACGCACAGCGACCTCGGCACGCTCGTGGACCTGAACCGCGCTGGCGTGCCGCTCGTCGAGATCGTGACCGAGCCGGACCTGCGCACGCCTGCCGACGCGCACACGATGCTCGAGAGCCTGCGCGAGATCCTGCGCTTCGCGGGCGTCAGCGACTGCGACATGGAGCTCGGCTCGATGCGCTGCGACGCGAACATCTCGCTGATGCCGGTCGGCTCCACGAAGTTCGGCACCAAGGTCGAGCTCAAGAACCTCAACTCGCTGAAGATGGTCCAGCGTGCGCTCGAGTACGAAGAGCGGCGCCAGGCCGCCGTGCTCTCGGCCGGCGGCCGCATCCTGCCCGAGACGCGCGGCTGGAACGACGAAGCCGGCGAGTCGCGGTCGCAGCGCAGCAAGGAGTCCGCGCCCGACTACCGCTACTTCCCCGACCCCGACCTGCCGCCGCTCGTGCTCGACGAGGCCTTCGTCGAGGCCCAGCGCCGGGCACTCGGCGAGCTGCCCGCACCGCGGCGCGAGCGTTACCGTTCCGTGCACGGGCTGCCGGCCTACGACGCCGACGTGCTGACGCGCGACCGCGCGATCGGCGACTGGTTCGAGGCCGTCGTCGCGGAGGGCATCGACGCGAAGACCGCGAGCAACTGGGTCATGAGCGACGTGCTGCCCGCGCAACGTGAGCGGAAGACGCCGCTCGCCGAGTTCCCGATCGCACCACCGCGCCTCGCCGAGCTGCTGCGCCTGCTCGCGAGCAAGGCGCTGACGCAGGTCTCGGCGCGCGCAGTGTTCCGCCACATGCTCGCGCACGCGGGCTCGGCCGCCGACGCGATGGCGGCGCTCGGTCTGTTGCGCATCGCCGACGCCCCGACGCTGCAGCCGCTCGTCGATGCGGCGCTGCAGGCGCTGCCCGAGGCGAAGGCCGCCGTGCTCGCCGGCAAGGAGCGTGCGCTCGACTCGCTGAAGGGCCACGTGATGCGCGCCTGCAAGGGCCGCGCCGATCCCGCGGTCGTCGATGCGCTGCTGCGCGCGCGGCTCGACGCGCTGCGCGGTCAGAAGGGTTGACGGCAGCGTGCGGCGTTCGCGGGTTCACTGCGCCGGGAACACGCGCAACGTCTGCTCCGCCGTCTCGCCGCCTGGACCGTTCCGGCGCAGCACGACCGCGAGTTGCGCCGGGCGACAGGCGACGCGCATGACGAAGGCCCACGAGCCCGCGGGGCCCGACGGCAGCCCCTGCTGCGCGAGCGTCAGCACGTCGACACCCTCCTCCGAGCCGATCGTGCAGTCGAACCCGGGCCGCACCGCGGCAGCCGCCGTGACCACGACGATGACCGCGTCCCCGGCGAAGCTGCACCAATCGTCGGGCAGCGCCGCGACCTCGCCACCGAGCCGCCCGCGCAGCGACTTCCATTCCGCGAACGACGTGGCGCGCTCGCAGGCCGTCGACGCGACGGGCGGCAGCTCGCACAGGAACGACTGCAGCAGCAGCTTGCCGTCCGCCGCCGAACCGGCCGCCGCATCGGCGCCGCGCGCCGCCTCGGGCGCTCGGCAGGAACCGAGGGCGAGCAGCATCACGCAGAAGCCCACGCGCATGACGCGACGATACTCGACCATGCTGCGGTTGCGACCGTCGTCGACGCGGTACCATGCCCTCATGCGCAAGCCCGTTCCCGTGCTGCTCGCGACGCTGCTCTCCGCCGCTCCGCTGGCCTGCCAGGGCCAGGCCCAGCCGAGCAAGGAGATGGCCGAGGTCGCGGCGGCCTACGCAGCGAAGATCGCGGCGTCGGCGCTGTTCGTGAGCGGCCGCACGCTCGATTCCGTGCTGGCCGAGGAGCTCGCGCCGACGCGCCCGCTCGAGATCCTGATCCGCCCGTTCCTGAAGTTCGACGTCGACAACGAGAACCGGACCGTGACCTGCAGCCTCGGCGCCGCGAAGGCCGTGGCGGTCGCGACGAGCAACCTCGGCTGCTCGCTCGTGCGCCCCGACGCCACCGCGGACCGCTTGCGGGCGCGCGGCGCGCCGGCCGCGGCCGCAGCCGCTGGCGAGCGCGATCCGAGCCAGATCGACTGGCCCCTCGGCGATCGGCTGCCCGAGGCCGCCCCCGGGCGTGTCGACATGAAGGCGCTGACCGAGGCCATCGACATCGCGTTCACGGAACCAGCGTCGGGCCCGCGCGTGCACACGCGCGCGCTCGTCGTGGTGCACGAGGGCCGGCTCGTCGCGGAGCGTTACGCCCCCGGCTACCGCGCGGACATGCCGCTGCCGGGCTGGTCGATGAGCAAGACGATCGTGAACGCGCTGATCGGCATCCGCATCGCGCAAGGTGCACTCGATCCAGAGGCGCCGCTGCCGGTGCCCGAGTGGATCACGAACGCCGACGATCCGCGCAGCAAGCTGCGCCTGCGAGACCTGCTGTCGATGACGGCCGGGCTGTCGTGGAACGAGTCCTACGAGGACCCGCAGAGCGACGCGCTGCGCATGCTGTTCGGGTCGAGCGACCACGGCTCCGTGTACGCGCAACAACCGCAGAGCCGTCCGGCCGGCACCGAGTACCGCTACAGCAGCGGTTGCACGAACCTCGTGTGCCGCATCCTGCGCAGCACGTTCGCGAGCGACGCCGAGTACTGGGCGTTCCCGCGCGACGCCCTGTTCGGCCCGCTCGGCATGCGCACTGCGGTGCTCGAGACCGATCCGGGCGGCACGTTCGTCGGCAGCTCGTACGGCTTCATGTGTGCACGCGACTGGGCGCGCTTCGCGATGCTCTACGCACACGACGGCGAGGTCGCGGGGCGGCGTGTCCTGCCGAAGGGATGGGTCGCGAAGTCCTCGCAGCCGCGCGCGAGCCAGGGCCGCTTCGGCGACCACGTCTGGCTCAACGCGGACCCCGACGGCGACGGGCCGCGCGAACGCGCGTGGCGCGACCTTCCGGCCGATCTGCTGCGCATGGACGGACACGAAGGCCAGTACGCGATCATCATGCCGACCGAGCAGATCGTCGTCGTGCGACTCGGCTGCACGAAGAACCGCGGCTTCGATCTGCACGGCCTCGCCCGGCGCGTGCACGCTGCCTGCGGCGGCTGACCGCGGGCCGCCGGCCGCTGATCACCGGCCGCGCGGCGCCGCGATCAGCTCGCTCCAGGGCCCGATCGGATCGCGACCGAAACCCGAGCGCGGCTGCAGCCAGTCGGCCCAACGGCGCGACATGCGCAGGTCGCCTGCGACGAGGCCCTGCAGCCCAGGATGGCGCTCGAGGATCTTGGCGAGCACGCTGGCCTTCGTCTCGACGGGCACACGGTGCATCGGGCTGTCGACCGGCCGGTCGTACGCGAAGACCACGCCCGCGCCGTCGTTGCGGCGCAGCTTCACGCGCACTTCGGGATAATGCGGACCGACCATCCAGCGCTCGTGCAGGTTCGTCGCGTCGACCTCGAGCAGCAGAGGACAGTCGGGCACGTGCGGTGCGAGCTCGGTCCGCCACTCGACGGCGATCGCCGCGGCGGCGCGCACGCGTGGCTCGGAAGCAGTCTCCCCGACGACGACCGGCATCGTCGGAGCCCAACCGGCCTCGCGGTGCAGCGTCGTCACGGGCAGCGGCGTGTCGACCCACGGCAGCATCGTGGCTTGACGGTCGACGAGGCAGAGCGCCGCTCCCGCGGCGTCGCGGACCGCGAGCACGGGACGGCGCAACTCGATGCGCAGCCGGAAACGATCGGGGAACACGCGTTCGATCGCGACCTCGCGCACCCATGGCACCGTCGCGAGACCTTCGCGCAAGCGCGTGGCCGAGCCCTCGTCGAGGATCGGGACCTCGTCGGCGAGCCACGGCGAGAGCTCGGTCGTGATGGCGACGAGCAACGGCGTATCCATCCAATCGGGCCGCTCGACGAAGCCGACGCGGTCGAGGCTCACGGCCGGACTGTGCTGCACGGCCTGCTCGAAGCGGGCCGCCAGCACGGCCGCGGCCCGCGGACCGTAGAGCCAGAGCGTGAGCCCGAACGCACTCAAGACGACGATGCGCGCCGCCCAACGGGCGGCTCCGGCAGCAGGCTGTCGATTCCGTGGAGCGGCCAACGTGCCTGGTTCGAGATCGTCTTCGGGCTACTGCAGCACCGCCACCGCGCGGCTTTGCCCCGCCGCGACGGGTATCCAGAAACGTCGCCGCGATCGGGCGACAGCAGCGACGTTCCGCTGGTTGGTGGGTCGCCCCGCGGCGACCCGGGAATCACGGCACGTCGGCGCGATCAGTTCAGGCGCGCGACGACGGGCTTCGGCTCCGCCTTCGTGCGGTCGCGCGAGGTGCCGCTCACGCCCTCGCAGTCGTCGGTGAAGATCTCGAGCGTGTCGAGCGTGTTCTCGATCAGCTCGCGATCGATCGTGATCTCGCGGGCGCCCTTCGCGGCCTCGAGCTCGTGCTCGAACAGGCGCGACACGATCTTGATCTGCGCGAGGTGGCGCGCGACGAACTTGCTGACGTTGACTTCCGTCTTGGCTTCCATGGCTGTCTCCAGGGTTGGTGCGCCGAGGTGACCACCAGGGCGCAGGGGAATCGCGACCTGGCAAGGCCGCGACAGGACCGGTTGCGAAACGCTCCGCCCGATGGCGAAGTGCGGCGCAGCATAGCCACGAGCCGTTCGTGCGCCAGCATTCGTTCGCGGCTTGGTTCGGCCCGTTCTGCCGTCGCCGAGCCTCGCGCGCGGACGCGCTGTGGACAAGGTGAACAAGATCTCACAGCCGCGCGGCGCGCAGGGTTCCGCAACAGCTACCGGACTGCGCGATTCCCAAGCCGAAGGCCGTGTGCGATGCTGGCCCCGTGCCGAGCGTCGAGCCAGGACCGCCTGCAATGGAGTTCAAGGGCTACACGCTCAATGATTTCCAGGTCGAGGCCGCGTCCGCCATCGAAGCGGGCAAGAACGTGCTGCTGGCCGCCCCCACCGGATCGGGCAAGACGCTCGTGGCCGAGTATGCGATCGATCGCGCCGTGCGCACGGGAAGGCGCGCGATCTACACGAGCCCGATCAAGGCGCTCAGCAACCAGAAGTTCCGCGACTTCAAGGCCGACGGCCTGCGCGTCGGCCTCATGACGGGCGACCTGACGCTCGACCCCGACGCGCCGGTCGTGATCATGACGACCGAGATCTTCCGCAACGCGGTGTTCGAGGATCCGGCGCGCTTCCACGACACGGACTTCGCGATCTTCGACGAGGTGCACTTCGTCGACGACCTCGAGCGCGGCACCGTCTGGGAGGAGAGCCTGATCTTCGCGCCGCCGCACGTGCGCTTCGTCGGCCTCTCGGCCACGATCGCGAACCTGCAGGAGTTCGGCGCGTGGGTGCGCTCCGTGCGCCGCCACGAGCTCGCGATCATCGAGCACACGAAGAGGCCCGTGCCGCTCTCGCACCGGCTCTTCCACGCCGACGCCGGCGTGTTCCAGCTCGCGCAGCGCCCTCGCGCGATCTCGTTCCACCAGCGCGCCGCGGCGCGCGAGACGCGGCACGGCGGCCGCATGGGTCGACGAGAACGCGAGCGCAGCCGCTGGGGCGACAAGCGCGAGCGCGCCCAGGGCCGGCGCACGCCGTTCGGCCCGCGGCCCTACGTGCTGTTGCTCGACGAGATCCAGCACCGGGACCTGCTGCCGGCGCTCTATTTCTGTTTCTCGCGCAAGGAGTGCGAGATCAAGGCCGAACGCAGCATGCACCGGCGCCTGCTCGACCGCACCGAAGCGAGCGCGATGAAGGCGCAGTTCGAGGACATCTGCGCGCGTTTCGAGCTCGACGCCGACGCCGATCCTGGCCTGCGCGGCATCCTCGGCCGCGCGCTGCAGGGCGTCGGCTTCCACCACGCCGGCATGCTGCCGATCCACAAGGAGGTCGTCGAGCGCCTGTTCACGTCGGGCCTGCTGAAGCTGCTGTTCACGACCGAGACGTTCGCGCTCGGCATCAACATGCCGGCGCGCACGGTGATCTTCGATCTGCTGCGCAAGTTCGACGGCGTGCAGATGGACTACATGAAGAGCCGCGACTACCTGCAGATGGCCGGACGCGCGGGCCGGCAGGGACTCGACCAGAGCGGGCTCGTGATCTCGATCCTCGAGGACGAGGACCTGCTCGAAGCGCCGCTGTCGCGCTACCACAGCGGAAAGGTCGAGCCGATCACGTCGCGCTTCAACCTCTCGTACTCGACGGTCCTGAACCTCTACGACCGGCTCGGCGGGCAGGGCCTGCTCGAGGCCTACGACAAGAGCTTCGCGGCCTTCCAGGCCCAGAAGGGCACGCCGAGCGCGCGCGCGAAGAAGCGCGCGGCGGCTCGCGCTGCACTCGCCGTCCGCGTGCAGATCCTGCGCGACGCCGGCTATCTCGGCGAGAAGGGCATCGAGCCGCGCGGCAAGCTCGCGCAGCGCATCAACGGCTACGAGATCCAGGCCACGGAGCTGCTGTTCAGCGGCGTGCTCGAGCGCATGGACATGCACCAGCTGGCCGTGACGTTCGCGTCGCTGATCCACGAAGAACGCCGGCGCGTCGAGCTGCGCGGCGCGCGGCGCGAACAGGGGCCGCTGATGCAGGCGGTCACGGATGCCGTGCGGCGGTTCGTCGCGATCGAGCTGCTGCAAGGCGTCGAGCAGACGATCAAGGAGCCCGACTGGGGCATCGCGGCGGCCGTCGACTCGTGGAGCCGCGGCGGCTCGGTCGACGACCTCGAGCGCTTCGCGCACACGGACGCCGGCGACGTCGTGCGCACGCTGCGCATGGCGATCCAGATGATGCGGCAGGTCCGCATGGCGGTAGGCAAGGGCCAGCAGCTCGCCGCGCGGCTCGACGAGGCGATCGTGTCGATCAACCGCGACGTCGTCGACGCGAAGCGCCAGTTCGAGCTCGGGTAGCGGGGCGAAACCATCGGGATGGCCAGCAGCTGCTCCGGCCGCTGCGCTTGCCGGCCTCCATCACCGCATTCAGATCCAGGTCGAGCTTGCTGTCGATGCCGAAGATCCGTTCGTGACCGAGCGTCTTGGCGAGGCGCATGCCGAGCTGTTCGCTCTCGTTGACCGCGAGCTCGCGCGTGCCCGCGCGATACGCGTCGAAGCTGCGCTGCAACGCTTCGCCCGGCAGTGCCTCGACGGCGATCTTCGTCGGCGCGAACGCGGCCAGCAGCTTGCAGACGTCCTCGATCTCGCGCTGGCGCCGTTCCGACTTGTGGTCGTCGAACTTCGTCTTGACCTGGTCGAGGTTGGGGTTCGCGAAGTGGTAGGTGCCGAGGATCAGCACCGGCACGGCGCCAGCGGGCTGGGCCGCGGGCTTGGGGGCCGGTTCGTTGTTCGACGGTCGCACGGGCTGTTGCGTGGTGCCTTCGCCTAGCGGGTGGAACGCGAACACGAGGACGAGCAGCGCTGCGCGCATGGAGACTCCTGCAAGGGAGAAGAGGGCGGGCGGCGCTGTGGCCGGAGCATGCACGGGCATGTCTCGACGAGGAAGATGACCATGCCCGCTCCCCCACCCTGCTGAGGCGTGCAGTAGAAGACACGTGCTCCGAGCGCGCCGCCCGAGCGGCTGGGCGGGAACCGCGGCCCGACCATCACGTTCGCGCGCGACTTTTCCGCCCGGCAACCCCACACCCGACGCCCGATGCATCGCCACTCCCTTCGTTCGCTCTGCTCATTGCTCCTCGCTGCCGCTGCTGCCGCGCAGCAGGGTCCCGTCCCCGGCTACGACGGCCCCATGCCGTCCGAAGCCGGCGAGGCCGCGGCGCGGGCACTGGTCGGCCAGAAGTGGGAGGACCCGGACGGGCGGCTCGGCGGCGGCACGTGGCGGATCGAGCACGGCGGCGTGACGCCGCACCCGCTCGGCCCCGGACCCGCGACCAGGATCGAGATGCGCACCGCCGAGACGAAGGGGCCGAACCTGCGGCTCGTGCGCGAGCAGCTCGCAGTCAGCTTCCCGATCACGACCGATGGCGACGTCGCCGCGATGCTGCGTTGGCTCGGCAAGCCCGCCGTCGCGGGCGTTGCCGGCGAAGCGAGCGCGAACTGGCAGCTCGCGGCCGCGCGCATCGAAGCACTCGGTCCGGCGGTGCACGGCTGGCGCGCAGGATTGTGCCAGCGCGGGAAACCGGGCCAGATCGAAGTCGTGTTGTGGAACGTCGGCGGCACGCGAGCCCACGTCACGGGCCGGGCGACCCTGACCGTCGGCGCCACTTCGTTGCCGCTGCCGATGCGGTGGCCGAAGTCGAAGCCGCGCCAGGTCCCCACGCAGGGTGAGTGCATGCTGCAGCTCGAGCACGGCAGTGCGCTGTATTACCCGGCGGACGTCGGCGGGATGCTGGCCGCGAACGGCAAGCCGGCGCTGGCCGACGGTGTGCACGAGCTCGAGCTCGCGCTGCGGCTCGACGTGGCCGAGGGTGAGGCCGCGGCCGAGCTGCGCAGCAAGAAGCTGCAGCTCACGGTCGGTGCGGCGGCGTCAGGCAAGCAGTCGCCGGGCAAGTGAAGGCCAGCCGAGGGGCGGCCGTCAGGACGCGGGTTCGTCGCCGGCGCGCACCGCGGCCACGCGCGCCGATTCACGCGGCGGCACGAGGCTGAGCACGATGCTGCCCACGCGCAACGCCGCCCCACCGTCCTCGGTGACGATCTGCAGCTTGCGGTCGGCGCTCAGCACGAACAGCGGCAACGCGCGTTTCCCATAGTGCGTCTGGTAGTGCCCCGGCCCGAACTCGTTCGTGAGCCAGGTCGCCTTGATGCCCCAACCGGACTGCAACGCGTCGCGCAGCGACTCGATCGTCGTGCTCGCCGAAGCGAACACGCGTCCGGGAGCCGCGTCGCGTCCGGGCCGCGGCGCGCCGGAAGGGCTGACGCGGAACAGGGCCGCGCGGCCGAACATCGGCAGGAACTGCTGCATCGCGAGCCGGTTGACCTCGTCGCTCGGCGTGATCGCCAGCACGTGGCCGATGCCGGCGAGCTCGGCTTCGTCGGCGAAGCGAGTCGACAGCACGCTGCCGTGCCACGTGCGCAGGCCGAGCGCGCGCGCCGCGGCGGCATTCGCCTCGTTCGTGTCGACGAGCAGCACGTCGAGGCCCTGCTCGCGCAGCGCTTTCCCGATCTCGCGGCCGACAACGTCGGCGCCGACGACGAGCACACCCTGCGGGTCGGCCTTCGCGACGCCGAACAGCCGCGCGAGCGGGCGCGCCGAGAGGCCGTAGCAGACGACGGTCAGCACGATCACCGGAAACACGAGCGCGACGATCGCCGGAGCCCCGGGGTTGCCGCTGTGCTCGAAGTGCAGCGAGAACTCCGAGCTGACTGCCGCGGCGACGATGCCGCGCGGCGCCATCGCCATCAGGAACGCGCGGTCCGGCCACGGCAGGCTGCTGTGCCGCGTCGACACCCAGACGGCCACCGGGCGCACGATCAGCACCAGCGCCGCGGTGTAGAACACCGCGCGCCAGCCGAGATGCGTGAGCTGCTCGAGCGGCACGCGCGCGGCGATCGCGAGGAAGAGCACCGACAGCAGGATCGTCGACAGCTGCTCCTTCCATTCGAGGATGTGCGCGATGTCGATCGTGCGGCGGTTCGCGAGCACGATGCCCATTACGGTCGTCGCGAGCAGGCCGGCCTCGGGCTGCGCCATGTTCGCGACCACGAACGTCGCCGTGACGCAACCGAACGTGACCGGCACGTGCAGCATGTCCGGCACGAGGCAGCGCTTGATGGCGCGCGCGAGGCCGAGGCCGGCCAGCACGCCGAGCCCGCCGCCGAACACGAGCGTGCGCACGATGCTGAGGACCACCTGCCAGGTGGTCGCGTCGTCGGGTCCGGTCAGCGCTTCGAGCACGAGCAACGCCAGCAGCGCGCCGATCGGGTCGATCAGGATGCCCTCCCATCGCAGGATCTGGCCGAGCGGCGGCCTCGGCCGCACGTAACGGACCAGCGGGATGACCACCGTCGGCCCCGTCAGCACGAGGATCGCGCCGACCAGCAGCGCGACGTCGAAGCCGACGCCGGCGATGTAGACGCCCGCCAGCGTCGTCAACACCCAGGTGACGAAGGCACCGACGCTGACGAGGTTGCGCACGAGGCGGCCGGCACCACGCAGCTCGTCGAAGCGCAGCGTGAGGCCGCCTTCGAACAGGATCAGGCCCACCGAGAGCGACACCAGCGGCCGGAACGCGGCGCCGAACACCGCGTCGGGGTCGAGCAGACCCGTGACCGGCCCCACCACGAAGCCAGCGAGCAGCAGCACCAGGATCGCCGGGATCCGCAGGCGCCAGGCGAGCCACTGCGCGACCGCGCCCCCGCCGAGCAACAGGGCAAGGGCCGGCAGCGGTGGCAGCGGGGTTGGCATCGCGACCAGT
>DASVAL010000103.1:0-27207 GCA_036376355.1 Planctomycetota bacterium
CGGCAGCCCGCGCTCTGCCGCGCAGCCGCGCGGCGGCGCGGGTGCGGAGCCCGCGCCGGACGCGACGACCCGGCTAGCTAGCGGATCCAGACGTCGCCCGACAGCACCGGCGTGAAGCTCTGCGCCGTCGGCGGGCCGATGACCGCGACGATCTGCTGGATCGTCGGGTTGCCGAAGGACGCCGGCACCACGCTGAGGCTCGCGATGTCGTCCGCGACGCCGGGCCCGTTGTCGTTGACTGCGGTGAAGACCGTCTGGCCGATCTGCACGTTCGGGTCGTTGCCGATGTCCGCGATGACCTCGCCCGCGAACACCACCGACTCGCCGATGCGCATGTGGGACGTCACGCGCCAGATCATGGCCGAGCCCGGTCCGGAAAGCCCTGGAAGATCGCGATGCCGTTCGTCGAGCCGTCCGGCTCCTCCGCCACCGCGAACGTGAAACCGATGATTGCCGGCTGGGTGAAGACCTGGAAGGTGCCGTGCCCCTTCGAGACGAGCCCGGCCTGGGCCTGCACCGGTGCGGCGCCGAAGAAGAACAGAGCCGTCGACAGGGCGGCCGTGAGCAGGGATTTGGTGTTGCGGTGACCTTCGCGCGAGCCTGGTTGTTCGAGGCGCTGAACAGGGAGCAGCACTGAAGCAGCTGGCCCCATTCCCATTGACCGAGACGTGCGCGATGGAGACTTGTGAAGTCCATCAACTCCACAGATGCGCAATCAGCCCGCCGATCATCTCGACGCGGAACTTCTCGAGCACGCCCATGCAGAAGGTCGGTCTCGTCTGCGCTCGTGGCGCAGAACGCGCGCGTCGTGCTGCAACGCTGTGTCGACCGTCGCCGCGGCCGACTGCCTGTTCCTCGGCGGCAACCTGAACTGGGACCTCTCGGGGCGCGGCGGCCACGGCGTGCTGGTCGACGACTCGGACGTGCACTTCGCTAACTGCATCGCCGTCGGCGGCGACAGCGCGTCGCTGAACCCGTTCTGGCCGGCTGGCAACGGGGTGCACGTCGCGTCGACGTCGCGCGTGTGGCTGGCCGACTGCCAGCTGCGCGGCGGCGACGGGCATTCGAACACCGGCCGGCGGCTCCCTCGTGAACGCCGGTGCCGTGCCAGTGCAGGAAGCGAGGTCGACGCTCGTCGGTGGACCCGGCATGCCGCCGGGCACACCGGTGGTCGGGCCGCTCGCGGCTGCAGCGCTGTTCGGGCTCGATGGCGTCACGCCCGCGATCGCGCGCGGCACGACGTGGACCGTCCGCTATCGCTCGGCGTCCGCGACGCCCGTGCTCACGCTGTTCAGCGACAAGCTGTCGGCGTCGGTGCTGCCGCTGCTGTCCGACCCCGCGTGGCTGCCGCTCGCGGGCTTCGCGGTCCTCGGCGCGGGGATCACCGGCGCGAACGGCGTCGTGCCGTTCGCCGTCGCCGTGCCGAACACGCCCGCGCTGCTGCACGCGCCGTTCTTCGTGCAGGCCGTCGCCGGCGCCGCGCTGCCGCTCGAGGCCGCACCGCCGGTCGGAGGTGTCCTGCGCTGACGGACGTCAGGGCAGCGTGATGCGCACGTCGGTCGTCGTGCTCGCGACGACCTCGACGTCCTGCCGGCGCTCGCCGTGCGGCCCCAGGTCGAACACGAGCTCGTGCGGCCACTGGCCGCGCTGCGCCGCGCCGTGCCCGGCGCTACGCCACCCGGCGAGTAGTTCCTGCCCACCCGCCTGCAGATCTTGCACGCCTGACCTCCGCCGCAGTGCGTAGCCCCCGTGCGCGACCCCGGCAGTACTCTCGGCGTCGTTCTTGCAGGAACGGCCACCAACGCCTGACACCGCTGCGCGCATCCACCCCGCCCCACGGCCCCTCACGACGCCGATCCCCATGCACCGCCTTTCCATCGCACTCACCTCTGCCCTCGCCGCCGCCTTCAGCTCCACCGCGGCCGGCCAACAGATCCGCTACGTCGACGCCACCGCCACCGGCGCCAACAACGGCACGTCGTGGGCCGACGCCTTCGTCGACCTGCAGCCGGCGCTCACCACCGCGCCTGGCAACAGCGAACTCTGGGTCGCGGCCGGAACCTACTACCCGGCGACGGCGGGCAACCAGACCGTGTCCTTCGCCTTGCGCACCGGTGTCGCCCTCTACGGCGGCTTTGCCGGCACCGAGACCGCGCGCTGGCAGCGCGACGTAGTCGCCAACCCCACCGTGCTGCACGGCGACCTCGACGGCAACGACGTGCAGGGCTCCGGCCTCTCGTGGTACCAGACCGCGAACGGTTACGGCACCAACTCCTACCAGGTCGTCGTCGCCAACGGCGTCGACGCGACGGCCGTACTCGACGGCTTCACCATCACCCACGGCTGGGCGATCAGCCCCACCGGGTCGCCGCCGCAGACCAGCGGCGGCGGCCTGCGAGTCGCCGGCGGCAGCCCGCGCATCGCCAACTGCACGTTCCGCCACTGCATCGGCTACTGGGGCGGGGGCGCCGTCGCGGTGTACGGCGGCAACCCTTCGTTCGCTGCGTGCAGCTTTGTCGAGAACGTGGTTTCCGACGGCCGCGGCGGTGCCGTCGCCGTCGACGGCTCCGCGCAGGCGACACTGCGCGAGTGCACGTTCCGCGCCAACACTTCGCGCAGCGGCCAACAAGGCGTCGGCGGCGCGCTCTACATCGCCACCGGCAGCACGGCGCTGGTCGAGAGCTGCCGCTTCGCCGGCAACCTGAGCCGAAACTTCTACGCCGCCGGCCAGTTCTACGGCGCGGTCGGCGGCGCCATCTACAACGGCACCGCCGGCAGCACCATCCGCAACTGCACCTTCGTCGACAACCGGGCCAACGCCGGCGGCGGCATCTTCAGCTACGCGGCGCTGACGGTCAGTGGCTGCGTGTTCAACGACAACGACGTCGTCGCCTACAACACCAGCGGTAGCGGGTCCTGGGGCGGCATCGGCGGGGGCCTGGCGGCGATCGGGCTGGTCGGCACACCCGCGGTGCCGGTCGAGAACAGCACGTTCGTCAACGGCAACGCCAGTGACGACGGCGGGGGCGCCTACTTCGACCACACCACCGGCCCGGTGACCGGCTGCATCTTCTGGAACAACACCGACTCGGTCGGGCAGGTCGGGCGTTCGCAGTGCCGCGGCGCCAAGCCGCGGTACTCGTGCGTGATGAACCTGCTGATCGCCGCTCCCGGCGAGGACCCCATCGACCCGCTCGACTACCCCGGCAGCTTCGATGCCGACCCGCAGTTCGTCGACAGCAATGGCCCCAACAACGTGCTCGGCGACGAGGACGACGACCTGCGGCTGTTGGCGACGTCGCCGTGCCTGGATCGTGCCGACCCGGTCGCGACCAGCGTCGGACGCGACCTCGCCGGCGTGCCCCGCTGGCTCGACGGCAACCTCGACGGCAGCCTGCGCATCGACTGCGGCGCCCATGAGTTCACCCTCGTGCGGCTGATGGTCACCGTCGCCCCGACGTCGCCGACGCAGGCGCACGTGACCTTCGACTTCGCTGGCACCGCGGGTCTGCCCGCGCTGCTGGCGCTCGGCGTCGCCGGCCCGGGCTTCGTGCTGCCGCCGTTCGGCGGCGTGTTCTTCGACCTGACGATACCGATCGTGGTGATCGGCCTGCCGCCGCTGCCGAGCAGCCATGCGGTGACCGCCGCGCGTTCCGGGTCCGACTGGACGGCACAGGCTGTCGCGCTGGCGGTCGGAGGCGCGACCACCAGCAACCCTGTGACGTTCCGTCTCTGATCATCGGCCGCCACCGGTCACCGGCGGTCGACTCGGGTCGGCGCGGCGGTCGCACCGAGCGGCGGCGACGGCGAGTTCGGGATGCTCCACCTCAACGACGGCATGGGCAACTTCACCGATGCGACTGCGGGCCGGATGCCGTTCTCCTTCGGATACACCACTTCGGTGGCACTGGGCGACGTCGACGGCGATGGTGACCTCGACATCGTGTTCGGCAATGATGGAGACCGGAACTGCCTCTATGTCAACAACGGCACCGGCTACTTCACCGATGCCACAATGGCCCGCATGCCCGTGGACACCGACCCTACCGCGGCCGTGGTGCTCGGCGATGTCGACGGCGACGGCGACCTCGACTTGGTTTGCGCAAACAACGTGCTCAGCTCCGGGGACAGCGGCGGCCTGTTGAGCACACACTGGTACTGGTTCCAGACAGACGGACAGCAGAACAGGCTCTACCTCAACGACGGCACCGGCCACTTCGCCGATGCCACAGCGAGGCTGCCGTCGGACGCTGACCCGACGACTGGCGCGGCCATGGCAGACGTGGACCAGGACGGCGACCTCGACATCGTCTTCGTCAACGGCGAAACGGAATGCGGGCGCGCAGTGCGCATCGTCGCCGTAGACGCCGTCGAGGAAGGCGGCGCACTCGTGCAGTAGGCGGTCGAGGGCCTGTTCGATCAGGTGCCTCCGGCGGCGCGGATCGGTGGGCATGACAGACTTCGGCAAGTGTCCATGCCTCAGCGTGGGTTCCATTCACGCCGCCTCCGCCCGTCCCCCCAACACAATCAGCCAACTCGAACCGTCACCTCCCGAACCGCTGTGCCGGTCTGCCCCCTGACAGGTTGGGTGCGTCCAGATACACCAATGCTCGATCAACATCGAGCTGCCTGCGGCAGCTCGATGAGATGGTCCGCGAGGCTGCGCCCGAGATCCGGATCGTGCGTCACCATCGCGAGCGTGAAGCCACGCCGGCGCAAGTCGCGGATCACCTGCACGACTCCTTCCGTGCTCGTCGGATCCAATGCCGAGGTCGGCTCGTCGAGCAGCAGCACCTCGGGTTCGGTCGCCAGGGCCCGCGCGATCGCGACGCGCTGCGATTCACCGCCCGACAGACGCGCGGGGAACCGATCGACCGCCGCAGCCATGCCGACCAGCTCGAGCAGTTCCTTCGCCCTCGCTTCGGCCACCGCACGCTGGACGCCGCGCACAAAGCGCGGCGCCAGCGTGACGTTGTCGATCACGGACAGGTGCGGGAACAGCTGGTAGCCCTGGAACACCATGCCGGTGCGGCGCCGCAGTGCTGTGGCGCGGCGCTGCCACTCGCGTTCGGGCAGCCCGGCGGGGATCTCGATCGGCTCGACGCTGACCACACCCGCGTCGTGCCGCTCGAGCTGGTTGCAGATCCGCAGCAGCGTGCTCTTGCCGCTGCCGCTCGGGCCCATGATGACGGTCGTCTTGCCGGGCACGAGGTCGAGGTCGAGGCGCTCGAACAGCGTCCGCCCACCGTAGCGCTTGCCAACCGAGCGCAGCCGGATCATGCGCGGTCCTTGTCGAGCCGCCGCTCGAAGCGCCGCGCCGCGAAGGCGAGCGGCAGGCTCATGCACAGGTAGAGCCCACAGGTGACGAACCCGAGCACGATGAAGCGGCCCGACGCGTTCGCGAGCATCTGGTACTGCTTCGTTAGCTCGACGACCGTTATCACCATCACGATCGAGCTGTCCTTGAACAGCGCGATGAAGTCGTTCGTCGACGGTGCGAGCGACAGCCGCAGCGCCTGCGGCACGATCACGTGGCGCAGCGACTGCGCGGTCGTGAGGCCGAGTGCTTGGGCCGCTTCGCGCTGGCCGCGCGGGATCGCGAGCAAAGCACCGCGGTAGATCTCGGCTTCGTAGGCTGAATAGTTGAGGGCGAGGCCGAGGATGCTGATGCGCACGGCGGTGTAGTCGTCGGTCTTGAACACCCACGCGAACGGCGCCATCTCGCGCAGCCACCCGATCGAGCCGAGCCCGTAGTAGAGAAGCAGCAACTGCACGAGGATCGGCGTGCCGCGCAGCATCTCGACGTAGCCGACCGCACACCAGCGCAGCGGCAGCGGACCGTGCAGGCGCACCAGCGCGATGCACAGGCCGACCACCACGGCGAGCGCGAACGACGCGACCGAGATCCCGAACGTGACGAGTGCGGCCTTGCCGAGCGACGCCATCGCGGGACCCCACGCGATCTCGCCCGCGCCCTCGGCGGCCTTGCCATCGCGCACCTTGCGCACGACCTCGGGTTCGGCGAGCCGCGCCTCGGCCGGCACCCAGAGGTTCCACTTGCGGTAGATCCGTTCGAGCGTGCCGTTCGCGATCAACGTGCCGACTGCCTCGTCGAGCACGGCCTGCAGGTCGGCGCCGTCCATGCGCACGGCGATCACGTAGTAGTCCTCGCCGAACGGCTCGCCGACGTCGACGAGCCGCGGATACAGCGGCCGCAACCCACGCGCGATCGGCAGGTCGGCCAGCGCCGCCACGGTGCGCCCGTTGAGCACGTCCTCGTACGCCGTCGTGCTGCTCTCGTAGACGACGGTCTCGATGCCCGGATGTGCGAGCAGCAGCTTGTGGCTCTGCGACTCGCCGAGCGCACCGACGCGTTTGCCGGCGAGGTCGGCGAGCGTGCGCACGCCGGTCGTTCCCGGCGCGACCGACAGCTGCTGCTGGAACACGTAGTACGGCCGCGTGAACCGCACCTGCACGCGCCGCGCGTCGGTCGGCTCGAGGCCGTTCATCGCGAAGTCGCAGTCGTCGCGCTCGAGCGTCTGCACGAGGTTCGCGAACGGCGCCTGCACGCGCCGCATCGCGATGCCGAGCATCTTGCCGAGCTCGTCGGCGATCTCGACCTCGAAGCCGATCTCGCCGAGCTCGGGACGCGCGGGATCGAGGAACACGAACGGCGCACCACCCTCGGCGTCCGACGCCCAGCGGAGCACGCCGGCGTCGCGGTAACGCTGCGGCAGCGGGAGCTGGGCCACCGCGGCGGCGGAAAACGCGAGGCAGGCGAGGACACGCAACATGGGCGCGTGGTGTCCTACCGCGACCGCGCGGCGATGCAAGGACTTCGCCTCCGACGCCGGATCGACGAGACGAATCCGTAGCAAAATGTGGATAAACATGGTATATCCACAGAGAAGTGTTCTTCCGACGCACGGTGTTGAAGGACCTCCTGAGCACGACTGCGCATCAGAAGGTCCGACTGGTGTTCGGCGCTCGCCAGACCGGAAAGACCGCGCTGCTGCAGCACGTCTTGCGCCAGGTCGACGAGTCTCGTCACTACGACCTTCAGGACACCTCGATGCGCCAACAGCTCGAAGCAGACCCGGGTAGCTTCGGGCGCGAGCTTCGCGCACTGCCAAAGTCGTGCAGGACAGTCGTCGTCGACGAGATCCAGAAAGTGCCAGCCCTGCTCGAGGAGGTGCAGTCGCTCCACGATTCGGCGCCTGGGCGTTGGCGGTTTTATCTGACCGGCAGTTCGGCGCGGCGGCTGCGCAGCGGTTCCGCCAACCTCCTGCCGGGGCGCTGCCATGTGTTCCATCTGCACCCGGTCTGCCGTTGGGAGGAAGCGTGCGAGGATCCCGAGATCGCCCCGCCTCCGTACAAGCTGCCGCGCGGGACGCGACTGCCCCCGCGGTTTCCCGCCCAGGAGCTGTCGCGCCGCCTTCTGCACGGCAGCTTGCCAGGCGTGCGAGCCGAGAAGGACGCATCGGCGCAGGCAACCTTGGATGCCTACGTCAGCAACTACGTCGAGGAAGAGGTGCGGCGCGAGGCGTTGGTGCGCGACCTGGGCCCCTTCCAGGTGTTCCTGCGCCTTGCCGGAGTCGAGTCAGGTCAGACAGTCAACCTCGCGGCACTGTCGCAGGAGAGTGGCGTGCCGGCGAGCACGCTCAAGACCTACTATCAGGTCCTCGTCGACACGTTCCTCGGTCACTGGATGCCTGCCTACGGTCAGCCTTCACGCAAGCGGATACTCACGACGCCGCGGTTCTACTTCTTCGACCTGGGGGTCAGGAACGCAGCAGCACAGTTGCCTGCGAGCCGCGACTTGCTGCAGACGCAGGGAGGTCGCCTGCTCGAACACTGGGTTGCGCAGGAACTGCTCGCGCGATCCGCCTACCTCGGCAGGGGGTATCGCGTCGGATTCTGGCGCACGGCCACGGGTATCGAAGTCGATTTCGTGTTCGAGACACCTCGCCTCGATCTGCCGATCGAAGTGAAGTGGACGGAGCGGCCGCGGGCCGAGGACGCGCGGCACCTCGAGACCTTCCTCGACGAGTTCCCGGGGCGCAGCAAGCGAGGCCTGTTGGTGTGCAGGTGCCCGCGCCGCCAGCAACTCACCGAGCGCGTGACGGCTGTCCCCTGGAGCGAGCTCTGATCCGACCCGAAGCCCCGTGCACCGGCGCTTCAGCGGCCGCGAAGCTCGTTCGCGAAGGCCCGCAGCTCCGTCTCGACGCGCTCGACCTCCTCGCCGCGGAACGGGCTCTGCGGCGCGGGCAGGTTCAGGAACGCGTCGAGCACGTTCGCGAGCTTGTCCTGCGGCGCCAGTCCGCGCAGCAGCTCCGCGGTCGCCTTCGCCTCGGCGGCAGCCGTCGGATCCTTCGTGAGGCGAAGCCACGCGACGCGCTCGAGCTGGCGGCGCAACTGCCCCGGCTGCAGGAACTCCGCGCCGCGCTGGCGCTGCTGGATCCGGCTGATCGAGCTCGCGATGTGGCGCAGGCGCTCCGGATCGCGGGTCTCGATGCGCGCGAGCATCGCCGACGTCGACGGATCGCCGATCTCGCCGAGGCGGTCGACCGCGACGTCGTTGCCCGGGTGCGTCGGATTGGCGGCGATCGAGGCCAGCAGCTGCATGACGCGCGGATGCGAGCTGTACGAGAGCGCCATCGTCGCGAGGCGGCGCCGCTCGGCGTCCTCGGCACGGTCGTCGGCCATCTTCTGCAGCATCGCGACCGGAACAGAGCCGCCCGGCAGTGCCGAGAGCGTCTTGAACGCAGCACTGCGCACCGCGACGTTGCCGTGCTTCGTCAGCGCCACGACCTTCGCGACGACGAGGTCGTCGGTCTCGCCGTTCACGACCACGCCGCCGAGCGCGCGCACGGCCTGATGCACGTAGCGGACACGCGGCTCCTGCTGCTTGCGATCCCCCCACTCGGCGAGCTCCGCCGGCGCGTCGAGCCACGGCACGAGCAGCTGCATCGCGTCGAGCGCGGGCAGGTAGTGCGACGGATCCCCGGGCCGCACGCCGGACGCGACGAGCTCCGCGTGCACGCGAGCCGCCTTGCCGAGCGCGGCGCCCGGGTTGGCCTGGAACCAGCCGAGCGCCACGTCGCCGCGATCGAGCAGCGCCTTGCGCGCCGTGTCCTTGTTGTGTGAATCGGGTGCCCCGACGTTCCAGACGGCCACCCGCAGCAGCTGCGGCGCGTCGAGCCTGACGAGCTGCGGGCCGGCGTGGCGCCAGCCCTCGAAGATCGCGATCCACTCGAGCAGCTCGAGGTCACCAGCCTGTGCGAGCGCCATCGCCCACGACTGGGGCAGCGACGTGTTCTTCGGATTGCCGTCCAAGGCGGCGCGGTAGGCGACCCACTTGCCCTCGAGGTCGCGTTCCTTCCAATCCGCCGGCAGCGTGGCCGGCAGCACGGGCGGCGGCGCCTGGGCGCTCGCCGCGGCCAACAGCAGGTTGAGCCCCGCAGCGAGCCGGATCACGGCCTGCCTCCGCTGCCGATCACTGCACTGCTGATCACGGCACTGCGCGCGCGAGCCGGCGGCTCCGCGAGGCTCTCGATCGCGACGATGCGCGCCGTCGTGCCCGCGTTCGCGACCTGCACCGCGAGCCGCGGCACACCATCGGCCTCGAGATAGCTCCACGACGTCCCGCCGGGCAGCGCTGCGGTCGCGAACAGAGCGCAGACGGGCCACTCGGCCTCGGTCTCCGCGCGCAGCTCGAGGTGCCCGTCCGGCCGCAGGCGCCGCGCCGGCAGCCGGCCATGCTGCACGGCGAGCAGTGCACCGGGCTCGCTGCGCCCGTCGACGCGCGTCACGAGCTGCAAGCCGCGTTCGCGCAGCAGGCGATCGAGCTCTTCCGCCGTGCGAAGGTTCGCGCCGGAGACTCCTTCGAGGCCCGGCACCGCGTCGACGCCGTCGCCGAGCGCCGACACCGCGAGCTCGAGCCGCAGGCCGTCGCCGCCCGCGAGGACCCTCGCCCGAACGTGCGCTACGGGCCGCGGGATCGGCGCGTCCTCCGAGTAGAGCGCAGTGCGTTCGTCGCAGCAGCGCTGCGGAGCATCGGCGGACAGCAGGTGCAGTACGAGCAAGGAACCGGCGACGAGGCAGACGACTCGGAGCATGCAGTTCTCCACGAAGGGCACAGTAGACGCGCACCGACGAGCCGGCGCCTGCTTTCGCTCCGGGATTTACCCGGCGCTTACGGAACCGCGGCGCGTGGCCGGCGGCTTTGCCGTGGCGCCACCCGCGGCACTCGCTAACGTCGCGCGTCATGAGTGACGCCAGCGTCGCCAAGCGCGCGGCCGCCTACGCAGCCGCGGATCTCGTCCAGGACTCCACGACGATCGGCCTCGGCAGCGGCTCGACGTTCCTCTTCGTGATCGACCGCCTGGCCGAACGCATGCGCACGCAGGGCCTGCGTTTCACTGGCGTGCCGACCAGCAAGAGCACGGCCGACGCCGCGGCCAAGGCCGGCCTCGCACTGCGTGAGCTCGACGCGGTCGAAGTCCTCGACCTCGCGATCGACGGCGCCGACGAGGTCGACCCGAAGAAGAACCTGATCAAGGGCGGCGGCGGCGCGCACGTGCGCGAGCGCCTCGTCGCCGCGATCGCGAAGGAGCTCGTCGTCATCGTCGACGACAGCAAGCTCGTCAGCGTGCTCGGCAAGGCGTTCCCGCTGCCGGTCGAGGTGCTGCAGTTCGGCTGGCATCACACGGCGCGCCGCGTCGCCGCGACGGGCTGCACGCCGGCGCGGCGCGAGCGCAACGGGGCGCCGTTCGTCACCGACAACGGCAACTTCGTGCTCGACTGCAAGTGCGGCGGCATCGCGGACCCGGCGCGGCTCGCGCAGCAGCTCGACGCGATGCCGGGCGTCGTCGACCACGGCTTGTTCGTCGGCATGGCGGGCCGCATCGTCGTCGCGGACGCACACGGCAAGGTCCGCGTGATCCCGTAGCCGGGCGCGGCCTCGACCCGGACTCACTGCGGAACGGCGTTCCGCACGGCGTCCGGCGTCCGCACGGCCGGCCGGCGCAGAGCCTTCGCGAGCAGCAATCCGGCCGCCGCAACCAGATACGGCCATTCGCGCAGGAGCATCGGAGGCTGGTAGAAGGGAGCCCTCTCGCCCACTTCGAGCCGCGGCCGCGTGAGCGCGAACAAGCAGACCGGCCACAGCGTGAGGATCAGTCCCGGCAATGCGCGCAGCAGACCTGCACGCCAGCCGTGGCCCGCTGGCCAGCTGCGAGCCCCGACGTGGCAGATTGCATAGCTCCAGCCCAACGGCAAGACGACGAGCCGCATCAGCTCCGCCCCGAGGATCTGGACCGACCCGAATCCACGCCAACCACACCGCAGCTGCCACCACACCAGCAGGCATCCAGCCGACACGACCACCGCGACTGCCGACGGTCCGAACGTCCGCCGCGTTTCGCGCCGGGTCGGGCTCGGATCCTCGGAATACAGCATGACCGCGAGCGACACGACGCCCAGCACCAAGGCCATCGGGTCGTAGACGCCGAGTCGGTGGCCGGCGCTCCAGAGCAACGCGAGCACCACGATGGCTGTCGCCCCGCCAGCCGCGGCGCCGCGGGGAGTCGCGCGCACGTAGCAGATTCGCGCAACCACGGCGGCCAGCGGGTAGATCGCGACCATTGCCACCAGCCAGGGCAGAATCAGGAAGAAGTAGGGGCCCGACGAGGCGAGCAGGATCACGATCGGCGCGATCGAGACCGGCGCTGCAACAGTGACGGAATGGAACCGGCGGGCACTCGCCATGGCGGCGGTTTCGGCACGGCGCGGTTGGCAACTGAACGCGCGCGCCGCCTCGGTCGCAGGAGCCGGACGACTCAGTACGTCTTCGCGCGCGACTCGATCGTGTACTCGGGCACCTGCGCGAGCTCCTTCGCATCGAGCAGGTATTGCTCGCACACGACGCTGAGCCGCTGCCCCGGCGAGTCGACGCGGTCGACGCCGTGCTCGAGATCCCCGTCGAACTGCACCAGCAAGCCCGCGCGCGGCGCGACGCGGCCGAGGAACTTCCTGCCGCGCCGCAGCACGAGCTCGCCGCCGCGCATGCCCGCCGGCACTTCGACGTAGAGCACGCTGACCTGCAGCGGCGGATCGATGTCGAGCACGTAGGCGCGCAGGCTGCGGTCGATGTGCGGCGACACGTGCGAGCCCTGCGTGAGCTGCAGCGGGTTCAGGTAGAAGGCATTGCAGTCCGCGCGCAGCGCTTTCTCGAGATACCGGGCACTCCACGGGAACTCGGTCTGCACGCGCTCGATCGCCGAGCGGCGGAACACGATCGAGAAGCCGCGCGTGCCGACGAAGTCGCGGTTCAGGTTGTTCTGCGTGAAGTAGCGGCTCTTCCGGATCTGCACGCGCAGATCCGCGAGCTGGTCCGCGTCGAAGAGTCCTTCGTGCAACGTGTGGCCGGACACGGCGTGGCCCATCGGATCACGCGCGCTTCTTGTCGGGCAGGTTCGCGAGTCCGCCGCTCGCGAACCAGGCGTCGAGGACGTGGCTGCCGAGCCGCGCCGCAACGGGCGCCACCACGGCGCGGGCCTGCTCGAGGTCCTTCGCGTCGAGCACCGCGAACGCGCGTTTCCCGTCGAGCCGCGCGAACAGCAGCACGGCCGGGTTGCCGGCCAGCGCCGCGGCCGCGGCATCGGCGTCGTCCGCGGTCAGCAGCGTGTACATGCGGCCGCCTTCGCCGGGCTGCAGCTTGCGGCCCGCGCGTTCGGCTTCGTCCTGCGCCGCGAGCTCCGCCGCCAGGAACGCGCGCAGCGGGGCCGTGGTCTCGAGCGCGTGGAACTCGAACGCGAAGACTCCGGCCTGGAAGCCCGGGTCCGTCTCGGCCAGCGCCTTCGCACGCTCACGTTCCGCGGTGTCGAGCACGAACAGGCCGCGCAGCGACGCATCGGTCTTCTCCTTCCCGTACGGGCCCGCGAGCAGCAGGTGGCCTTCGCGCGCGAGGCGCTGCATGTTCGCGAAGTGGCCGCCGAACACCTGCTTGTTCTCGGCCGCCGTCAGCGGCTCGTCGCGCGTGCCGGTCTTCAGCAGCACGAGCGTGCACGCGAGCGGCGGCTCGGCCTCGGGCAACGTGTGACAACCACTGGCAGCGAGAACGACGAACAGGACGGAACGCGAAGTGTGCCGCAGCAAGAGACCTCCGGAGGCACGGGATCCTAACGCGCATCGGCCGCAGCCCAATGCCTCGCTGCGATCGGACGAGGAAGCACCCTCGCAATGCGAGGTTACGCGTCAAGTCGCCTGTGATACAGCATGGGTCTGCCGCGCAAGGAGCCGCCATGCTCGCAACGATCCGCACGAGTCCAACACCGCGCGCTGCGGCGTTCTCGGCCCTCGCACTCTGCGCAACGCTGCTGACTGCAACGGACGTCGCGCTGGCCCAGGAGGGTCTGATCGGTTGGGGAGACATCGTGCTCGACAGCCGGTGGCACGAACAGTCCTTCGTGCAAGTGGCGGCGGGTTGGAACCACACGGTCGCGCTTCGCAGTGACGGCAGCGTCGTCGCCTGGGGCTACAACTACGCGCGCCAGTGCGACGTGCCGGCACTCCCGCCGGGTCTGTCCTACGTCGAGGTTGCAGCGGGTGAATACCACACGGTCGCGCGGCGCAGCGACGGCAGCCTCGTGGCGTGGGGCTCCTTGGCCTCGGGCACCGTGCCGGCACTGCCACCGGGTGTGTCCTACGTCGAGGTGGCGGCCGGTGGGTTCCACACCGTCGCGCGCCGCAGCGACGGCACCACTGTGGCATGGGGCGACAACGGGAGTGGCCAGTGCAACGTGCCGGCGCTGCCGCCGGGTCTGTCCTACGTAGAGGCCGCCGCCGGTAAGTCGCACACAGCAGCGCGGCGCAGCGACGGCAGCGTCGTGGCGTGGGGCAACAACAGTTTTGGCCAGTGCAGTGTGTTGCCGCTGCCAGCGGGTCTGAGCTACGACGAGGTGTCGGCAGGTGCACATCACACAGCAGCGCGTCGCAGCGACGGCAGCGTGGTCGCATGGGGCTACAACGCACATGGCCAGTGCAACGTGCCGGCGTTGCCGCCGGGTCTGTCCTACGTTGGCGTCGCAGCCGGTGGTGCCCACACGGTCGCGCGGCGCAGCGACGGCAGCGTCGTGGCCTGGGGCTACAACGCCTCTGGCCAGTGCAACGTGCCCGCGCTGCCGCCGGGCCTGACCTACGTCGAGGTCGCGGCCGGTGAGTCGCACACAGCAGCGCGTCGCAGCGACGGCAGCGTCGTGGCATGGGGCAACAACTCGGTCGCTCAGTGCAACGTGCCGGCGCTGCCGCCTGGTCTGTCCTGGGTCGACACCTCGTCCGGCGGTGCCCACACGGTCGCGCGCCGCAGCGATGGCAGCGTCGTGGCCTGGGGCTTCAACTCCACTGGTCAGTGCAACGTGCTGCCGCTGCCGCCGGGTCTGTCGTACACCGAGATCGCGGCCGGCGGTGCCCACACGGTCGCGCGCCGCAGCGACGGCAGCGTCGTGGCCTGGGGCAACAACGCGAACGGCCAGTGCAACGTCCCGGCACTGCCGCCGGGTCTGTCCTCCGTCGAGGTCGCCGCCGGCGGATTCGTCAATGCGGAGTCCCACACGGTTGCGCGTCGCAGCGACGGCAGCGTCGTGGCATGGGGCGACAACACCTTTGGACAGTGCAACGTGCAGCCCCTGCCGCCGGGCCTCTCCTACGTCGAGGTGGCAGCCGGTCGGTCGCACACCGTAGCGCGTCGCAGCGACCGCAGCGTCGTGGCGTGGGGCGACAACTCCCATGGCCAGTGCAACGTGCCGGCGCTGCCGCCGGGTCTGACCTACGTCGAAGTGGCAGCGGGCCAGTACCACACCGTCGCGCGTCGCAGCGACGGCAGCCTCGTGGCATGGGGCAACAACAGCTGGAACCAGTGCAACGTGCCGGCGATGCCTCCGGGTCTCTGCATCGCGCAGACATCCGCTGGCTTCTCCAACAGCATCACCATCCTTCGGGCCGGCGCCTACACCACGTTCGCAGCCGGTTGCCCCGGCAGCGCCGGCGTGACGCGTCTCGAAGCGATCGCGCTGCCTCGCGTCGGCGCGACGATGACCGTGCGCGTGGAGCCGCTGCCGCAGTCGCTCGCGCTGATGATCACCGGCTTCAGCAACGTGAGCTCCGCCGCCGGTCCGCTGCCCGTGAGCCTGACGCCGGTCGGCCTCGCGAACTGCTGGCTGCGCGTGAGTCCCGACGTGACCGACGCCCTGTTCGGATCCGCGGGCTCGGCCACGCACTCGCTGGCGATTCCCGCGAGCGCTGCGCTGGCGGGCCTGCTGCTGCACCAGCAGGCCGTCGTGCTCGATCCTGCCGCCGGCAATCCGCTGGGCCTCGTGCTGTCGGACGCAGCGACCGCGGTCATCGGCCCGTAGCAACCCTTCCGGCCAGGGTGTCGAGTCCTCGGCCAGCCGGAATCTGCGCTGCCTCGGGTCAATGGCCCGGAGCGCTCGGGCAAGAACCCGGACTCACGGTTTCGAGCACGGCGGTAGATTCGACTCCTGACTCGTCGACGTGCAGAGGGCGCACCTTCGCGAACGCCTCCGCGAGGTGCGCCCCGAGTACGCCAGCCATCTCGATCGCGTCCACGCGAAAGGAGTAGGCATTGTCCGCAACGATCCGCACGAACCCGTGGCCGCGTGCAGCGGCGCTCTCGCTGCTCGGAGTGCTCTTCGTATTGCCAGCCGCAGCGGATGCGGCGCTGGCCCAGGAGGGTGTGATCGGCCGCGGCCGCATGGTCGTCGACAGCCGCTGGCACGCGCAGTCCTTCGCGGGCATCGCGGCGGGAGGCATCTTCACGCTGTTGCGCCGCAGCGACGGCAGCCTGCTCGCGTGGGGCACGAACGTGCAGGGCCAGTGCAACGTACCCGCGCTGCCGCCGGGCCTGTCCTACGTGGAAGCCGCAGCCGGTTACGCGCACGCCGCTGCGCGCCGCAGCGACGGCAGCGTGGTGGCGTGGGGATCGAACACCTTCGGGCAGTGCATCGTGCCGGCACCGCCACCGGGTCTGTCCTACGTCGAGGTCGCGGCGGGTCACGACCACACGGTCGCGCGGCGTAGCGACGGCAGCGTGCTCGCATGGGGCCGCTACCACGAAGGCCAGTGCAACGTGCTGCCGCTGCCGCCTGGTCTGTACTACGTCGAGGTCGCGGCCGGTCAGAGCCACACGGTGGCGCGTCGCAGCGACGGCAGCGTCGTGGCCTGGGGTGACAACAGCCACGGCCAGTGCAACGTGCCGGCACTGCCGCCGGGCCTGTCCTACGTCGAGGTGTCCGCCGGCCACGAACACACCGTGGCTCGTCGCAGCGACGGCAGCGCCGTGGCCTGGGGCAGCAACCAGTTCGGCCAGTGCTCCGTACCGTCATTGCCGCCGGGGTTGTCGTGGCTCGAGGTGACGGCCGGCGGAGATCACACGGTCGCGCGACGCAGCGACCGCAGCGTGATCGCGTGGGGCTCGATCCTCCACGGCCAGTGCAACGTGCCGCCGGTGCCGACAGGTCTGAGCTACCTCGAGCTTGCAGCGGGCTGCTACCACACCGTGGCGCTGCGCAGCGACGGCAGCGTCGTGGCGTGGGGCGACAACGAATGGGGCCAGTGCAACGTGTCGGCGCTGCCGCCGAGCCTGTCGTGGGTCGAGGTCTCGGCGGGCGGCCAGCACACGGTCGCGCGCTGCAGCGACGGCAGCGTGCTCGCGTGGGGCCAGAACTTCTATGGCGCATCCGACGTGTCGCCGCTGCCGGCCGGATTGGCCTACGTCGAAGTCGCGGCCGGCGGACTGCACACGGTTGCGCGGCGCAGCGACGGCAGCGTGCTCGCATGGGGCCTCAACAGCTCCGGCCAGTGCAACGTGCCGGCGCCGCCGGCCGGCCTGTCCTGGGTCGAGGTGTCGGCGGGCACCTTGCACACGGCAGCGCGTCGCAGCGATGGCAGCGTGGTGGCCTGGGGCGCGAACTACTATGGCCAGTGCAACGTGCCGGCGCTGCCGCCGGGTCTGTCCTGGGTCGAGGTGTCGGCCGGTTCCGGCCACACGGCGGCGCGGAGCAGCGACGGCACCGTGGCGGCCTGGGGCGACAACTCCGTCGGCCAGTGCAACGTGCCGGCGCTGCCGCCGGGTCTGTTCTGGGTCGAGGTGTCGGCCGGGGCCAGCCACACGGTCGCGCGGCGCAGCGACGGCAGCGTGCTCGCATGGGGCTCGAACATCCACGGTCAGTGCAACGTGCCGGCGCTGCCGCCGGGTCTGTCCTGGGTCGAGGTGGCCGCCGGTGACGAACACACGGTCGGGCGGTGCAGCGACGGCAGCGTGAGGGCTTGGGGCCAGAACGACGAAGGTCAGTGCAGCATGCCGTCGCTGCCGCGCGGCCTGACGTTCGCGCGGATCGCGGCCGGCTACAAGAGCACCGTCGCGATCTTCCGCGCGGGCTCCTACACGACGTTCGGAGCGGGCTGCCCCGGCAGCGCCGGCGTGACGAGCCTCGACGCGATCCTGCTGCCTCGCCTCGGAGGCACGATGCTCGTGCACGTGGAGCCGCTGCCGGCGTCCCTCGGGATCATGCTCACCGGCCTCGGCAACACGAGCTCGTTCCTCGGTCCGCTGCCGCTCGACCTGTCGCCGCTCGGCCTCTCGGGCTGCGCGCTACGCGTGAGTCCGGAGGCGGGCGACACGCTGCTCGGCTCCGCGGGCTCGGCCACGCATGCACTGGTGGTGCCCGCGAGCTCTGCGCTCGCTGGCCTGCTGCTGCACCAGCAGGCTCTCGTGCTCGACCCGGCCGCCAGCAATCCGCTGGGTCTCGTGCTGTCGAACGCGGCGACTGCGGTCGTCGGCTTGTAGCAGCACGGCCATCGAGCGCGTCATGAGCTCCCCTACACCCGCGAACGCCGTCCTCGTGGCCGTTCTCTGCGCGAGCAGCTGCGCCTCGAAGGCAGAGCCCGCCATGCACGACGTCCATCACGTGAGCGTCTACATCGACCGCCATCCGAGCGACGTGTACGAGTTCGCCGCTGATCCGAAGAGCCTGCCGCGCTGGGCCGCCGGTCTCGCGCGCTCCGACGTGGCGGCGGGCAAGAAACACACGGTCGCACGTCGCAGCGACGACATCGTCGTGGCGTGGGGTGACAACCTGTATGGCCAGTGCAACGTACCGGCGCTGCCGCCAGGTCTGCGCCGCGTCGAGGTGGTGGCAGGTGAGGAACACTCCGCAGCGCGTTTCGGCGACGGCAGCGTGTTGGCATGGGGCAACAACTCCCGTGGCCAGTCCAGCGTGCCAGCGCTGTCGCCAGGGCTGACCTTCGTGCACACGTCGGCTGGCACGTTCCACACGGTCGCGATCCTCGGAGCCGGCGCCTACTCGACGTTCGGAGCCGGTTGCCCGGGCAGTGCCGGCGTGACGCGTCTCGAGCCAATCGTGCAGCCTCGCGTCGGCGCATCGTTGGTCGTGCGCATCCAGCCGCTGCCGCTGCCGCTGACCGTCGCGATGATGATCACTGGCTTCAGCTGCGCGAGCTCCGCCGGTGGTCCGCCGCCGCTGGACCTGTCGCCGCTCGGCCTCACGAACTGCTGGCTGCGCGTGAGCCGGACGTCTCCGACGCGCTGATCGGTCCGTCGGGCTCCGCAACCCATGCGCTGGCGATTCCCGCGAGCGCGGCGCTCGCGGGCCTCCTTCTGCACCAGCAGGCAGTCGTGCTCGATCCTGCCGCGGGCAATCCACTCGGTTTCGTGATGTCGGACGCAGCGACGGCGGTCATCGGTCCGTAGCTGCCCAGCCATCAGCTCGCGCTTTGCGCAGCACCGCGCCTGCGCGCGCAGCCTCCCCTTGCCCGACGTGCGTCGCTGGATAGCCTGCCCGCTGCATGATCGTGATCCTGCGCGTCCTTGACGGACCGCTCTCCGGCAGGGACTTCGAGTTCGATCTCCAAGAAGGTGCCGAAGTGCGGATCGGTCGCGACCCTGCGAGATGCCGGCTCGTGCTGCCAGCAGACTACGCGTCGGTCAGCCGGCAACACTGCGTGCTGCGCGCCGTGCTCGGCCGCGTCCGCTTGCAGATCAACAAGGAGAACCCGGTGTTCGTCGGCTCGCGGCAGGGCTGGGACGACTCGGTCGTGCAGAACGGCTCCGAGCTGCGCCTCGGCGCGAACGGGCCGCGCCTGCTGATGTCGATCCGCGATCCCGATGCTGCCGACGGACCGCGCTCGACGGTCGTCGTGGGCCGCGGCTACGTTCCGCTCGAGCAGGACATGCAGGAGCAGACGCAGCGCCTGCTCGCGCAGACCGAACGCACGGCGCAAGAGCTGCGCGGCCACCGCAAGAAGATCTGGCTCACGGCCGCGGTGCTCGCGAGCGCCGCCGGCATCGGTCTCTGGCTCTCGATCGAGACGCGGCAGGTGGCCGGAACGCTGATGGCCACGAACTTCAGCGAGGAGCAGCGAGCGTCGGTGCTCGAACTCGTGAAACGCAGCTCACGGCCCGTGCCGGATCTCGGCGCCGTCGTGCGCACCGCGACCGCGTCAATCTACTGCGTGATGCGGCGCGAAGGCGAGACCTGGCGGCACGTCGGCACGGCGTGGGTGCTCGACCGCGAGGCGGGCCAGGTCGCGACGAACAGCCACGTCGCAGCGGAGTTCGCGGCGGGACGCACGTTCCTGCGCGCGCAGGGCGGCGAGAGCGCGGACGTCCCGGTCGCCTCGGTGCGCATGCACCCGGGTTACCAGCGCTACACGGAGCTGTGCGGCAAGTACGGCGAAGCCCTGCGAATCGAGGGCGGCAGCGCGAGCAAGACCGTCGCGGCCTGCGACGTCGCGCTGCTGCAGGTGGCCGAGGAACACCGCGCGGCGCTGGCGCCTGCGCTGCCGGTGCTCGGCAGCGACGACCTCGAGAAGGTCGGGACCGGCATGCCGTGCGCGTCCGCCGGCTTCCCGGCCGAGGGCCTCGCGTTCAACGTGGACCGGCCGCAGAGCCGCTCGCACATCGGGCACGTGATCGCCGTGACCGACTTCTTCATGGCGCCGTCTCAGCCCGCGAGTGCCCAGCTCGTGCACACGGACCTGCCCGTGACCGGCGGCGCGAGCGGCAGCCCCGTGCTGGACCAGCACGGCAGGGTGTTCGGCATCATCAACGCCGGCAGCTTCACGCTCGGCATGGAAGGCCGCCGCATTCCGATCGCCGGCACGACCTACGCGCAGCGCATCGACCTGCTCGGTGAGCTCGTGCTCGACGAGGTGGCCAAGCAGACGTCGCGCGAGCTGACCTGGCAGACGGCGTTCACGGCAATGGTGGCCAACGCGCGCAAGGGCCTCGAACAGGTCCTGATCGAGCGCTTCCGTACGCACGTCGCTCCGGATCGCAAGGACCTCGCGGTCGAAGTCGCCGTGCGCGAGCACACGGCGCTCGCGTGGGATGGACGCGTGTGCCGCAGCGAGTTCTCGTACGTCGTGCCGGCGAAAGCGCGCTTCCTGTTCTGCGCGATGTCGGAGGACATGGAGGACATCGATGCGGTCACGCTGCTGCCGGACGGCACGCGCAGGGTCGACAACGCGCCGGACTGGTACCCGTGCGTCGACGTCGTGGCGAGCGAGAACGACGTGATCCGCTTCGTCGTCCTGCGCGAAGTGAACAAGCCCGTGTCGGTCTCGATCCTCGTGCTGCAGGCCGGCAGCTGACGCGGGCTCAACGCTTCGGCGAGGCACCGAGCTCGAAGTCCATCGCGTCGAAGTAGACGTTGCGGGCCGGAGCCCCCCACTCGACCTCGCCGCGCTGGAAGTCGACGTCGTCGCTGCGCGGCGAGCTCTTCGCGGGCACGAGCGGACGGCCGTGGTCGCGACAGAACACGACGCGCCAGCTGTCGACGCCGCCGAAGTAGAAGTCGCGGATACGCTGCTTCTCGGCGTCGTCGATGCCGTCCGCGTGCCGCAGCTCGACGGCGGCGTTCACGTCGACGGGGATCCAGCCCCACGGCTCGATCCGGATCTCGCACCAGTCGTGCATGTTCACGTGGCCCGGCGGCAGCACCCAGCCCGATTGCCAGCGCGCCGGGATCGCACGCAGCCGGCACAGCGCCATGAACAACAGCGTGCTCTGGCCGCAGTCGCCGAACCGTGTGGCCAGCAGCTCGGCGGGGATCGAACCGATCGTCGAGTACTCGCGCGCGAACGAGTAGGTCAGGTTGCCGGCGCACCAGTCGTAGAATCGCCGCGCGACGATCAGCGGGTTCTGCTCCTCGCCCGCGATCTCGGCGGCCAGCGCCCGCAGCGCGGGCGAGAACACGAGGTGCGGCGGCCGCTGCTCGGTGAACGCAGTCGACGCACACGGTCTGACGCGCGCCGGGTCGAAGGCCGGCGGTGCCGTGCCGCGGCACTCGACGTCGCACGCGACTTCGAACACGGTCGGCACACCCTTCTCGGCGGTCTTCGTCATCAGGCGCGCGCGCATCGGCGCGTCGGGCACGTCGGCGTCCGCACCGGCGAGCGGCTGCTGTCGGTCCGAACGCTGCGGAACCGGCAGCCAGGCGCGGATCGACTGCCCGGCCGGCACCGCATCGGCCGCGACGGTGAGCTTCATGCGCAACGCGAACGTCTTGCGGTCGGTGTCGAGCAGCGGCCGGCGCCACGTGTTGCCGGTCGCGCGCCGCTCGCGCGCCGCCGCGTCGCGGAAGAACAGGTTCGACACGGCGCTCTTGTGGTAACGCAGCGCGCCCCCGACGGCGCGGCTGTCGAACAAGCCCTGCTGCAACCAGCCGTCGAGCTCGTCCGGCTGGAAGCCGCGCACGCGGCGCTTCAGCTGGGCCTGCAGCGTCTCGCGCGACAGCGTGAAGTCGAGCGCCGTGCGCACCTCGATCTCGGCGTCCCCCACCGCCGGCTCGCTGAGCGGCTCGGCGAACACGAGCACGGCGTTCGCGACCTTGCGTTCGCCCGCGGCATCGAAGCGTTTGTCGTCGCAAGGGTGGTTCAGCACACCGTGGCCCGGCGCACCCTGGCACCACAGCGTCGTCGACCCACCGCCGTCGAGGTTCAGCGCGTCCTCACAGCCGAGCGCCAGCATCGTCTCGGCGAGCTCGTCGAGCGTCATGCCGGCAGCCTGCTGCGCGCGGCCGTCGATCGCCACGAGCAGGACGCGGCCGTCGGCGGTCGTGCCGATCGCGCTGCGCGGATGGCGCTCGGGATTCCACTTCGGCGCCGCCGGAATCGCGCCGTCGACGACCAGCATCGGACCGGCCGCGAGCACGTCGGAGGCACCCGCGAACTCGGCCTTCGGATCCCGCCGCAGCTTCACGAGCCCGGCTTCGAGCACGAGGGCCGCGCGGCGCGCAGGATCGGGCACGCCGAGGTCCTGTCCCGCGATCCGGAACGCGCCGAGCGACTGCAGTTCCTTGCTGAAGAACCCGCCGTTGATCGCGGCAAAGGCACCGCCACGCCGCGCGAGGTCGCTGGTCTCGTCGAGCCCCGCGGGGAACCTCGCGGCGGTCGGAACGCCTGCTCCCGCGAGCTCGACCCGCACGCCGGCCGCGCGCGGATCCACTTCGAGCACCGCGACGTACTGCGGCCATCCGTCCGCGTCGGTCAGCAGCGCGCGCCGCAACACGACGCCGTTCGCGACCTCGACGTGCTCGCGCAGCGCCGTGGGCGCGACTTGCGCGGGACAGCAGTGCAGCAGCGAAACCAGGACGGCAACGGCGGGGCTCTTCATTGCGGGCTCGCGCTCGATTCTCGCGCTATCGGGCCGCCGTGCCTATGCGGATCTTTCCGACGCGGCGCTTGCTTGACCCGCAGAGCTTTGCGAGATTCCCGCCGCAAGTTCCGGATCGGTCGGGACGCTCCTGGAATCTGCGCGAGACACCACCACACGATGATCGAGTTCGGCAAGCGGGTCCTGTTCGTCGGCTTCGGCGCGGTCGCGCAATGCACGCTGCCGATCTTCTGCAAGCTGCTCAAGGTCCCGGCGAAGAACATCACCGTGATGGACTTCGAGGACCGGCGCGAGCTGCTCGCGCCGTGGCTCAAGCGCGGCGTGCAGTTCGTGAAGAAGCGCATCACGCGCGACAACCTCGCCAGCGTGCTCGGCAAGCACCTGGGCGCCGGCGACCTGCTGATCGACCTCGCGTGGAACATCGACGCGTGCGAGATCCTGCAGTGGTGCCACGACCACGGCGTGCTCTACATCAACACGTCGGTCGAGGTCTGGGATCCTTACGAAGGCGCCGTCGACAAGCCCCCCACCGAGCGCACGCTCTACTGGCGGCACATGAACGTGCGCGCGATGGTGCACAAGTGGAGCCCGCCGGGACCGACCGCGGTGCTCGAGCACGGCGCGAATCCGGGCCTGATCTCGCACTTCACGAAGCAGGGCCTGATCGACATCTGCAAACGCGTCGTCAAGGACAAGAAGGTCGCGGGGCAGGCGAAGGACGAGCTGCAGCAGCTCGCGGCCGACCAGTCGTTCGCGGAGCTCGCGATGCGCCTCGGAGTCAAGGTGATCCACTGCAGCGAGCGCGACACGCAGATCACGAACGAGCCGAAGCAGGTCGGCGAGTTCGTGAACACGTGGAGCATCGAGGGCTTCCGCGAGGAAGGCACGACGACCGCGGAGCTGGGCTGGGGCACGCACGAGAAGGAGCTGCCGCCGCTCGCCTGCACTCACGCGACGGGGCCGAAGAACCAGATCTGCCTCGCGCGCATGGGCATCGACGTGCAGGTCGTGTCGTGGGTGCCGGACTACTGCATCCGCGGCATGGTCGTGCGCCACGGCGAGGCCTTCACGATCTCGGACAAGCTCACGGTCTGGGAGGGCGACAAGGCGATCTACCGGCCCACGGTCCACTACGCGTACTGCCCGTCCGACGTCGCGATCGCCTCGCTGCACGAGCTGCGTGGCAACGACTTCGTGCTGCAGCCGAAGCTGCGCATCATGAACGACGAGATCACGGGCGGCTCCGACATCCTCGGTGCTTTGATCATGGGCCACGCCTACAAGTCGTGGTGGATCGGCAGTGCGCTGAGCATCGAGGAGTCGCGCCGGCTCGTGCCGCACCAGAACGCGACGACGATGCAGGTCGCGATCTCGGTCGTCGCCGCGGTCATGTGGATGATCGAGAACCCCGCGATGGGAGTGCGCGTGCCCGACGATCTGCCGCACGAGTACGTGCTGAAGGTAGCGAAACCGTGGCTCGGCAAGTTCATCAGCAAGCCCGCGGACTGGACGCCGCTGCAGCACTACGTGAACGCGTTCGCGGGGCACAACAATCCGGCGATCGACCGGTCCGACCCGTGGCAGTTCAAGAACTTCCTCGTCACCGAAGGCGACTAAGGTCGCGCGGCGAGGACCAGCGCGATCGGCCGTGCGACGCAACGCCGGTTGGTGATCGCCCCGCGGCCCATGAGAACGAACCCATGCTCAGCAAGACCCTGCTCCAGAAGCTCGCGAAACAACACGGCACGCCGCTGTTCGTGATCGACCACGACGAGCTGCGCGCGAACTACCGCACGTTCAAGAAGTACCTGCCGCGCGTGCAGGCCTACTACGCGGTCAAGGCCAACTCGAACCCCGAGATCGTCAGGACGTTCTACGAAGCCGGCGCGAGCTTCGACGTCGCCTCGCTGCCCGAGTTCGAGCTCGTGCACGACTGCATCAAGGGCATGCGCGAGAAGGAGCGGCAGGCGTGGATCTGGGACAAGATCATCTACGCGAACCCGATCAAGGCGAACGAGACGCTGAAAGTGCTCGATCGCTACAAGCCGCTCGTCACCTACGACAACCACGAGGAGATCAAGAAGATCGTCAAGTACGCGCCGAACGCCGGCGTGGCACTGCGCCTCAAGGTGCCGAACACGGGTGCCATGGTCGAGCTGTCGTCGAAGTTCGGCGCTTCGCCCGGCGAGGCCGTCGACCTGATCCTCGAGGCGCACGATCAGGGCCTCGTCGTCGAGGGCTTGAGCTTCCACGTCGGCAGCCAGACGACGAACGTCGAGAACTACGTGCAGGCGCTGAGCCTCGCGGCGTCGGTGTTCAAGGAAGCGAAGGACCGCGGCTATCACAAGATGAACCTGCTCGACATCGGTGGCGGTTTCCCGGCGCCGTACGACGCGACCGTGAAGCCGTTCCGCGAGCTCGCGAAGATCCTGAACCGCGAGCTCGAGCGGCTCTTCCCGAAGGACATCGAGATCATCGCCGAGCCCGGGAGGTTCCTCGTCGCGACGGCCGCCACCGCGGTCAGCAAGATCATCGGCAAGGCGGTTCGCGACGGGAAGCTCTGCTACTACATCGACGATGGCGTCTACCACACGTTCTCGGGCGTGATCTTCGACCACTGCCACTACCACTTCGGCGCGTTCAAGAACGGCGCGAAGAAGGTCTGCTCGGTGTTCGGCCCGACCTGCGACGCGCTCGACGTCGTGTCGATGGCCGAGCAGCTGCCCGGCAACCTGCAGCTCGGCGACCTGCTCTACAGCGAGAACATCGGCGCCTACAGCGCGGCGTCGTCGACCTGGTTCAACGGCTTCGCGCCCGCGAAGATCGTGCACTGCAACCAGTGACCGCGCGGCGCTGCGCGCGCGTCACGCCTGCTGCATCGCGGACGGCTTCTGCCTGAGGTCCTTCACGAGCACGCGCGAGCGCCGGCCGCTCTGGTCGTAGCGTTCGCGCCGCATCGGCGGCAGGTCGTCAGGCGTGCCGTCGACGAAGCCGCGCGACCGGAAGTAGTTGAACGTCTGCGTCGAGAGCGCGAGCAGCACCTCGACCCCCATCTCGCGCGCGCGGTCCTCGACGAACTGGACCATGCGGCGGCCGATGCCCTGGTTCTCGTGCGAAGAGCGCACTTGCAGGCACGCGAGCTCGCCCTTCTGGCCCGGATAGACGTGCAGCGCGACGCAGGCGACGGGGTTCTTGTCGACCTCGAACAGGAAGAAGTCGCCGATCTGCCGCTCGATCTCGGCGCGTGATCGCGGCAGCAGCTCTTCGGTCTCGACCGAGGCGCTGATCAGCTGCTGGATGCTGCGCACGTCCTTCTTGCGCGCCTTGCGGATCTGCCGGTACTCGTTCGCGTGGATCAGCGTGCCGATGCCCTCGTTCGAGAAGACCTCGGCCAGCAGGCCCTCGTCGACGCGCCCGTCGATCACGTGCACACGCGGCACGCCGGCCTGGCACGCGGCGACCGCGTGGCGCGCCTTGGAGACCTGCACGGGCGGCACGGCGCCCTTCTGCAGCGCCTGTGCGAGCTCGTCGACTGCGAGCTGGTGGGCCACTTCGAAGTTCACCACGAGGCCGTCGGTCGTCGTGATGTAGACGAGCTTCACGGCGCCGATCGCCTTCGCGATCTCGACCGCAACGGCGTCGGAGTTCACGCGGTAGCTGCGGCCGTCGCCGTCGATGCCGAGCGGAGGCACGACGGGCACGATGCCGCTGTGCAGCAGCGTCTGCAGCGGCTCGACGTCGATGCGCTCGACGCGGCCCGTATGCAGGTGGTCGACGCCGCGCAGGATGCCCATCGGGTGCGCGATCACGGCGTTCGTCGAGGCGCCGCGCAGGTCCGAGACGCTGAGCCCCGCGAGCACTTCGTGCGTCACGCGGTTCGCGGCGGTCAACGCGAGCTGCATCGTAGGTGCGTCCGTGACTCCGGAGCCTTCGAGGTCCGACGGCGTGATGCCCTTCTCGGCGGCGAGCGCCTTGATCTGCGCCGCGGCGCCGTGCACGAGCACGGTGCGGATGTTCAGCGACCACAAGACGGCGACGTCCATCAGGATGTTGCCGAAGTTGTCGTCACCGACGATCGCGCCATCGACCGCGATGACGAACGTCTTCTCGCGGAACTGCGGGACGTAGCGAAGGATGCCTCTGAGGTCGGTGGCCTTCATGGCGCGTGATGCGCACCACTACACCACAAGTGTTCGGAGTCCGAGAAGGTTCTGCCGTCCGGAGAGCCGGTTGCCGCGCCACCTGCGCCCGGACCGCAGCGACAGCTACCGGGGAATCCAGCCGTGCGCTGCCGGGCACTGCCAGGCACGGCGCCACTTTCCGCAGGAATCCTGCTCGAACGTCGCCTCCGGAATCCACATGCACTGGCACCCGTGCAGTCACCCCACGACCGCTTGTTCCAGTTCACGTTCCGCCACGCCGCCCACGCCGCGGCCTGGGTCAGGTCCGTCTTGCCAGCCGCCATGGCAGCAGCAGTCGACTGGGACACGTTT
>DASVAL010000105.1:0-2172 GCA_036376355.1 Planctomycetota bacterium
GGCACCCCCAGCCGGACCGCGCGTGCCTGGGTTGAACGTTCCACGCGACTTGCACAAACGAACGGATTTAGTCACCGTTGCGGCAGCGCCATCGACGGCTCCGAGAAAGCCGCGCGCGCCACAGGCAACTCGCCGCGCTCCGGCGCGGCCCACGACGAAAGAGGGGAACCATGCGAGAGAACCAACCCATCCGCAGGCGACGGCCTGTCGCCCGGCTGTCCGTGCCGGCACGCACTCTGGCGGGCCTGCTGCTGGCATCCGCGACGGCGTTCGGTGCCGCCCACGCCTCGTCGACCGAGGCGAAGACCGTGCAGCTGCGCGTGCTGTCGAGCCCGGCCAATTACGTGTCCGGCGGTGACGCACGCATCGAAGTCCGCGCCGCGCCGGGCCTGCACGACAAGCTCGAGCTGTACCTGAACGGCAGCCGGCTCGACGTGGCGCTGGTCAAGGCCGGCTCGCATCGCGTCGAGGCCGTGATCGACGGCCTGCAGCTCGGCAAGAACACGCTCGAGGTGTACGTGAAGAAGCAGTCGCTGCGCGACACGCTCGAGCTCACCAACTACCCGATCACGGGGCCGATGTTCTCGGGCCCCCAGCAGCAGCCGTTCGTCTGCACGACGAACCAGGGTGCGGTCGGTCGGCAGCCGCTGGTCGACTCGGCGTCACCGCCCGGCTACAAGGTGACCGACGGCACCGGCGCGACGATCGGCTACAGCCGCGACTGCTCGATCGACACGTTCGTCACGTACTGGTATCGCAGGAACACCGGCGGTGGCCTCGTGCCGCTGCCCGCCGGCGCGCGGCCCGCGGACATGGGGACGGTGCAGCTCGCCGACGGGCGCACGGTGGACTTCATCGTCCGGCGCGAGGTGGGTTCCATCAACCGTTTCCTCTACAGCATCGCGATGCTGTCGCCGGCGCCCGGTGCCGACAACGCGCAGCAGAACGACACCAGCCTCTGGAACCGCAAGTTGCTGTTCTGGTTCCAGGGCGGCGTGGCGATCGGCCATTCGCAGGGCTCCGTGCACGGCGGGTCGATGAACCCCGACGTGCTGGGACAGGGCATGGCCATCGTCCACTCGAGCGGCAACAACACCGGCACGCACTACAACCTCGAGCTCGCCGGCGAAACGGCGATGATGACCAAGGAGCGCTTCGTGGAGCGTTACGGCGTGCCGTCGTACACGGTGGGCCTCGGCGGTTCGGGCGGCGCGATCCAGCAATACATCATTGGACAGAACCAGCCGGGCGTCCTCGACGCGCTGCTCCCGGTGCAGTCGTACCCGGACATGGTCACGCAGACCATCCACGTGGGTGACTGCGAGTTGCTCGAGTACTACATGGACGCGACCGACCGTGCCAATGCGAAGTGGCGCGTGACCAAGAACCGCAGCCTGCTCGTCGGCATGAATGCGGAGCAGGACGACGTCGGCAACAACGCCAAGGTCAACGACCCGCTCGCGCCGCTCAAGCAGCTGCTCGGCTACAGCACGGCCAAGGGCTCGTCCGAATGCATCCCGGCCTGGCGCGGCCTGACGCCGCTCGCGATGAACCCGCTGTTCGGCCAGGCGTCGAACCAGCAGTTCTACGAGCCGCAATCGGCGATCGCGGCCATCCGCTGGACCCACTACGACGACCTGCGCAACATCTACGGCGTCGACGCGTCGGGCGCCGCGCTGCCGACGTGGGACAACGTGGGCGTGCAGTACGGACTGCAGTCGCTCAAGTCCGGTGCCATCACTCCGCAGGAGTTCCTGAACGTCAACTGGCACATCGGTGGCTGGAAGCACCCGAGCGACATGGTGCAGGAGACGTTCCCGTTCATGGGCACGAGCCCGGCCGAGGTCAACAAGGCGGTCACGATCCCCGGCTATTTCGACCCCTGGAGTCGCAAGAACCAGGGCCCTGCCGCCACGGCCGACCAGCCGGCGCCGCGCACCGTCGGCGTCTTCAGCGCGATGCGCGCCGTCTACGATCGCGGCATGGTGTTCCACGGCCAGCTCGACCGCCCGGCGATCGACCACCGCCAGTACATGGAGCGCGAGCTCGACATGCACAACGTGCACCAGAGCTTCGCCGTGCGGAAGCGCGTCATGGACCGGATGGGCAACAGCGACATGCTCGTGATCTGGTTCACCGACACGATGCCCGGCACGCCGAAGGCGAGCCAGT
>DASVAL010000111.1:0-72692 GCA_036376355.1 Planctomycetota bacterium
CCTCCTTGCTGCCGAGCAGGTAGGCGACGCCGCGCAGGTCGCGGCAGTCGGCTAGCGCGCGGCCCGCGGCGAGGCGGCGGCAGACTTCGACGAGCACACGTTCGCCCATGCCGAAGCCGAGCAGGTCGGCCTTGCTCGTGAAGAGGATGCTCGGCCGCACGGTCTCCGACCAGTAGTCGAAGTGCGCGATGCGGCGCAGCGACGCCTCGACGCCGCCCGCGATCACCGGCGTGCCGGGGAACGCCTCGCGGCAGCGCTGCGCGTAGACGTTCGTCGCGCGGTCGGGCCGCAGGCCGATGCGGCCACCGGGCGAGTAGGCGTCGTCGTTGCGCCGCTTCTTGTTCGCCGTGTAGTGGTTGATCATCGAGTCCATGTTGCCCGCGCTGACCGCGAAGCAGAGCCGCGGGCGGCCGAACTGGCGGAACGCGTTCGCGTCGTTCCACGCCGGCTGCGGCAGGATCGCGACGCGGAAGCCTTCGGCCTCGAGCACGCGGCCGAGCAGTGCTGACGCGAACGACGGATGGTCGAGGTAGGCGTCGCCGCTCACGAACACGACGTCGACCGCGTCCCAGCCGCGCGCCTTGCACTCCGCCATCGTGGTCGGGAGGAAGGCGCTGGCTGGCGGCGTGCTGCAGGGGGAGGCCATCGGGGCGAAGATGGTAACGGATCGGGGCGTTTTCGAGGGGGGCGTCAGGTCTCCAGCAACCAGCGCCAGGCCGGAACCACGCGGATCTCGTGTCCCTCGAACCGTTCGACACCCTCGGTCGCCAGCGTCACCAGCAGCGCGCGATCGACTCTGGTCTCCTCCATCGCGTCTGCCAGCGCCCGCAGTTCGCGTTCCCGCGCGGCGGCATCGTCGAGCGAAGCGCAGGCCTGCGCGAACGTGCGCCTGCCCTCGGCGTCGGCGACGGCGAAGTCGACCTCGCGCCCCGTGTTGGTGACGTGATAGCCGAGCACGTCTCCGCGCCGCCGCAGTTCCAGGTAGACGATGTTCTCCAACACGTGGCCGATCTCGCTGCCGCCACCGGGGTCCGACGCGCGCGCCAGCGCGTGATCGACGACGTAGACCTTGCGTGGATGGACCTGGCGGCGCCGCTCCGACTTCGCGTCGACCGGCAGCAGGCAGGCGAGGAACGCGTCCTCGACGTGCGCGAGCAGTTCGTAGAGCAGGTCCTTGCCGAACGCGAAGCCCTGCGACTTGAGGTCCTTGGTCAGGGCATGCACGCTCACCAGCCCGCCGACGCTGCGCACCAGTCGTCGCACGAGCCCGCGCAGCAAGGGTGCGTTGCGCACCGAGTGACGCTCGACGACGTCGCGCAGGATCGCCACGTCGGTGTAGTTCTGCAGGATCACGCGGCGCAGGTCCGCCGGAGCATCGAGCACTTCGGGGAAGCCGCCGGTTTCGAGGTAACGGTCGAACTCGTGTTGCAAGCGCGCGCGCACGGCGCCGGACACGGGCCACTTCCCTGGCGTGTCGACGCCGCGATGGCGCAGCACTTCGCGGAACGAGAACGGCCACAGCTCGGTCGTCAGCGATCGGCCGCGCATCGCCGTCGCGATCTCCGTGCTGAGCAGCTTCGCCGACGAGCCTGTGATGGCGATGTGCAGGCGCTGCTCGGCGAGCAGTCGGCGCACGAATTTCTCCCAGCCGGGCACGTTCTGGATCTCGTCGAAGAAGTACCAGCACTCGCCGTCGTGGCTCTCGGGATGGCGTTGATAGAAGGCATCCTCGATCAGTTGCAGATGCTCGATCTGCATGCCGGCGAGCCGCTCGTCTTCGAAGTCGAGATGCAGCAGGCGGGACCTCGGCACCCCCGCGTCCAGCAGTTCGCGCATGCGCGAAAGCAGCAGCCACGACTTGCCGACGCGGCGCATGCCGACCACGGCGTCGACCTTGCCGGGCAGCCCGAACAGCCGCCGGTCCCTCGGCGTTGGCCGCGGCAGAGACCGCTCTTCGGCGCCTGCGAACCAGGTGGCGAGAGCCCTGCGGAGTTTGTCCTCCATCGAAGGACATTATCGCCATGATTTGTCCTGGGTCCAAGGACATGATCGCAAACTACGGGCTGACCGCGAGCTACGGCGGGATCATGGGGCCATCGCCGAGCCGTTACTGCGCGCGTTCGCGATGGAACGCGGCGAGGTCCATGCTCTTCGGCGCCGGCGCGCCGAGCTGGCGCACCATCGTCGTCACCTGGCCGCGGTGGTAGCTGCCGTGGTTGACGACGTGCTGCAGCATGTGTTCGTACGAGAGTGTCGCGAGCTGGCCGTTGAACGCGCGATAGGTCAGCGTGCGCGCGAGGCCCGCGGCGTCGAGGCCGTGCACGAACGCGCGCAGGTCCGGATCGAGTCTGGCCCACGCGGCGCGCAGGTCGGCGAGGTCGGCGAACTGCGCGGCCGGGGGCAGGCAACGCGGCTCGCCGCCGCGCCAACGCTGCAGCCACACTTCGTCGGCGCCGTACAGATGGGCCACGGTGTCGCGCACCGACGCGAAGCTGCTGCCGACGTCGCGCAGGAACTGGTCTATCGACAGTGCGGCAACGGCGGCGAGCGCGCGTTCGCGCGCCCAGACGTGGTAGTCGAGCAACAGGCGGGCTTCGTCCGGTGTCATGTCGCGAGCGTGACATGGCGACCGCCGCGGCGCCAGTCGCACCTTGCGCGGTGCTGCACGGGACGGAACCGACGGAACCGGCTGCCGGCCCCTGTGGGCGAGCCGGCCGCTGTGGCATCATTCGCGCCATGTGCTGCTTCTCCCGCCCGGTCCATTGGGTCGCGAGCACCAACATCTTCGCGCGCAGTTCGACCAAGGAGCGTCAGTTCCTGGTCTACGAGATGAAGGTCGGCGCCGACGAGGAGCTCGCGATGATCCTGCCGCTCCCTGTTCCGCCGAAGAGTCCCGAAGACGCCGTGCGCTTCGTGAGCCTCGCCGACTACCCGGACTTCTTCAAGGACATGGCCACGGGCTTCCCCGTGCCCGTGAGCAAGAGCCGTGGCGCTGCAAAGGGGCTCGACGATGCGGCGAAGCCGCTGGCCGTCGTCGACGTCGGCAACTTCGAGGCGTCGTTCGTGCCCGCGCTCGCCGACTTCGCACGGCTCGACGAGCGCTTCCGCCTGCCGCCCGCGACCTGGGACGCGCTGCCTGCCTACCGCGACTGGGGCTTCGCGGTCTTCAAGCTGAAGCAGGGCAAGCGGCAGATCCATCCGATGGCGTTCGAGTTCCCGCGCCGCGACGCCAAGAAGCTGTATTTCCCGACGGTCCACGTCCACGACGGCGAGGTCAAGCCGAAGGCCGCGTTCGATCACGCGCTGTACCTGCAGCGGCAGGAGAACGAAAGCCTCGACGTGCGCGACTGGCGAGAGTCGCCGCGGCTCGCGGGGTCGTTCGTGAAGGTCGACAAGGCCGCCGGTCTCGTCGACGGCAAGCGTCACGTCTATCTGCGCGAGATCCGCGGCAAGCAGAAGAACGAGGACATCCTGGTCTGATCGCGCGCTTGCCCCCGCCACCGATGGAGACGAGTGGGCGGCAGATCCTCGGCTGCGCGTGACGCCGATGCGGTCGGGCCGCCATCGCTGTGTTTCGACCAGGAATCCGGCAGTTGCCGGGCGGCACTCCGGTCATATGCGCACCCGAAGCTCCTTCGCCGCTGCGCCATGACCCGATCGACGACCCTGACCTGGCTCGTGCTCGCCGTTGCCGCCCCCCTGTGTGCGCAGGGTGAGGGTCCGTCCGAGGAGCAGCGCCGGGCCCTGCTGGAACTGTTGAGCATGGACCAGGAGGCGCGCGCCGCCCGAGTCCGCGACTTCTCGAAGCGGTTCCAGCTGGCGCAGACACCGAGGGACGCGCGGTCGGCACTGGTCGTGATGCCGGAGATGGGCGACGTCATCCGGCTGCAGTTCGGCAGGAGCGCGCTCGAGCTGCACTGCGCGGGTGCCGGCGGCCTCGATCGGACGTGCGGCAGCTGGTCCCCGATGTATCCCGGTCCGTTCACGGCTTGTGCGGTCGGACCGCACGACATCGTCGTCGCGATGTCGACCGGCAACGCGTCTTCCCAGACGACGGTGTCGTGCTTCTCGCGCCCCGACGCCACGAAGGACTTCGTGCTGTCGGCGCAGGCCGTCGTGTCCCGCGTCGATTGGAAGGATCCGAAGCCCGCGACCGAGCAATCGCTCGGTCCATCGGGCGGCAGCGTGCTCGCGTGGCATGCCGAGTCGCGGACCGCAACGATGGCGTTCGCGTCCCCGGGCCTCGATCGCGTCGTCGTCGCCGACGTCGTGCTCACGAGCGAGGCACCGCCGGAGCCGCCGCCCGGTGCCCCGCAAGGCCGGCTCTGGCGCAAGAGCCTGTTGCCGCGGCCAGCGGTTGCGGTCACGGCCGAGTGCCTCGGCACCGGCGTCGGCGCGGAGGCGCTCGACGTCGATGGCCGGCTGCACGTCTTCGTGCTGCAATCGGCCGGCCTCGGGCGTGAAGGCGCCGTCCGCGTGCACGTTCGCGACCGCGATGGCAAATGGTCGGCGCCGGCCGCCGTGGCGAACGGTGTCAGCGTGGAACCGGAGTTCGTGGCCTGGCGCGACGCGGACGGCCGTGTGTGCCTGACGACGCCGGTCAGCGACGTCCGCGAGAACCCCGCGAATCGGGCCGCGCGCGAGCTGTTCCAGACGCTGCGGACGTTCCGCATGGACGCGCAGGACGCGAGCAAGTGGACGCTGGCTCCGGCGCAGTTCGCCTGGTCCGGTGCGCTGCGCCTCGGCCAGCAGCTGCGCGTCGTCCACCGCACCGCTTGCGCGGTCGTGCTGCAGACCGCGACCGGCGAAGTGATCGAGCAGGCTCCTCGCGCGCCGGAACCGCGGCGCGACAAGTGACGTCGCGCCGCTCACTCAGGCGCCTGCGCAGCGCGATGCAGAGCAACGAACACACCGCCAGATATCATGGCCGTATGAGAGAGCTCTCGAGCGTGCTGTTGCTCACGGCCCTGGCCGCCGCGCAGGGCTCGCCGCTGACCGAGACCGTTTCGACCGAGCACTTCACGATCCGCTTCCGCCCCGCCTCGCGCGCCGAGGCCTCGGTGGATCGCGTGCGTTCGCTCGTCGAAGCCGACCTCGCGATGATCCTGAAGGAAGTCGGATTGCGCGAGTTCGAGCACAACATCCAGCTGTTCCTCTACGACGACGTCGCCGAGCTGCAGCGCATCACGAAGGTGCCGGCCGCTGGCTACAGCACGACGCTGCAGTCGCACGTGCCGCACGACAACGACCAGACGCGCGTGCACGAGCTCGTGCACGTCGTCGCGGAACAGTTCACCGAGAAGGGCCCCGAGAAGCGCAACCTGTTCGTCGCCGAGGGACTCGCGAACGCCGTGCTGCGCTACGTCAGCGGTGTGTCCGTCGATGCCGTCGCGGCGTTCCACCGCCGGCGCGGCGACCTGCCCGCGATGGGCGAGATCCACGAGCTCGACGACTTCTACGCCTGGCTGCGCGAGCATCCGGCCGTCAACGCGTACGACGTGGCCGGCAGTTGGGTGCGGTTCCTGCTCGACACCTACGGTGCTGGCAAGGTGCGCCAGTACTACAAGGGTGTGCCGGTGACGAAGGCGTTCGGCAAGGACCTCGCCGCGCTCGAGAAGGCGTGGCACGAACGGCTCGACAAGGTCAAGCTGCGCCCCGGCGTGTTGTCGCTGCTCGGCGAGCGCCATGCGCGCAGCGCCGCGGAGCGCAGCCCGAACGAGGCGAAGCTCGGCGAAGCGATCCTGGGCCCGGCGTCGGAGTGGCTCGCGATGACGCCCGACGTGCACGAGCTGTCGGGCGACAAGAACAATGGCGACTGGTGCGTGAAGTCGCTCGGCGATGCGGTCGGCGACGCGATCGTGCGCTGCACGGCGGTGCCGGCCGACGGCTGCTTCGGCGTGCGGCTGGATCTCGGTCAGTCGTGCCAGGCGCTGCTGCTGCGAGGCCAGGGCACGTTCGTCTACGTCGACGACAAGTGCGTCGGCCACGAACGCAAGGTGCAGCTCGGCAGCGGGGCCGTCGAGATCGTTCTTCGCCGCCAGCGTGGCAAGGCCACGATCTGGATCGACGGCCAGCTCGCGGCCGAAGGCGCCGTTCCGGAGGGAACGGCCTCGCTCGGCATCGGCTGCGTCGGCGGGCGCGCGACCGTGCGGGCCGTCGCCGTGCGCCGGCTGTGAGCCGGCCACCGCCTCGCAGCGGGCTGAAGGCTCAGTTCCCTCGTCGACCCGGCAGCTCGCGGCAAAGCCGCTCGCAGCCGGCTCGCAAGGGGACTTCGCGCAACGGACCGCGAGCCGAGCAAGCTCGGCTCTTGGTCCGCTGGTGCTCAGTTCCACTGGATGCGGTTGCGGTTCCACGCCGCTTGCAGCAGCAGCTCGTTCAGCTGCTTCTCGAGGGCACGCTGGATCTCGGTCTCGGATTCCCTGCGCTGGGCGACCTCGTCGACCTGGCTCGCGTCGACCGCGATGCGCTCGAGGAACTCCTCGAGCTGATGATCCGCGGTTTCGTCGCAAGGGTCGGACGGGTACGGCCAGCCGTTGCTGTGGGCGCGCAGCAACTCGGTGAACTCGTGCACGAACACGCGCACCATCATGAGCAAGCGGCGACGGTCGGTCGGGTAGGGCAGCATGAGAGTGACTCGGTGGGGAAGGGACGTTTCCCTGCAGTCCGTCGTAGGCCATCCCGACCCATCACGTCGTCCCAAACCTCCCGACCAGGTGTTCTCCTGCCCCCGGGTCAGCGGTTCCACTCGGGCGGCAGCCGCACTTCGAGCTCCGTGGTCTTCCCCGGCACGCCGGTCACGTTGCCGAGCGGCAGCCGCTGGGATGCGAGTGCGGACGGACTGCTCTTCGTCTCGCGCAGGAACTGCACGCGGCCCTCCTCGGTCTGCAGCTTCGCGGGCAGCACCTGCACCGCGAACGAGGCGGCTTCGACCTTGCAGGTGATGCGGCCGTCCGCGTCGCTCGGCTCGGTGCCGTGCTGCAGGTCGGCACCGGAGCCGTGCAGGAACAGGCTGACGCCGGCGACCGGTTGGCCTGCGGCGTCGAGCACACGCAGCCGCAGCCCGCAGGTCTCGACTGCGAAGTCCTGCACGAGTCGGGAGCCCGCGGGCAGGAACACCGAGGTCAGCGAGTAGACCCACGCCGTCTGCGTCGCCAGCTTCTCGGGATCGAGCCCGCTGACTGCGAGCCTGATCGTTCCGGCCCGTGTGCGGATGCGGAAGCGGCCGGCCTCGTCGGTCTTGCTCTGACTGAACGTGCGCCCTCGCGGGAAGCCGGGGACCGGGCGCGCGACCTCGACTCCGATCTCGGCGTTCACGACGGGAGCGCCGTTGCAGGTCAGCGTGCCGGTGAGCTCGCCGGGAAGCCAGTCGCGGAGGTCCACCGTGACCTCGGTGGTCTCGCCGGCGCGCAGCGTGACGTTCGCGACCGGATGAACGCCGCCCCACACGAGCATCTGGTTCGGCAGCTTGTCCCATGGCTCGAGCCCGAGCTGCCAATCGCCCGGGGGTGCCTCCTCGAGCACGACGGTGCCGTCGCCCGCGATCAGGATCGAAGGCTCGTGCTGCGGCGGCATCACCTCGCGCTGCCGCGGGTCGCCGCGGCAGAGCCGGAAGCCCGGCTGGTTGCGGTGCTCTCGCTTCGGCGCTGGTCCGTCGACCGGCAGCCCGCAGGCCTTGCGCAACTCCTGCACGAACTCGGGCGGACCGATTTGCGCGATGAGCCGCGCTCCGGTCGCCACCGTCACGACGAGCGGTTCGGCCTCGTCGAGCCGCACGTGCTCGACGAGTTGGGCCGAGAGCCCCGAAGGCGTCACGCGCAGCGCGACCTCGCGCGCGGCAGGGCCGTGCAGCAGCGCTTCGCCGCGGGCGTCCGTCGTGAGCTCCTGCAGCAGCGTCGTGGCCGCCGCATACGACCGCGGGTCCCATCGCTCGATGGGCCTCGCGACCGTGCCGAGGCCGAAGCCTTCCTGCTGCTCGACGACCTCGACCCTGGCATCCTCGACCGGCCTGCCGTCGGCGCGAAGAACGCGGAGAACGCGCACTGCGGCGCGCTCGAGCCGGACCTCGACGCGGGTCCGCCCTGGCCTCGTCACCGGCACCGTGACCGGCTCGCTGCGCCAGAGGTCCTGACGATGCGGCTCGACCACGAGCAGATGCGCGCAGTTCTCCAGATCCGTCACGACGGCGATGCCGTCCGGATGATGCCCGCTGGCGCGGTCTTGACCTTCGTTCCTGTAGACCGTGGGGTTCGTGCCGGGAGCCGTCCAGCAGCGCACGCGGAAGTCCTCGACTGGCGCGCCGTCCGCGGCTGTCACCGCACGCACCTCGATCGCGCAGGTCTCTCGCAGCACGAGGCGGAGCTCCGGCTCCCCGAACCGGAACGCGCGATCCGGGCGCAGGGACTCGTAGCCGTCCTTGTCGGTCCACAGCTTGATCTCCGGGCCGCAGCCGGCGGGCCGGTAGAGCGTGAAGCGGCCGTCGGCGCCGGTGCACGAGGCGGCTTGGAGGGAACCGTGCGACCCGTAGACGCCGACGCCTTCGAGCGGCAGGTCCTGTTCGTCGACGACGATTCCGGTCAGCACGTCGTTGGTCGGCAGTGCCGCGACGACGATCTCGTGGTCGTGGACCGCCGTGCGAGGCGGCACGACGATGTGCTCGCCGCGTTCGATCGTGCGTCCCGCGACGGTGCAACGGTAGGTGCCCGCCGTCAGCGCCATCGTGAACGCGCCATGGGTGCCTGCCACAGGACCGGCGATGCGCGCTTGCAGCGACTCACGGGGATTCCAGGCCGTTGTTGGCGCGACACGAGACCAGTCCTCGATCCGCAGGCCCGGTGACTCCACAGGCAGGCCATTGCCGTCGATCACGCGCGTGCGCAGCGTGCACGTGATCGGCACGGGCAGGTCGCCGAGGTCCTTGGTCACTGGCCGCAGCAGCTGGTGGACGCCGAGCGTGTGCTCGAGGCCATCGCGCCGCACCTCAATCGCGAGGCTCAGCGGCGACGGCGCGACCGCGAACTCGAACACGCCGTCGCTGCCGGTCGAGATGTTCAGGTCCTGCCAGTGGAAACCACCCTGCTGCAGCAGCCAGTCCGAGTACTCGCGTTCGAAGTCCTTGCCCATGCCACCCTCGATGCGGTGGCCTTGCAGTTCGACCGGGCAGCCAGCGAGCGGGAGCCCCTGCTCGTCGACGAGGCGGCCGCGGACCACCGCGCGCGCTTCGCCGGCCGTGCTGGTCGCGGCAGTGCGTGCATCGGCCTCGAGCCGTTCCGCCGTGCTCTCGGCTCCTCGCGACAGCGGCGCCGCAGCGACCGCGGCGCCGGGACCAGCGTCAGGCTCCGCACCGGGTGAAGGCGCGCCCGGCGTGGCGTTGCCGAACCACAACATCGCTGCGATGGCGACGGCAACGCCGCCGAGCGCCAGCTTCACTGCATTCGCCATGACGAACACTCCGGCAGCCGTGGCTGCGATCACCGTCCCGCTGCCGCGGTCGAACACGGCGCCGAGAGCCGCGCGCCAGTCCGCGTTCCTGGCCTCGAGCGACTCGCGCAGCAGTTCGAGCCCACGCTGCAGCCGGCTCTTGACCGTCGGCAGCGGCACGCCTGTCCGCGCTGCGATCTCGGTCGGCGTCAGGTCCTCGAAGTAACGCAGCAGCAGCGTGCCGCGGAACGGTTCGGGTAACGCCATGAACGCCGTGTGCAGCCGGGCAACCGTGTCGCGATGCTCCGCGATGCGATCGGGCGACAGCGGCGGCTCCGCCTCTGGCCGGCGCGGCTCGTGCCATTGCCGCCGGCGCAAGGCCCGGCGCTGCTTGCTCGCGAAGTGGTGCAGGATCGACGAGAGCCAGCCGCCGACCGGGCCCGGCCGCGCGGGTGGCCGGCGCAGCGCCTGCAGCGCGGTCTCCTGCACGAGGTCCTCGGCGTCCTGCGCACCGACGAGCGCCCTGGCCATGTTGCGCAGGGCAGCAGCATGGTGCAGCAGTTCGGCGTCGAGGGAGCGCATGAGGAGGGGAAGTCCCTGCTATCTACCCGGAGACGCGCGGGAGGATGTCGCGGGCGCACGGAAAACGAACCTGACGGGGCGCGGTGATACTGTCTCTGCGCATGAAGACCCTGCTGCGCCCCGGTGTCCTGCTCGTTGCCCTCGCCCTGCACGCGCCGGCCCAGCAGGCCGGAGCGGCGCTGACGGATCAGTACGAAGCGACTTCGCACATGCTCGCGATGCGCGACGGCGTGCACCTGCGCACGATCGTCGTCAGCAAGAAGCAGTCGAACGAGCCGCTCCCGTTCGTGATGCTGCGCACGCCGTACGGCGTCGAGCGGTGGCAGCGCCACTTCGGCTCCTACATGAAGGACCTCGCCGAGGACGGCTACATCTTCGTGTTCCAGGACATCCGCGGCCGCAACGCGAGCGAGGGCACGTTCGTGATGCAGCGCCCGCTGCGCGCGACGGACCCGAAGCTCGCGATCGACGAATGCACCGACGCGTGGGACACGATCGACTGGCTCGTGAAGAACGTGCCGAAGAACAACGGGCGCGTAGGCCAGCTCGGCATCAGCTACGACGGCTGGACGACGATCATGGCCGCGGTCGAGCCGCATCCGGCACTGCGCGCGATCTCGCCGCAGGCATCGCCGGCCGACATGTGGCTCGGCGACGATTTCCACCACAACGGCGCGTTCCGGCTCAGCTACGGCTTCGAGTACGCGGCGATGATGGAGACCGGCAAGGGGCAGGCGCCGTTCCGCTTCGACACCGACGACACGTTCGACTGGTACCTGCGGCTCGGCTCGCTGAAGCACGTCAACGAGAGACACCTGCACGAGAAGATCCCGACCTGGAACGACTACGTCGCGCATCCGGACTACGACGCGTTCTGGCAGGCGCAGACCGTGATCCCGCACCTGAAGAGCTGCACCGTGCCGACGCTGAACGTCGCTGGCTGGTGGGACCAGGAGGACTTCTACGGACCGATGGCGATCTACCAGGCACTCGAGCAGCACGACACGAAGGGCCACAACCATCTCGTCGTGGGCCCGTGGAACCACGGCGGCTGGTCGCGCGGCGACGGCGACAGGCTCGGCGCGATCCCGTTCCAGAGCAAGACGGCCGCGTGGTTCCGCGAGCACGTGCAGGCCGTGTGGTTCCGCCACTGGCTCAAGGACCAGGGCAAGCTCGACCTGCCCGAGGCGCTGACGTTCGAGGCCGGCAACAACGAATGGCGCCGCTGGGACGCATGGCCGCCGGCGGCCGCGACCAGCAGGAACCTCTACCTGCACGCTGGCGGCGTGCTCTCGTTCGAGGCGCCGGCCGGCGAGAACGCGTTCGACGAGTTCGTCTCGGATCCGGCGAAGCCGGTGCCGTACCGGAAGCCGCCGATCAAGCCGACGTATGGGCAGGGTTCGAAGTGGAGCGAGTGGCTCGTCGACGACCAGCGGTTCCTGAAGGGCCGCGCCGACGTGCTGTCGTGGCAGACCGAAGTGCTCGAGCAGGACGTGACGATCGCGGGCGCGATCGAGACGAGGCTGTTGGCGTCGACGACCGGCACGGACGCCGACTGGATCGTGAAGCTGATCGACGTGTATCCCGCGGACGCGGCGGCGGGAGAGCTCGCCGGCTACGAGCTCATGGTCGCCAACGAGGTGTTCCGCGGGCGCTATGGCAACGGCTTCACGAAGCCCGAACCGCTGCCGGCCGGCGAGGTCGTTCCGTTCACGTGGAGCCTGCACACGCAGAACTACACGTGGAAGAAGGGCCACCGGATCATGGTGCAGGTGCAGAGCACGTGGTTCCCGCTGATCGACCGCAACCCGCAGACGTTCGTGCCGAACATCTTCCTCGCCGACGACAGCGACTTCCGCGCGCAGACGCACCGCGTGTTCCGTTCGGCCGCGGCCGCTTCGTGCGTCGTGCTGCCGGTCGTGGCGCAGCAGCGCTGAGGTCGGGCCCGGCGCGACGGTGCCAACTGTCCGCGCGCGCCAAGGACAAGTGCGGAGCCCCTCGTGCGCCCATCGGCTCCTGCGCGATGCCACGCAGACGGTGCACACTGCGCGTCGATCCAATCGGATCGAAGTGCGTGCTCGCCCGGCAGCACGCGGCCGTGGCCACGCACTCCAGTCACAAGCGAGCCACCACATGAACACGACCCAAGTCACCTTGTTGAGCGCGGTACTGGCGGCAACCCTCGGCGGGCACCTTTCCGCGCAAGCCCAGCGCTACAAGTTGCCGCCCGGCACGAAGACGAACGCCGTGCCGAAGGCGACCGATGCCCTCGTCACGACCGACCTGACGACCCTGACCGTGCCCCAGCTCGTGCAGTCGCTGCTCGGGCCGGGTGTCGTCGCGTCGAACGTAGTGTTCAACGGCGCGCCGATCGCCGCCGGGACCTTCCAGGGCGGAACGGGCATCGTCGGCATCGACTACGGCATCGTACTCTCGTCGGGCAACATCGGGTCCGTGCCCGGTCCCAACACGAGCGATTCCACGTCGACGGTGACGGGCACGCCGGGCGACCCGCAGCTCAATACGCTGACCACGTCCCCGACGTTCGACGCGTGCACGCTCGAGTTCGACTTCAGCTGCGCGACCGCCTCGCAGATCGCCTTCCAGTACGTGTTCACCTCGGAAGAGTACAACGAGTACGTCGCGTCGATCTACAATGACGTGTTCGGGTTCTTCCTGAACGGCGTCAACATCGCCACGCTGCCCGGCGGCGTCCCGGTCGCGATCAACAACGTGAACTGCGGGAACCCCTACAACCCGGCGTTCGGCGGCAATTGCGTGCTCTACGTGAACAACAGTTGCGCGGACCTGCCGGGCGGCACGTTTCCGTGCGCCGGGGCGTTCGACACCGAGATGGACGGCCTCACCGTGGTACTGACCGCGGTCGGCACGCTGCTGCCCGGTACGAACCACATCAAGCTCGCGATCGCGGATGCAGGTGACCAGGTCCTGGACTCGAACGTGTTCATCCGCGGCCAGAGCTTCGTATGCGGGGCCAGCGGTGCCTACTTCGCGCCGCCGACGCCGTGCGGGCAGACGTTCCAGGCCATCGTCGGGATCCCGGTCCAGTTCACGGTCGCCGCATCGGCCGCGACGGGTCTGCCGACCAATGCGGTCACGTTGGCCAGCGGCGCGCTGCCGGCCGGCGCCGCGCACGTTCCCACGCTGCCGGTGACGCAGGCCGGACAGGGTGTGATCGTGACCACCGCGTTCTCGTGGACGCCGACCGCTTCCCAGGTCGGACAGCACACGCTGAGCTACACGGCGACCGATCAGCTGTCGCAGGTCGCGATCTGCACGATCCACGTCAACGTCCTGCCTGTCGGCTCGGGCAGTGCGAGTGCGACGGTGATCGGGACCGGGTGCGTGGCAGGCGGTCAGTACCCGGAGCTGCGCTGTGACCCGCCGATCCTCGGCACCACCGTCGATTTCGAGATCACCTACGGGATGCCGAACTGGCCCGGTGCGCTGCTCGCGAGCGTGGGGCCGCCGGTGCCGATCCTGTTGTGGCCAGGCTGTCGCTCCTACGTCGATCTGAGCGCGCTCCAGATTCTGTCCTTCTTCGTGACGGACGCTCTCGGCATCTCGCACACACCGTTCAGCATTCCGAACGTGCCCAGCCTGGTCGGCTTCCCGTTCACGGCGCAGGGGCTGTTCCTCGGCACCTCGGATCCGTTCGGCATCCGGGCCACCGACGGTCTCTACCTGATCCTCGGCAACTGACCGGCTGGCGGCGGACGCCGCGACAGGGCGCGTTTTCGGCGCGAGTGGCGGAAAGTGCGACGGATCCGCGACTCCGTGGCATTCTGGTCGTCGCGATGGCCGATGCGAGCTCCCCTCCGAACGTCGACGACCTGCTGCAGCACGCGCAGTGGGTGAGGCGGCTCGCACTGAGCCTGTGCCCCGACGTGCACGCGGCCGAGGATGCCGTGCAGGACGCGTGGGCCGCGGTGTTGCGGCGGCCGCCGAGGCACCGCGAGAACCTCGCGGGCTTCTTCGCGCGGCTGCTGCGCAACGCGCTGGGCCAGCGGGCGCGCGGCGACGTCCGGCGCGCGGCGCGCGAACGTGCGGTCGCCGGGACTCCCGGTGCTGCGTTCGCCGAAGCCGCGGGTGACGCGGTGCAACGTGCCGAGCTGCACCGGGCACTCGTCGACCTCGTGCTGCAGCTGCCCGAGCCGCAGCAGGCGCTCGTGCTGATGCACTACTTCGACGGGCACCCGATCGACGAGCTCGCGCGGCGCCTTCGCCTCTCGCCCGACGCGGTGCGGTCCCACCTGCACCGTGCGCGCGAGCGCTTGCGAGCCAGGCTCGAGCGCGTCGATCGCGGGGTGCAACGCGGGCTCGCGCTGCTGTGGGCCGCGCGGCATGCGGCACCATCCGTTCCCCTGGCCACCCCGGCTGCCGCGACGGCGGCGGCACTCTGCATGAGCTCCTTGAAGACGAAGCTGCTCGTTTGCGGCGTCGCGGCGGCTGCGGCCGTCGCGGTATGGGTCGAGCTGCCGGCGGCGCCCGTGGGGGCGACAGCCGCGCCGGGTGTTCCCAACGCGGCTGCGCCTGCGGTCGCGGCGCTCGATGCGAAGGCGCCCGACGCGCCATCGCCCGTAGTGCGCCAGCAGCCCACGACGGTCGCGACCGCGCGGAACGAACGCGTCGTGCGCTGCCGCCTGGTCGGGTTGCACGGCGAGGCTCCGTGGACGGCGCCCGTCGTCGTCACGATCGAGGGCAACGTCGTGCCCGGAGCCAACGCAACGCCCCGGAACATGCAGCAACCGGCGGTGCAGGTGCAGCCCGACGCCGAGGGCCGCTTCGCCGTGCCGTTGCCGGCCTGGGCAACGAGCTGCTCGGAGCTCGTCGCGAACTTCACCGCGGAGGATCCTCTCTACCTGGGCTTCGATGTGCACGAGCGCGCATCTTCGCTGGCCGAGAGCCGGCTCGCCGGACCTGGTGACTACGAGCTGCGTGTGCATGCCACGGCAGTCATGTGCGGGCGGGTCGTCGACGGCGACGCCGCCCCGGTGCCGGCCGCGAAGATCGCGGCGTTCGCGATGGGCGACGGACTGCCGCGCGATCCGTGCCTTGCGGCGGCGAGCACGAACGACGCGGGCGAGTACGTGCTGCGGATCCCGGCCGCAACCGACGTGCTGCTCGTGGCGATGGCGATGCACGAAGCGGTCCGCGACGGCGCGCGGATCGTGCAGAAGGACGGTGCGATCGCGACGAGCAACATGGTCCGTTCCGAGCTGCTGCCTGCGTGTGTGCAGCGGCGCGCGCGCTTCCTCGCGCGCGAGCAGGTGCCGGCGCTCGTGCTCGCGGCGTCGGCGCTCGTCGACGGCACGGTCGTGTTTCCCGACGGCCGTCCAGCGCCCGACATCACGGTGAGCCTCTCGTGCGTTGGCGACGCGACGGTGTCCGCGTCTCCGCTGGCGGTGGTCTGGTGGCGCGACGACAGCTGCGCGCCGCTGCCATTCGCCGTCACCGACGAGCTGGGCAGATTCGAGTTGCGCGGCGATCCGCGCCGCAGCGCCGTGGTCGCCATCGGACCGGGTCCCGATCGCCCGACGCAGAAGCCGATCGAGCGCGCAGTCACCCCGCCCGCGCACGTCGAGATCAGATTGGACGGGCGCCTGGTGCAGGTCCGTTCGCGCATCGACGGCCGTCCCGCGAGCGTGAGCTTCGTGGCAGGTGACGGGCGCACGATGGGCCTGATGGGCACCAACGAGCGCGGCGAGATGACGATGTTGGTGCCCGAGGGACAGGCGTTCTGCTTGCGCACGCTCGAGAACGGGTGCACCGTGTGCGAGAAGAAGCTCGAGGCCGGTCAACCGCTGCCCGAGCTGATCGAGATCGACCTGCAGCACCTGCTGACGGTCCCGGTCACGGTCGAACTCGAGGACGCGATCGCGGCAGGGGGAGCGCAGTTCGAATGGCTCCTCGCCGGCGGCTCGCGGTTCGGCCACGAGGTCCGGTTCGCGGTTCGCGGGGCGGATGGGCTGTTCCACTTCGACGTACCGCCAGGTCGCCATCGGCTGCGGATCCGAGGCACCCGGGATGGGCCGGGCATGGACGAGTTCCTGATCGCGAGCGAACACGAAGTCGAAGTGCCACCCGCCGGTGCTGCGCTGCGCGTGCCGACGGCGCACGGCGGCCGCATCCGCATCGAGGTCGTCGATGCGCGAGGGCTGCGCGTGCCCGGCGCCGTGAAGCTCGTCGATCCCTCTGGGCGCGAGTCGGCGCCGTTGTTCCGCGGCCGCCAGGACGGGACCGAGCGGCCCGGCGTGCTGCTCGAGCAGAAGGCCAGCGAGACGTACGACAACCTGCCCGTGGGCCGCTACGAGCTCGCGGTCGACCTCGGCGCGCGCGGCGTGCACCGGCGCAGCGTCGACGTCCGCATCGGGGTCGTCGCCGACGTGCGCATCGAACTGCCATAGGCATCGGTGACGGCGCCGGCGCGCTCGTGGCAGCGCGGCGGGGCGACGCCCGGCCCGATTTCGAACGCGTTCGACTTTTCTGGCCGGCCGTGAAATCCGGCGGCGTCGCGGGCTTTCTTGAACACGTTCAAATCCACCTCGGAGACCGCCAATGGACACGACCTTGTTCGCCTACCTCGCCTACGTGCTGATCAGCGTCGCACTGACCGTCTGGGTCGGACGCACGCTGCACAAGAACGGCCGCGCCTTCCTGATCGACGTCTTCGCGAGCCGCGAGGACCTCGCCGACTCGGTGAACCACCTGCTCGTCGTCGGCTTCTACCTCGTGAACTTCGGCTACATGTCGCTCGCGTTGAAGCTCGCCGAACGCGTGACGACGCCGACGGCCGCCGTCGAGGCGCTGAGCTACAAGGTCGGCCTCGTGCTCGTCGTGCTCGGCGGCATGCACTTCTTCAACCTGTTCGTGTTCAGCCGTATCCGCCGCCACAAGGTCGTCTACGACGCGCCGGTGCCGGTGCCGCCCGACATGATGCTGCCGCCTCTCACGAACCCGCGCGCGGGGTGATCGCGATGGAGCCGCGCGACCTCTCGCTCGTGGTCTGGTTCGACGGCGAGTGCGGGCTCTGCCGCCGCGTCGCGAAGTGGCTGCAGACGCAGCCGAAGCTCGTGCCGGTGCGCTGCGTCGCGGCCCAGGACGCGCGCGGCGCCGGCTGCCCGATCGACGTGAAGTCGCTGCTCGAGCAGGTCACGGTGACCGCGAGCAACGGCGCGGTCTGGCGCGGCACGAATGCGTGGATCGTCGTGCTCTGGGCGCTGCGCAACTACCGCGCGCACGCGCTGCGGTTCGCGACGCCGCGCTGGCGGCCGTGGGCCGAGCGCCTGTTCGGCGCGATCGCCGGCATCGCGTCGTGGACGAAGCGCCGCAAGGAGCCTAGCGTGCAACCGTGACAGACGCCGAACCCCCGGTCAGCAAGGGTGAGCGCACGAAGGAGCGCATCCTGCAGGCGGCACTCGAGCTGTTCCGCGAGCGCGGCTACGAAGCGACGACGATGCGCATGGTCGCCGACGCAGCGCAGGTGTCGCTCGGCAACGCCTACTACTACTTCGCGAGCAAGGACCAGCTGCTGCAGGCGTTCTACCGCGAGGTGCACGAAGCCCACCTCGAGGCCGCGGAGCCTGTGCTGCAGAAGGAGCGCACGCTGCCGGCGCGTCTGCTCGGCGTCATGCTCGCGAAGCTCGGGGTGATCGAGCCATACCACCGCTTCAGCGCGCTGATGTTCCGCACCGCGGCGGATCCCGAGAGCCCGCTGAATCCGTTCCACGCGGCGGGCGCCGGCGTGCGCGCGGAGGGCGAGGCGCTGTTCGCCGAGGTACTGCGCGGCAGCAAGCCGAAGGTGCCGGACGACCTCGCGGCCGAGCTGCCGGGCCTGTTGTGGACCTACAGCATGGGCATCGTGCTCTACTGGATCCACGACCGCTCGCCGTGCCGCGAGCAGACGCGTGCGTTCGTCGAAGCCACGGTCGATCTCATTGCGACGAGCATCAAGCTCGCCTCGAACCCGCTGCTGCGCCCGCTGCAGAAGAAGGTGCTCGAGCTCGTGCGCAAGCTGAACCCGGGTGGGCGGCGGGGGGCGGGTTCCTGAACCACTCCTGGCGGGCGAGCCACCAGGCGGCGAGAGTCCAGTCGCGGCGCTTGCATGCCGATGTTGGAGTTATAACATGAGTGGCAACATGGAGCTCAAGCTGCGCAGAATCGGCAACTCCTACGGAGTGATCCTCCCCGCCGAAGTGTTGAAGGCGTTGCAGGTCAAGGAAGGTGGCACGTTGACGCTGCTTCCGAACGAGAAGGGCTACCAACTGTCCATCGAGGATGCCGAGTTCGAGGAGCAGATGCGGGTGGCGCGTTCGTTGATGACCCGTTACAGCCAGACCTTGCGCGAACTCGCCAAGTGAAGGCTCCTGTCTGGCTCGCGAAGGAGACGGTTCTGGCGGTGCATACCGCGAGCCTGCAGGCTCATGGTGGGTCGCAGCGTGTGCGCGACATGGGTTTGCTCGAATCAGCCTTGGCACGCCCGCAGCATTTGTTTGCGTACGAGAAGGCGGACCTGTGCCGCTTGGCGGCGGCATACGGGCACGGCATCGCCAAGAATCATCCCTTCGTCGATGGCAACAAGCGCGCGGCGTTCCTCGCGGCCACCGTGTTCCTCGAGTGCAACGGACTCGAGTTCCTGGCGGCGCCCGCGCACGCGGCGGTCTTCATGCTCGGCGTCGCCGATGGCACTCTCGGCGAAGAGGCCTTTGTGGCGTGGTTGCGCGACAACTCTCGGGCGCGCCGCAAGGGTTCCAAGCGGACCTCGAGCCGCCGTGGCCAACGATCGCGGCGACGTGCTCAGTAATCGACGTCGTTCTTGCTGACGATCAGCACGACGTTGGAGACGCCGTCGGTCTTGCTCAGCGCGGTCGTCAGCTGCTCGGCGGTGGCCTCCTTGTGCAGCGTGACGTCGTAGGTCAGGCGCAGGTTGCGGCCGTCGCCCGAAGGCTCGATGTGCAGCATGTTCGAGCGCTTGCTGTGCTGCTGGATCTTCTCGAGGTAGGTGTTGCTGTCCTTGTCCTGCGCGAACGTGAAACGCAGGATGAACTCGCTCTTGTAGAGAGCGCCGAAGTTCGTCGCGAACAGCAAGAGGGCCAGCAGCGCGACCGAGGCGGTGCCGACGCCGACCAGCTCCCAGTGACCGAGACCGGCAGCCATGCCGAGTGCGAGCGAGGCGAACACGAAGGCCGTGTCGCGCGTGTCCTTCACGACGGTGCGGAAGCGGATGATCGAGAGCGCACCGACCAGCGTGAACGCGGTCGCGAGGCTGTTGCGCACCGTCATCATCACGAGCGCGACGACGAGCGAGACGAAGACGATCGTCTGCATGAACGACTGCGAGTAGGACAGGCCCTTGTGCGTCGAGCGGTAGACGATCGCGAGCACGAGGCCGAGCACCACGGCCACCGCGGGGCGCAGCACGTAGTCGTGCAGGTCCAGCGTCATGACGGTGTCGAGCGTCGTCTGGCCGAGACCTTGTGGCAGGCCTTGGGGCGGGTTCTGCGGCAGTTCGAGGAACAGGGTGGACAGCATGGGAATGCGAGATCGAGGCGTCAGTTCGGTTCGATGCACAGGCCGAGCGCCTGCACGCCGGCGCAGACCTTCGAGATCGATTGGCGGCGCAACTCGTAGGCCTGCAGGATGCGATGGAACCACGCGGGCACGTGGCGGCGGAACTTGACCTCCATCACGGTGAAGCCGCGCAGCATCGGGAACGGCTCTGCCGTGGTGTTCGAGAACATCGTGTCGGTTGCGACGGCCGACAGCCCGGTGTCGAAGGTCAAGCGGAACTCGGGGTCGAACTTGCTGACGTAGGGGCGCCGCCGGTAGTCGACGAGCACGAGCGGCCGGATCTGCCGGCGGTAGAGCTCGTACTCGAACTGCTCGAGCACGGCGCCCCGCGTGGCATGGCGCAGCAGCAGCTTCGACAGCTCGTAGCCGGCGGCCCGCTTGTCGAAGTCGCCGAGGATCGGCGTGCGGTGCTTGAAGACGAGGTTGTTGTGCCGCCCCTTGATCTCGAGGAACCAAGGGGCCGGGTCGTCGAGACCGTGGCCGTAGGTGCGGATACGGAACTTCGAGCGTGTCAGCATGCCGTCGACCTTGTCGTGGAACGCCGACAGCCCCTGGTCGTCGAAGTAGAGGCTGCGCACGAAGTAGGTGTGGCCCGGGCGGCTCGCGACGTACGGGTCGAGCTCGACGAAGTGCTGCAGCTCGGCCTCGACTTCTTCGCGCAGTCGGCGGTCGAGCACGTACTTGAACTCGAACCGCGAGAAGTGCAGCGGCGTCCACGTCTCAGTGGCCATCTGGCACTCCGCGCGTCTCGGCCCGCAGCGAGCCCCACGTCTCCGCGAACAGGTGCTCGAACCGACGCAGGTCCTCGGGGAACGGCAGCGGGTCGACGCGCCGCGGTTTCGCCGTGGCGTCGGCGTCGACGAGGCGCGCCGCGTTGACCAACCGCGTGCTCGTGCCGTCGGGGTTCGGCTGGTCGTACTCGGCGGCGAGCTCGCCGGTGACCTGGCAGTCGATCAGGTCGAGCCGCGACCAGCCGTCGGCCGTCGGCGACGCTGCGTTGTCGACGAGCACGGACTTCCAGACGGAGAGCCAGCCGCCCGAGTCGTAGCGCAGGTCCTTCCTGCACGCGCTCACGGCCTTCCTGCCGCGGCGGATGTCGCTGTTCGCGACGTGCGCGATCGAGCCGTCCCGTGCTTCGACGGCGAGGTTGCAGCGCAGGAAGCGGCAACGCAGCGCGACGAGGTGTGTGTTCTCGGCGATCGAGAGTCCCTTCTCGCCGGCGTCCTCGAAGCGGCAGTCGTGGATCGACGCGCGCGCCGTCGTCAGGTCGACGGCGTCGCCCCTGCAGCGCAGGAACGAGGAGTTGCGGATCACGACCGTGCTGGCGTCGCAGTCGAGGCCGTCGCCGGCGGCCCCGACGAGCGAGACGCGATCGAGCACGACCGACGCGTACGTCGTGTGGATCATGTCGTCGTAGTGCGCGTTCGCGGCGAACGCACAATCGACGACGGACACCTGCTCGCAGTTGTGGATCGAGAGCATCGAGCAGTATTCCTCGAGCGGCACCTTGTAGCCGCTGCCGCCGCGCATGTCGCACCACTGCAGCACGGAGCCCGAGCAGGCAGCACCGTTCAGCGCCACGGTGCCCCACGCCGGCTGCTCCGGGTGCTGCGGCTCGAACCGGATCGGCTGCTCGCGCGTGCCGGCGGCCGTCACGCGGCCGCGGAACAGGATGCAGGCGCCGGGGCCGAGGCGCACGACGGTGCCGGGCTCGATCGTCACGTCGTCCTTCACTTCGTGCACGCCGTCGATCGCGACGTCTCCGCGCCACACGCGCGGCGAAGCGCTGCGCAGCGGCGGCGTCGCGCGATAGACGAACTCGACGTCGCGTGGCGGCAGCTCGGCGACTTCCTCGGCGAGCTGTGGCGTGCCGCCGCGCACGACCTCGACGCCGAGCAGGCGGTTGTCGCCGGGCAGTTGCGGCAGGCACAGGTCCCAGGTCGCGGGAGCCGGGGTCCGGCCGTGGTGACGCTGTGCCTGGCAGGGCATGAAGCGCAGCGTCGGCACGAGCTCGCAGAAGAGCCGCGCGGGTACACGCAGCGTGTTGTCGTGCACCGAGACGCCGGCGCCGAGGTCTACGTCGTGCGGCACGCCGAAGTGGCGCACGCGCAGCACGGCCGGCACGGGCTCCGTGAGCGGGCGCTCGAAGCGCAGCGAGACCTGCGACACCGGGCGCCGGCCGTCGACCAGGAGCCGCACGGTCTGCGCATCGGCGCGGGCCCAGCGTACGGTGCCGGGGCTGAGGTGTGCTGTGCGCACTGCGTGCAGCACCTGGTCCACGTACGGGCGGAAACGCGGCATCCAGAACTGCAGCCACGCGGTGTTCGGCCGCCGGTTCGGGTCGCAGAGCAGCGCATGCGCGACCTTGCTGGACATGACCTCGAGCTCGGCGAGGAAACCCTGCATCGTAGAGTGCTCGAAGAAGCTCTGCAGCGCCTCGTGCCGCGCTTGCAGGAAGTCGCCGTTCTGCAGCAGCCACTGGTGCAGGCGCGACGTCACGACGTCCATCGCGATCGTGACGCCGTCGACGGGGCGCGACAGCGGCGCCCAGCCGATCGGGTCCCAGATCAGCGGCTCGAACTTCAGGCGCCACGGATCCCAGTACAGGCGCCAGTTGTGACCTTCGTCGTAGTGGTTCGTCTGCACGAGCAGCTCGAAGGCGCCGAAGCGGCCCCAGACGTCCATGTCGAGCAGCTGCGAGAGCTCGGCCTGCGACGCTTCGTTCGGGCTGCTGTTCAACAGCCGCAGCAGCTGTTGCAGCGGCACCCTGCTGTCCTGCGCAGGCAGCTTGCTCTCGGGGCTCTTGATCCACGACTGCGGCATCTCGAACACCTGGTTGCTGGTGCCGCGAACCTCGTCCCTGCTGACGAGGTCCCCCGAGTAGACGTCGCCGGGCATGCGGCCGTGGCGGCGCAGCGTGCCCTCGTCGAACTGCTCGGTGAACTCGTGGACGCCACGGTTGTGGCCGTTCACGAACACGTTGACGAGCTCGCACTGTGGCGTGATGAGTCCCATCATGCTCGCGAGCCGGTACGAGGCCACGTTGTTGACGTGCTCGGGGAACTTCGGCGCGATCAGGTTGAACTGGCGCATGCCCGCGAACAGCTCGTCGCTCCTCGTGCGGATGCGGATCGACTTCTTGTCGTGGCCCCAGTGCCAGAGGTAGTCGCCGCGGTAGCGCATCTGGACCTTGCGCAGCCCGTCGGGGTACATCAGCAGCGCCTCGACGTACTCGAAGCCCGAGTACGGCAGGTTCTCGTCGAGCTTCGCGAGCTCGGGCTCGCCTGCGAACAGCTGGATGCTGCGCAGCTGCTGGTCGGCCGGCACGGCGTTCAGGTCGGAGCCGAGCAGCCGGATGCGTGCTCGCCACAGCATGCTGTCGAAGGTGTCGACGCCGGTCTCGTGCAGGCTCGTGCGCCACGGCGTCGCGTCGTAATCGACCGAGAACCTGCGCCAGCGCTGCCACGTGGTCAGGACCCACGACGCGAACACGACGCTGGCCGGCACCGTGACGAGCCAGCTCCAGCGCCATGCCGAGCGGAGCCAGCGTTTCACAGCACACCCCGCAGGTGGACCGAGTCGATCCGGTCGCCAGCCGGTGCTTTGAACCAGAAGTACGGATCGTCGCCGGTCGCGACGAACACGTCGTTGCGGCGTTCGACCTGATGCGTGCCGAGCAGCGGCATGGTGCGCGGGTCGAGCACGACGTGCCGTCCCCCGGCGACCACCTCGAGCGTGCTCCACCGGAACTCGAGACCCGCGACCGACGAGGGCAGGTCGATACGCAGCACGGTGGCCGGCTTCTGCACGTGGAACAGCACCTCGAGGCCGCCGTCGTTCGCGCACTCGATCGCCGCGTCGACGAGCCGACTGCCGTCGAAGGCCGACTCCGCTTCGGCGAAGAAGCACTGCATCGGCAGGCCCGAACAGGCCGTGCCGCGCCACTGCTGCAGCTGCTGCAGCGCGTCGAGCCTGCCGTGCCGGACCAGCTCGTCGCGCAAGGCCGCCATGCCGGGCCGCAGCGCCGGCATCGCCAGCAGCCGCGAACGACGCGGCGACACCGAGGCCGCGAACGTGATCTTGCAGCGGCCCGCAGGCAGCTCCGGCAGCACGACGTCGAACCAGGCTTCGAGGTGGCCGGTGGCTTCGAGGCGGTTGGAGCGTCGCTCGACCTGATTCATCGCCGGCGGCGCGGACGCGTCGATCTCGACGACTTGGTCGCCGGCTTCGACGTGCAGCCTCGGTGCCACGAGCGCCATGCTCGCGAAGCACGGCATGAGGAAGCGCAGCCTGCGCAGTCTCTTCGCGTCGGCGAGGTCGAAGCGCAGCCGCAGCATTCCGTCGTGCACGGTCGGGACGATGCAGGCGCGGTGCAGGTCGAAGTCCTCGCCCGTGTCCCAGAAGACGGTCCACAGGTTCGACTGCGTTTCGCGATGCGCGTTCTCGAGCAGCGCGAGCGCTGCCTCCGCGCGGCCCGCGTCGATCAGGTTGGCGGCCAGCACCGGGACCACGCCGGGGTTGGCCGGGAACCGCGCCGCCAGCGCGTGCAGCAGGTCGAAGCCCTGCCAGCGTGTCGAGTCGGTGCGGCACAGCAGGTTGCCGAGCCGCGCTTGCGTGGCCAGATCGTGGTCGTCGAACGCGACACTGCGCCGCATCCAGTCGACGGCTTCGGTCAGGTTGCCGCTGGCCTCGGCGAGCGACGCGAGGCGCAGCTGGCAGTCCCTGACGATCTCGGCGAGGTAGTCCTGGCGCTGCACGTGGGGGAGTCGGCCCAGCAGCCGCTGCAGCAGCTCCCGCTGCCGCGCCTGGTCGGGTTCGGCCTTGGCCTCTGCCCACTGCTGGCGCACGCCGCCGACGAGCGCGTCGCGCAGCCGGTTTTCGAACGCTTCCACCGTCTGTGGGCTCCGGCTCCAGAGCATTGCGGTGACACCCGCGAGTGTGCACACGGCAACGCCAGCCAAGCGACCCAGGTTGGCCAGGGCCTTCGCAGTCTTTCGGCGCATCAGGAGAGGTCAGTGGCGCCGCGCGGATCGCGGCCCGAGCAAGGATCGGCAGGTGTTCGAGGAACGGCCGGCCGAGCATAGCGACGGGATCCTCCGGCCGCCTGCTCTGCGTCGCACGCGACCTGCCAGGGCTTTCCGCAATCGACGGGCCAGAGTTCCGGAAGCAAGACGGTTGCACGACCCGATGCCACTGGGCACAGCAGGACAGCGAGTCGCCGCGCGTCTACGTACGTGGGCGGGGTGCCCTTGACGCGCGCGCCATTGGGATACACTGCTTGCGTGGTCGGTCGATTGCATGCGTCGCCCGACCGGTTCTCCGATCTCGGACTATTTGGCCACGGAGGTGCGGATGACAGATAGACCACCGGACCGATGTGAGCCGACGCTGGCCTGAGCAGCCGAGGCTTCAACTACCCCGGGCTCGCGCACACGACGAGCGGGACATCGTGCCTCCTTCCTTCTGGTCCGGGGGGCATGCCGCCTATGACAACAGGCAACCCTGTAGTGCGCGGGCCCGTTTCTCTGCCGCCTCACGCGTGATGGATCCGGCGGCCTTGCAGTCGGGGCTGGTTGTTCGGGGAAGAAGCTGGTAGCAAGCGCGCGCTGCCGCATGAAAGTCCGTCTGCTGACCGTGTCGCACAAGCAACCCGACTGGGTGCTCGCCGGCTGCGCCGACTACGAACGGCGGTTGCCGCGCGAATGGGGCTTCCAGCTGCTCGAAGTGAAACCCGAAGCGCGCACCGCGGGGGCGACCAAGGAGCGCGTGCAGGCAGCCGAAGCGAACCGTGTCCGGGCTGCGCTGCCGAAGGGCGCGCTGGTGATCGCGTTCGACGAGCGCGGCGAGACCTGGTCGACGCAGGAGCTCGCGAAGCGGCTGCAGCGCTGGCAACAGGATCGACGCGACGTCGCGTTCGTCGTCGGTGGCGCGGACGGCCTCGATCCCGAGTTGCTCGCCGCCGCCGCGTCACGCGTCAGCCTCTCGGGCATGACGTTGCCGCACGGGCTCGTGCGCATCCTCGTCGTCGAGCAGCTCTATCGCGCCGCGACGTTGTTGCAGGGCCATCCCTACCACAGATGAACGCGGTGGGGGGGCAATCGAACGCCCCAGCGGGGCTGGCTGCGTCGGCTTCTCGATGATCGCTCCCCGCGTCGGGGCGTTCCGACATCACCTTCGAGCAGGGCTACTCGCAACGCGAGTGGCTCTGCTCAGAGATCGTAGAAGCGGAGGTCCTGTCCGGTGACCTGCTTGGTCCAGAAGTAGATCTGGCCGGCGTGGCCGGAGCAGTGTTCGAGCACGTGCAGGATCGCGGCGAGCCCCGTCTCCTGATAGCGGCCCTGCACGGTGCGTGTTCGCAGCAGGTCGGGGACCTGGACCTTGTCGACGACGTCGCAGGCGAGCTGGTAGACCTGCTCGAGCCGGTCCACGAGCGCCGGCCCGGGAATCCCTTCGTTCGCCGCGAACTCGGCGGGGCGGTCGCGATGGTCGAGCACTTCGCCGAACGTCGCGAGGATCCACTGCGTCGTGTTGCCGGCCAGGTGGAGCAGCAGGTTGCCCACCGAGTTGCCGCCCGGCGTCGGGCGGCGCCAGACGTTGTCGCCGAGCAGTTCGACGCAGCGGCGGATCCGCGGCAGTTGCTCACCGAGCAGCCTCCGGCGGAACTGGGTCGCGATCCCGTCGGCCAGGCGACGCGCGGCGTTGTGGTCTGCATCGGTCAAGCGGCGACCTAGGCTACTTCGTCGCGGTCGTCGGGCAACCGTTGGGGCAGGTTCTCGTCTTCTCTCGCGCGCTTGCTGCGCAGGCGCAGCACCTCCTCCTCGAGCAGTGCGAGACGCTGCCCCAGTGTGCGGTGACGATGTGTCAAGCGGCTCAAGCGCACCGAGAACTGCAGCACGAGCGCGAGCAGGAACAACAGCGCGCCGAAGAAGAGCGTCGAGACCGCGTTCGACGAACCGACCCATTGGCTCAGCGTCAGCAGCAGATCCTGGTACAGCGCGAGGAGCGCGAGGCCGGCTGCCGTGATGACCCAGACCCACGAGTACTCCTCGCGCAGCTTGCGTCGCCGCACGAGCTCGAAGATCAGCACGACCATGCCGCCGGCGATCAGCAGTGCGACGAGGCGCTGCCGTTCGGGCAACGGCTCGAGGTCGCGGAGCCACGCGGCAACCGGGGCCAGGCAGATCACGACAACCTCGCGACCGTGTCGTGCTGGCGCAGCGGCGTGGCGCGCCGCACGGGCAGCAGCAGCAGCGTCAGCAGCATCTTGTAGCCGTAGTAGGCGACGCGCGCGCCGCGGTGCATCGACGTGCCTCCGAGTCTCGCGTACATGCGGACCGGCACTTCGAGGATGCGCAGGCCGCGGCGATGGTGTTCGACGAGCACGTCGGTGTCCGGATAGTCCTCGGGGAAGCCGTCGTTGACGACCGAAGCGAGCGCCCGATGGCTCAGGCCCTGGAAGCCGCTCGTCGGATCGGTGATGCGCACGCCGGTCCAGCGCGTCGCGACCCAGGCGAACAGACGCGTGCCGGCGCGACGCGCGAGGCTCGCTTCGGGCGCTCGACCTTCGAGGTAGCGCGAGCCGATCACGACGTCGGCACCCTGGTCCAGGCCCGCAATGAGACGCGGCAGCATCGCCGCTTCGTGCTGGCCGTCGGCGTCCATCTGCAGCACACGCTGATAACCGCGCCGCAGTGCATGGCAGTAACCCGTGTGCAGCGCGCAGCCATACCCGAGGTTGAATGGATGGCGCACGACCGATGCGCCGGCCTGGCGCGCTTCGTCACTGGTCCGGTCGCTGCTGCCGTCGTCGATCACGAGCACGTCGAGGTCGAGTCCCAATCCGAGCGCCGCGCGCACGATCACGCCGACGCGCCCGGCTTCGCGGTAGGCAGGTATGACGAGAACGGTATTGGACACGGCGCGTGACGGACCGGCAACGCGGAAGACTAGCAGATCGCGGGTTGCTGCCAACGAACAGCTTGCCAATCGAGACATCGAGCCAATCGGAACCGCGGCTCCAGACGGGGGCCCCTGCGTGACGAAGAACGTTCGGGGCGCAGCTGCGCTTGCGGCGCCTGCGGTGTCACCGGCTGCAGCCGTTCGTCCCTCACGCCGCCCAATCCGACCAACAAACATGCCGATCCGCCTTGTCACCTGTGGCCTCATTGGCCTCGTTCTGTCCGCCTGCAGAGGAACCCATGACACGCGGGTCGATCTCGACGCAGCCGACTCGGTCACCGGCACGGGGCTGCAGAGCCAGGACATTCGCACGATGGTCAACACGATGTCCGCGAGGCTGAAGGCCGACGGCATCCTCGCGCCGAGCAGGGACGGGCAGCGCGTGTCGTTCTTCATCACCGAGCTGCGCAACGACAGCTCCGACGTCATCGACAAGCAGCTGATCCTGCGCGAGCTGCGCACCGAGCTGTTCGAGTCGTTCGGCCGCCAGATCCGGATCCTCGACCGTTCGCCCGAGGCGAACGACATCGTCGACGCCGAGCGCCGCATGAAGGACCGCGGCCAGGTCTCGGGCACGAACGACCGCAAGGTCGCCGGCAGCGACTTCGTGCTGAAGGGCGTCATCGCGAGCCGCGACCGGCAGTCGGGCAGGCTCAAGAGCTCCTACATCAACGTCACGTTCGAGCTGACCGACCTCGTCACGAGCGAGCTCGTCTGGACCGGCGCGTACGCGATGAAGACCGAGTCGACGCGGTCCGTCATCAATCGCTGACGGACACGTCCGTGCGCCGAAAGCTCGCGTCCCGGCCGTGGCTCGCGCTCGGTGTCCTGCTGGGCGCCGGGTGTGCGGTGCGCCAACCGGCGATCCCGGTCGACCAGTTCGTCGCGGGCGACCTCGCGGCCGTGCGCGCGTTCGCGGAACAGGAGGTCGCCGCGGGTGCCGCCGAGAACCAGGCGCTCGTGTTGAACGTGCAGGGGCAATGCGAGCTGCTGATGGGCAACGCCGAAGAGGCGCGGCGCAACTTCGAGTCCGCGGGCCGCATCATGGGAAGCTGGGCCACGTCGGGTGGTGAGGAGACTGCGGCCGTGCTCGGCAGCGAGAGCAGCAAGACCTACAAGGGCGACCCGTACGAGAAGGCGATGAACGCCTTCTACCTGGGCTTCTGCTACCTGATGAAGGGTGAGCCCGACAACGCGCGCGCGGCGTGCAAGCGCGGCATCCTGGCCGATGCCGAGGTCGGGGACGAGAAGTTCCAGGCCGACAACGCGCTGCTGTTCTGGATGGCCGGGCGCATGAGCAAGCTGATGGGCTCGAGCGACGCCGCCGACTTCTTCGCGGAGGCGACGACCGCGAACAACTTCGCCGTCGAGCACGGCTCGCAAGGCACCGCGGACAACCCGCTCCTCGCCGATCCGCAGCGCGGCAACCTCGTGCTCGTGTTCGAGTGCGGCATCGGGCCCGAGAAGTACGCCGACGGCATGCAGGGGGAGCTCGCGCGCTTCCGGTCCCGCCGGCATCCGGCCGTGTCCGCGCGCGCTTCGCTCGACGGCCAGCCGGTCGGCACCGCAGCGCTGCTGCTCGACGTCGATTACCAGGCCCGGACGCTCGGCGGCACGGCGATGGAGGGCATCCGCAAGGGCAAGGCCGTGTTCAAGACGACCAGCACCGCGGCAGGCATCGTGCTGCTCGACCAGGCGAGCCGCAACGACGGCGACAAGGCGCGCACGCAGGCCATCGTCGGCGGCGGCCTGCTGCTCGCGGGCCTGTTCACCTCGAGTGCCGCCGACACGCGCCATTGGTCGACCACGCCTGCGAGCGTGCACGTGCTCGCGATCGACGCGGCGGCTGGCGAGCACTCGCTCGTCGTCGACTTCCTCGATGCGCACGGCGCGCCGCTCGCGTCGATGCGGCAGCAGGTCACGGTCACCGTGCCGGCGCACGGCGAAGGCTGGTACCTGTTCCGCTCGATGCCTTGCCCCGCTGCCACTGCCCCGGCGAGACCATGACCGCGAGGTCTCGTTGCGGGCCTGTCGAAGCACGCCGCCGCAACTGCAAGACGAACATCCGCGCTCCCTTCTTCTCGGGCTGGATCCACGCATGAAGACCAAGCTGCCGCCGTTCGTTCTCTCCACAGCACTGCTGCTCGCTGCCCTCGCGGCGCAGGAACCGCCGCCCGCGGTGCCTCCGGGCGCCGCACCGTTCCCCTCGCTCGGAAGCACCTGGAGCGAGGGATTCGGCCGCGCGACGAGCTACCGCACGGCGCTCGCGCATGCGATCGAGGAGTCCGTCGCGAAGGTCAAGGGCATCAGCGTCTCGCGCGGCGCTGCCGTGCGCAGTCGCCTGTCCGTCGTCTCGGACCACGAGGCCGGCGCCCGCGAGGGTTGGTGGAGCGGCGAGTCGGACGCCGAGCGCGCATGGGTGCAGCAGCAGATCTCGGGTTTCGTGATGCGCTACGAGGTCGTGAAGAAGCAGAAGACGGAGGACGGCGAGTGGGAGGTCGTCGTGAAGGCGCTCGTCGCGTCGAAGGACACGTTCGACACGACGATCGTGATCGACCTCGACGACAACGACCTGCGCAAGTGGCAGCTCGAACGCTTCGAAGAGGCCGGCGGGCCGGCCGGCAAGCAGTCCGGCGACTACGTCGGGCCCAGGATCGCCGACTACCTGCGCAGGAGCCGCATGGTCAAGATCGTCTCGAAGGGCGACGGCGTCGTCGTGAAAGCGGGCAGTGCGCCAACCGAGCGCGAGAAGGCAGGCCACAAGCTCGTCGCATCGCACCGTGTCAGGGTCGTCTGGCAGCCGATCGTGCTGCAGTCCCTGATCGAGAAGCCGAACAGGGCGAGGCCGACGTCGGGTCCGCGGCCCGAGTACTTGAGCGGAGGCTCCGTGCAGGTCGCGATCGCAGTCGAGGATCTGGTCGAGAACATCGAGGTCATGGACGAGACCTTCACGGTTGCGGCCGACGCTGGCCCCGAGCAATCCGTCGAGCAGGTCGATGCCTACATCAACCAGCTCGTCGACAAGGCCAAGAAGATCGTCGCCGAGAAGGTGTTCTTCGCGCTGAAGCCGCCGCTCGTGATGCGCAAGTGGCGCGAGGACGGCAGCGGGGAGTGGCGCGTCGAAGCCAAGGTCGCGCGGCGGATCGCCGCCGAGTACAAGACCTTCGCGCTCGGCAACAACGGCTCGCTGTCGTCACCGGATTGGCAGCTGCTCGGCCACGCCCTGTTCCTCGATGGCAACGACGTGAGTTCGACCTTCCGCCTCGAGGCCGTCGGGGACCCGGACCTCGTCGAGCCGAGCGTCACCGAAGTCCGTCCCCAGAGGAAGTGATCATGCGCTGGCAAACGCGAACGATGTCCTTGTCCGCCGGAGTGCTGGCCTTCGCGGCCTGTGCGTCGCCGCCTCCGTACGCGGCATTGCCGATCAGGGTCAGTGCACCGAGGCTCAGCAACGTGCAGATCATGGAAGCGACGCTCTACGACATCCTGCGCGTCGGCGAGCCGACCGTGCAGCGCGTCAAGGGCACGAACCAGCTCGAGGTCGGCGTGCCGATCATGAACACGCACTACGAGCAGATCCAGGTCCTCGTGCAGGTCGTCTACCTCGACGCCACGCAGCAGGAGATCGGGGACGAGACGAACCGGCAGGTGAGACTGATCTCGCCGGGCGAGACGATCACTCATTCGGCGATGTCGAGGAAGGCGGAGGCCTTGGACTGGGTGATGTACATCTCCTGGGACTACTGACGTCTGCGGGATTACCGAGGAGGGTCAGTTATGAACGGCAAGTTCCTGTTGTGCGTCCTCGTGTGTGCGGCGGCATGCAGCTCGGGTCGACACGCCGAGCGCGCGCCCCTCGTGCCACCACTTCCGATCGAGCAGCCGCCGGTCGAGCTGCAGATGGACCAGGGCAGCCGGACCGACGCCGATCAATCGCCGCCGGGCGCAGGCGCGGCGGAGCTGCCGGCGCCTGCCGGGGAATCGCGGCCCGCGGCACCGCGGTCGGGGGAATCGCAGTCCTCGGGGCCGATCTACCGCAGCGTCGTGCGCGTCGACGAGACCCCGCCACCCGCCGAGACTCCGCGCGGTGCGGCGCCCGAGCAGGCTGCGCCAGAGGCCGAGGCCGTCGAGAAGCCGCGGAGGTCCGCGCCGCGGCCGCGTGTCTCGTACGAGATCGGCATCGGCTACTACCCGAGCCACGGCCACTACCCGAGCCACGGCCACTACCCGTACCACGGTCACTACCCTCACCACGGGCACTACCCGGTGCACGGCCACTACCCCGTGCACACGATGGTCGGCGCCAGCGTCGGCGCGGCCATCGGCGCCCATCACGGCAATGCTCACGCCGGGGCCATGATCGGCGCCACCGCCGGGTTCTTCTTCGACCTGGGGCGCATGTGGCACAGGTGACGCTGGCCCGAGGTTGCACGGCGCGGCTGCCGGACAGAGCATCGCGCTCGTGGACTCCAACACGGACCTCACCGAACGAACCCGGTGCCCGCTCTGCAGCGGTCTCCGGCTCGAACCGCTCGCAGTGCTCGGGCACCGACACCTCGTCCACTGTCGCAGCTGTCGCCATCGGTTCGTGTCGCGCTGGAACACGGCAGTGCTGGCGGCCGAGTATCGCGCCGCGTACTACGCCGACGCGACGGACCCGCGCATCGACGCCTGGGCTGCATCGAACGCAGCCATCTGGGACGTCTTGGCGAATCAGATCGTCGCGCTGCATCCGGCTGCGAAGAGCCTGCTCGACGTCGGCAGTGGCACCGGCGGATTCCTCGCGCGAATGAGCGCCCGCTGTCCATCGATCTCGCTCGCGGCCGTCGAACCCTCCGAGGCAGCGCGCACGTCGCTCGCGCGACGCCTCGGGCACGTGTCGATTCCGGCTCGTTCTGCCGAGGAACTCGACTCCGTCACCTCTGCCTACGACGTCATCACGATGCTGCAGACGTTGGAGCACCTGCCCGACCCGGTGGCCGCGTGCCAGCATGCGCACCGCTGCCTGCGCCCGGGCGGGTTGCTGCTCGTCACCGTGCCGAACCGCAACTCGGTTGCCGTCTGGTTCGGAGGAAGGAAGGCCGGCTGTTATGCCAACGGCACACACCTGCACTTCTTCTCGAGGTCCGGTTTGCTGCTGACGCTGCGGCGCGCGGGATTCCGCCGCGTTCGCCGGCTGGTCGGTTTCGGCGGCGGCCAGCACACGAACGTCGCGCTGCAATCCGTCCAGTACGCGCTTCGCGCTCTCGGGTGGTCCTCGGAGCTCCGCATGGCCGCATGGCGCTAGGTGCCGCAGGACCTGCCAGGCCCTACTTCCCGGCGCGCGCGACCATGAGGACTTCGACGAGGTCGATGCGCAGTTCGCTCGGATCACCGGGCGCGATGTCGGCGATCACCGTGACGCGCAGCTGCCGCTCGCGCGTCACGTGCCGCAGGCTCGACGTCGAGAACCGCATCGTCTGCAGGCTCGTCGACGCCGGTGCCATCTCGACGGCCGTGTCGAAGCGTTCGTCGACCGGGTTGTAGATCGACAAGCGCAACGCCGTGTTGCCGCCGATGCGCATCGCGCGTGCGAGGACCCGAACATGCAGCTCGAGCACGTCCTCGGCGCGCAGCACGGGCAGGTCGAACTTGCAGTTGATCGCGGCGATCTCCTGGCCCTGGAACGTCGTCGTCAGCACCCGGACCTCGTCGCCGTCGGCGTCGGCCAGATCCTGGCGCGATCCGATGATGCCCGCACCGGACGCGAGCTGGATCTCGGCGTTCTCGATGTCGAGCGGCAACGGCGCCTCTGCGGCGGGCGCAATGCCGAGTCGGGGCATCAGGTCGAGGCCGACGAGCTCCCAGCGTTCGTCGGGCCAGACGAGGGTCGGCAGGCCAGGGCCGACGGGCACGACGGCGAGGCGCATGGTCTGCCTGCCGGCATCGGGCTCCGCGAGGCCGAAGAAGATCCGGTCCATCGCCGGCGACCAACGCGGTGTGCCGACCTCGCCGTCGGGTTGCAGCCGCACGCTGACGTCGCCGGAGGCCAGCTCCGCGATGCAGAGCGTCGACGACGTGAGGCCGCGGCGTACGCAGGCGACCCTGGTCCCGTCCGCCGAGAACGCGGGCGCCGTGTCGCCGGTGTCCGCGCCGCCGATCGCGCCGCCGTTCGTCAGCGGCGTGATGCCGGAACCGTTGCCGTTCGCGAGCCACAGGCTGTGGTGCCCCGACGCGTCGCGGCGGCTCCAGACCACGCGGTCCGTCGTGCGGCACCAGTCGGGTTCGCCGTCGCTCTCGCCGGCCGGCGGCGTCACGAACGGCGCGACGTTGCTGCCGTCGGGATCGGCGAGCCAGAGGCGCTTCGGTCCGGAGCGTGTCGATGCGAACAGGATCTTCGCGCCATCGGGCGACCAGCACGGCTCGTCGTCGAGCACGTTGTTCTCGGTGAGCCGCAGCTCGGCGAACGTGCCGTCGATCGCAGCGGCGAACAGCTCGCGGCTGTCCGGGTCGTTGTTGCTGCGCTCGCGCGCGAACACGACCCTGTTGCCGTCCGGGTGCAGTCGAGCGTGACGCTCGGTGCCGGTGCGGTCCGCGAGGCGGTTGCTGCCGAGGTTCTGGCTGCTGCGCAGCGCGACTTCCGCGAACTGGAACGGGCTGTCGAAGCGCGCACGGCACGCGAGCAGCTCCGGCGGCGCGTTCTCGCCGATCGGATCGCTGTCGCCGCCGCCGCCGCACGCGGCGAGCAGCGGGCCGGCGAGGCACGTCGCGAGTTTCCTGGGATTCCGCATCGCGGCCATCGTGGCGGCTTCGTGCCACTGCGGCAATGGTCGGCGCGCGACGCGGGCGGCCGAGCACGATGGAGGTCCGCTTCGCGTGCGGATATGACGGCGCGCGTTGCTGGTCTCCGAATTCGATTACCCGCTGCCGCCGCATCTCGTGGCCAGGTCCCCGGTCGAGCCGCGCGACAGTGCGCGCATGCTCGTGCACGACCGCCGCACGCGAGGCGATTCGCACACCGTCGTCGCGGACCTGCCGCAGTACCTGCACCGCGGCGACCTGCTCGTGCTCAACGACACGCGCGTACGGCCGTGGCGCCTGCGCGGCACGCGGGCCACGGGCGGCGCGGTCGAGTGCCTGCTGCTCTGCCTGGAGGGCGGCCGCGGCGAGGCCTTCGTCAAGCCGAGCAAGAAGCTGCGCGCGGGCGACACGCTGTCGATGGAGGCCGGGGCCGTGCAGCTGATCCTGCGCGAGCCGCTCGGCGGTGGGCGCTGGTCGGTCGAGCTGCGCGCCGCCGACGGGACGGTCGACGGAGCGCTCGAACGCCACGGCCGCGCGCCGTTGCCGCCCTACATCGAGCGCGACGGTCGCGAAGACGTCGGCGCCGATCGCGAGCGTTACCAGACCGTGTTCGCGCGCGTGCCGGGCGCCGTCGCGGCTCCGACGGCCGGGCTGCACTTCACGCCGGAGCTGCTCGCGCGGCTCGCCGCGTCGGGCGTCGAGACGGCGTTCGTGACGCTGCACGTCGGCGAGGGCACGTTCGCGCCGTTGCGCACGGAAGTCGTCGAAGAGCACCGCATGCACGCGGAGGCCTACGAAGTGCCGCTGGCGACGGCCGCCGCCGTCGCTGCGACGCGCGCGCGCGGCGGGCGCGTCGTCGCGGTCGGCACGACGAGCTGCCGCACGCTGGAGACCTGTGCGCGCGAGGATCGCACCGTGGCCGCCGGAACGGGCTGGTCCGATCTGTTCCTGTACCCGGGCAGGCCATTCCGCGTCGTCGACGCGCTGCTGACGAACTTCCACCTGCCTCGATCGACGCTGCTGATGCTCGTGGCGGCCTTCGCAGGGCGCGCCGAGATCCTCGAGGTCTACCGCGAGGCCACAGCGCGCGAGTACCGCTTCTTCTCGTTCGGCGACGCGATGCTGATCCTGTAGCGACCGGCGCCGGCGCGCCGGCAGCGGCTCACAGCCGCTCGCGCAGCGCCGCGGCCGCTTCGCGCGGTTCGTTGCTGCGCAGGATCCAGCCGCTGACCGCGACGCGGTCGACGCCGAGCGCACGGAGCGGCTTCAGGTTGTCCGGCGTGATGCCGCCGATCGCGAACAGCGGCAGGCGCCATCGATGTGCTTCCTCGACGGCGGCCTCGATCTCGGCGCGCGACTTGCCGACCTCGTACCCCTTCGTGGCCGTCTTGTAGCAGGGGCCGAACCCGACGTAGTCGGCACCGTCGGCCACGGCTGCGGTGATCTGCGCTTTGTCGTGCGTGCTGACGCCGAGCCAACGGCCGACGAGCAGCTTGCGCGCGGCTTCGACCGGCATGTCCTCCTGACCGACGTGGGCGCCGTCGGCCTGGCTGCGCACCGCGAGCATCACGTCGTCGTTGACGAACAGCGGGGTCCGCCGCTGCTGGCAGATCTCACGGCATCGTGCGAAACCCTCACGGTCCTCGGTCTTCACGCGCCACTGCACGGCGTCGACGCCGCCGTCGAGCGCCATCGCCAGCGTGGACCAGGGATCCCCGGTGCACTGCTCGGGCGTGAACAGCAGGTAGAGGCGGCTGGCGGGGAAGGGCATCGACCGCGGCACAGTAGACAGCCGGCGACGCGGAGTCTCGCGTCTGTTGCGAGGGCCGCGGTGGCCGTAGGCTTCCCCGCGTGCTCGGCGACCAGTTCCTGCCCAACTTCGCGATGTTCGTGGTCGGTCAGGCAGCTGCCTGGTTCTACCTGCGAACGGGGCGCTTCTGGATCGGTGCGCTGTCGACGGCGGCGTTGTGGGTGCTCGCCGACGTGGTCGTCGTGGCCAGGTTCGCCTTCGGCGCGAGTGCGGAGGACCTCGCGCTGCCGCTGTCCCTGCTGCAGGCCGTGGCTCTGGGCACGGTGGCGGCGTTGCTGTTCGCGCAGTGGCGGCGCCGCTGGTCGGACACGGCGCGGGCGCGGCCCCGGCTGTTTGCCGCGGCGATGGAGCAGTACCTGCGGTCCGATCACGTTGCCGCCGCGGCCACGTACCGCCGGCTCACGCGAGCAGATCCGTGGGACGTGGCCGCCTGGACCGGACTCGGCAACGCGCTGGCACGGTCCGCGCAACCGAAGCGCGCGCGGCGGTGTTACCTCCGTGCTGCGGGAGTCGACACGCGCCGCCGCTTCGCGGACTTCCTGGAGCAGCAGAAGCGGCTGCTTCGCGACGACCGCGCTGCTTCGCAGCGGCCTGCGGTCGCAGAGCTCGCGGCAATCGGTCCACGCGTCAGTCGACGAAGTACATGACGGCGCCCGAGGCCTCGCCGGCGCCCAGCTTGAAGGTCCCTGGCTCGAACCGGCCGCCGTGGATGGGCTCGACGGTCCAGGTCCCGGCCGGCAGGCCGTCGGCGATGCACTCGCCGTTCTCCTGCGTCAGCAGGTCGAAGCGTGCGCCTTCGTTGCCGCCTTCGAGCACCTGTCGCAGCCGCACCATGCGATTCGCGAAGGGACGGCCGCCTTTGAGGCACAAGACGCGGATCGTTCCACCCGTCAGTTCGATGTCGACGCGAGTGACTTCGCCGCGCGCATCGGGCCCGGCGGTTACGACGCGGCGTTCGACGAACTGGAGGCGACCGGCGCGCGGCACGTCGACGCGCAGCTCGTACTTGGCCCCCGGTTCCAGATCCGAGAAGCTGAAGTCGCCGAACTGGTCGGTCGTGATGCGATGTGGCCAGCTCGACGGCTCGGCATCGTGGGCAACGGGTGCATCGGGATCGGGGCCGAGCAGCTCGCGAGTCCTGCTCTCACCGATCTCCTCGCGGAGGCGGCGCCGCAGTTCGGCTTCGCGCCTTCGTGCCGGGCGCCGTTCGGGTTCACCTTTGCGGGCCTGACGCAGCTCGCGCAGGCGAACGCAGGCGCCCTGCAGCTGGGCACCATTCTGCGACACGACGCCCATGATCTGCGGGCGCACGAGCGGCGACCGCTTGACCTCGAGGACACAGTGCATCTCCTGCTCCTCGTCGAGCAGCACCTGCTTCTTCAAGAAGGCTTCCGCTGGCACGCTGGCGCCGCCCGGCGAAGGCACGCCCGGCAGCTCGGGCGTGAGCTCCCAGATGCCGGAACACAGGCTGCGGAACGCGAACGAGCCATCGGATCCGGTGACCGCCAACTGGGCATCGAGCCAACCGCTGCCGTGGATCTCGGTCCCGAACGGAGGCGCGAGCCGCGCCCGCACGCGGAAGCCGGCCGGTGCGGGGCGTTGCTCCATCGTGAGGTAACCGACGAGGCTCGCGCGGCGCTTCAGCATCAGGTTCGTGCGCATGCCCGGGGAGGCGAGGATCTTGGGCCCTGCACTCGAGGCGAATTCACGATGGCTCGCCTCCAGCGAGAAGAACGTCGGCCAGACCGGGATCTCGAGCACGCCGTCCTCATTCGTCGAGCCGACCAGCACACGATCGTTCGCGAGCGTGTCCCACTGGGAGCCGACGAACTCGAGGTCCGGATTGCGATGGACCTGCACGCGCACCTTGGCGTCCGCGATCGGGTTGCCGCGCAGATCGTGTGTGCGCACGGACATCGTCTGCAGCGGCAGCATCGTCAGCGTGATCTCGCGCTGGTAATGCGGGGCGAACGCCACGCCCGGCGCCATGCCGGGCACCGACGCGACGACCACGACCGAGCACGGATGCAGGCCGACGTACCGTCCGGGATTCCGTTCGGTCGGCTGCATGAAGGGTGGCAGCGCACGATCGAGCTTGCGGAACGCGTCGACGGTCACGTAGGTGCGCACGGAGCCGTTCGCCAAGGAACGGCCGCGCTCGTCGGCGAGGAAGACCGTGAGCTCGCCGGGTCTGCTCACCGTGATCGTCTCCTTGCCGGCCGCGCGGTCGACGGCGATCCACGGGCCGTTGCCCGGCATCGAGAACATGATGGTCGCGGCCTCCTCGTCGGGGACCGTCGCGCGGACCTCGCCGAACGCGCTCGTCGTCTGCACGGGCGTCCCGAACCCGAGCGTCTTGTGCACGAAGGCGACCTTGGCACCAACCCATGGCTGGTCGGCCTCGTCGACGAAGCGCAGCGCGAGCAGCGTCGTGGAAGTCAGCGTGATCGCGCCGATCTCGGTATCCCGCAGCGGCGCCACGAGCACGTCGCGACGGCTGCCGAAGGCCAGTGCATGCTGGCAGAACACTTCGTGGCTGCCGGGCCGCAGGCCGCGCAGCACGAAGCGCCCCGCGGCGTCGGTCGTGGTGCTCGGGAAGGGCAGGAACTCGTCGCGACGGATGACCCAGTCCGGAATCGGGCCGGAGCGCAGCGACCCCGAGGCCGAGAAGAGCTCGAGGCCTTTCGTGCGTTCGCCGCGCAAGTCGTCGAGGCCGCTCGTTGCGTCGAGCAGCGGCGCATCGACGGCGCGCACGCTCGCGTTCGCGACGGGCTGGCCTCTGCGGTCGACCAGCGTGCCGGCGATACCGCCGCGGTCGTCGACGAGGATCTCGCCGAGGTCCGGGTTGTACTTGGTCACCTGGCTCGGGACCTTCTGGAAGTCCATCCACGGGCCGTTGCGATCGATCAACACGAACAGCTCGCCCGGGTCCGGTCGGCAGCGCAGCACGAACCTGCCCTCCGCGTCGGTCGTCGTCGTCGGTTCGCGCCGCTCCGGTGCGCCGACCTCGACGGGAAGCACGGTGTCCAGCCAGCTGCGCGTGAGCCGGATCTCGATCCCAGCCGGATGCAGCCACGGTCGCTGGCGCACCGTGAGCCGGCCGCGCAGCACCAGGGCGGTCGGGTCGTCCTCGTCGGCCGCGAGCGGCGGGCGCGTGTCCTCGGTGAGGTTCGCGAGCCACCAGCTGCCGTCGAGCGGTGGCATGGCGCGTGGTGCCGGCAGCGGAGCGCTTTCGGCGAGCGGCGCCGTCGCGGTTTCGACCGGGTTCGCAACTTCGGCGCCGGTGTTCGCGGGCAGCGGCTCCTCGCCGAACTGCATCAGCAGCCACCCGAGCGCGCCGAGCAGGAGCACCGCCAATGCCGCCGCGATCCTGTGCATATGACGCGCATGCTATCGCGGTCGCGCCGGGCCTGCCGGTGGGGGCACGCATCCGTGTGACGTTGTCGGGACACTGCCCTCCCGCTCCCGGCCCTGCACCACGGGCCCTTGGTCCACCGCATGAGAACCACCGCATTGCTGCTCTGTGCCGCCTGCTGCCTGTCGTCGCTGGCCTCCCAGGCACCGCTGCCCGCAGTGCCCGTGCCCCCGCAGAATCCGATCACGCCTGCGAAGTCGATCCTCGGCAAGCTTTTGTTCTGGGAAGAGCAGTTGTCGAGCAACAACCGGGTCGCCTGCGGCACCTGCCACACCTTCGCCGCGGGTGGTGGCGACCTGCGCAGGGCCCGCCACCCCGGGCTCGACGGCGTCTTCCAGTCGCCCGACGACAGCTTCGGCTCACCGGGCGTCATCCGCAGCGACGCGAGCAACCACTACCTGCCCGACGTCGCGTTCGGCCTGCAGGCGCAGATCACGCAGCGTGCCTCGCCAGGCTTCCTGACCGCCGCGTGGTTCCCCGAGGTGTTCTGGGACGGCAGGGCTCGCACCGACTTCATCGACCCGACGACGAGCGTCACGACGATCCCCGCGGGCGGCGCGCTCGAGAACCAGGCGCTCGGACCTCTGCTCGCGCCGAACGAGATGGCGCACGACGCGCGCACGTTCGCCCACGTGACGCAGAAGCTCACGACCGCTCGGCCGATGGCGCTGGCGACGAACCTGCCCGCGGACATGGCGGCCGCCGTCGCGGGTGGTGCGACCTATCCGCAGCTGTTCGCCGCGGCGTTCGGCACCACGGACATCACGCCGCTGCGCATCGCCTACGCGCTCGCGACCTACCAGCGCACGCTGGTGCCGAACCAGGCGCCATACGACCTGTTCGTCGCGGGCAACCCGCAGGCGATGACGCAGCAGCAGGTCAACGGCATGAACGTGTTCAACGGCCCGGGCCGATGCAACCTGTGCCACACGCCGGGTCTGTTCAGCGACCGTCAGTACCGCAATCTCGGCCTGCGACCGATCGCGCAGGACAACGGCCGGCAGGCCATCACGGGCCTCTTCGCGGACCGCGGCAAGTTCAAGGTGCCGAGCCTGCGCAATGCAGGGCTGCGCCAGAGCTTCATGCACAACGGTCAGTTCACGACGGTCGGCCAGGTGTTCGGCTTCTACCTGAACGGCGGGGGCCCGAACCTCGACAACAAGGATCCGCTGCTCGTGCCGCTGAACGTGCCGCCGCAAGCCGCGGCGGACCTGATCAACTTCGTCGCGAACGCGCTGACCGACCCGCGCGTCGCGCAGGGCCTGCCGCCGTTCACGCGGCCGGTGCTGCGCAGCGACGTGATGCCGGCGCCGGGCTTCGTCTACGGGCCCGGCTCGGTCGGCACGGGCGGTCGCATTCCGGCGGTGCACGCCGAAGTGCCGGCCAACATCGGCAACCCGGACTTCAAGCTCGGCGTGTCGAACGCGCGCGGCGGGGCACTGGCGACGGTGGTGATCAACTGGCTGCCCGCCAGTACACAGATCTTCGGCGTCAACTTGAACGTCGGCCTCAACGGCAGCGAGTTGCTCGCGACGATCGGGCTCGGCGGCGCGTCTGGTGCGGCGGGTGCCGGGTATGGCACGCTGGCCTTCGGACTGCCGTCAGCCCCGTTCCTCGCCGGTCTCACGTTCTACGGTCAGTGGTTCGTGTGGGACGGCGGCGTGCCCACCGGTGCCGCATCGACTCGCGGCGCCGAGATCCGGTTCTTCTGATCGGTCCCCGGCGCCGCGAAGCGCGGTAGTCGGACTGGACCAGGACCTTGCCGCGCGCCATCGGCGCGCGGACGATCCACCCGTGACCCGCACGCGCGAACGAACGCCAGGCCGGCGGCCGAGGGGACTGGCCCTCTTGGTATTCCCGCTCGCCCTGCTGCCTGGCTGTCTGACCGCGGATCTCTGGCGCGGCTACGCGTGGCCCGAGCCGGTCGTGGAGGAGCGGCTGGTCGCACGCGAGTCGAAGCGCGAGGTCGGAACTCTGGTCGCGTCGCAGCCCGTGCTCGAGAACGGGCTCTGGTGGTTCGACGGCGAGGATCGCACGCCATCGCGCTGGTGGCTCGGTCCCGAGGTCGGGGCTGGAGCCGAGTTCGTCGCCGCGCTGCTCGCGGATCCGGGCTTCTGCACGATCGATGCAGCCGCGATCGACGCCGTGCGCAGCAACGTCGGCGAAGAGGTGATCGCGGACCGGGCGCGGCTCGAGCTCGAGGTGCGCGTGCGCAGCGAGGCGATCGGCGCGGTGGTCCCGACGGCGGACATCTCGCCTGCCGCGGTGCGGGCCCTCGCGGCCGAGCGGCGCAACGCCTACCTGGTGGCGGCCGATCCCGCTGCGAGCCTGCCGGTCGTCTGTTCGCAGTGCGCGGAGCGGCTGCCGGCCGTCGACCTTCGCTCGCTCGTCGGCGCGAAGTCCGCGGTGCACGCCGATGCGTGGGTCTTCGTCGACCGCGGCGGTCGCCCGGCGTTCCAGGTCGGTCGCGCCGCGCCGCCGTTGCCCCTTGCCGCGTGGGACGAAGATGCACCGCTGGCAGATCGACTCGAAGCGCTGCGTGCGCTGTCGCTGCTCGTGCGCGTCTGCCACGGCAGCGACTCGACGATCCTGCGCTTGCGGCCGGACCGCTTGTGGCTGTTGAGCGGACTCGAGGCGCATGGCGAGCGCTTCGTGCATCGTTCGGGTTGGCACCTGCAGACGATGCCGATGCCGCTCGCCGTGGAGCCCGCGGTCGATGCGGAGCGCTTCGCGACGGCCTTGCAGCTGCAGCAGGAACGCTACGAGCGCTCGTCGCATCCGGTGCTGATCGACGGTGGGCTCGTCGCCAAGGTCGCGCTCACTCCGGTGACGCTCGCGCTCGATCTGGCGCTCGGGCCCGGAGTCGGCGACTTCCTGCGCTGGATCACCGGCACGGGACCCGCGGGCGGCCCCCAGCAACCGCGAGACCGCTAGTCGTCAGCTCGTTCCGCCGAGCTCGAAGGCGCTGCGGTAGCAGGCGTGTTGCTGCAGGTGCTCGACGAGCGAACGCAGGTCGCGGTCGTGCGCAAGCGTGGCGCTGTCGCCGACGATCGTCAGGTGCCGCCGAGCGCGCGTCAGCGCGACGTTGAGGCGGCGAAGCTCGGCCAGGAAACCCACGACGCCCTCTTCGTTGCTGCGCACGAGCGACAGCACGACCGCCTCCTTCTCGCGCCCCTGCAGGCCGTCGACCGTGCCGATCTCGAGACCGTCGTCGGTGCTGAGCCGCGTGCGCAGCAACTGCACCTGCGCGTTGTACGGCGTGACCACGGCGATCGCGGTGGCCGGCACGCCGGCCTCGCGCAACGCCGTCACGACCTGCACGACGAGCCGGGCTTCCCCGGGGTTGCTCTTGCTGCCTTCGTCGTCGCCGACGGTCTCCTCGTGACCGCAACCCGCCGTGTCGACGAAGCAGAGCGGCTCGCTCGTCCATTCCGTGGTCGCGACGTCGGGCAGGTCGGTCAGCAGGTGCTGCTGCACCGACGCGTGCGCCGTGAGCCTGCCGTCGTAGAGCCGCGCCGCGGACCAGGCCATGATGCGTTCGTGCATGCGGTACTGCACGGTCAGCATGCGCGCGATCGTCGCGGCCATCGGCGACTCGGCGAGGCGTTCGAACAGCGTGCGCGCGAGTCCGCCGCGCGAGGCCTGCTCCGAGCTGATCATCGGCGGCAGCTGGCGGTGGTCGCCAGCGAGCACGGCGCGCTTGCCGCGCTGCAGCGGGATCCAGCACGCGGCTTCGAGCGCTTGCGCGGCTTCGTCGATCACGACGCGGTCGAACCGCCTCTCGAGCAGCAACGGGTCGGCCGCACCGGTCGTCGTGGCGAGCACGACTTCGGCGCCGTCGACGAAGCCGCGCGTGATCGCGCTCTCGAGCCGGCGCAGCTCGGCGCGCAGCGCACGCACCTCGTTGCGCGCAGCCCAGCGGTCCTGGCGGTTCTTCGCGCGGTGCACCTTGCGCACGCCCTGATCGACCTCGCGGCGCACGTCGCGCAGCAACTTCTGCTCGGGCGCGTCCTGCACGAGACTCGCGAGCGATACGTCGCGCACGGCTTCCTGGACGCGCGCCGGATGGCCGAGCCGCACGATGCGCAGGTCCGCGCGCAGAAGCCTCTCCGCGAGGTTGTCGACCGCAACGTTCGACGGCGCGCACGCGAGGATGCGTTCGCCGCGCGCAACGGCCTGTCGGATGAACTCGACGACGGCCGTCGTCTTGCCGGTGCCCGGTGGGCCGTGGATCAGGGCTACGTGCTCCGATTGCAGCGCGAGCAGCACGGCGTCGCGCTGTGACGGATCGAGCGCGTCGTCGAACCAGCGCAGCGACTCGGCCGCCGGCTTCCTGCCGATCTCGGGCTCGCGTTCGCCGAAGAAGACGTCGAGGTAGCGCGCCTCCTCGCCCTTGCGATCGCGCGCGAGCTCGCGCAGCGCCGCATCGAGGCGCTTGTAGGTGATGTCGGTCGCGATGCGGTCGAGGCGCACGAGCGGCGGCAGGTCGGCCTCCTCGTCGTCGAGCGCGATCGTGAGCTCCTGGCCGCGCGCGCGCACGAACACGGCCGTCGTGATCGGGGCGGCGTCGCGCGAGGCCCGCACGGCGACGACGTCCCCGGGCGCGAAGCGGTGGGCGGGCAGCCCCTCGGCGCGGCTCGGGCGCAGCAGCGCGTGCAGGCGGCCGCCGAAGCCCGGCTCGAGGTCGACGACCTCGAGGCGCAGCAGCGTGACCCCGCGCGCCTGCAGTTCGGCGTCGCTGCGTTCGTGAAGGAGCCTCTCGGCCTCGGCGATCTCGGCCTGGCGTTCGAGCTGCAGCAGGCGCTGGTGCTCGGCGACGAAGGGGCGGCGGTCCACGGCCCGATCGTGCCGGCGCGAGGGCCCGGACGCGAGGGCTGTCCGCAGCAGCGGCGCGATCTCGCGTGTTGCTCGGAGCTACTTCGGGACCGGGCAGTCCTCGAACGCCCAGTACAGCCGTGAGGTGTCGCCGGTCTCGCGCACGTGCTGCAGCATGACCGCGGGCTGCTTCGTGAGCGTGACGGGCTTGCGTGCCTTGCCGTTGACGACGACCGTGACCTTGGCGCCGAGGTCGACGATCTCCGGGTCGAAGTACACGCGCAGGCGGCTCATGCCGTGCGCCGTGATCTCGATCTGGTTGCCGGCGATCGTGCCCTTGACCAGCGCACACTCCTTCCTGACCTGGTCCCAGACGAGCTCGAGCTGCTTGTTGCGCTCCGCGGGCCAGGTCCCGCGGATCGTGATCTGTGCGGCCGGATCCCATTCGCGCGGCGAGCGGTCGAGTGCCTTCAGCCAGTAGTGCCCGCCGTCGCCGACGTGGTTGAAGCGCTTCTGGATCTGGCGCGGATGCGCGTTGCGGACGACGCCGTCGACCTTGCCGAAGGCTTCGGGCAGACCCATCAGCCGCATGCGCGGCTCCTCCTTCGCCTCGAAACGGTAGCCCCACTCCTGGAAGCGGCGCGCCGCGTAACGGCACGACTCGATGCCGTGATCGAAGGTCGTGTTGTAGACCGTGAACACGGCGAGGTTCTTGGCATTCTCGAGGAACACGCCGCCCGTGGACTTCCAGCCGCCCTCGTGGATCACGCCGCCGTTGCACGGAACCAGCGCGGCGAAGCGTCCCGCGTGCATGAGCCCTACGTCCCAGGTCGCGTGACCGCCGCGACCGGACCCGACGAAGAAGACGCGGTCGGGGTCGATCGGATACCGGAGCAGCAGGTCGCGCAGCGGGCCCACGTGGCGCTGATGCTCGTGGATCGTCGCCTTCCACAGGTTGTCCCGCTTCTCGTCGGGCACGAGGAACACGTACCAGCCCTGCGCCGTCGCGTCCGTCGCGAGGATGCTCCCGAAGCCGCCCGTGTCGGTGGAGTCGGGCACGTAGACAGCGAGCGGGAACAGGCGCTGCCCGGTCGCCGGGCCGTGGAACCAGGCCGGGTTGCTCGCGGTCCCGTCCTCGACGAACCGATGCTCGCCGTCGATCACGCCGCGCAACGCGACCTCGGCAACCGGTGTGAGGTAGCTCTTGGTGCGGACGATCTCGGCCAGCAGATCATCGTGTCCACGCGCGAGGCCGAGCACGGCCTGCAGCTGCGCAGACGCGGGCCCTTCGCTGGTCAGGTACTGACGGACCGCGAGCTCGAGACCGGTGCGTGCGGCTGCATCCTGTGCAGCGCCGGAGCTGGCCGTCGCGACGAGCGCGGCGAGCGAACAGAGACGTGTGGGCGATCCGCGGCGCACAGCCGGAGCCTCATCCGCCGACCTTCTCGCTGATCGTCTTCGCCTGCAGGAACTGCAGCAGGTAGTCGGGGCCGCCGGCCTTGCTGTCCGTGCCCGACATGTTGAAACCGCCGAACGGATGCCCGCCGACCAGGGCCCCCGTGCACTTGCGGTTGATGTAGAAGTTGCCAACGTGGAAGCGCTGCACGGCTTCCTGCTTGTGCCTCTCGTTGGTCGTGAACACGGAGCCGGTCAGTCCGTACTCGGTGTTGTTGGCGACCGCGAGACCCTCCTCGAAGTCCTTCACTTTGATGATCGCGAGCACGGGACCGAAGATCTCCTCGAGCGAGATCTTCGCGGTCGGCGCGACGTCGGCGAACACCGTCGGCTTCACGTAGTAGCCGGTCGTCGGGCCGGCCTCGCCGCCGACGAGAAGCTTGCTCTCCTTCTTGCCGCTCTCGATGTACTCGAGCGTCTTGCGCTTCGCGGGGCCGTCGACCATCGGCCCGAACCCGTTCGTGCGTTCGCTCGGGTGGCCCATCTTGAGCGCCGTGACCTTCGGCACGAGTCGCTTGCAGAAGTCGTCGTAGACGGCTTCGTGCACGATCGCGCGGCTGCAGGCCGAGCACTTCTGGCCCTGGTAGCCGAAGGCCGAGGCGACGACCGCGTCGACGGCTTGCGCGAGGTTGCACTCCTTGTCGACGAGAATGCTGTCCTTGCCGCCCATCTCGGCGATCAGGCGCTTCATCCAGATCTGGCCGGGCTGTGTCTTCGACGTCGCCTCGAAGATCCAGAGCCCGGTGTCGCGGCTGCCCGTGAACGAGACGAAGCGCGTGAGCTTGTGCTGCACCAACGCGCTGCCGACCGAGGAGCCGGGTCCCGTGACGAAGTTCAGCACCTGCTTGGGCAGGCCGCATTCGTGCATGAGGTCGACCCACATGCTCGCGATCGCCGGCGACTGGCTCGCAGGCTTCAGCACGACGGTGTTGCCCGCGAGCAGCGCGGCCGACGTCATGCCGGCCATGATCGCGAGCGGGAAGTTCCACGGCGGGATGACGACGCCGACTCCGAGCGGGATGTAGATCATCCGGTTCTTCTCGCCGGGCACCGGCGTCACTGGTTGCGGCTCCGCGAGGCGCAGCATCTGGCCGGCGTAGTAGTCGAGGAAGTCGATCGCTTCCGCGGTGTCGGCATCGGCTTCGACCCACGATTTGCCGACCTCGTAGCAGAGCAGCGCCGAGAACAGGTGCTTGCGCTCGCGCATGAGCTGCGCCGCTTTCAGGAAGATGCCGGCACGGTACTCGGCATCGGTCGCGGCCCAGGCCGGGAACGCGGCGTGTGCCTTCTCGACCGCGACATTCGCGTCAGCGGGGCCGAGCTTCTGGTACTTGCCGATCAGCCGCGTGATCTCGCCGGGGTCGTGGCTGTCGAACGTCTCCTTGCCGCGCACGGCTTCGCCTCCGATCCAACACGGCCAGGTCCGACCGAGATACTCCTTCTCGATCGTGTGCAGGGCCTTCTGGAACGCCTGCTGTTCCTCGGGGCGGGAGAAGTCGGTGAACGGTTCGTTGCGGAATTCGGGCAGCTGCACGGCCGCGTCCTCTTGCTTCTGGTGGGGGAGAGAGCAGTCAGGATGCGGAGGCGCGCGCCAGAACGCAAGCGACCTGCCGGGGGTGACCGGCAGGTCGTTCGCGGGGATCAGGTGCGTTGCAGGGAATGTCGTCAGGTTGCCATCGGGCGCGCGGTCGGGGAGAGGGTCAGGAGGCCTGCCACTTGTGGCGTTGCACGTTCTGCTGGAAGCTGTCTGCGTCGGCGCGGCTGAACAACCTCACGCGTCCGCCACAGAGCACGCAGTACGAGTAGTTCACGCTCATCAGGAAGGACACGTACTGGCGGCAGTTGTCGCACCACTTCCGCTCGTTGTAGAACTCACCGCTGCCGCTCGATGACGAATGCCGTGCGTGGGGGTCGTGGTTGTTCACGAAGGCACAGGGAGCAACGGACTTGCCAGGTGGCTCGTTCGCGCGCAAATGGGCGCCAACGCCCGGTGGCAGGGCCCGTTGGCGAGGCCCGATGCGGGTTGGCGATGGAGCCCCGCCGTCGAAGGTCGTCGTGCGGATGCGACGCGTCGTCGAAGCGGAAGCGGTCGGGCCAGCCGATCTCGTCGATGGCATCGCGAGGCCAGGGCCGAGTCGCAATCGCGAGACGGTTGCACGAACTCGACGTCGTGCGTCAACCCGACCGCGCGGCGATCAACTCGGCCCGCACACGCGGGTCCGTCTCGCGGTCGAGCGCAGCGCCCAGGGCCGGATGCTTGCCGTCGATGCGACCGATGGCCCACGCGACGTGGCCGCGAACGACGGGATCCTCGTCGCCGAGTGCGGTGAGCAGGGGCTGCAGCGCCGCTTCGTCGCGGCGGTTGCCGAGCACGATCGCCGCGTTGCGGCGGAGTCCCGAACGCGTCGCGCGACGCATGGCGGTGCCCGTGAACTCGGTTTCGTAGCGCGCTTCGTCCATCGCGAGCACGTCGACGAGCGTCCAGGTCTGCACGAGGCGGTGCGGGCGCAGATCGGCCGGACGTTCGTCACCGCGCCGGCCGAGCATCGTGCTCTTGCTCGTGAACGGGCAGACTTCGAGGCAGGTGTCGCAGCCGAACAGCCACTGCCCCTGCTTGTCGCGCAGGTCCGTCGCGATGAAGCCGCGCTGTTCGATCGTCGTGTAGCTGAGACAGAGTCTGGCATCGAGCTGGAACGGCGCCGTGATCGCGCCGGTCGGACAAGCGCGCAGGCACGCGGTGCAACTGCCGCAGGAACCGGTCGCGACCGGATCGGGGGGCAGGTCTTCGCCGGTCAAGAGCTCGGCGAGCTGCAGATAGGGTCCGTGTGCCGGCGAGATGACCATCGTGCTCTTGGCCAGGAAACCGATGCCGGCCTGCACAGCGAGCGCGCGTTCGAGCACGGGCACCGCGTCGGTGCCGCCGTTCATCGAGCCGCGAGGCAGTCCCGCGGCCTCGAGCCGTTGCCGCAGCTCGAGCACGCGGTGACGCAGCCAGCGGTGGTAGTCGCGACCGACGGCGTAGCGGGCCACGCGACCGCCGCCCGGCAGCTCGCCCGCAGGTCCGCCGTAGTCCACCGCGAGGCTGATGGCCGATCGGACGCCCGCGCGCCACTTCGCCGGCTCGAGGATGCGCTCCCTGTTCGCCTCGAGATATCGCATCTCGCCGTGCCGGCCCGCCGCGAGCCAGTCGAGGAAGTGCTGGCCGTGCTCACCGGGGCCCGCCGGGCCGAATCGCACCAGATCGAACCCCGTCTCGAGGGCGATCGTCCGGATCGAGTCGGCAGACAAGGACACCATGAGCCGAGCGATCGTACCTCCGGCTGCGTTGCGATGCGCGAGACTCAAGAGCATGCGCCGATCGTGCCGATGCCGTGATGCCGGGCGAGGAATCACGGGAACGTCATGACCAGCAAGCCACTCGAGATCCAGGATCCGTCGACGAGTGCCTACGTCCTGCCTGCAGCACCGCGCGGCGTTGGCGAGATCGTGGTCGTGCCGGCGGGCCCGCGGCTGGTCTCCGAGATGCGGCGAGGCGGTGAGGTGGCACGCGTGCTCGGGGACCGCTTCCTCGCGCACACGGAGTGTCAGCAGCACTTCCTCGCAGAAGTCCGGTCGCGACTCGTGGCGCTCGACGGAGCGCTGGTCGAAGACTCGCGGGCCCAGCTCAGGGGAGCGCTGCGCGAGGTACTGTCCGTGCTCGACTGGTGTGACGCCGTGCAGTCGGACATGCAGCAGGAGAGCAGCCGTGCGGCGACCGGTGCGGAGCCGATCGACGTGGTCGACCTCTGCCGCGCCGTCGCGGCTGCAGTGGGGCCGGCAGATCTCGTGCAGGTTTCGGGCCAGCTGGCCAAGACTTGGTGGGGTGAGGCGCGGACCCTCGCCAGGGTGCTGGAGCTCGCCCTCGCGCTGGTCGAAGAGCGGACCGGCGGCAGTGGTCGACGGTTCCTCGAAGTGTCTTCCCAGGGCGCGCATCCGGTGATTCGCGTCGCGAGTTCCGGTGATCCCCGGGAGGGAGTCGACGCCGACGTGGTTCGCCGCTTCCGTCAGGCGGTCGAGCAGCTGGGTGCCCGGGTTTTACCGGATGCCGTTGGGCCGGGTGGCAGCGGGCTCCTGCTCCAGCTGCCGGCTTGTGGCTAGCTGAATCGCGAGGGCACCCGCTGACCAAAGTGCTTCGTTACTTCCCGCGGAGCACGGGCTATGGCAAGATTAACCGGCAGGTATTGCCGGTCGTGCTGGATTGGCGTACCCGCCCGCAGCCATGTTGCACACGAACCAGAGCCCCATCGATCGGGCCGCTCTTCGCGGCAGGTTGATGGAGTTGTGGGAGCGAACCGGGAACGCGGCACTCGGAGCGTTGGCGCGCAACTCGCTGCCGCGACCAGATGCAGTCCTCACGACGGAGCAGGACTTCGCCGACTGGGTCAGCACGTGCTTGATGGACTGCTACAAGGACACCGGTGAGCCGTCCGTGTTCGCGCTGCTGTTCGAGCTGAACCGCGGTTCGTTCCTGCACGCGATCCAGTCGAACCTGCGCCGCTCGTTCCATCACGTCGATGCGCAGGACGTGCTGCAAGAAGTCTTCCTGAACATCTACCGGTACCCGCACCGCTTCCACGCCGACAGGGCCGATGCCTTCCGCGGGTGGGGTCATCGCATCGCGCGCAACACGCTGCTCAAGTTCTTGAAGGGAGAGGCTCGCCTCGCACGCTTCCACGCGATCGACGAGGAGGTCCTGCAACCCGAAGACCTGCGCGGTCGCCGTCCGGATCGCGCCGCAAGCGAAGCCGAGACCGCGGATGTCGTGAATCACGCGTACGTGCTCTACCTGCAGCTCTACCTCGTCCACTTCGGCATGCTCTCTCCGAAGGAGCGGCTTGCGCTCACGATGGTCGAGGTCGAGGACGTGTCGTATCGCGACGCGGCCGAGGCTCTTGGCATCCGCCTCGAGAACCTCAAGATGGTCGTGTTTCGCGGCCGCAGGAAGATCTTCCGTGGCATGGCTCGTTCCCTCGGTGACCTGTCGCAAGAGCCGGCCTCCGGATCAAGGCAATCGACTCTTCCCGGAACTCCGCTCAGAAGGGTGAATCTGCCCGCGAAGGTGCTCAGCCAGGGCGACCGGCCGAAATGTCGCATTTTTGGTCGTTCCCCCGATGCCGCGGTGATCGGGGGTGACCAGGAATCTGCGGGGGCCTAGAGCTGGCCAATGGTCCATGCCGAGACACACGCCGAGAGCGGGAATGACCCGTGTCTCCAGATCCAGGTGGATCTGTCGGCGATGCTGGACGGCGAGCTCGATGCTCCCTCCGTGCGCCGCGTCATGGTGCACTCGGACGTGTGTCCGTCCTGCCGCGAGTTCCTCGACGGCATCCGCAACCAGGTGCGGCTGCATCGCAAGATTGCGGCAGCCTGCGTTGCCGAGGAACGCGTGCCCGCGCGGACGGGTGCGGAGGTCGCTGCGGCGGGCACGGCTGGTTTGCGCCAGCAGCTGACTGGGAACCGGCTCAAGCTGTCCAAGATCCTCTACGAACTTGGGCGCTGCTCCGTGCTGATGGGGCTCTCGCCGGACTTCTCGAGGGAGGTTGCCAAGGAGCCGATGCCCGTGCCCGACATGGCGATGCGCGGGCGCAATCTGCTCGATGAAGTGGCGCGGTCGGGAAGTGGACGCAGTGGGGAATTGGGGGCCGAGTGGGTTGCCGCCAGGGATCTTTTCGATGGCCAGCTGCGCTCGCCAGAGGAGAACCTGAGCAAGGGCCAGCGCTTGCTCACCGAGTGTCTTGCCCTCGCTCCCGAGTGCTACGAAGCACGCATCTACCTTGGGTTGGTCCACCATGTGCGCGGCCAGCGAGCCGTGGCGCGAAAGCAATTCCAGATGGTGTTGTCCGCGTCGTCGGATCGCCGTGTGCGCGGCTTCGCGCTGCTGAACCTCGGCAACATCCATCTCGACGAAGGGGACCTCGACGGGGCGGTCGATCTGCTCCTGCAACTCGTGGAGTCCGGCGTCGTGCACGAACAGCCGAGCCTGGGCACCGCCTACTTCAATCTCGGCCTGGCCTACGGCTTGACCGCGAGGTTCCAGGAGTCCTTGGCCTGGTTCCAGCGCATGGAGACCGAGCTTCCGCACAAGCGAGCCTGGATGGCCCGCGAAGTGGGGCGACGGAGCTACTTCCTGCACCTCATTCGGAGCAATCCCCAGGCCCACATTGTCGCCGATGCCTTCCCGGCTTGGTTTGCCAGCCGGACGGTCGGCGCCTGATACAGGGAGCACTGCCGAAATGGCACCCTCGTCCATTGTTCCGAGTCGGCTCAGCGGCCTGCGGGCCGGGTAGGTCAATCCGGGATTGGCCCTACACACTCCTGCTGGACATGCTACTATCCGTCGATACTCATCGAGCCATGGGGCTTGCGGCACCATGAACGTCCTCCTTCGGATTTCGCTGGCACTCGCGCTGGCCGTTTGGATCGCGTCGCCCGTCGTCAATGGCATGGGCGAAGGCGGCGGAACCGGAGTGTGGGTGTTGCCGAGAGCGACGTCGTTCGGCTCGGGTGCTGGCCCGTCGTGTGGAGCGTCCGCGCGCCAGACGATCCCGTTCGCAAACCCGAGCCAGGACATCCGATTGGTCGTCTCGGACATGAGCGCCGCGGTTGCGACGCTCACCGATGAAGTGAGCGCGGTATCGACGCCGCTCGCGGTCATCGGCGCGCAGGTAGTGATTCCGGCCAGCTTGCAGCAGACGCTGATCGCGACCAGCACGTTGTCGACGATCGTCATCGTCGACGCGCAGCAGACCGGCTACTACATCCAGCTGGTCGTCATACCCGGGACCGGCGGGTTCGAGCTGCGGATCTACTAGGAACATCGCCGTTCGTGGGTCGCCCCGCGACGATGGGATCCACTGAGCGCTTTTCGTTCCGAGGCCCGCGACGCGCCGAATCCCTACCGGCGCAGCTTGCCGGACCGTCGCAGCGCCAACATGCCGCCCGGGTCGTTGGTGCACATTGCGTCGAAGCCCAGGGCGGCGCCGCCGCGCCAGCCGATCTCCGCATCGGTCGTGTAGGTGCAGACGAGCAACCCGGCTGCGTGGATGCGTTCGACGTCTTCGGACCGCAGCGCGCCGTCGCTCCAGTGCATCATGCCCGCACCGAGTGTGCGAGCCGCTTCGACGGCAACCGCATCGGGCTCGGGGAAACGCGCCGTCGGGCCGAGCACGGCGAGGGCGAGCGAAGGTGCCAGCTTCCCGGCCGCAGCCACGAAGTCCCAATCGAACGACTGCAGGATGCAGTGTCGCAACGCGTCGTGGCGGCGCAGGGCGTCGATGTAGCGATCCGGGAGGCCGGCCTTCTGCTCGATCAGGGGGATGCAATCGGGCAGCAGGGCGGTGAGCACTTCAGCGAGCGTCGGAATCTTGTGACCCGCGTGGATCTGGTGCCGCCACGCACCTGCGTCGAGCCGCGACGTCTCGGCGTGCGTCATCTGCGCGACCAGGGCCCCCGGTCCGAGTCTCTGCGCTGCATCGGAGGTCCGGTCGAACGTCTCGTCGTGGATGCACAGCAGCACTCCATCGCGGGTGATTCGCACGTCGAACTCCTGCATCGCGACGCCGAGCTCGCGCGCGGCGCGGAAGGCAGGCAGCGTGTTCTCCGGAAACCTGGAACTGTCGCCGCGGTGGGCGACGACGACCGGGCCGTCGCTGCGGTGTTGTCGCAGCGCGGCGAAGACGGGATGGTGCGGGGCGCTCATGCCGGCCGCAGTGTAGCCACGCACCGCTCGGCGACGACGCTGCACATCTAGCAGAATCGTGCGCGGAAGGAACCGAAGGCGCGTGGAGCGGGCTTCTGTTCTGGCATGATCCGCGCATGCCTTCAGAGACCTATCGCTTGTTGCACGTCGTCGGTGTGCTGATGTTGATGCTCGGCCTGGGCGGGATCCTCGCGGTCGCCAGCCAGGGCGGCAAGGCTCCCATGCTGTTCCAGGCGATGCACGGGATCGGCCTGGTTGCGATGCTCGTCGCGGGCATCGGGCGCGCGCACAAGGAGGGAATGGGTTGGCCGCCCTGGATCCTGGCCAAGATCGCGTGTTGGGTGCTGCTCGCGGCGATGCCGGTCCTCGTGCGCCGCGGTGTGCTGCCACGCGGCATCGCCGTCCTGCTCGTGATCGGGATCGGCGCATTGGCCGCCTGGTTGGCCCAGACCAAGCCGTTCTGATGCTCGTTGCCGTAGGAGAAGGAAGGGCGCGATGTCGCCGCGTCGCTCGAGGACGCTTGCGGCAGTCGGCCGGCGGAGGAAAACCCTCGCCCGCCGCGCAACCGGGCGGCAGCATGCCACGCGTGCCATGAACGAAGCGAAGATCCGGGCCACCATCGACGAGAGCATCGCGACGAAGCAGCGGCTGCTCGCGCAGTGCACGCCGAGCCTCCAGAAGCTCTGCGACCTGGCCGTGGCCACCCTGCGCGGCGGCGGCAAGATCTTGCTGTGCGGCAACGGCGGCAGTTCGTGCGACGCAGCGCACGCGGCCGGTGAGCTCGTCGGATGGTTCGAGCAGAAGAAACGGCAACCGTACGCGGCGATCGCCCTTGGCCATCAGGTCCCGACGTTGACGGCGATCGGCAACGATGCGGGCTTCGAGCACATCTTCGCGCGTGAAGTCGAGGCCCTGGGCCGCCCGGGCGACCTGCTGATCGGATTCACGACCTCGGGTGGCAGCAAGAACGTCGTGGGCGCCCTGAAGCAGGGACGCGCGATGAGGCTCGCGACGGCGGTGTTGTGTGGCGAGAAGCGCGGTGCGGCGCTCGATTTCGCCGACGTCGCGATCCAGGTGCCGTCGCAGAACACCGCGCGCATCCAGGAGAGTCATCTCGTCTGCGTGCACGTGCTGTGCGCCGCCGTCGAGGAGGCTTTCGCGAAGAGCTGAACGCCACTGCCGTTCGCGCCAGCGCGCGTCAGTCCCTCTTCTTCTCGACGACCTTCCAGCTCGCCGTCCACACGCCGGGCAGCGTCGTGTCCGGATGCATCGGCCCGTTCACCATGGTCTCCGTGATCGCGCGATCCGCCGCGCGCTGCAGCAGCGGCGACGGAACCGCGCTGCGCGGCGGGCCCAGGACTTCCATGCCCTCCTTCGCCTTGGTGACGACCATGTCGCCGGTCCTCAGCACGGACGTGCTCCAGAACCGCACCTTGCCGATGAGTGCCTCGAGCTCGGGCACCTTCTCGCGCGACGCGATGACCACCATCGTGGTTGCGGCGAGGATTCCGCTGCGCGTCGTCCACGCGAGCTCCTTCTGCCCAGAGACACTGTCGCCCGAAGCGCCGGGCAACACCGTGTTGCCGGCTGGCAGCGGGTTCGTGAGACCACCCTTCAGATCGGCCGACGGGAACATGAGCACGGTGCCATCTTCGGCGCTGTGCGAGAACACGTAGACGTGGCGAGGCTCGCTGCAGGTGAACGACAGCCGGATCGGCGACTCGGCCGGCAGCTCGTCGTAGTTGCGGCCCTGCTTGATCTCCGTGCCGAGCCCGATCCTCCAGGTCGCGGCCGGCGTCGGAGTCGGGCCGTTCGCCGCGGAAGCAGGGGCGAGCTTCCAGACGACGAGCCCGACGGCGGCCGCCGCGAGGGGGATCAGCACGAGGCGCACGTTCATGCCATCCACACTACCCCGGCCGCGGCTGCGGCGTCGAGATGGGACGAGGAAGCGACTTGTGCGCGGCAAGGTGCTCGCGTCACATCGTGCCGTCTTTCGCGAGGACCCATGCGAAGCACCTGGCTGTTACCGTTGCTGTGTTCGTTCGTGCTCGTCGCGCAGGAAGCGCCGGCAAAGAAGTCTCCAGCGCCAGACAAGTCTGCTGCGCCAGACAAGTCGACCAAGAGCGCGCCAAGGAAGTTCACGGACTTTCCGGTGCCGGAGGCAGCACCGCTCGACGTCGAAGCGGCGAGCAAGAAGGCAATTGCCGCGATGTTGGCGCTGCAGGAGGGAGAGGACGGCGATCAGTGGCCCTACGAAGGCGTTTACCGCGAGGACAGGGCAAGTCGCGAGGACCAGGGGCAGCTGCCGGTCGGCTATCGGGTCGGCGGTACTTCGATCGCATGCCTCGGCCTGATCGGGACGCCGGGCTACCGCGGCGACGAGGCCCGAAAGGCGGCCGTGGCGCGCGGTCTCGCGTTCGTGCTCGAGACGCTCGATGCACCGCGCATGCAGATCGAGTTCATCGGCACCTACGACGTGCGCGGCTGGGGCCACATCTACGCGCTCGAGCTGCTGCTGCAGCTCGAGGACCACGGCCTCGTGCCACCGTCGGCCAAGGACGCCGCGGCGAAGACGAAGTGGCTCGTCAAGGCGCTCGTCGAGTCGGCGATCCCCGAGACCGGCGGTTGGAACTACTCGCGTCCAAAGGGCTACCAGAGCGCCGAGAATCGCGCGTCGACGTTCATGACCGCGCCGGCCCTGCAGGCCCTGTTCCACGCGAAGTCGCGCGGTCACGACGTGCCCGACGCCGTCGTCACGCAGGCACTCGACGCGCTCGAACGCTCGCGCGCGAAGCCCGGTGGGTATGCCTACGGCGCGCCGGCGACGAGCCAGGCCGAGGTCGAGGAGGAGAAACTGTCGATGATGGACAAGACGCCGAGCTCGGCAGCGCGGGCCGTCGTCTGCGAGACGACGCTGATGCTCGCTGGCCGCGGTGACCCGAAGCGCCTCGATGCCGCCATCGACCGGTTCTTCGCGCACTGGGACGATCTCGCGGTCCGCAAGAGCCAGACCGGGACGCACATCAAGCCGTACGGCATCGCTCCGTACTACTTCCTGTTCGGCCACGTCTACTGCGCGCAGGGGATCGAGCACCTCGCGTCGGCAGAGAAGCGCGATCACCTGCGCGCGAAGATGCGGACCGTTCTGGCGCGCTCGCGCGAAGGGGACGGCAGCTGGAACGACCGTCAGTTCGGTCGCTCGGGCGGCTATGGCACAGCGTTCGCGCTGCTGACGCTGCACATGCCGAACCTGCCGAAGCCCGCGACGTGGGCCCCGGGCGCCGCGACACCGGGAGCCGGGACGCCGAGCAAGTCGAAGTGATTCAGCGCCCGCCGCGGTGCACCATCTGCGGCGACGCCTGATCCGTCGGCATCACGAGGATCGTGTCGATGTTGACGTGCGCCGGGCGCGTCACGGCGAAGACGACACACTCCGCGACGTCGTCGGCGCTCAGCGGCCGTGTGTCCTGGTAGACCTTCGTCGCGCGCTCGCTGTCGCCGCGGAAACGCACGAGCGAGAACTCGGTCTCGACGAGCCCCGGATCGACGCTCGTCACGCGGACGCCGGTGCCCAGCGTCTCCATGCGGATCGCTTCGCAGATCGGCTGCAGCGCGCGTTTGCTGCCGCAGTAGACGCCGCCTCCCGCGTAGGCCTTGTGTCCCGCGATCGAGCCGATCACGACGACGTGCCCGCGTTTGTGCAGCAGCATCTGTGGCAGCACCCGGCGCGTGACCTCGAGCAGGCCTATCACGTTGGTCTCGATCATCTCGCGCCACGCCTCACCGGTGCCCTCCGCGATCCTCTCGACGCCGCGCGCGAGGCCCGCGTTGTTCACGAGCACGTCGATCGGCCCGTTCGCTGCGATCGCGGCGGTGACGAAGCGTTCGACGCTGTCCGGCTTCGTGACGTCGAGCGGATGGCGGAACGCCGTCTTCGCGATGTCGGCGAGGCGGTCGGAACGGCGCGCACCGAGCGAGAGCCGATCGCCGAGCCGGGCGAAGGCGCTCGCGCAGGCTGCGCCTATGCCGGAGCTGGCGCCGGTGATGACGACGTGTCGGGTCATGCGCGCAGGATAGGGACTCCACTGCGGTTCAGCGACATCGAGGCCGCCATGCGGGATTGTCTGGTCGGACTGGTCGGCCAGTCTTTGTAACGGCACCATGCTGGCAGACGAACTCCAGCCATGCCGACGCAACGCCTGTCCTGCTTCGCCTGCGCGTTCTTCGTCGCGGCCTGCGCCACGGCGCCGGTTGGCGAACGCGAGCAGGAGCCCGAGTTCCCGAACGCCGCGGCGTTGTGGCGGCTCACGCGCTATCTCGACGAGCGCGGCAGGATCCCGGCACGCGCCTGGCAGGATGCCCTCGTCCAACGCGAGGCCAACGTCGCCGCGGTCGCTGCACTGCCCGACAGCGGAGGCGTCAGTTCACTGGCCTGGACGCAGCGCGGCCCCGCGAACGTCGCCGGCCGCGCGCGCTCGATCGCGATCGACCCGAGCAACCCGCTGCGCATCTGGGTCGGCAGCGTCAGCGGCGGCTTGTGGAAGTCCGAGAGCGGCGGCGTGACGTGGGCCCAGATCGACGACTGGTGGAGCAACCTCTCGGTCGGCTGCATAGCGCTCGACCCGACGAATCCGCAGGTGATCTACGTCGGCACCGGTGAAGGCCACTGGTCGCTCGCGCACCTCGTGCGCAGCGTCTCGCACTTCGTGCGCGGCGCCGGCGTCATGAAGAGCACCGACGGCGGCGCGACGTGGACGCAGCTCGCGAGCACCGCGACCTGGCAGCACACGACGCGCCTCGCCGTTGCGCCGGGCAACCCGAACGTGCTGCTGGCCGCGCGCCGACCCGGCGGCATCGCGCGCTCGACCGACGGTGGCCAGACGTGGACCGACGTGACGCCAGGCCTCGTGACCGATCCGTTCTCGTACCAGGTCCTGTTCGACCCGAACGACGGCACACGCGCGGTCGCCCATCTCGCGCCCGGCAACGTCGGCACGCACCACGTGATCCGTTCGACCGACGGCGGCGTCACGTGGCAGTTCGCAGCCAGTGGCCTTGCGAGCGTCACAGGCGAGTCGTCGCGCATCGAGCTCGCCTACGCGCGCGCGACGCCCGGCATGGTCTACGCAGCGACTGGCGCTGCAGGCGGCAAACTGTGGCGTTCGCTCGACCATGGCCAGAACTGGACCCAGCAGACCCCGGCCGGCACGAACCTCGGCCAGACCTATTACTACAACGGACTCTGGGTCGATCCGACGAACAGCAACCTCGTCGTCGCCACGGCTCTCAGCATCTGGCGCAGCACGGACGGCGGTGTGACGTTCACGGAACTCGCGAGCGGCTACATCATGACCGTCGACCCACACCTCGACGTGCACGCGGTCGTCGCCGATCCCGGCTACGACGGCGCCTCGAACCGACGCGTCTACGTCGCGACGGACGGCGGCCTGCACGTCGCGAACGACATCGCGACCGTGGCGCCGGGCATCGGCTGGCAGGATCTCGACGCGACGATGCGTTCTACGCAGTTCTATTCCGCGGCCTGGCACCTGACCGGCGATCTGCTGATCGGCGGTACGCAGGACAACGGCACGCTGCGCATCCAGGGCGCGAATCCGAACGCGAACCTCGTGTTCGGCGGCGACGGCGGTCAGGTGCAGATCGATCCGACGAACCCGCAGTACACCTACGGCGAGTACCAGTTCCTCGGCGTGCATCGCTCGAGCAACGGCGGCGCGTCGGCGATCCAGATCACGACGGGGCTCGGCGACGTGGGCGCCGGCCTGTCGAACTTCATCTCGCCGCTGCGGCTCGACCCGAACGATCCGAACCGCCTCTATGCGGGCGGCCGCAGCCTCTGGCGCACGAGCAGCGCGCGCAGTTCCACCACGTGGACGGCGATCAAGCCCGACGTCGGCAGCCTGATCGCGTCGATCGCGATCACACCGGGCGTGCCCGACCGCGTCTTCACGGGCCACAACGACGGCCGGCTCTACCGTTCGACGAACGCGACGGCCGTTGCGCCGGCGTGGACCGCGATCGACGACAACGGTGTCTTGAACCCGCTGCCGAACCGCGTGCTGACGCGGCTCGTCGTCGATCCGACGAACACGTCGACCGTCTACGCGTGCTTCGGCGGCTTCGCGGCGGACAACCTGTGGCGGTCGACCAACGCTGGTCTGACCTGGCACCCCGTGCAGGGCGTCGGCGCGTTCGTATTGCCGACTGCGCCGATCTTCGGGCTCGCCGTGCACCCGGACGACGGCAACGTGCTCTACGCGGCGACCGAGGTCGGACTGTTCACGAGCGACGACCACGGCGCGCACTGGTCGACGAGCAACGACGGGCCGGCGAACGTCGTCTGCGAGGAGGTCACGTTCGCGCACGGCACGGGGCAGCGCCGGCTCGTGCTCGCGACGCTCGGGCGCGGCATCTGGACCGCGTTGGTCACGCGTCCGACGGTGACACCGTTCGGCGCGGCGTGCGCCGGACACCTCTCGCCGCCGCTGCTCGGTGTCGACCCGCTTGCGCCGGCCAGTCTCGGCCACACGATGACGTTCGTCGGCACGAACCTGCAGCCGGCGCAACCGTTCGCGTGGCTGCTGCTCGGCGTTTCGAGCACGGCGTGGGCCGGCGTGCCGTTGCCGCTGCCCCTCGACGCCATCGGCATGGCGGGGTGCGCGCTGCAGACCAGCGTCGAGGCTTCGCCGCTCGCGAGCGTGACGGCCGGGACGGCGTTGTGGGACCTCGCGTTGCCCGGCCACCCGCAGTTCCTCGGGGCATCCCTGTTCGCGCAGATCCTCGGCATCGACCCCGGAGTCACGCCCGCGGGCCTCGTCGTGAGTCGGCCGCTCGCAGTGACGACCGGTTGGTGAGTCCAGACCGCGGCGGCCGCGCAGGGGGCCCGCGCGATCAACCCGACGCGAGCAGCTGCCCGACCTTGACGAGAGCGTAGCCGAGTGTGACCGTCGTGACGACGATCACGACGAGGCGCACGGCGCCGGAGCCCCTCGCGACGGCCCAGCGGCTCGCCTGGTAGGCGCCGACCGACGTGCCGAGCGCGAGCCACAGCGCCGGTTCGACCGCGAGTGCGTTCGCCGACCAGAAGGTCGCGATGCTCGCGACGGCCGTGACCACGACGAGCGTGCTCTTCGCCGCCGTGACGCCGAGCAGGTCACGGCCGGCACTCGCGGACAGCACGAGCGTCGACAACAGGCCGACGCCGACCTGCGCGTAGCCCATGTGGATGCCGATGCAGAAGCAGCCGAGCGGAGCGACCCATCCCGGCAGCGTGCGCGGAGGCACGCCAGTGCCCTGGCGCCGCGTCTGCTGCCGGAGCAGCAGCGCGAGCACGGCCGCGAGGTAGAGCCAGAAGATCACGTCGGGCAGGCGCAGCGCGAGCCAGCTGCCGATCGGCGCACCTGGCACGGCCCACAGGCCCAGCAGCCAGGTGCTGAGCGGCACGCGTTGGCCCGCGCGCAGGTAGCCGAGGAACGAGAACACGCCGACGCAGAGGCCCGCGGGGCGCAGCGAGGGATTCGCCACGGCGAGCGGCAGGCCACACGCATGCTCGAAGGCGACGAGGCCGAACACGCCGGCTCCGCCCGCCAGGTTGTTGATCGCGCCCATCGCGAGCCCGGCGGTGACGGTCGCGGCGATCGCCAGGGCTTCCACGCGATCAGCCGAGCAGGTCCTTCACCATGTCGCGCTCGTCCGTGAGCTCCTTCCAGGTGATCGCGGCCTTCTGCTTGCTGAACTCGTTCATGCTCAGGCCCGGCACGATCTTCACGTTGCCCTTGCCGTCCGTCGTGCAGGGGAAGCCGCTGATGATGCCCTCCGGAGTGCCGTAGCTGCCGTCGCTCACGACACAGAGCGAGGCCCAGTCGTCCTTGGTGGTCACCGTGAACAAGCTGCGCGCATGGTCGCAAGCGGCTTGCGCCGCGGAGAGCGCCGACGACTTGCCGCGCGCCTCGATGACCGCCTTGCCGCGCTCCTGCACGGTCTTCAGGAACGGCCCCTGCAGCCACGCATCGTCGTTGACGGCCTTCTGGGCCGGGACGCCGTCGATCGTCGCGTGGTGCCAATCGGGATACTGCGTGTTGCTGTGGTTGCCCCAGATCGTGACGTTCTTGACCAGGGACCAGTGCTTCTTCGCCTTCAGGGCCAGCTGCGCTTTCGCGCGGTTCTGGTCGAGCCGCGTCATCGCAGTGAAGCGGTCGGCCGGTACACCCTTGGCGTTCTTCATCGCGATCAGACAGTTCGTGTTGCACGGGTTGCCGACGACGACCACGCGCACGTTCGGGCCGGCTACTTCGGCGATCGCGCGGCCCTGCCCGATGAAGATCTTGCCGTTGTCCTGCAGCAGGTCCTTGCGCTCTTGCCCGGGCCCGCGCGGCTTGCTGCCGACCAGCAGGCACAGGTCGGCGTTCTTGAAAGCGACCTTCGGGTCGTCGGTGCAGACGATCTCCGTCAGCAGCGGGAAGGCGCAGTCCTCGAGCTCCATGCGCACGCCGGAGAGCGCCGGTAGCACTGGAGTGACCTCGAGCAGCTGCAGCGCCACCTTGGTCTTCGGGCCGAAGATGCCGCCGCTGGCGATCAGCGGCAGCAGCGAATAACCGATCTGGCCGGCGGCGCCGGTGACTGCAACACGGACGTTCTCCATCCGAGCATTCCAACCGGACGCAGCGCGCTTTCAAGACTTCGGCTGGAAGGAAAACCCCGAGTGGCGATGGCTGCGTGGCGTGGGCGCGAGTCAGGCGCCGTCACCCTCACCTTGTGCCATGAGCTGGCGGTCGACGACGGGCGCCAGCTCCTCGCCCCACACGCGCTGGTACTCAGGGTGGCGCAGGAAGATCTCGCACGCGTTGCGCGTCTCGAAGACCGAGAACAGGGCCAGGTTGTAGCCCTGGCGATCGGCGGCGATGTTGTGCGTGACCGTCAGGTGCGCCACGCCGGGCATGGTCTCGACCAACGCTTGCAGGGCCTTGCGGGCGCTCCGGACGCGGTCCAACGGGATGCCGGGCTTCAGCGAGAACAGGATCACGCAGTGGAACATCGGATCGCCGCAAACCTCATGTGGTGAGGCGCGCAATCGTGGCGGCAGCCGGCAAGGGAGGCAACCGCGGTCCGCCCGGCGGCTACTCGCTCTCAGGCGCCCTTCGCGCGCACGCGCAGCGGACGGCGCTGATGTTGCTCCTGGCCCAGCGGGTGGCCGAAGCAGACCGAACCTTCACCCTCTTCCCAGCAGAACACCACGTCACCCGTGCGGCTCACGCCCGGAATGTGGATCGTGAGCGGGTTGGTGCGCAGAACCGTCATCCCGAGGTCCTCGAGCTCCGCCTTGCACCCGGTCGTGGCCTCGTCGTGCTCCCAGATGCGGGCGTCGAGCTCGGCGAGTTCGCCGCGCAGCCCCTCGGGGGTGTTCGCCGATTCGAGCTGCTCACGCTGGCGTGCGAGCCTGCGACGGGAGGCGCGACGTTCGATCAGTTCGGCGGCGATGACCCGAACCAACGCCAGCGCCTGGTTGGCCTCTTGCAGAGTGTAGGTGCGCTTCATGGGTGGCTCAGAGGGGAAGCTCAGTTACGAGCGCCGGTGGATCGTTTGGCCGGCAGTTCATGTTGCGAGGATCTGACACCGTTCTGTAGTGTGACGACGAGCTGCGGTTACCAAGCTTTGTCTGCGAACGAAAACCCATGACCGAACGCGATGTGATGCAGTTCGACGTCGTGATCGTCGGTGCCGGACCGGCCGGCCTCGGTGCTGCGATCCACCTCGCGAACGTGATCGAGCGCCACAATTCCGCGGTGCAGAGCTCGGGGCAGGGCCAGCGGCTCTCTCCCGAGATCTGCGTGATCGAGAAGGCTGCGGAGATCGGGGCGCATTCGCTGTCTGGGGCGGTCATGGATCCGAAGGGGCTCGATGCCCTGCTGCCGGGTTGGCGCACGATGGAGCCCAAGGCTCCGGTCGAGGCCGAGGTCAACGACGACTATGCCCTGTGGCTGACGGAACGCGGTGGCATGCGGATGCCGATCACCCCGCCGCCGCTCCGCAACCATGGCAACTTCGTCGTCTCGCTGAACAAGTTGGTGAAGTGGCTCTACGGCATCGCGGAGGCGAAAGGGATTCAGGTTTTTCCTGGTTTCCCCGGAGCCGCGCTGTTGCGCGAAGGGACCAAGGTCACAGGAGTGCAGCTTGCTGACGCCGGCGTCGACAAGCACGGCGGCAAGAAGGGCAACTACCAGCCCGGCGGCATCCTGGCAGGCAAGCTCGTCGTGCTCGCGGAGGGCAGCCGAGGCTCGATGACGAAGCAACTCGTGGCGGAACTCGGGCTGCACGGAAAGAACCCTCAGGTGTATGCCGTCGGCGCGAAAGAGGTCTGGGAAGTCCCGAGTGGCCAGTGCCGGCCGGGACTCGTCGTGCACACGCTCGGCTATCCGCTGGACGGCAACACGTTCGGGGGCGGTTGGGTTTACGGCATGGGTGAACGCGAAGCGGGCAAGAACCTCGTTTCGGTTGGCCTCGTCGTCGGCCTCGACTACCGCGATCCGACGATGGACGCGCATCGCAAGCTGCAGCAGATGAAGCTGAACCCGAAGATCGCCGCGTTCCTTCGCGGCGGCAAGATGTTGCACTACGGCGCGAAGTCGCTGCCCGAAGGTGGCCTCTACTCGATTCCGAAGCACCACGGCGATGGCTTCGTGATCGTCGGCGACAGCGCGGGCCTGATGAACAGCATGCGCCTGAAGGGCATCCACCTCGCGATGCGCAGCGGCATGCTCGCCGCCGAGACGGCGCTCGAGTGCCTGAAGAAGGACGACTTCTCGGCCGCCGCGACGGCGCACTACGCAGCGGCGCTGCAGAAGGACTGGGTGCACGAAGAGCTCTGGCGGTGCCGCAACTTCCACCAGGGGTTCCACAAGGGCCGGTTCCGAGGTCTCGTCAACGCGGGCTTCGCGCAGTTCTTCGGCGGCAAGGGCACGTTCTGGTCCGACGAGCTCGAGAGCAACGCGGGCCACACCTACATGTGGAAGGTCGGCGATTACTTCGGTGGCAAGGGCAAGCCGAAGGTGGACAAGCTGGCCGAGGACGGCGTGCTCACGTTCGACAAGCTCACGTCGGTCTACAGCTCCGGCACGATGCACGAAGAAGACCAGCCGTGCCACCTCGTGGTCACCGAGCCCGATATCTGCTCGACGCGCTGCGTCGAGGAGTTCGGCAACCCGTGCCAGCACTTCTGCCCGGCGGCGGTCTACGAGATGGAGGCGAAGCCAGGCCGGAAGCACGGCGTCGACCTCAAGATCAACGCGAGCAACTGCGTGCACTGCAAGACCTGCGACATCATGGACCCCTACCAGATCATCAACTGGGTGACACCCGAGGGTGGCGGCGGGCCGAACTACCAGAACCTCTAGCGGGTCCTCTTCGGATTCACCGCTCGCGCCGCCGACATCAGGGTCCAGCGGCGCGTGTCCCGCGCTGGTCCATTCGGTGGCCTGCGGCGTCAAGTCGGCGGAACGGCGTTTCCGATCCACGAGCCGGTGGGCGGAGCCAACGCCACCGGAGAGGGGGAGAGAGACGTGTCGTTCAACATCGAGGATCTGCTGCGCTCCATGGTCGCCAAGGGCGCATCGGACCTGCATCTGAAGGCCGGCAGTCCGCCCGGCTACCGCATCGACGGCCACATCGAGCCGCAAGGGGGTTACGGCAAGATGACGCCGGAGCGCACGGCCGAGTTGGCCAAGGAGCTGATGTCGGCGGAGCAGTGGTTGCGCTTCGAGAAGGAGAAGGACATCGACTTCTCGTACGCGGTGAAGGACCTGGCTCGCTTCCGCGTCAACGCGCTCCATCAGCGCAACGCGGTCGGCGTGGTCGTTCGCCAGATCCCGGACGCGATCCCGGACGCGAAGAAGCTCGGGCTGCCGCAGGCCTGCCTCGACCTGGCCGCCAAGCCGCGCGGGCTCGTGCTCGTGACCGGCCCGACCGGCTCGGGCAAGTCGACGACGCTGGCCGCGATGATCGACTACATCAACCAGACCGAGCACGGCCACATCCTGACGATGGAGGACCCGCTCGAGTTCGTGCACCCGGACAAGAAGTGCTTCGTCACGCAGCGGCAGATCGGCCAGGACTGCTCGTCGTTCCGCGAGGGCTTGCGCCGCGCGATGCGCCAGGACCCCGACGTGATCCTGATCGGCGAGATGCGCGACCTCGAGACGATCTCGATGGCGATCTCGGCTGCCGAGACCGGACACCTCGTGTTCGGCACGCTGCACACGACGAGCGCGATCTCGACCGTCGACCGCATCATCGACGTGTTCCCGACCGACGCGCAGCAGCAGGTGCGCGTGCAGATGGCGAGCACGCTGCAGGGCGTCGTCTCGCAGACGCTGGTCGCCAAGATCGGCGGCGGCCGCGTCGCCGCGCGCGAGATCCTGGTCGCCACCGATGCGATCAAGTCGCTGATCCGCGAGGGAAAGTCGGCGCAGATCCTCAACCTGATGCAGACGGGCAGGCAGTACGGCATGACCACGCTCGAAGACGAGCTGCTCAAGGCCTACGCCGAGGGCCTGATCACCGGCGATGATGCGGTGTTCAAGGCCAACCGCCCCGACGACATCCGGCGACGCCTCGCCGACGTGCCGGCCAGGCCGGGCCAGGCCGCCGGCGCAACACCCGCCAAGCCGGGCCTCCCGGGCATCGGCGGTGCAACCGCGCCAGCCGGAATTGGCCTCCCTGGGAGCAGCAACGGCGGCGGCCCGCGCGCGCAGCCTGGGCCGCCGGCGATGCCGTTCGGCCTGGCGGGCCTGAAATCGCGCCCGCTGCCGGGCCGCTGATCACGTCGATCAACGCAGGGCCTGCAATCGCGTGCGGTGCACCAGGACGTCGAACGGCCCGTGGCCGCCGCGGCACCGCACGAGCGCGTGCGTCAGCTCGACCCGTTCGTCGTCGGTGAGCGGGAACGAGGGCGCGAACGCGTCGACGAGATCGGCTGGCGTCGCGGGGTGCAGCAGGTGCGCGCCGAGCACGCCGTGCACGCCGCGCAGCCCCGCGTTGCGCAGGACCTCGGCGAGCGTGTCGTCGCCGATGCCGAGCAACGGCTGGTAGCGGGTGCGCGGCCAGTCGAGCTCCTGCCAGGCCGTACAGAGATCGGGCACCATGTCGGGCCCGGGCACGTCGAGGACGAGCCGGCCCCCGGGGCGGAGGTTCCTCAGCGACAGCTCCGCGAACGCGCCGCTCGGCAGCAGCGGTCCCGTCGTCGGTGCAACGAGCATCGCATCGAAGCTGCCGAAGCTCTCGTCGCCCTGCGCCTGGTGCGCGAGCACGGAGACCTGCGGCCAGCCCTGTTCGGCCACCAGTTCGGCCATCGCGCGGTCCGGCATCAGCACCGTCAGCTCGCCGCGACCACCGACCAGCGTCGCGAGATCGCGCGTCTGCTTCAGGTCGCAGTACAGCGCCAGCAAGCGATCCTGCCGTCGCACGTCGAGCAATTCCACGGCCGCATGGAACCAGGGCTTGTCGTCGCTCGCCGACATGCCGGAAGAGTAGCGCCGCGCTGGAGTGCCATGTGGTTGCGCGCCACAATCCGGCGCGTTGCGCACCGACCCCCGAGAGCTGCACCGCACTACCTACGACCTGATCGTCGTCGGGGCAGGCATCCAGGGCGCTGCCGTCGCGCGCGAAGCGTCTCTGCGCGGTCTCGCCGTACTGCTGCTCGATTCGCGCGACGTCGCCGCCGGCACCAGCTCACGCAGCTCGCGGCTCGTGCACGGCGGGCTGCGTTACCTGCGTCAGGGCCACTTCGCCCTCGTGCGCGAGTCGGTCGTCGAGCGCGGACGCCTGCTGCGCCTCTGCCCGCACCTCGTGCGGCCGCTGCCGATGTTGATGCCGTTCTTCACCGATGGGGGAGGCCGGCACTGGCTCATGCGCCTCGGCACCGCTCTGTATGCGGCGCTCGAGGGCCGCAGCACGCTGCCGCGGCCGCGGTCGCTCACGGCGGCCGGCGCCGCCGCGGCTTTCCCGGGCCTGCGCACACGCGGGTTGCGCTCGGCGATCGAGTTCTTCGATGCGGCGACGCAGGACACGCGCCTGACGCTGGCCAACGTGCTCGCCGCGCACGCCGCCAGCGCGAGAGTGTCGACGCATTGCGAGGTCACCGGCGTCGGCGGCGACGGCCTCTTGCTGCTCGATCGCCTGACCGGGGCCGAAGTCGCCGTGAGGGCGCGCCACGTGGTCAATGCGGCAGGTCCGCGAGCCGACCTCGTGCGCAGAGCACTGGGCGTCGGCGGCGAGGACCTCGTGCGGCTGAGCCGCGGCAGCCACCTCGTGCTGGCGCCGCGGTCCGGCGAGACGGCGATCGCGGCGTTCCTGCCCGACGGGCGCATCCAGTTCGTGATCCCGCACCGCGACGGCACGCTGTGTGGCACGACGGAGGTCGACGACCCGCTGACCGGCGACGAGACGTCGCCGCCGGTCGCGGACCTCGACTACGTGCTCGGCGCGCTGCGCTTCCTGCTCGAGCCCGCGCCGGCGCCGGCGGACGTCCACTTCGCCTACGCGGGATGGCGCTCGCTGCCGCGCAGGAACGGCCCGCCGGGCGCCATGAACCGCGAGGCGTTCGTCGTCGAGGAAGCGCTGCCGGGAGCCTCGCTGCACACGATCGTCGGCGGCAAGCTGACCACACACAGAGCACTGGCCGAGCGCACGATTGCGCGCATCTTCGGCTTCCGCGATCCGTCGCCGACGCGCTGGCTCTGCCTGCCCGGTGGCGACGGCCCCGCGGAAGTCACGGAGCCCTTGTGGTGGCGGCACGGCAGTCGCACGGCACTGGTGCGCGCATCGATCGAGGCGGAGCCCGACCTCGGCAAGCCGCTCTGCCCGCACCGGCCGTTCCTCGCGGCCGAGCTCGTGCACGCGCTGCGGCACGACGGGGCCGCGACGTTCACCGACGTGATGCTGCGGCGCCTCGTGCACTCGCTCGGGCCGTGCCTGCAGGACGGCTGTCTGCGGCACGCCCACGCGCTGTTCCTGCGCGAACGGAAGTGGGACGTGGATCCCGACGTTACCGAGGCGATCGCGCGGCTGCGTGCGGAGGTGAAGGTGCTGACCGGGGATCTGGACGCCTTCCGGCGGGCGGGTGCCTCGACGCCGTGACCGCTCCAGAACGCCTGCCCGAGCTGTCCGCGCTGCGCTGGCTCGACCGCCCGGCGCTGCACGTGGCCACCGGGCTCGCGGGCCACGTCGTCGTCGTGTTGTTGTGGCGGCTCGGCTGTGTGCACTGCCGGCAGGCGCTCGCGGAGCTCGCGCGGCTGCAGGCCGAGTACCTGCGGCGCCCGTTCGCGGTCGTGGCCGTGCACGTGCCGACGAGCCAGACCGAGCGCTGTGAGAGACGCCTGCGGGCCGCGCTGCAGGAGCTCGACGGTCCGCTGACCGTCGCGGTCGACGAGTCGCGCGCGCTGTGCAATGCGTTGCGTGTTTCCGCGCTGCCGGCGTTCGTGCTGGCCGATGCCGATGGCGAGATCCGCTTCCGCGGCCACGGCGAGCCGAACCGCCTGCCGCTCGTCGAGGCGATCGACTCCCTGCTCGCTCGAGCGGCGCACGGCCGCGCTGCAACGGTGCCGTTCGTTCCGTGTGCAGAGCACCGCGAACGGTCGCTGATGCCGCGCGGCATCGCGGCGCACGGTGGCGAGCTCTGGCTGGCTGCCGCCGGCCATCGCCGCGTCTACGTGGTGGACACCGACGGCCGCGTGCTGCGGAGCATCGGCAGCGGCGCCGCCGGCGCCGACGACGGCGAAGCGCTGCGCGCGACGTTCCGTTCGCCGCAGGCACTGTGCGCGCTGGCCGCGCACATGCTGGTCGCCGATGCGGGTTCGCACACGCTGCGCGCGATCGAGTACGCAACCGGCGAGGTTGCGACCTGGTGCGGCACGGGCCGGCGCAGCACGGACCGCACGGGCGGCGGTTTCGCGCGCGACCAGGGGCTCTGTTCCCCGGTCGGCTCGATCGAGCACGAAGGGGCGGTCGTCGTGGCGCAGGCGGGTGCACACCAGCTCTGGCAGTTCGATCCGGCGACTCGCGCGGCCTCGGCGTGGTTCGGCACCGGTGTTCGCGCCGAGACCGACGGCGGCGAAGCCGCGGCGTTCGTCGAACCGTGGGCCGCGGCGGCTTTCATGGACTCGCTGTGGGTCGTCGACGCAGGCGGCGGAACGCTGCGGCAGCTCGAGCTCGCGCACCATCGTGTGCAGACGGTGCGGCGCGGCCTCGCGCGGCCGACCGCCGTGGTCGCCGCCGCGGGTGCCTTGTGGATCGCCGCGAGCTGGCAACCGGCAGTGCTGCGTTACGAGCCGGTCGCTGGCGTGCTCGAGACCTGGTTCGATGCCGCGCACGGACTCGTCGAGCCCGTGGCGCTGGCCGTCGACGGCAATCGCCTGTGGATCGCCGACGCGGCAACGTCGTGTCTGTTCGCAGCCGATCTCACGCGCGGCGAGCGAACGCTGCGGCGCGTGCCGCTCACGGACGTCCCGGCGCTGCCCGAAAGCCCGGGCGCGGGCCTCGCGGACCTCGCCGAGCGCCTCGTGCTGCGCGCGTTCTGCGACGTCAGCCTGCGCATCGCGCTGCCGCTGCCGGCTGGCTGGCAGCTCGACACGAAGGTGCCGGTCCAAGTCGACGCGATCGACGAGGCGAAGCCCGTGCTCGCCTGCAGCCGGAACACGGTCGCGACGATCGATGGCGCGACCGCCGTCGTGCTGCTGCCGGTGGCCGAAGAAGGGCACGGCGCGCTGCGCCTTCGCGTGCGCGGCGCTGCGCGGCAAGGGCCCGCGGCGGCGCCCGCCACCGCGACCTGGAACTGGGTCGTGCCGGTCGAAGTCGCGGAAGCCGGACCGACGGAGGCCGAGGTGCGCGCAGTTGCGCGATGACGAGCGCGGAGTCGCGGGCGGTCACTTCACGATCGCATCGGTCAGCATGCGGAAGAACCGCGCGTCGGCGCTGTTGCTGGACGCGTGCCAGCGCCACACGACGACGAGGTCGTGGTCGGGCGAGACGAAGATCGTGTTGCTGCCGGCCCCGCGCGCGCCGAACGAATGCGCCGGCAGCCCGGGCCAGTTCTTGCCCTTCGTGTCGAGCCACCACAGGAAGCCGTAGTCGGGACCATGCTCGCTCGGGGTCAGGGCCTGCGACACGGCTTCGACGGGCAGGATCTGGCGCTCGCCCCACCTGCCCTTGTGCAGCCACAGAAGTCCAAAGCGCGCCATGTCCTCGGCGCTGATCCAGACGCCGCCGCCCCAGCGCGTGCCGCCGCTGACCGACGGGACCTTCACCTGGTCGATCTCGACGAACGCGTTGTCGTACGGGATCCAGCGCCACGTCTTCGACGCGCCGATCGGATCCATGACCTCGTCGCGGAACACGTCGGGCACCGCCTTGCCGAACACACGCAGCAGCGAGAGCGCGAACCGGTTGATGCGGACGTCGTTGTATTCGTACCAGGTGCCCGGCGCGGACAGCTCGCGCGGTCTGCGTGCGCCGGCGCCGAAGGCTTCCTTGCCGACGAAGTCGTGCGACTTGCCCCACATCGTGCCTTCCCACTCCGACTCCTGGTGCAGATGGTGGCGCCAGCTGATCGTCCTGTTGTGCGGCGAGTCGTAGCCGCCGTCCTTGACCAGATCGGCGACCGGTGCGTCGAGGTCTTCGATGTGGCGGTCGCGCAGTGCGAGGAGCGCGATCGTCGCGAGCATGCTCTTGGCGACCGAGTAGGTTGGATCGACGCGATCGGTCTCGCCGAACTCGGCGACGATGTAGCCGTGGCGGATCACGAGGCCGTTCGTGTCGGCGCGATCCTTCGGGATCGGTCCGAGCAGCGCGCCGAACTGCGCTTCCTGCTTGCTGAAGTCCTTCGGCCAGTCGCTTGGCTGCGACTTCGCGAAGTTGACAGCGGCCGCGAGCTTGTCCGCGTCCATGCCTACGTCGGCGGCTGGCTTGCGCGCCCACGTGCTGGCGGGAGGGAAGTACGGCGCCTGGCTCCGGGCAAGGCCGGGGACGGCGAGGACGATTGTCGCCGCGGCCAGCAGGAACGCGCGTGAAGGAGTGAGCGGGGAGGACGGCATCCGGGGAGAGTAACGGGCGTGGCGCGCCTCCGACCGGGCCAAACGAAGAGGCGGCCGGCGCGACGCGAGCTGGGATCCTGCGCCCGCCGGCAGAGCAGACGATTCGGCCGGTAACGCAGCGCTCTATCGCCCGGGGGACCGCGCGCTATCATCCCGCCTCCTGAAGAAGGCCGCATGCTGTCGCGCGAGCTCCAGTCCATGATCCGACGCATCCTCGACGGCCCGGCCACCGCCTGGGATGCCGGCCTCGAAGCGCTCTGCCGCTCGCACCCACACGCCGCGGGCGAGATCCGCGCCCACGCCGCCGCGGTGCAACGCGAGTTCGAGGAGGGGCGGCCGGCCGCGACGACGCTGCCTTCACCAGCGGCTGCGATCCAGGCGCCAAGGCTGATCGGTCCCTATCGCATCCTCGACACGCTCGGCGAGGGCGGCATGGGAACGGTCTACCTCGCCGAGCAGCAGCAGCCGATCCACCTTCGCGTCGCGCTGAAGCTGATCAAGCTCGGCATGGACAGCAAGGCGGTCGTCGCGCGCTTCGAGCAGGAGCGGCAGGCGCTCGCCATGATGCAGCACGACGGGATCGCGAAGGTCTTCAACTGCGGGACCAGCGAGCGCGGCCAGCCGTTCTTCGTGATGGAGCTCGTCAAGGGCATCCCGCTCACGCAGTTCTGCGAGCAGAACAAGCTGTCGCTGCCGCAGCGGTTGATGCTGATGCAGCAGGTCTGTGCCGCGGTGCAGCACGCGCACCAGAAGGGCGTCGTGCACAGGGACCTCAAGCCCGGCAACGTGCTGGTCAGCGACGAGGGCGGCAAGCTGCAGATCAAGATCATCGACTTCGGGCTCGCGAAGGCGATGGGCAAGCGACTCGTCGAGGCGACGCTGTTCACGGAAGCGGGGCAGATCGTCGGCACGCCCGAGTACATGGCGCCCGAGCAGGCTGATCCGACGAACCAGGACATCGACACGCGCGCCGACATCTACTCGCTGGGCGTGATGCTGTACGAACTGCTGGTCTCTGCCCTGCCGTTC
>DASVAL010000119.1:0-48928 GCA_036376355.1 Planctomycetota bacterium
CGTCTTCCGGAGCGTCGCCCGGTCGTCGAGGTGACGCCCGGTCAGCGTGCCGCTGCGGCGCAGGTCTTCGACCGTGCCTTCGAACACCACCTCGCCGCCGGCCGACCCGGCGCCGGGGCCGAGATCGACGACGTGATCGCCGATCGCGATCGTCTCAGGCTTGTGTTCGACGACGAGCACGGTGTTGCCCTTGTCGCGCAACCGCAGCAGCAGCGTGTTCATCCGCTGGATGTCGTGCGGATGCAGGCCGATCGTCGGTTCGTCGAAGACGTAGGTGACGTCAGTGAGCGACGATCCGAGGTGGCGAATCATCTTCGTGCGCTGCGCCTCACCGCCCGAGAGCGTGCCCGACGGTCGATCGAGGCTGAGATAGCCGAGGCCGATCTCGACGAACGAGTCGAGCAGGTGCTGCAGCCCGGCCAGCAGCGGCGCCACCGACGGCTCGGCCAGCCTGCGGACCCACCCGGCGAGGTCGCTGATCTGCATCGCGCAGACGTCGGCGATGTTCTTTTCCTTGATCTTCGAGGACCGCGCGGCCTCGCTCAGCCGCGTGCCGTCGCACTCGGGGCAGGTCGTGAAGGTCACCGCGCGATCGACGAAGGCGCGGATGTGCGGCTGCATCGCGTCGACGTCCTTCGACAGGAACGACTTCTGGATCTTCGGCAACAGCCCCTCGTACGTGAGGTTGATGCCGTTGACCTTGACCTTGGTCGGCTCCTTGTGCAGGAAGTCGTGCAGCTCCTTCTTGCTGTACTTGCGGATCGGCTTGTCCGGGTCGAGGCCCGCGGCCGCGAAGAGGCGCGCATTCCAGCCGTCGGCCGTGTAGCCGGGAACCGTCAGCGCGCCTTCGGCGAGCGACTTGCTGTCGTCGTAGAGCTGCGTCAGGTCCATGTCGCTGACCGAGCCCATGCCGTCGCACTTCGGGCACATGCCGCCCGTGATCGAGAACTCGCGCTTCTCGCGCTTCTTGACGCCGCCCTTCTCGACCGCGACCGAGCCGACGCCGCTGACCGACGGCACGTTGAACGAGAACGCCTGCGGCGAGCCGACGCGCGGTTTGCCGATGCGGCTCCAGAGCACACGCAGCATCGCGTTGCTGTCGGTGACCGTGCCGACCGTCGAGCGCGCGTTCGCACCCATACGCTCCTGGTCGACGAGGATCGCCGTCGTGAGCCCCGTCAGCACGTCGACGTCGGGACGCGCCAGCGTCGGCATGAAGCCCTGCACGAACGCGCTGTAGGTCTCGTTGATCAGCCGCTGCGACTCGGCCGCGATCGTGCCGAACACGAGCGACGACTTGCCCGAGCCCGAGACGCCCGTGAACACCGTGAGCTGCCGCTTCGGGATCTCGACGCTTATGTCCTTCAGGTTGTTCTCGCGCGCGCCCTGCACGCGGATCACGTCGTGGCTGCTCCCACCGCGCTGGCTCGAGGAGCCACGGCTCATGGCATCCTCGCGAGCACGTCGGCGAGCTTGCCACCCATCATGTTCCAGCCGTAGCGTGCGCCGCCGAATTCCCTCTTCTGGTCGTGCTTGAAGCCCGACTGCACGACCGACAGGCGCGTGCCCGACGCGGTCGGCATCAGCGTGAAGGTCACGACGGTGTCGAGGAACGGCACGCCCCAGCTGTAGCTGATCCTCCGCGGCGCTTCGATCTCGAGCATGCGGCAGTTCACGGTGCCGTCCCATCCCGGATACGGCTGCGTCTTGAACGTGAACGCGGCGCCCTTCTCGAGCTCGAAGCCGACGACGGGCAGAAGCCACTCGGCGAGCAGCACGGGGTCCGTCAGCGCGCGCCACACCTTCTGCGGCGGATGACGCAGATCGAATTCGAGGGAAAGCGTGCCCTGCGATGGGGCCGGTTCGTCGATGGGGTTCATTGCATTCTCTCCAGCAGTTGTTCGAGGTGATCGACGTGCTCGGTCCAGAAGGCGCGGTAGTGCGCGATCCAGTCGATCAGCGGCTTCATGCCGCGCGGCTCGACGCGGTAGTAGACGCAGCGCCCCTCGCGCCGGCCGTTCACGAGGCCCGCGTCCTTCAGCGTCGCGAGATGCTGCGAGACCGCGGGCTGCGTGATGCGAAAGCGCGCCGTGAGGTCCTTGACCGCCGCTTCGCCGCGCGTCAGCGACTCGAGGATCGCGCGGCGGCTCGGGTCCGCGAGCGCCTGGAAGATCCTGTTCTCGGCCTCGGCCACGCTCGGCATGCTCGATACATTAGCGACTACTTATGCTTTGTCAAGCGCCTCCCTGCATGCGTGCATGCGCTGCCTGAGCCGGAGTCGGGATTCCTGGGCGATTGGCAGCAGCCCGCTGCAGCGGCATCGTTGCGCCATGATCCTTCGCCCCCTCGCGGCTGACGCGCGCGGGGCCGCGCGGCAGTGAAGGACGCCTTCACTTCACCGCGGGACGCCAGCGCCGCTCGTGCATCGAGCGCAGGAACGCCGCCTGCAGCGCGAGACCACCCGCGACGGCAACGGCGAAGAACGGCCAGAACCAGCCGAGCCAGTGCATCCACGCCGCGAGGCCACTGAACGCCATCGAGCCGGCGATGACGAACCCGAACACGATGCAGCCGGTCGACGCCACGTTCTGCGCGGTGCTCGCCTTGCTGAGCGGCAGCCACACCCCGAACAGGCCGGACACGTACGAGCTCACGAGCACCGCGACGACGGCCGGCAGCGCCATCAGCATCGGCGACGCGGAGCCGCGCAGCACGACGAGGATGCCGGCGATCATCACCACGGCAGGCAGCGCGAGCCAGCAGAGCACGGCCTTGCGCGCGCCGTGGAACAGCGGCGTCCAGTGCACGAGCGGCGCGCTGCGGAACAGATCCGCGGCGCGCCAATGCTCGGAGTGCTGCAGCAGATGCATGGCCTGGATCGGCACGATTGCCGCGTAGCCGAGCGCAAGCGTCTCGAGGAACACGGAGTCCTCGCCGCCCCCGCGGCGACCACCCGGCCCGATTCCGATCAAGACCGGCATCACGACGAGCGGCGTCAGCGACGGGTAGAGCTTCAGCTTGATCTCGCGGTCGCGCACCAGGTACGCGGTCGTCAGCAGGAACGCCTGCCGCTCGACGGCGTCGCGCAGCCACCAACGCAGCGGTGCGTGGCGCACGAGCCAGGACAGCGGGCGCCGGCGCGGGCGATCCGACTCCGCGGTGGCCGTCTCGTTGAGCGCCATCAGACCCCTGCCGTACGCGGCGCCGAGGCGCACGAACGCGAGCCACGCGAGCACGAACGTGACGGCGACGCCGATCGCGGCCGGCAGCCACGCGCGTTCGAGCGGCAGAGCACCGCAGAGCACTGCGTCGAGCGCGCCGAACCAGACCGGCGGCAGCAGGATCGTCCAGCTCGCTGCGACGTCGACCTGCCGCAGCTCGTCGCTGCGGAGCATGCGCGGGACGAGCTGGCTGCCGACGACCAGCACGACCGACATCAGCGTCTGCACCAGGGTCAACAGGTTGTCGAAGCGCTCGCGGCCGAACCAGGAGAGGCAGACGTTGTAGGCCAGCACGATCGCGGACGCCGAGAACAGCATCAGCAGCAGCGTCGACAGCGCATGCGCGAGCGGCCACCAGATCGCGTTGCCCTCGTTCCAGAGGCCCATCACGAGACCCGCGGCGTTGAGCGCGAGCGCCAGCAGCAGCGCGTAGCTGACCAGCACGGAGGTCTTCGCGCGCAGCAGCTCTTCGGGCCGCACGGGCCGGTGCAGCAGGATCTCGGACTCCTCGCGGACGAACAGCATCGTGCCGGCACTGCTCGCGAGCGACAGCGACGCGAACATCAGCGTCAGCGCGTGCAGCGAGCTCGCGAACGCGAGCGGCGGCAGCATGAACGCCCCGATCGCCGGCAGCAGGCCGAACAGCGTGTAGACCGCGAGCGTCCCGCCGAGGCTCCACTGCTTCGCGCGCTTCGTCGCGGCGGCATCGAACGCCGAGCGGCCGCGGAACAACAGCTTCCAGAACAGCGCACGCAGCACGCGTTCGCGCGATGGCGCGGCCGCCGTCATGACAGCATGTGCTTCGCGAACTCGGCCGCGCGCGCCTCGTGGCCCGCGACGCCGGTCAGGCGCGTGAACAGCTGCTCGAGCGTCGCGGCACCGTGCGCCTGCAGCAGCTCGGCAGGCGTGCCGTCGACGAGCAGCTTGCCCTTGCTGATGATCGAGACGCGGTGGCAGACGCGTTCGACGACGTCGAGCACGTGCGAGCTGTAGACGATCGTCTTGCCCTCGCGCGCGAGCTCCTCGAGCAGCGCCTTGAAGCCGACCGCGGCGTTGGCGTCGAGACCGTCGAGCGGTTCGTCGAGCAGCACGACCTTCGGGTTGTGCAGCAGCGCGGCCGTGATCACGACCTTGCGGCGCATGCCCTTGCTGTAGGCGCCGAGCAGCTTGCCCTTCAGCGTGCGCTCGTCGAGCTCGAAGAAGTCGAGGAAGCGGCGGATCCGCGGTTTCGCCTCGGCCTCCGCGATGCCGTAGAGCGCCGCGACGAGCAGCAGGAACTCGAGCCCGGTCAGCGCCTCGTAGACGGCGCCCGAGTCGGGCACGAAGCCGAGCAGGCGCTTGCACTCGAGCGGCTCGCGCACGATGTCGACGCCGCAGATCAGCGCCGTGCCGGTCGTGGGCTCGAGCATGCCGGTCAGCATCTTCAGCGTCGTCGTCTTGCCGGCGCCATTCGGTCCGAGCAGGCCGAGGATCTGGCCCGGCGGCACCTCGAGCGAGAGCGCATCGACGGCGAGCGCGCCGCCGAACGCTTTCGTGAGCCCGCGGATCGAGATCATGGCGCGAGATCATGAAGGCACGGGCACCGCACGCAAGCGCCCGAGGGCTGGCGGCGGTCCCTTCCTCGCTGCGCGCTGCGTCGGTAGCCTGCCCGCCCCCGAGGTCCCCGCGCGACTGCTCGCCGCGCGCTGCGGCATCCGATGAAGCATCTCACCGTCCTGCCCGCGCTCTGCGTCCTCGCCGCGTGCGCTGCGGTGCCGATCGAGCAACCCGCGCCGGCGAGTTCGTTCGCACGGCTGCCGCTCGACGAGTTCCCGGGCGCCCTGAAGGTGCTGTCCGGTTTCGACGAGCGCGCCGTGGCGCCGGACTGGGTACCGCACGATCAGGTGCTGTTCGCGCTGCGCCTCGACAAGGCTGGTGACGTGAAGCGGTGGCTGCTGCACCTCGACGCGCAGGCGGAAGTGCCGGTCTCGTCGATGTCGCCGGGCTCGACGGTCGCGAACCCTGACGGCTCGGCGTCGGTCTCGATGCAATCGCTCTCCGGCGTCACCGTCGTCAAGGTGTTCGAGGCGGACGGCGTGCTGCTCGACGAGACGACGGTCGCGCTGCCGGCGAGCTACCTGAGCCAGGGCCTGCTGCCGTCGATCCGCGCGCACACCGTGGACGAGGCGCAGGACCGCGGGACGATCGAGGCCGCGGAGGCGTTGCGGCTCTGGATGCAGGGCTACTTCACGATGGAGGCGCTGCTCTCCGTCGTGCGCGAGAACGACGTGCTCGCGAGCTACTTCTGGCAGGTCGTCGAGACACCGGGCGTGTGGTCGGTGATCACGCACCTCGGCGCGTCACCGAGCGTCCATCTCTCGTTCGAGAAGAGCGTCGCGGCGAGCGCGCCGGAGCCGCTGCGATCCGACGCTGGCGCGTTCTCGGTGCCGCTGCGCGTCGACGTGAACGGCACCGCCGCGTTGTTCGTCGACCTGCTCGCGGGCGAAGCGAGTCGTCCATACGCGCTCTGCGGCGGCATCGTCGCCGCCACCGCGCGCCATCCCACACGACGCGACGTGAAGTTCTCCATGCAGCTGATCGCTGCCCGCCGCGGTCGCTGACGAAGCGAGCGCTTTCGATCGCGAGGCCGAGCAGACCGTACGCGATGTCGGCCAACCGTTAGGCCTGGCCCGTTCGTAGCAGCACGCCAGCATGCATCAGTACACCCGGGCAAGTGCGGTACAGCAGTTTGGTACACCGACCGTACTTTCTACTGACCTCAGGCAATTGACGGTGCGTAGGGACCAGGTTCACCATGGCGGGGTTCCGTCTTCCCGCTCCCTCCCCAGCAACCCTACGGTGATTCTCCATGAACAAACTCTCGATCTTGACCCCCATCGTCATGTTGGGCTCGGTTCTGCCCGTCGTGGCCCAGACCTGCGCGACACCACCCTCGCAGATGACCTTCTCGAACCGCGACGAGTTCGTCGGAAGTTTCTACTACAACATGGGCGCGCACTTCGCTGACGTCACGACGCAGCGAGACATCTCGATCAGCCAGATCCGGACCTGGACGTACGACCAGGGCGCTGGCCTGCCGCCGGTGCCGTCGCAGGTTGGCAATCAGGGCGTCGTGAACGTCTACACGTGCCCGACCACGCGGCTCGGCAACGAGACGACCAGCCCGTCGGCACCCGCGTCGCCGTGGACGCTGCTCGGCAGCGGCACGATCACCATCCAGGCACAGCCCACCGAGTCAGCCGTGGTGTTCACTCCGCCGCTCACGCTGTTGGCCGGCACCTACGGCATCGCGATCGAGTACCTGGCGCCGACCACGGGCACCAACCCGGGCCCGCTGCACTGCCTGGGCAAGAGCCCGAACCCGGGTGGCGTCGTCAGCGACCAGTTCATCTCGTGGTCGAACGACGGCATCCAGGGCACGGCCTTCGTCGGTGGCGTCACCGCGAGCCCGAACCTGCGCGTCGTCTACACGGCCGACCCCGGCTCGGCGCACTGGAAGAAGACCGGCGAGGGCTGCTACTTCCGGCCCCACGCGTTCTACGAGGACTTCCCGGCCAGCGCGACGGCGCCTGACGTCGCGAACACCTCGCAGCTGTGGATCTGGACCGGCGCGAACTACGTCGTGACTCCGGCTGCCGCTGTCTACACGCCGCCGACCACGCCCTCGCTGACCACCTCGCCGCCCGCATTCGGCTCTTCGCCCGCTCCGGGGCTTTGGGACGATGCGTTGTCGGCGCCGATCACGTTGCCGTTCCCGATGAACTACCCGGGCGGCAGCACGACCGAGATCACGATCAGTTCGAACGGCGGCATCTACCTCGCGAACGTCGGCAACAACACGTACGAGACCTGCGGCGCGTGCTACGGCGCGATCTCGTCGTTCCGCGACCAGCCTGCGCGCATCGCCGGCTTCTTCCACGACCTCGACCCGTCCTCGGGCGGCGGCATCCACTACGAGACCGGTCCGACCTTCTGGCGGGTCACGTTTGCCGCGGTGCCCGAGTGGCCGGTGCCCACGGCGCTGAACACGATCCAGATCACCGTCGACAACAACCACAACGTCGAGTTGATCTACGGCGCACTCGCCAACACGGGCGTCATCAACGGCAACAACGCGATCCTCGGCTTCACGCCGGGCAACGGCTCGATGCTGCCGCCGCCGATCGACTTCTCGACGGCGATGCCGTTCCCGAGCGGCGACGGCCAGATCCCGCCGATCCTCAAGCTCGATGCGCGGCCGGTGATCGGCCAGCCGTTCAACTTCGTGACGACGAACATCGCGCCGGGCACGCCGTTCCAGCTCCTGACGATCGGCGACACGCTGACGCCGATCCCGATCGATCTCGGCTTCCTCGGCATGCCGGGCTGCAGCCTGCACCACGGCCCGATCGCGATCCTGACGGTCACGGGGCTCGGCCCGGACCTCGTGTACCCGTTCGCGATTCCGCCGGTTCCCGCGTACTTCAACGCGCAGCTGACGGCACAGGGCTTCCCGTTCGCGCTCGCGTTGAACCCGTTCAACCTGCTCGCGACGAACGGCGTCTGCATGCGCATCGGCAACTGATACCGGTCGCACGTTCGTGATTGCATGCCGGCAGGCGATCTCGCCTGCCGGTTTCGTTTCGGGCCCGGAGAACCGCACGAGCCGCACGTCGATGGGGTTGACGCCGGCCGCGCAGCCAGGGGAAATGATGCTTCCTCGACCCGCGTCCTGCGATGAAACACAGCCACCGGTTTCTCTCCGCCACCCTGGTCCTGGTCGCGTCCGCAGGGGCCCAACCACCGCCGCCGTATCTCTGGAGCACGACGCAGCTCGATCCCGCCTTCCGCAGCGAGGGTGTCGCAGTGGCCGACGTGAATGCCGACGGCCACATCGACGTGCTCGCCGGCGAGATCTGGTACCAGGGGCCCGGCTGGAAGCGCCACGAGATCGCGCCGCCGGGCAGCTACGACCCGCTCACCGGCTACAGCAACTGCTTCACGGCCGCCGCCGCGGACGTCGACGGCGACGGCTGGATCGACATGCTGTCCGTCGGCTTCCCCGGCCTGCCCGCGGCCTGGTTCCGCAATCCCGGCCTCGATGCCGGCCACTGGCCCAAGCACTGGCTCGCCGCGAGCGCCTGCAACGAGAGCCCGCTGTTCGTCGACGTCGACGGCGACAACCGCCTCGACCTCCTGATCGGCATCGAGTCCCGGCGGCGCGTCGCGTGGCTCAACGGCGCCGCGAACCCGCTGCGCGCCTGGACGATCCATCACGTCGGCATGCCGGGCCAGCCGGGCTTCCATCGCTTCTATCACGGCCTCGGCTACGGCGACGTGAACGGCGACGGCCGCGCCGACGTGCTGACGGTCGACGGCTGGTACGAGGCGCCGGTCGTGCGCACGACCTCACCGTGGCCGTTCCGTCCCGCGAACTTGCGCGGCACCGGACCGACCGGCCAGGAGATGTCGGCGCATCTGTGCGTCGCCGACTTCGACGGCGACGGCGACCAGGACGTCGCGACGAGCTCACCGCACTCGTACGGCGTCTGGTGGTGGGAGCAGTCGAACACGGTGCCCGGGACGTTCCTCGAGCACCTGATCGACGCGTCGTTCTCGCAGAGCCACTCGCTCGTGCTCGCCGACCTGAACGGCGACAACCTGCCGGACCTGATCACCGGCAAGCGCTGGTACGCGCACGGCCCGTTCGGCGACCCGGGCTCGCAGCAGCCTGCGGTGCTCGTGTGGTTCGAGCTGCACCGCACGGGTACACAGGCCTCGTTCGTGCGCCACGTCATCCACTCCGACTCCGGCGTCGGCACGCAGTTCACGGTAGCGGACATGGACTACGACGGCCGGCTCGACGTGGTCACGAGCAACAAGAAGGGCGTCTACATCCACTACCGCCAGCAGTGAGGACTCCGTCGCGACCATGACGACCCACGCCGCTTTCGCGCTCGCATTCCTCGCCAGCACGCTGGCCCTCGCTGCACAGCAGCCCGCACCCGCCGACACGGTGCGCGACACGGTGCGCGACACGGTCCGCGGCGCCATCGCGTGGATCGCGCGCCAGGCCGTGCCGGTGCCCGGCGCCGAGAACGCCGTGCTGTTCCCCGACAGCGAGGGCAGCAAGAAGGCGCCGCAGGCAACCGTCTACGGCGGATCCGCCGGCGTGCTGATCTTCCTCGAGAACGCCGCGGCCGTGCTCGACGACGCCACTGCACGCGAGCTCGCCGATCGCACTGCGAAGGGCCTGCGCAGCGTGCGCCGCGTCGACAGCCAGGAACGGCCGAGCTGGACGCGCGGCGGCATGATGGGCGTCACCGGCCTCTGCACGGGCGACGCCGGCGTCGGGCAGGCGTTCCTCGTGCGCCACGCACTGCGCGGCGACGCCGAAGCGCTCGCGACCGCGATCGAGGTCGGCGACGCGCTGCTGCAGCGTGCGCGCGAGGAAGACGACGGTGGACTGTCCTTCGGCAAGCAGGTCGACATCATCTTCGGCAACGCGGGCACGGCGCTGTTCCTGCTCGAGCTCGGCGTGGCCGCGAAGCAAGAACGGTTCGTGGACGCCGCGCGGCGCGCCGGAAGGGTGCTGGTCGCCGAAGCCGTGCGCGTGCCGTCGCAGGCCGACGGCAAGTGCCTGCTGCCGACGTGGGTGCTCGCGATGGGCGGCGCGAAGATCCACATGCCGGGCTTCAGCCACGGCACCGCGGGCGTCGCCTACGCGCTCGTGCGCATCGGCGCGGAGACCGGCGACAAGGAGCTGCTGCAGGCCGGCGTGGACGGTGCCCAGTGGCTCGTCGAGAACGCCGTGGCCGACGGCGAGGGCCTCAAGTGGGCGGCCTCGGACCGCGGGACCCAGACGTACATGGGCGGCTGGTGCCACGGGCCCGCGGGGACCTGCCGGCTGTTCCTGCTGCTGCACGCGGTCACGGGCGAGCAGCGCTGGCGCGACATGGCGCTGAAGGGTGCGCGGTTCGTGATCGACTACGCCGCGAACGCCGAGAAGGCGGGCAGCGACGGCGAGAAGCCGTACGTGCCGCCGAGCTACTGCTGCGGTGTCGCCGGCGTCGTCGAGTTCTTCTGCGACCTCGCGCGCGCGACGAAGGACGAGAAGGACGCCGCGTTCGCGCGCAAGGCGGGCCAGTATCTCGTCGACGTCGCGATCCAGGACGGCGACGGCCGCAAGTGGAAGAACGGTCCGGGCGCGCCGGGCCCGGTCGCCGCCGACAGCAAGGGTTACAACGTCGACCTGATGATCGGGGCCGCCGGCGAGGCGCTCGCGCTGTTGCGCCTGCTCACGCTCGATCGCGAGCAGGAACCGGTGCGCGGCATGCCGGACCGGGCGGTCGTTGCGCGCCTCGTGAACAAGTAGCCGGGGGTGCTGTCGTCGAAGTGAACCGACCGCGAGCGTCAATCGATGCCGAGATCGTCGACGAAGCTCGTGTGCTCGCTGAGTTGGTCGCGAGTGGTCCCGAGCTGCTCACAGGTGATCCCGCAGACCTGCTCGAACACGACCTCGCGGAGTCGAGGCCGACGATGGTCGGCGAGAGCCTGCGTCACGTAGGTCGCGACATCCCCCACGGTCATGAGCTTCTCGGCGTCCTCGTTCGCGATCGTGATCTCGAAGAAGTTCTCGAATTCCATCACGAGCTCGACCGAATCGAGACCCATCAGCTGCTCCGGCCGAGCGCCGCGAGCACTTTCGCCTTCACCTCACTCGCCGCGCATTCGCTCTTCGCCATGCCGCGCCGCACGAGGAACTCGACGGTTCCCTCGGCGGCCTTGCGGCCGACGAACACCTGCACCGGCATGCCGAGCAGCTCGAGGTCCTTGAACTTCGCGCCGGGGCTCAGCGGGCGGTCGTCGAGGCACACGTCTACTCCGACCGCCTGCAGCTCCGCGTAGAGCTTCTCGGCGAGCACCCTCTGCTCGTCGCGCTTGCCGTCGAGCATCGCGATCACGCACTCGAACGGCGCGATCGACACAGGCCACACGATGCCCTTGTCGTCGAAGTTCTGCTCGACCGCGGACGCCGGCGTGCGCGAGACGCCGATGCCGTAGCAGCCCATCACGAACGGCTGCGGCTTGCCGCCCTGGTCCATGAACGTGGCACCCATCGCCTTCGAGTACTTGATGCCGAGCTTGAAGATGTGGCCGACCTCGATGCCGCGCGCCTGCACGAGCGGCTGGCCGCTGATCGGGCAGCCCTCACCGGCGCGCGCGAGCCGCACCTCCTTCCACGACGGCATGCGGCAGTCGCGGCCGAAGTTCACGTTCAGGCAGTGGTAGCCGGTCTCGTTGCAGCCGGTCAGCAGGTTCGTGCAGTCGCGCAGCGACTCGTCGGCGAGCAGCGGCACCTTGTCGCTGAGGCCCACGGGCCCCGCGAAGCCGGTCTCGGCGCCGGTCGCGGCCTTGATCTCCTCGTCGGTCGCGAGTCGCACGGTGAGCGCGTCGAGCGAGTTCGCGAGCTTGACCTCGTTGATCTCGAGATCGCCGCGCATCATCACGGCGACGACCGTCTCCTTGTTCTTCCAGGTCACCTTGTAGAGCACGGTCTTCGCCATGCGCCCCGCGGCCCAGCCCGGGAAGAACTCTTGCAGCTGTGCCACCGTCTTCACGTTCGGCGTGCTGTGCTTCTCGAGCGGCTTCGCGGCGCCGCCCGCGGGTGCAGGAGGCAGCTTGCTCGTCGCCTTCTCGACGTTCGCCGCGTAGCCGCTGGCTTCGCAGAACAGGATCGAGTCCTCGCCCGAGTCCGCGATGACCATGAACTCCTCGCTGCCCGCACCGCCGATCGCGCCCGAGTCGGCCTGCACGACCGTGTAGCGCAGGCCGCAGCGCTCGAAGATGCGGCAGTAGGCGTTGCGCATCTTCTGGTAGGCGACGTCGAGGCCCGCCTGGTCCGCGTCGAACGAGTACGCGTCCATCATGATGAACTCGCGGCCGCGCATGAGGCCGAAGCGCGGCCGGATCTCGTCGCGAAACTTGTCCTGGATCTGGTAGCAGTTGACGGGCATCTGCTTGTAGCTGTTGACCTGCGCGCTGACGTAGGTCGTCATGACCTCCTCGTGCGTGGGGCCGAGGCACATCTCGGTGCCCTTGCGATCCTTCAGCGTGAACATGATCCCGTCGGTCACGTAGCGGTCCCAGCGCCCGCTCGAGACCCAGAGCTCCTTCGGCTGGATGATCGGCAGCATCACTTCGTTCGCGCCCTCGCGGTCGAGCTCCTCGCGCACGATCTGCGCGAACTTCTTCACGACGCGCCACATCAGCGGGGCGAACGTGTAGACGCCGGCGGCGATCTTCACGATGAAGCCCGCGCGCGCGAGCAGCTTGTGGCTCGGAATCTCCGCGTCGGCGGGGTCTTCGCGCAGGGTCGAGATCAGGATCTGGCTGAGGCGCATAGGGCGGAGCAGAGTAGCGAGCGGTGGCCGCAGGTGAAACGATCCGCGTCGCGCCGCGGTCGCGGAGGCCGCGCCAACCGGACCTCGTGACAGCTATTTCCTGCGCGGTGCGCGCTGGCGTCGGGCCTCGAGGTGCTCGAGCAGCCGATCGATCGCGGGCACCGTGGAGGATCGGGGAGCGAGCAGTCGAGCCGCTTCGAGCTCGTTCGCGATGCGGGCGAAGTCCTGTTCGTCGAGCGCCAGTCGCGCCTCGGCCTGCGCCTGGTAACAACGAGCGAGCTGGTCGACCTCGGGAAGGTCCGTGTAGCGCTGCACGACTCGTTCGAGCAGAGACCGCAGGCGGCGCGGGTCGAATGCCTCCGAGTTGACGAAACCGATCTCGTGCACTTCGAGCTGGCCCTGCACGAGCCGGCCGTCGCGCAACAGCTTCGCGTGCGGCGCCCGCAGTCCTGCGCTGCCGTCCGCATCGAGATCGACGATGGCCTGCAGCTCGTCGCGGTAGCACATGACGACGAGTCCCTGTTCCATCGCCGCGAGAGCATCGGCGAGAGCCTTGGCGCGCTCGATGCCCTGCACGCGCCCCGCCACGGCGAACGCAGCATCGCGTCGTTCGCGCACGGCGACGAGCTCGAGCAGATCGTGCACGTAGGTGAAGCAAGCCCCTTGCGCATAGGCGCCCGGCACAGCGAAGGGACGTGCGCTCGCATCCGCCAGCACGATCGCGGGCATGAATGCGTTCCGACCTCCGTTCCCGAACCCCACATGGCAGAGACTCGCGAACGTGGGCGGCAGCTCGCGTGGCTCGATCGTCTCGTCATACGCCAGCTCGAGCACGAGGAAGCGCTGCCCGAGCACGGCCACCGCCGAAGAGTCAGCGAACAACTCGGCGGCCAAGGAGGTCCACGGCTCCATCTTGTTCGAAGTCGCTTCCCCCTCGCGGTTGCGGAACCACAACACATCCTCGTCGCGCTGTTCCCACTGGCGGTTGCGGAACCACAACAGCAGGTCCACGCCGCGCTGTCGGGCTGCGATCTTTGCGGGCTCGAGCACGCGAGCCCATCTGACTGCGATCGGCTCCTCTGCCTTCTGCTCATCCGCGCGCGTGCGATCGGACCGCACCAGAGACCACACAGCGACCGCAGCGAGGCCGACAACCGCAGCACCGAGCGCCAGCCTTGTCGCGGTCGCGCTGCGGCGCTGCGGCTGCGTCGACGGTGGCGAGCCAGGACTCACGCACCCTCGGCAGAGCCGTCGACGACGCCATGGGCGAGGTGAGACGTTGTGTGTTTCCGAGTTGGCTTCGACGTCGACGGCATGGCGACCGGGTCCCCACGATAGCGCGTGGTGTCGACCGGGAGCCCAGGAGGCTCGACGCCTTTCGTCGCCACAGCACGGCACGCCCGCTTTGCGACTACGATGTTTGGCGACCCCCACTCGAAGGAAGCCCGATGCGCGCCCCCATTACCTGGTTGGTGTTGGCTTGTTTCGCTGCGGCAGCGTGGTTCGTTTGCGTGAACATCCAACACGTGCCGGTCGCTCCCACCACCGCGCCAGCCAGCACCGTGACTCCCGTGCCGGGGGCAGCGGTGACGCAGACGAGACCGGTTTCCGCCGACAAGGAGCAGCCGGCTGGCACCGCGGTCGAGAGCACCGCGAACCGCCGCGAAGCCGCGGCACCGCAGTTCGCGGGACCAGCCGGCGAGGTGCAGGTCGTGCACTTCGACACCAAGGCGCCGCTGGCCGACGCGACCGTCTACTGCTGGCCGCCCGACTTCGACTGGCAGAAGCTCTCCGCGGAATTGCAGGAGCTGCGGCGGAGCGACAACGACGCGTTCGTGCGCCAGACGGCGCTGGCGTTCGCGACCGACAAGGACGGCCGTTGCCGCGTGCCACTCGCCGGGTTCGGAGCGCAGGTGACCGCCGTGAAGGATGAGCTCTGGGGGCAGGGTTTCCTGCCGAAGGGAGCCACCGAGGCGCTCGTGGTCGCCGTGCGGACGGATCACACGTTGCACGTGCTCGTGGTCGACGCGGGCGGCAGGCCGGCGCGCGGGTCGACGGTGCTCGGCAAGGGCAAGGACGGCGATCGGCCGATGAGCTGGCAGTTGGGCGAGACGAACGCCTCCGGCCGGCTCGCCTACCGCCACTGCCAGCAGTTGGCCGGCGAAGCCGGGAGCTCGAGGATCGATCTCGTCGCGGTCATTCCGGGCGGCGAGAGCGCTCCCGTGCTCGTCGACACGATCGCACCACCACCCGAAGTCGTGCTGCCATTGCCACCCGGCGGCACCGTGACCGTGCACGTGCGCGATGCCGAGGGCAAGCCGATCGATCCGACCTTCCTCGGCGAGCCGAGCGTGCGGCTCGCGACCTACGCCGAGAAGCCGGGCAGCCAGGACGCGGAGGTCGACGGCCTGAACGGCGCGCAGGGCCGCGTCTTGCTCGACGAACGCGGCGATGCCGTGTTCGGCACCGTGGCGTTCGGTCGCTTCGTGATGGCCAGCGTCGCGTGGTCGCTGCGCAGCACTGTCGTGCCGGGCCCCACGCTCGAGAATCCCCACGTCGAGATCACGGTGCGCGAGGGCGATGACGACGTCGTCCTGACCGGAACGCTGCTCGATGCCGAAGGCTTGCCGTTGGCGACCTCTCAGTTCTCCGCGACGTGCAAGTTCAAGAACGGCATGAGCAGTCGGAACGGACGGACGGACGCATCGGGGCGCTTCCGCCTCGCCCTGCCAAGCCTCCCGGCGGGCCAACAGATCGCGCTGTCGTTCGACACCAAGGTGGCCAGCTTGGCCGACCCGCAGGCGTGCGAACTGCCGCCGCGATTGCTCACGAAGGGACGCAACGACCTCGGCGAAGTCCGCCTCGCACGGCACTCGCTCCTCGTCGCGGGCAAGGTGGTCATGGCAGCAGGAGGCGAACCCCCTCGGGTACACATCCAGGTCGAGCGCCAGCAGGACGGTCGTTGGCAGCAGGAATGGAACCTGCACCCCGAATGGGGCGAGGGGGGTGCGTTCACGATGCGCAGCGGCATCACGAAGGGCACGCCGATACGGCTGTCCCTGCAGGCAAGCAACTTCCTGCCGATCGCACCGATCGAGTGCGCCGCGGGCGACACGGGCCTCGAGATCGAACTGCGGCAGGGCGGCTCGGCACGCGCGACGTTCCTCGTCGACGACACGGTGCCGCTCGACCGGTTGACCTTCCGGTTCCGGAGCATGGACGCGGCGAAGAAGCCGGACGGCCGCGCCGACATGATGGAACGTCTGCAGCACTTTCCTGGCCAGCAGGTCGCGCAGGACGGTCGCCTGCAGCGCGAATGGCACGGGCTCGAGCCCGGTCGATACCGCCTGCAGGCGATGTGCGGAGGCGTCGCACAGCCGATCGTCGCGATCGACGACGTCGAGATCGCCGGCGGACCGTGTGCCGATCCGCGCCTCGCCGACATCGAGCTGCGCGGTCGTGTTCGCGCGTTCGAGATCCGTGCCATGGCCAGCGACGGAAAGCCGATCGCGAGCCGGGACGCATTCGTCGTGATCCGCAGCAGCGGCGACGAGTGGTGCGGATTCCACCTCGCGGCGGGCTTCGTCAGGATCGCGGCGCCAGCGGCCGTCGACCTCATCGTGCTCGCCAAGGGCCACAGGGCAGCGTTCGTGAACGGAGTGTTCGATCCGCGCACGATCGAGCTCGAAGCGGCGACCAACGCGAACCTCGCGTTCGTCCTGCCGGCGCCCCTGCCGGATGGAGCCACCCTCCGGCTCCGCCTGCGACCGGCGCTCGAGCTGCCGCGCAGGGCCCAACTGCAGCTCGACACCGGACGCGGCATGTCCGCCGAGAACTTCTTCGTCGAAGAGGCGACGATCGACGCCTCGGGCAAGGCAGTCGTGCCCGTGCGGTTCCCGGGATCCCACGCGATCGAGATCACCGTTTCGCTCGGCAAGCGCGCGCCGAGCACCCGCGACCTCGAACCGTCGGCGATCACCCTGCCCGCGGCCGGCGAGATCGCGGTGCGCGTCGGCCAGAAGGGTCTCGATCGGGCACTCGAGCTGGCCCGGCGCTGAGCGCGATGCGCGCCTCCCTTGTCGTGTTGGTGTTGGCTTGTCTCGCTGCAGTAGCGTGGCTCTTGTGCGAGAACATCCAACCGCGGCCAGTCGCTCCCCCAAACGTGCCAACCAGCCCGGGCGTGGCGATGCCGGCGGCAACGGTGACGCAGGAGGCCGCTCCGATCGACAAGGAACAGCCGGCCGGCACCGCGGTCGAGAGCGATGTGAACCACCGCGAGGCCGTGGCACCACAGTTCGCGGGACCGACCGGTGAGGTGCAGGTCGTGCGCTTCGACACCAGGACGCCGATCGAGAAGGCCACGGTCTACAGCTGGCCACCCGATTTCGAATGGTGGAATCCCGAGGCCAGGCCGCCCGGACTGTCGGGCAAGGACTACGACGCGCTCCGCCAGCGCATGAGTCTGGCATTCACCACCGACGGCGAAGGGCGATGCCGCGTGCCGCTCGGAAAGTTCGGGGCGCAGGTGACCGCGGTGAAGGACGAGCTCTGGGGACAGGGTCACGTGCCCAAGGACGCCGCAGCACCGGTCGTGCTCGCGTTGCGGGCCGACCACACGTTGCGCGTGCTCGTCGTCGACGCGGGCGGCAGGCCGGCACGCGGGGTGATGGTGAGAGCAATACGCAGCGGTGATCGACCGATGAATCTGGGCTTGGGCGTGACCGACGCGGCCGGCCGGCTCGAGCACCGTCACGTGCAGCAGCTCGCCAGCGAGGACCCGACGGCGAAGATCGAACTCGCCGCCGAGATGACCGGTGGCGAGAGTGCGCCGGTGCTCGTCGACGTCACGGCACCACCACCCGAGGTCGTGCTGCAATTGCCACCTTGCGGAACCGTGACGGTCCACGTGCGCGACGCCGACGGCAAGCCGATCGACGCCACGTTCCTCGGCGAGCCGAGCGTGCACCTCACGACGTTCGACGAGAGGCCGGGCAACGAGAACGCCGAGCGCGAGGCCCTGAACCGCCTGAACCGTGCCTACGGCGGCGTGGGGATCGACGAACGCGGTGATGCCGTGTTCGACCGCGTGGCGCTCGATCGCTTCGTGATTGCCAGCGCCGGCTCGACGCTGCGCAGCGCCGTCGTTGCCGGCCCGACGCTCGAGAATCCCCACGTCGAAGTGACCGTGAGCGAGGGCGCGGACGACGTCGTGCTGACCGGCACCCTGCTCGATGCCCAAGGTATGCCGTACGCAACGTCACCGTTCATGGCGACGTGCACCTACAGGGGCATGAGAGCGCAACGCGGCCTGACCAACGCGTCGGGGCGCTTCCGGATCGCCGTCACGGGGCTCCCGGCGGGACAACCGATCGCGGTGTCGTTCGACACCAAGGTGGCCAACAAGGACGCCCCGCAGGCGTGCGAGCTGCCGCCGCGATTGCTCACGAAGGGCCGCAACGACCTCGGCGAAGTCCGCCTCGCACCGCTATCGATCCTCGTCGAGGGCAGGGTGGTCAGGGCAGATGGCGGGGAGCCCGTTCAGGTCCCGATCCTGATCGAGCGCAAGCGCGACGGTCGCTGGCAGCAGGAGTACCCGCAAGCGGAATGGGGCAAGGCGGGCGCGTTCACGATGCGCAGCGGCATCGCCAAGGGCACGCCGATCCGGCTACTCGTCATGGCGAGCGGGTTCCTGCCGGTGGCGCCGATCGAATGCGCCGCGGGCGACACCGGCATCGAGCTCGCGCTGCAGAAGGGCGGGTCGGCGCGCGCCACGTTCCTCGTCGACGACACCGTGCCTCTCGAGCGGTTGACCCTCCGGTTCCGCCCGACGGACTCGCCGCAACAGGTCAGCCGTCCTGATGGCATTGCCGGGTTGATGGAGCTCATGCGCAACCACCCCACAGCACCGCAGGCCAAGGACGGTCGCGTGCAACAGGACTGGCAGGGCCTGAAGCCCGGTCGCTACCGCTTGCAGGCGCTGTGCACAGGCGTCGCCGAGCCGATCGCCACGATCGACGCGGTCGAGATCGCCGAGGGACCGTGTGCCGATCCACGCCTCGTCGACATCGACCTGCGCGGCCGCATCCGCGTCTTCGAGATCCGCGCGACCACCAGCGATGGCACCGCAGTCGCGAGCCGGGACGCGTTCGTCGTGATCCGCAGCAGCGGCGACGACTGGAGCGGTTTCCACCTCGGCGCTGGCGTCGTCAAGATCGGAGCACCCTCCGTCGTCGACCTCGTCGTCGTCGCGAAGGGCCACAAGACCGCGTTCGTGAACGGCGTGTCCGATGCGCGCACGATCGCGCTCGAAGTGGCGGCCGAGACGCACGTCGCACTCGTGTTGCCGTCGCCGTTGCCCGAAGGAGCCGCACTCCGGCTCCGCCTGCGTCCGGCGCTCGAGCTGCCGCGCAGCGCCCGGCTGCAGCTCGACACTGGACGACCCGGCCTGTCCGTCGCGGACTTCTTCGCCGAAGAGGCGATCGTCGACGCCGCTGGCAAGGCGACCGTTCCAGTTCGGTGCCCCGGGCTGCACACGGTCGAAGCCACGCTCTCGTTCGGTCCGCGCGGCGGAGCCTACATTCGCGACTTCGACCCACCGACGATCACGCTGCCTGCGAGCGGCGAGGTCGCCGTGCGAGTCGGCCAGAAGGGCCTCGATCAGGCGCTCGAAACAGCACGGCGGTGAGCGCACGCAACCACCGGCCGCAGCGGGTCCATCGGCGCATCGATGCACCTGCTAACACGCCGCCGCGATCGCCGTCCTTGCGCTCATGAACACGGCCTTCAGGATCCTCCTGGACCTCACGCTGCTCGCGGTCCACGACGTGCTGCTCGCGCAGGAGACCCCGAAGCCGCAGCCGCCGCCGGCGAACTACGTCGCCCACGAGTGGGGAACGTTCACGAGCATGGCCGGCACCGACGGCCTCGTGCTCGACGGCCTGCACCGCGAAGAGGAGGCGCTGCCGAAGTTCGTGCACGACCTGCTGAAGATCGACGCCTTCGCGACCACGGACTGCAAGATGCCGGCGAGCTGCGTCACGCAGAAGATGGAGACGCCGGTCGTCTACTTCTACAGCGACGAGCCGCTGCGCGTTCAGGCACGCGTCTGGTTCTCGAAGGGCCTGATGACGCAGTTCTACCCACTGCCGTCGACGGTCTATCCCGAGCTCGCCGCTGCGCGGAAGCAGCGCGTCGACATGAGCAAGGTGGACGGCTCGATGCTCGAATGGGACGTCGATCTCGTGCCGCGCGCCGCGGGGGCGCCTGCCGAGGTCCCCGCCGTCGCCGCGGACGACCCGTGGGCGTTCGCGCGGCAGACCGGCTCGTGCTTCGTGCGCAGCAGGCCTCGAGCCGGCTCGCCGGCGCGCGTCGAAGCCGAGCACTACCTGTTCTACCGCGGCCTCGGCCGCTGGCAGGCGAACGTGACGATCCGCCCCGAGAGCTCTGGCGTCGCAACGCTGCGCAACGGCATGGAGCAGGAGATCCCGTTCTGTGCTTTGCTCGAGCTCGGCGAACGCGGCGGCCGTTTCGCGATCGGCGAGCCGATCGCGGCCGGCGCTTCGCAGCGTTTCGACCTCGCGAACGCGCCGTGGATCGCAGACCGCGAGCGCCTCTCGCGCCAGCTCGGTGCTGCCGTCATGCAGGGCCTCGTGCAGCAAGGGCTGTTCCTCGACGAAGCTCGCGCGATGGTCGCGACGTGGTCGCGTTCGTGGTTCCAGAAGGACGGTGCGCGCGCGATCTACGTGCTGCCGCGCAAGCAGGTCGACGCCGTGCTGCCGCTGAGCTTCGAGCCGCGGCCCAAGGAGCTCGTGCGCGTGCTCATCGGCCGGCTCGAGTTCATCACGCCCGAGACCCAGCAGCAGGTCGAAGGCGCGCTGCGCGATCGCGCGACCGGCGACGCCGCGGCCAAGCAGCGCGCCGAGGCCGTGCTCGCGGCACTCGATCGCTTCCTCGAGCCGCACCTGCGCAACGTCGAGCGCAACGGCAGCGACGCCTCGCTGCGGCGCGCCGCCGCGCAGCTGCTCGCGAAGCAGAACTGACGCTCGCACGCCCGCTAGCTGCAGGCGTCGTTCACCGCACCGGAGTCAGGGATGCGAACCGGCCGTTACCATCCCATCGCAGTCGCAGCCGGTACTTGGCGAAGGCATCGTCGGCAAGGGCCAGCTCGTCCGCCGTCAGCTTGCTCGCGGGAACCCTGTAGAAGTGGTCCGTCGCGGTGACGACGCCGCGGTAGTCCACACCGTCGCGATGGTAGAGCAACACGTCGCCATCCACGTATCCGCTGTCCGACACGTCGGACCACTTGGCGGAATCATCCGTGGAGTGGCTGACGTCCGGAGCGGGAGATCCGGAGGGCACCTGGCACGCGCCAGAGATCACTGCGAGCGCCAGGGTCGATGAGATGAGTCTCACGGCGGTTTCCTCGGGGGTCAGAACAGCAGCGTGACTGCCTGCGTGAACACGAAGGGACCGGGAATCGGCAAGAGCCCGTACCCGCACGGATCGATCACGACGCCTTGGACCGACAGTAGCGCCGTCGCGCACTGCGGGCCGATCAGCGTCGGGATCGGCACCGAGAGCGAGGGCACGCCGGCACTGTCCGGGACCATCAGGGACGTCATCGCGATGCCGCAGCCAGCACCGAGATCGAGGTCGAGCGATTGGTTGCTGCCGCCGCACGCCGTGCCCGGGATCGGCGGCACGCAGGCATTGGAGAAGCCGGGCACGGAACACGGCAGGCAGGGACAGAAGCTGAACAGCGCGAGGACGAGGCTGCCCGGAGGCGCGGTGACGCGCAGGTTCACCGCGACCGGGTCGTTCGGGAAGCAGCGCGTCGAGCACGAAGTCGTGCCCGAGCCGAGGCCGTCGATCGTGAGGTCGTTGATGCCGGGGACGCCGGTCGTCTGTGCGAGCGCAGACGCGACGCCGAGGACCAGTGCGAGAGGCAAGCGGAAGCAGCGCATGGACGGTTCCTCCGGTCTGTGCAGTTTCTGATGCCAGCAGCATAGCGGCCCTTGGCGACGAAACCGGACCGTGCGCAGCTCGCGAGCAGCACCGTCGGGCGCAGCGACCTACGATGCGCGGATGCACGCCTCGTCTCGCTGTCGTGTCCTCGCCCTGTCCGCCGCGGCGCTGTCGTTCGCGCTGCGAGCCCAGCAGCCAGCGGCGAACGCGCCCGCGCCGCGCCCGCCGAACGTCGTCGTGATCTTCGTCGACGACATGGGCTACGGCGACATCGGCCCGTTCGGCGGCGCGATCCAGACACCGAACCTCGACCGCATGGCGCAGCAGGGCATGAGGTTCACGGACTTCTGCGTCTCGTCCGCGGTCTGCTCGGCGTCGCGCGCGGCGCTGCTCACGGGTTGTTACCACCGCCGCGTCGGCATCGGTGGCGCGCTGGGCCCCGACGCGCAGATCGGCATCGCGGAGGGCGAGACGACGATCGCCGAGCTGTGCCGGCAGAAGGGCTACGCGACCGCGTGCTTCGGCAAGTGGCACCTCGGCCATCACCCGAAGTTCCTGCCGCTGCAGCACGGCTTCGACGAGTACTTCGGCCTGCCTTACAGCAACGACATGTGGCCGCTGCACCCGGCCTGGGCGAACCTGCCGCCCGACGCCGAGAAGCGCAAGCAGGGGTATCCGGACCTGCCGCTGCTCGAGGGCAACGAAGTCGTGAAGGCGAAGGTCACGGGCGAGGACCAGGGCCAGCTCACGACGTGGTACACGGAACGCGCGGTGAGCTTCATCGCGAAGAACAAGGACCGCCCGTTCTTCCTCTACGTGCCGCACAGCATGGTGCACGTGCCGCTGTTCGTGTCGGACAAGTTCCGCGGCAAGAGCAAGCAGGGACTGTTCGGCGACGTCGTCATGGAGATCGACTGGTCCGTGGGCCAGATCCTCGACGCGCTGCAGCAGCACGGCCTCGACGAGCACACGCTCGTCGTCTTCACCTCGGACAACGGCCCGTGGCTCAGCTACGGCAACCACGCGGGCTCGGCGGGTCCGCTGCGCGAGGGCAAGGGCACGAGCTTCGAGGGAGGCATCCGCACGCCGACCGTGATGCGCTGGCCGGGCCGCGTCCCCGCGGGTGCGAAGTGCGACGAGCTCGCGTCGACGATCGACCTGCTGCCGACGGTCGCGAAGCTGATCGGTGCGCCGCTGCCGAAGCAGAAGATCGACGGCTTCGACATCACGCCGCTGATGTTCGGCACCGAAGGTGCCCGGTCGCCCCACGAGGTCTTCTGCTGCTGGTACCAGGGCGAGCTGCGGGCGGTGCGCGATGCACGGTGGAAACTTCACCTGCCGCACCAGTACACGAGCCTCGACGGCAAGCCGGGCGGCGTCGATGGCTCCCCGGCGCCCTACACGCAGAAGAAGACCGGCCTGTGCCTCTACGACCTGCGCGCCGACCCCGGCGAGAGCACGGACGTCGCGGCTGCCCACCCCGACGTCGTCGAGCGGCTGCAGCGGCTCGCCGCGGCGGCGCGCGAAGACCTCGGCGACGCGCTGACGAAGCAGAAGGGTACGGGCGCGCGGGAACCGGGCCGGCTCGGGCCCGACGACGAGAGACTGCGCTAGGCCCCCCCCGCGCCAGTTGTTCCTCGCGCGGAACATTCCCGGCCGCGGGTCCGCCCGCCATGGCCCGCCGCCCCGCCGGTACGCGCGTTGCCAAGCGGCGGCACTTCGCGAGGTCCCTATGCGCACTCTCCACCTTCACCTTCTCGCACTCTCCCTGATCGCGCCGCTGACGGCGCAGGACCCGACCGAGGCGCGGGTCGACCCGGTCGCGCTCGCCGCACACTACGCGGCCGTCGAAGCCGAGTTGCGCGCGGCGCCCCCGCCCGCCGACGCGATCGTCGCGGCAAGGCGCACACAGGCAATCGACCTGCTGCGCGATTACCGGCTGCGCGGTGTCTTCGGCCGGAGCCAGCAAGCCACGGGAGCGCGCATGCCGCTGTTCGTCGACGCCGACGGACGCCGGTGCGCGGTGGCGTTCCTGCTCGATCGGACCGGGCGGGAGGGCCTGACGCTCGACATCGCGCACCGGTGCAACGGGGCCTGGGTCGTGGAACTGACCGGCGAGAACGAGCTCACGGCGTGGCTCGCGGAGCATGGCCTCACGGCCGCCGAGGCCGCGCGCATCCAGGCACCCTATGTGCCGTCGACCCCGCCACCGCCGCCGCCGCGCGAACGGCCCCCGGTTCCCGAGTACAAGCCCCAGGACGCGAACTACGAGGAGCCGGATGCGCGCCCGCAGCCCTCGACGCCGCGCCCCGCAGCGAGCCCACCCCCGATGCCGGGTGCAGGCGCCGTGGCGAAGGGCGGCAGCTCGACGCGCGGGATCGCGCTCGCCGAACTGCAGGACTCGTCGTGGATGCAGTGGTGGGGCTGGAACCGCGACCACTTCGAGGCGCCGCAGGCGCGCGCCGTGCCCGAGGGCGCGACGGCCGCGACCCCGATCCGAACGACGGCCGAGCAGGCCCTCGTGTCGCTGAGCGTCTCGTCGAACAGCGCCGAGCGTGCGGCGGCCCTGCAGGCACTCGGCCGCATGGGTGCTGCTCCCGAGTTGCTGCGGAAGAGCCTCGAGGATCCGTCGCGCGAGGTCAGGTTCGCGGCGCTGCTCGGACTCGGCAGCGCGGGCTCGCCGGCGCACACCCACACGCTGATCTCGCAGACCAGGAACCAGCCCGATGAGGAAGCACTCAGCATCGCGTTGACCGGGCTCGCGATGACGCCAGGCGGATCCCTCGCGCGCACGATCGGTGCGAGCGTCGAACCATCGCTCGGCGACGGCCGCCTCGAAGTGTTCGCGGCCGCGGCGATGGCGAGCGGCCCGCTCGACACGCCGGAGCTGCGCGCGAAGACGATGGCCTCGCTGCGGACCGGCAAGAGCCCGCTGCAGCGCGCGATCGCCGCGCACAGCCTCGGTGCCTCTGCCGACGACGAGACCGTCGCGGCGCTGACGATCGCGGCCGGCGAGCGCAGCGTCGACGTGCGCCGTTCGGCCGCGCTCGCACTGGGCCGCAGCCATCACGCGCTGGCGCTGCCCGCGCTGCAGACCGCTTACGAGCTCGAACACGACCAGCTCACGCGCGCGATGCTGCTGCTCGCGATCGGCGACCACGGCGGCCTCGCGGCGAAGGACTTCCTCGGCACGGAGCTCGCCGGCGGCAGCAAGGCGATCCGCGGCTTCGCGGCGCTGGCGCTCGGCCTCTGGGGCCGCGCGCGCGCCGACGAGAGCGTCGCGGCGCCGATCCAGAAGGCCCTCGCGGCCGAACGCAACCGCGATCAGCGCGGCGCCTACCTGCTCGCGCTCGGCATGCTGCGCCACGGCGGCAGCCGCGACTTGTTGATCGGCGAGCTCGGCACGGGAAGCACCTCCGCGACGCGCGGCGCCGCGGCGTCCGCCCTCGGCATGCTCGGCGACGTCACGACGATGGCCGCGCTCACGCGCTGTCTGCGCGAGGACAGCTGCCCTGCCGTGCGTTCGCAGGCGGCCAGGTCCATGACCGGCCTCGGCCAGGCGGCGATCGAGACGCTGCGCACCGCGATGCGCGAGGAGCTGAACAGCGAAGTGCGCAGCGCGGCGGCGTTCGCGCTCGGCGGCATCGCCGAGCCTTCGGTCGCGGTCGATCTCGTCGAGCTGGCGAGCGACGAAGCGGCGCCCGCCGCGGTCCGCGCGGGAGCAGCGCTGGGCCTCGGCCGCCATTTCCGCCAGCACGATCCGCGCTTGCCCGACCTGCGCTTCCAACAGAACTACACCGTGCTGCCGGCACTCGTCGCCTGGGCGTTCCGGCAGGAGCTGTAGGCAGCTGCACGCCGGAGCAACCCGATGCGAACCTTCCCCGCGCTGCTTCTCCTCTTGTCGCTGATCGCGTCGCTGGCGGCGCCGGACCCGGCCGAGCTGCGCGACGCACAGATCGTCGCCGCGCGGCGCGAGCCACATGGCGGGCCGTCGCCGACGCCACCGCCGCCCCCGCCGCGCCAACGCCCACCGGAGTACAAGCCCAAGGACACGACCGAGCCGCCGGGGACGCGCACACCTTCCGGCACTCCGGCACCTCCCACGCCGAGCGCGCCGGCGGCCTCGGGCGGAGGCGGGGCCTCCCCGCCGAAAGGCGCGAGCGCACCGCGCGGGATCGCGATCGAGGAACTGCAGGCCACGTCGTGGACGCAGTGGTGGGATTGGAACCGGGACCACTTCGAAGCGCCGCAACCGCGCGCCGTGCCGCAGGGCACGACGGTCGCGGCCCCGGGGCTGCGCACCGCCGAGCAGGTCCTCGTGGCGCTGAGCGCATCGTCGAACAGCGTCGAACGAGCTGCCGCCTTGCAGGCGCTCGGCCGCATGGGTGCTGTCCCCGAACTGCTGCGGAAGAGCCTCGACGATCCGTCGCGCGAGGTCCGCTTCGCGGCACTGCTGGGTCTCGGCAGCGCCGGTTCGGCGACGCACACCCACACGCTGCTCTCGCAGGCGAGGAACCAGCCCGACGACGAAGCGCTGAGCATCGCGTTGACCGGACTCGCGATGGCGCCCGCGGGAGCCCTCGCGCACACGATCGGCGCGTTGCTCGAGCCGTCGCTCGGCGACAGCCGCCTCGAGGTCTTCGCGGCCGCGATGATGGCCAGCGGCCCGCTCGGCACACCCGAACTGCGCGCCAGGACGCTGGACGCGCTGAAGAACGGCAAGAGCCCGCTGCACCGCGCGGTGGCCGCGCACACGCTCGGCCTCGGCGCAGACGACGACACCGTCGCGGCGCTCACGGCCGCGGCCGGCGATCGCAGCGTCGACGTGCGGCGCTCCGCCGCGCTTGCACTGGGCCGCAGCCATCACGCGCTGGCCCTGCCCGCGCTGCAGGCCGCCTACGAGAACGAGCACGACCAGCTCACGCGCGCGATGCTGCTGCTCGCCGTCGGCGATCACGGCGGCCTCGCGGGCAAGGACTTCCTCTGCGCCGAGATGAGCAAGGGCAGCAAGCCCGTGCGCGCCTTCGCGGCGCTTGCCCTCGGCCTGTGGGGTCGCGCACGCTCCGACGAGAGCGCCGCAGCGCCGATCCAGAAGGCCCTCGCCGCCGAACGGAACCGCGACCAGCGCGGTGCCTACCTGCTCGCGCTCGGTCTGCTGCGTCACGACGCGAGTCGCGACCTGCTCGTCACCGAACTGACCACCAGCACGGCCGCGACGCGCGGCGCCGCGGCGGCCGCACTCGGCATGCTCGGCAACGTCGCGGCGTTGGACGCGCTGGCGCGCAGCCTGCGCGAGGACACGTGCCCGTTGGCGCGGTCGCACGTGACCAGGGCCCTGACGAGCCTCGGCCCGGCCGCGATCGAGACGCTGCGGACCGCCGTGCGCGAAGACCTGCACAGCGGCGTGCGCAGCTCGGCGGCGTTCGCACTCGGCGGCATCGCCGACCCTTCCGTCGTCGCCGGTCTGATCGAGCTGGTCCGCGACGAACGCACGTCCGCCGAGCTCCGCGCGGGGGCCGCGTTCGGCCTCGGCCGCTACTTCCGCCAACACGATCCGCGTCTGCCCGCACTGCGCTTCCAGCACAACTACACGCTGCTGCCGGCCCTCGTGGCGTGGGCCTTCGGGCAAGAGCTGTAGGTCCTCGCTGCCACGAGGAGGCGGTGATCTGGCCGAGTGCGCCGCGCGGTGTTGCAGTCCGCGCGGCGAACGATCACGATCGGGCGCCATGCTCGAACTCTTCCCCAACGGCGCGGCGCACTACCTGATCGGCGGCTTGCTGATCGGCTGCGGCGTCGCGTTCCTGTTCGCGACGACGGGCCTGGTAGGCGGGGCGAGCACGCTGTTCAGCTCGACCTGGTCGTTCGTGAGCCAGCACGCGTACTTCCAGAGCCAGCGCTTCGTCGAGAGCCGCTCGTGGCGGCTCGTCTACGCGGCCGGCATGCTGCTCGGCACGCTGCTGGTCACGGCCTTCGCGGGCGGCGGCCCGGCCACGGCCGTGGCGTGGCCGCTCCTGCTCATCGGCGGCGTCGTCGCGGGCTTCGGCGCGCGGCTCGCGAACGGCTGCACGTCGGGGCACGGCATCTGCGGGCTCGCGTCGCTGCAGCTGCCGTCGCTGCTCGCGGTGATGACGTTCCTCGCCACGGCGTTCGCGACCGCGAACGTCGTGCGCGCGCTCGGAGGCCAGCCATGAACGCACGCTGGCCGTTCGTGCTCGCCGCCGGTGCCTTGTTCGGCGCCGGGCTCGCGTGGTCGACGATGACGCGGCCCGAGGTCGTGCTCTCGTTCCTACACTTCACGGACCTCGGCCTCTTGCTAGTGCTCGGCGGCGCCGTCACCGTGACGATGCTCGTCTACCAACTCGCACCGCGCGTGCTCGCGAAGCCGCTCGCCGCGGAACGCTTCGGCCAGCACCCATCGGTCCTCGACAAGCGAACGCTCGGCGGTGCCGCGCTGTTCGGCGTCGGCTGGGGCCTGTGCGGCGTGTGCCCCGGGCCCGCGGTCGCGGGCCTCGGCACCGGCAACTGGCCGCTGCTGATCGCGCTCGCGGGGCTGTTCGCCGGCGCCTGGCTGCATGGCCGGTTCTTCGGCAAGCAGTGAGCACCGCGCAGGCGGGGCCGCTCAGGATCCGAGCGACAACCAATACGCGTCACCGACGTCGATGCCCAGCGGGCGGCGAGTGGCGTTCAGAGTCCAGTGCTGATCAGGTCAGAACGAACCGACGGTCAGCGACAGTGCGTTCGTGCTGGTCGTCGCGACGAGACTCCACGCGGCGTCGACCTCGAGGCTGATCATCTGCAGGTGGAATGCGAAGCCGGCGAAGGTCGGATCGTTCGGCAGCGGCCACTGCAGCTCCGCGCTGCCGTCGATCGCCATCGTGACGCCAAGCCAGTCGGGCAGCACGTGGAGCATGCAGCCCGGCTGCGAATGCGGCAACGGCAGCGCGGTCAACGGCACTCCCCCGGTCGTCGCGACGCCGATGCCGATCGCGACCAACGCTTGCGCCGGCAGGCCGGTGGCGACGGCGCGGAACGTGGACCCGGTCCACGGCAGCGTCGCCGCGGCGAGCGTGTTGGAGCCGCCCGAGCTCGCGCAGCCCGCACCGGCCGCGACGGAGCTCGCGGAGCACGTCGTCGCGAGGCGTGCGACGTACGCGGAGACGCGCGCATCCGCGGCCAGGAAGTCGCCGCCGGCGACGAGCTCGCCGCCGGGCGTCATCGCGGTCGCGAACACGGCCGCGTTCATGCCCGCCCCGAAGGTCGACCACGCGACTCCGTTCCAGCGTGCGATGCGCGAAGCGGGCTGGCCATCGGCGATCGTGAAGTAGCCACCAGCGACGACGTCGCCGTTCGGGAGCACGGTCAGTGTGAGCACGTCGCCGTTCGCGCCCGAACCGAGCGGCGACCACGACGCACCGTCCCAGGACGCGACGCGGCCCACCCAGCCGCCGCCCGCGTACACGAAGTTGCCGCCCGCGAGCAGGCGCCCGTCCGCGAGGACCGCGAGCGAGGAGACCCAGTTCTCCATGCCGGAACCGAGCGCCGACCACGACGCACCGTCCCACCGCGCGATCCGGTTGACGACGACGCCACCCGCGGTCGCGAAGTCGCCGCCCGCGACGAGGTCGCCATTGGGCATGACCGCGAGCGCATGGACGATGTCGTTCGTGCCCGAACCGAGCGGCGACCACGCGCTGCCGTCCCAACGCGCGATCGAGTTGACGGCAGCTCCCGCGGCCGCGAAGTTGCCGGCGGCGATCAGTTCGCCGTTCGGCAGCGCGAGCAGCGCCTTCACGACGGGTGCGCTGCCGGTCATGCCGCCACCCAGCGGCGACCACGAGACACCGCTCCACCGCGCGATGCAGTTCGCCGCGACGCCGCCCGCAGTCGTGAAACTGCCGCCCGCGACGAGGTCGCCGTTCGGCAGCGTCGCGAGCGCGTGCACGGGACCGTCGAGGCCCGAACCGAGCGGCGTCCACGCGGCGCCGTTCCAGCGCGCGATGCGGTTCACGGCGACGCCACCGGCGCCGACGAACGCGAAGCAGCCGCCCACGACGAGGTCGCCGTTGCCGAGCGTCGCGACCGCGCGAACGGTGTCGTTCAGGCCCGAACCGAGCGGCAACCACGCAGCACCGTCCCAGCGCGCGAGCCGAGCGGCCGAGATGCCGCCCGCGAGCGTGAACGAGCCGCCCGCGATCAGGTCGCCGTTCGGGAGCACCGCGAGCGTGCTGACCGCCGGCGGCAGGCCGCTGCTGCCCATGCCGGTGCCGAGCGGCGACCACACAGCGCCGTCCCAGCGCGCGATGCGGTTCGCGGCGACGCCGCCGGCCGTCGTGAACGTGCCGCCCGCGACGACGTCGCCGTTGCCGAGGATCGCGAGCGATTGCACCGAGGCGTTCGTTCCGGAGCCGAGCGGCGTCCATCCCGTGCCATTCGTCCGTGCGATGCGATTCGCGGCCACGCCGTCGATCGTCGTGAAGCTGCCGGCCGCGAGGAACTCGCCGCTCGGCAGCATCGCGAGCGCATTGACGGTCCCGTTCGTGCCGCCGTTGACCGGCAGCCAGCTGTCGGTCCACAACGCGAGCCGGTTCGTAGCGAAGGCTCCCGCGACCGTGAAGCTGCCGCCCGCCAGGATCAAGCCGCCCGGCAGCGACATCAAGGTGTTCACGGTGCCGTTCATGCCGCCGTCCATCGGCGCCCACGCGGCACCGTTCCAGAGTGCTGTGCGCTCGGCCGGCTGTCCGTCCGCGAGCGTGAAGTTGCCGCCCGCGACGAGGTCGCCGTTCGGCAGCACGGACAGCGCGTAGACCGCGCCGTTCATGCCGGTGCCGAGCGGCAACCACATCGTCCCCGTCCAGCGCGCGACACGACCCGACGGCATGCCGCCCGCATCGGTGAACGCCCCCGCCGCGATCAGCTCGCCGCTCGGCAGCACCGCGAGCGCGTGCACGGCGTTGTCCATGCCCGATCCGAAGGTGGTCCACGCGTCGGCGACCGGGTCCCACGCCGCGATGCGATTCGCGGCAAGGTCTCCGACCACGGTGAAGACGCCGCCGATCACGAGGCGAGCCGGTGCCGGCCCGACGCCGTCGGCATCCCACATCGCCGTCGCGAGCGCAGCGCCGTTCGCGCCGGGCGCCGGAGCACCGGGCAGCCACGTGTTCGCGCATTGCGAGCGGACCGGTGTGGCGAAGAGGAGCGCAGAGCAGAGACACAACGAAGAGAGCAGCGGCACCGAGGCAGGGTGAGTCATGGCGACACGCGGGCTGGGTTGGTGAACGGGACCGCGCCGGGCAACCGCCGTACCTCGTGAGCGGATCGACCGCGCTCTGGCGTTCCCCGCGGCGACGCACGCACGCAGCAGCGTCCGATGTGCCACATTCCGCGACAGCGCGTTACCAGCGAGTAGCGAAGCGGCCGCGAGTGGATCGTCGCGCGCTTCGTACGACCGGACGCGCCTACGCCCTTTGGCCCGCAGTTCGAGCACCAGTGGGCCGGTTGCGGCAGCGAACTGTCGCAGCGCCGCGACGACGTGCTACGCGGCGGCGACGTCCGACGCCCGCGACCGCTGCGGCATGACCGTTGCGTTCGCGCCGCCTTCTCCCAACCACACTTGGAGGTCGCAATGCTCGCGTCTGCTTCCCGCTTCTCCGTGTCACTCGTCGTCACTGCCCTCGCCGGCACCGCTCTCGCGCAGGTTCCCGATGGCTACGCCGTCTTCGGCGCCTTCGGCGGCAGCACGGGCCAAGGCATCTACTTCTGCCACCCGCGCGACACGACGGCGCCGCCGATCGCGGTGACGAACCTGCCGCAGAACCTGTCGAGCGCCGGCAGCGGCTCGCGCGGCGTCGCGTCGCTGCTGCGGCGATCGAAAGACGGCGCGCTGATCGTCGGCGAACGTGCGCCCGCGAGCGCGAGCGTCGACGTGCACGTGCTGCACCTGTCGGGCAGCGCAGTCACGTTTGCGCAGCTGTTCAGCTGCGGCACGAGCGTGTCGGTCGGCGAGATCCCGCAGATGGGGCTGCTGCCCGACGGCCGCGTCGTCGTCGGCGCGAGCGACCTGCAGCCGGGCAGCCAGCTCGCGCACTTCTTCAACGGCGGCGCCTTCAACTGGCAGGGGCTGTCGATCCTCAACACGACGAGCGGCCAGTGGCAGACGATCGCCGTGAACAACTGGTCGGCGTTCGTCGGCGTCATCAACGGCCTCGCCGTGTCGCGCGACGGCAACACCGTCTACATCGGAGCCTGGATCTCGTCGGCGTCGGGTGCGCTGTGGGCCGTGCCCGTCGCGGGCGGCACCGCGACGCTGGTCGCCGCGATGCCGTTCGGCGCGTCGAACGTGACCATCGACCAGGACGACACGGTGCTCGTGACCGCGTTGAACGGGCCGCCGAACCTGTTCCGCTACGACCCGGTGTCGACCGCGCTGACGCCCGTGCCGTCGACGAGCGGCCCGATGAACGCGATCGCGATCGAGCCCGCGACCGGCAACTACATGATCTGCACCGCGAACGCGGGGCTGCCGGCGCGCTCGATCGTCTGGCGCACGCCGGGCGGAACCGAGAACCTGCTGCAGGCGACGCCGACGGCGGCGACGCTGTCCGCGATCGACGTCAACCCGAACCCCGAGAGCTACGGCGAGGGCACGCCGGCTCTCGCTTCGTACCGCTGGGTCACGGCGCCGAATCCGGGCGGCATGCCGTTCGTCGGCAACGACAGCTTCTCGGTCACGGTCGCTGCGAGCCAGCCGATGGTCGCGCCTGGATTGTTCGCATTCTCGAACGCCGCGATTCCGCCCGTGAGCGCGCTCGGCGTGAGCATCGTGATCGATCCGACGAGTGCGATCCTGTTCAACGGCACACTGAGCGACACCGCGACGTTCCCGATCCCGATCCCCGCGGCGCCGAGCCTCGTGGGCACCGCGCTGTTCGGGCAGTCGTTCTGGTTCGAGTTCGTCCCTGCTGGCGGCTTCGCCGCGTCGAATGGCATCAGCTTCACCGTGCTCTGATCGGGAACGAGCCATGCACCACGCCCACCTCCTGATGCTCGCGATCGGCGCGACCATGACGTTCTCCGCCGCCGCGCAGGACGCGGCGGCACCCCCACCGATCCGCGTGATGCTGCGCGCGCGCAGCGGCGGCGCAGACCGCCTGACGCCGCTGCGCTACATCGGCGGCTTCGAGACGAAGACGCTGCTCTACGAGACGCTCGTGCGCCGCGGCCAGGACGGCCGCATCGTGCCGGGCCTCGCGAGCCGGTGGTGGATCGACGACGACGGCCGCACGTGCCACTTCGAGCTTCGCGAAGGGGCTCTGTTCCACGACGGCAAGCCCGTGACCGCAAGCGCGGTCTGCGTGCACTTCCAGCGCTGGATCGGGCTGCCCGAGCACGACTGGCTGCCGGTGAACCGCTACCTGCGCGGCGTCGAGGTCGAGTCCGAGCGCGTGTTCGCCGTGAAGCTCGAGCAGCCGTACTCGCTGCTCGCGGACCTGTGCGCAGTCAACCCGTGTGCGATCGTCGGACCGGGTGCGCGCGACTGGGAGGGCGAGTTCCAGCGGCCGATGGGCACGGGCCCGTTCCGGTTCCTGGGCTCGTTCGACGATTGCAAGCGCTGGCGCATCGCACGCACCGAGCCCGGCGGCCCCGTGGTCGACGTGACGTTCGCGCCGCGCGGCCGCGACACGACGCCGATCGACGCGCTGCAACGCGGCGAGATCGACGCGTTCGTCGGCGGCTGGGACGAGGACCTGCCCGGGGAACGGCTCGACGAGCTCGCGCGCGATCCGCGGTTCGTCGTGCAGACAGCACCGGGATCGTCGGTTGCGTACGTCAGCTTCCGGCTCTCGGAGGGACCGACCGCGGACGTCGCGATCCGGCGCCGGATCGCGGCAGCGATCGATCGGCAGGCGCTGATCGACGCGGTCGAGGGCGCCCGCGCCGACGCCAGCACGACCTGGGCGGCGCCTTCGGTCGCGTTCTGGCCGCGCTCGAACACGAAGGCCGGCGCGCCAAGGCCCGCCGAGGCCGCCGCCGGCGCAACGCCGATCGTGCTGCGCCTCGCGGCCGGCCGCGGCACGGGACGCGCAGCGCGCATCGCCGAGGCCGTGAAGGGCCAGCTCGAGCGCGCGGGCTTTCAGGTCGAGCTGCTCGCGCGGCCCGCGGCCCGCGTCGATTCCGAGGGCGAGAAGCGGCCGCAACCCGGCGCGGGCGGCACCGAGGGCACCGTGCGCCCGCTCGACGACGAGTCCGGCGAGGTGCGCGCCGCGCGCAACCGCGCCGTGCGGGAGGCCGCCGAGGCAGCTGACCTGCGGATCGAGATCACGCACGGTGTGCCCTACTGCCCGCACGAGTCGCTCGTCGCGCGCTTCGGGCCTGTGCGCGCGAAGAACCACGACGAGCCGCGGCCGCGCACCGGCGTCGACCCGCGGCTCCAAGCGCTCGTCGCCGCCGCGATGAGCACGCCCGACGAAGCGGCCTGCATCCCGATCTACGCCGAGATCCAGGCCCTCATGGACGCCGAGGCGCTGATCGTGCCGCTCTATTCGCCGCGCCGCGTGGCGCTGCGCACGGCCGGCGTCGACGGCATCAGCCTCGGCATCGACGTGTATCGGGTCGACCTGACCGGCTTGCGTCGCGTGCAGGCGAACACCGAGCATCGCTGACGGCAACTCCGCCGTCAGCGACGGCGGCCTCGGACCGTGCCCCTGCTGCAGGTCGTCAGTGCGTGCCCGGATCGTCCAGGCTCTCGATCCAGACGCGACCGGTCGCCGGGTCGGCGCCCATGCGCTCGGCGATTCTCGTCAACCGGTAGCGGAAGATGCGCAACACCTGCGGCTCGACGAACCAACGCGACACCAGCGGCGCCAACGGGCCGCCGCGCACCACGAACTCGACCTGGTCGCCGAGCACGGTGCCGCCATCGAGTGCATCGAAGGTGTGGGTGTGCAGCCAACGACGATAGGGACCACGTTCCTGCTCGTCGGCGAAGCAGTGCGGCGGTTGCCAGCGCGCGATGCGGGTCCGCCAACGCAGCGGCAGACCGTGCAGCACCAGCTGGTAGTCGATGCGCGCATCGACGCCCATCGCGATCGGCGGCGGCGTCAGGATCGCAAACCGCAACCAGGGCGGCGTCAGCAGAGGCAGGTTGTGGGCATCGCTGAAGAACGGCCAGACCTGCGCCGGCGGCTGGGGCACCCACAGCGCCGCGCGCAGCAATCTGCCACCGCGAACGGCAGCCGACGGCGCCGTCGCAGCGGTCACACCGACTCCCGCACGTCGCGGCGCGCGGCGCGCGGCTGCACCGGCAGCTGCACTTCGAAGTAGCGGCGCTCGGCGGCAACCGACGGACTGTTGTAGCCCATCGTGCGCATCTCGCCCGCGGCCTGCCACTCGGGGTGTTGCGCCAACCACGCGTCGATGCGCTCCCGCAACTCGGCGACGCGGCTCGGACGATCGTAGCCACGCGATCCGATCGTCAGCACCGTCGTCGCCGGCACGTCGACGACTTCGACCTGGCCAGCGCTCCCGGCCGCGCCGAGCGTCGGCGAACCGTAGAGAAACGCCATCGACGCCTCGCGCAACCGTTCCCCGTCGCGGCGATAGTCGATCTGCACCGGCGTCGTCATGGCGATCTCGCGTTCCTTGATGTGGCTGAACAACGGCCAGAACGCGCCGAACGTGCCACCCTTCATGCCCGTGCGGACCATTCGATAGCCTGGGTAGTCGCGCAGCTCGAGTTCGTCGAGTGCCCTGAAGCCGGGCAGGCCTTCGGGCAACGCTGCCTCGGCCAGTGGTTGGAACGTCAGGTCGGAAACGAGCGCCTGCGCTGCCAGCACCAACACCCGGTCGACCGGGCGTGCGGCGAGGCCATCGGCGATCGTGCGCGCCGACGAGCCGGCCGGCAGGCACTGCCGCGCCGTCGCGATCGCCGCGACCAGCCGTTCGCCTCCTGCTTCGGGGCCGAGGTCGCACCAGGCGGCGAGACCGAAGCCGAGCAATGCGGCGGCCGTGCTGCGCGCCGGCAGATCATCGGATTGCAGCAGCCGTTCCTGGGCGGCCAGGTGAGCCAGGGGGAGTTGCGGCAAGGCGAGCAGAATGAGCGTGGCGGAGACATGGCGCATGGCGGGGTGTTCGCACGGCGATGCGCCGTGGATGCACTGCGGCACCTCAGGGCCGGGCGATGGCGACCACGTGCTCCTGCGCGGACACCACCGCCCCTTCGGCGCGTTCGACGGTCAGCACGAAGGCTGCCGCTCGCCCCACCGGGAGCCGCGGCGAGACCCGCACCACGGCTTCGCCGGCGGCCGGCGGCAATGTCAGCAGGCCGCCGTCGACCGGCGGGCCGCTGCGCTCGGCATCGACGATCCACAGCTGGTAGCGCTGCGACGGATCGAGCGGCGGCAGCCCACGCAGCCGCAGGTAGCCTTCCTGCCGCTCGGCGTCCCAGACGACGTCGCCGTCGACCGCGCCGCGCCGTGGACTCGGGCCCGGCTGCCACGCGCACTGCACCACGTGCGCGGCCGACCGCAGCAGAGAAGCACGGGCCGCCGCCGGCGCCACGGCGGCCGCCTGCGGCCAGAACGCGAACGAAAGGCTGGCGGCGGCGATCGCCCACGGCAGCAGCCGCGACCACGGCGAGCGCGCGGCAGCCAACGGCCGCACCCTGCCGTCGCGCGCCGCGAAGAAGGCCTGCGCGTCCGCCTCCAACCTGGCCGTCAGCTGCAACAACCGAGTCTGCTCGGTAGCGGCCGATCCGACGCACGCCACCGTCGCCGTGGCGACGGCGCGCTCGAACGCCGCGAACTCGGCTGCTGCCGCCGGGTCGCGCATCACCGCCGCGAAGGCCGCGGCGTCGACACCGTCGAGCCAGGCCAACGCGCCGTCGGCCATCAGTTCCTCGCGCCGCGTTGGTTGCACGTCGCTCACGACGCACCTGCTTCGTCGCCCGGCTCGATGCCGAGCATCGCGCGCAAGCGCAGCAGGCCGCGCCGCGCGTGGCTCTTGACGGTGCCGAGCGGGATGCCGACGGTGGCCGCGATCTCCTGGTGCGACTGCCCGTGGCCCAGCGCCAGCTCGAGCACTTCGCGTTGTTCGGGGCGCAGCTGCTGCATCGCCGCGCGCGCCTTCGCGACCTCGTCGTCGAGGTCGACGCGATCGGGCGCAGTGCGATCCGGCAGCTCCCCAGGATCGTCCAACGACTCGGCAGGGGGGCGCGTGGACTGCCGCCGCAGCCGGTCGACGAGCCGCCGTCGGGCGATCGTCGCCACGAACGCGCTTTCCGAACCCTGCTGCGGGTCGAAGCGCGGCGCGCTGCGCCAGATCTCCACGAAGATGTCCTGCACCGCGTCCTCGGCATCCTGTGCGTTGCGGCAGCAGCGGCGTGCCTGGCTCCACACCAACGCCGTGTGTCGGCGCAGGAAGTCGCCGACGGCGACCAGGTCGCCGCCGGCGATGCGGGGCAGCAGGGCTTCTGACATGCGGTCTCGGGTGGCGGTTCTCCCTTCTACTCGCTGCGTGCTCCACATGCCCGTCAGTTCGGGCGCCGCCTGCACGGTGGTCGGCGTGTGGGCCTCCCGATCAGCGCGGCAGGATGACCGCGTCGATCACGTGGATCACGCCGTTGCCGGCGATCAGGTCCGCGCTCAGCACGTTGGCGCCATCGACGGTGACCTTGCCTGCGGTCGCGGCGGCGATCTTCACCGAGCCGCCTTGCAGCGTCTTCGCGGCGCCGGCCTTCACGGCGTCGGCGGCCTTCACCACGCCGGCCACGACGTGGTACTTGAGGATGCCCGCGAGCTTGTCCTTGTTCTCGGGCTTCAGCAGGTCGGCGATCGCCTCCTTGCCGAGCTTGGCGAACGCCTCGTCGGTCGGCGCGAACACGGTGAACGGACCGCCGTTGGCCAGCGTGTCGGCGAGCCCGGCTGCCGTCGCCGCGGTCAGCAGCGTCTTGAAACTGCCGGCCTTGGCGGCGGTCGCGACCAGGTTGGCCGGCGGCAGCAGCACGCTGTCGATCACGTGGATCACGCCGTTGGTCGCCATGACGTCGGTCTTCAGCACCTTGGCTCCGGCGATGGTGACGCCGTCTTTGCCGGTCTGCACCGCGAGCGGACAACCTTGCACGCTGGTGAGCTCCGACTGCGTCACGACCTTGCCGGCAGGCAGGTTGCCGGCCACGACGTGGTAGGTGAGGATGCCGGCGAGCTTCTGCTTGTTCTCCGGCTTCAGCAGATCGGCCAGTGTCTCCTTGCCGAGCTTCGCGAACGCCTCGTCGGTCGGCGCAAAGACGGTGAACGGGCCCTTGCCCTGCAGGGTGGCGACAAGGTCGGCCGCCTTGACCGCGGCGACCAGCGTCTGGAACGAGCCGGCAGCGACGGCCGTCGCGACGAGGTCCTTGCCGTCTCGATCGGCAGGATGCTCCGACTGGGCCACGAGGCCGCAGGCCAGCACGGTGAAGGCGAGGAAGTGACGTGGGATCGTGTTCATGGGTTCGATGGTTGTTGGCGCGGCGTGCCGCGCGACGGCGCCTTGTTCGCCGCGCGGTCGACGGTGGATGCAGTGTGATGCCGGTTGTGCGAACCGGGCTTTCCGGGTCTAACCGCGGCCATGGCGTCCCCCGCTCGCATGGCCGCACGGCTGCTCTGGCAGAGCGCCCGGGCCTACGCGATCGCCGCGGTCGAGGAGCTCGCCAAGGCATCCCCCGAGATCGTCGCGCACGGACTGCCGGCCACGTTCGCCGATCCGATCGAAGACACGCGCATGCGGTTGCTGGCCCTCGCCGAGTCGCTCGACGTCGACCGTCCGGAACTGCTGGCGCATCAGGTCGCCTGGTACAAGGTGGCGCTCGCGCACCGCGGCGTCGCCGCGGCCTACCTGCCGCACAACCTCGCGGCAGTGCGCCGCGCCTTGCTCAGCAACCTGCCGGGTTCGTGCCACGCCGACGTCGACCGCCACCTCGACGTCGCGCTCCGCACGGCCGACACGGCGCCGACCGAAGTGCCGAGCCTGCTCGAAGGCGACGGTCCGCACCGCGACCTCGCGCGGCGCTTCCTGCTCGCCATCCTGGAGAACCGGCGGCAGGCGGCGATCGACCTGGTGATGGCGGCGCACGCGCGCGGCGTCGCCGCCGCCGAGCTGCACGACCACGTGCTGGCACTGACCCAACGCGAGGTCGGCCGCATGTGGTCGATGGGCGAGATCCCCATCGCCGACGAACACTATGCATCGCGCCTCGTCGAGCACTGCCTCTATCGGCTCGAGGCCGCGACGCCGCGACCGCCGCAACTCCACCTGCGCGTGCTCACGGCAGCCGTCGGCGGCGACCTGCACGGGATCGGCTTGAGCATCATCGGCATGCGGCTGGCCATGGCCGGCTTCGAGGTCCTCGAACTCGGCGCGGACATGCCGGCGAGCGACTTCGAGTGGCTGCTGCAGGATCGGCGGGTCGACGTCATCGCCCTCGGTGCCACGCTCGTCCTGCACGTCAGCAGTGCGCGCGCGACCATCGAGCGACTGCGCCACCTCGGCACCGCATGCCCGCCGATCCTCGTGGGCGGCGCCCCGTTCACGATCGTGCCGGACTTGTACGCCGTGATCGGCGCCGATGCCGCCGCCACCGACGCCGCTGCCGTGGTGCACGCAGTCGAGATGCTGGTGCAGCAGCGCCGCGGCGCGCCCCACCGCTGACTTCCGACGTGGCGCCCGCCGCGTTCGGGAGCACGAGGCTTGCGCCGCGTGCAGGGCGGTCCGAGACGTAGGCGGTGTTGGTGTTCGCGTCGTAGACCACGTCGAAGGGCTCGACGAAGATGGGCCCCGTGCCGTACTGGGCGTGGGAGAAGTAGGAGCCCGGCGATCCGTCGTTGGTGTTGATCGAGGTCAGCCCCGGGAAGCCCACGTTCAGATCGAGATCGACGACCAGCGTGAAGAACGGCGACGTGACCATGGCGACGCCGGTCGGCGCTACGGTGAACCCCGGGGCGGAGAACTCGACCCGGTTGCCGTTCGCGATGTCCACGCGGAAGAGCGTCCCCGTGCTGCCGTTCGCGACGATGAGCCGGTCGTCCGTCGCGATCGCCGGGTTCCCGGAGTAGCAGGTCAGGTCGTAGAGGTCGTTCAGCAACGGGCCGCTGCCGACCGTCGCCGAGCAGACCGTCGTCGTAGCGCCGGTCCCGAGGTCGATCGCGATGACACGGCACCGGTGACATCGAGGAGCGGCAGCGCGTTCTCGAGTTGCGAGCGTGCGACCTCGCTGCCGTTGCGACGCAAGACGAGCTCGTTGGCGCCCGCCACCAGTGGCACCTGGACCGACCAGGTGGTGCCTTGGATCTGGGCAAGGATGCCGTTGACGGTAATGCTCCCGGCCGGGTTGTCGCCGGCGGCGATGATCGAATCGGCGAGGGTCGAGGAGTCGACAGCCATGACGGCTGCAACCATGAAGGCATGAAGGCCGCCAACTCGGCGGGCATTGTGCAGGTGGACCACGCCGGTAGGATTCTGCGCGACGGTTGGCCTGACAGGTGGTTCGTGCTGTCGGGCCCGGCGTCGTTTGCCGAGGAGAGTGGGATCCGACGTTTCGCGTCACGCTGGTCGCGCGTCCGGTTGGGTTGATTGCTGAACCGGCGAGGTGCAGGACACCATGCTCGTCGAGAAGTCGTTCCGGAGGCGCCGCGGGTTCGCTGGCCATGTGTCTTCGACACAGGCACTGCTCTGGCATGCGCCGGTGCCGCCTCGAGTTTCGCGACGCGATGGAGAAGGTCGGGCTCGTCTGCGCGCGTTCGCAGCTCGCCTACTCGATGGCCGAGGCGCGCGCCGCCGTCGACGAGATCGGGCTGCCGTGCGTGATCCGGCCCGGCTTCACGATGGGCGGCAGCGGCATCGCGTACAACCTGCAGGAGTTCGAGGAGATCTGCGCGCGCGGGCTCGCGATGTCGCTGAACAGCGAGATCCTGATCGAGGAGTCGATCGCGGGCTGGAAGGAGTTCGAGCTCGAGGTCATCCGCGACAAGAACGACAACGTCATCATCGTCTGCTCGATCGAGAACTTCGATCCGATGGGCGTGCACACGGGCGTGCCGCGCACGACGTTCGCCAAGTGGTTGACGACCGGCGTGCTGCTGCGAACGGCGACGCGCGGGGTGTATCGCACGACCGCGACGACGCTCGATCGCGTCCGGCGAGCCTACGCGCGCAGTCGGTAGCGGCGGCGGCCGCGTTTGGTCAGCTCGGGCGGACGCGATTCTCGAACGGACGATCTCGTTCGAGGCCGCGGGCAACCCGAGCGGGAGTCAGTCGATCGCGATCGTGTCCGCGTTGCCGAGCGGGATCTCGCGCGCGCTCGCGCGCGGTTGCTGTCCGTCGAAGACTGCGATCGCGCGCGTGCCGTCGGGCACCCAGACGCGCGCGGGCTTGCCGGCGGTGACCGTGAAGCCGAAGTCCCATTGGCCCGCGGGGCCAACGAGCACGGTGCCACGATTCTCGTCGGTCGTGCTCGCGCGCACTCGAACAAGGCCGCCCTCGTCGTGACGCTCCTCCGAGCATCGACTTGGAGTTGAACGTCCTCCACTCGTTTGGTGCCTTTGTTCACGCGAACGGTGAGGCACTCGCGCCGCACGGGTTCCGCGTCCATCCACCGTTTCTGCGCCGCCCCGACCGGCGTGGTCACGCGCCGGGCTGGCCGTCCCGGCGGCGCGGTCACTTCGCCGCCGGATGGGCGGCCGCCAAGGCCCGATCGACCGCGGCCCACAGGCTCCGCCACGCTTCGCGCTCCGGCTGCGGCAACTCGTCGAGGCTGGCACGCACGGCCGCGAGGTCGCGATCTTGCTTCCAGTGCTCGAGCGTTGCCGCGAGCCCTGACGGTGTCTTCTCGCGCTCGGCGAGATCGGCGTTGAGCCACTCGAGCGCCCGGCCGCGCCAGTCGGCGGCGTCCGGCCCTCCGCGAGCGGCTTCCAGCGACGCCGAGCAGGCGGCGTTGTAGCGGTGGACCTCGGCGAGCGCGGCGTCCTCGGTGAACGCCTCCACGTACATCCGCGCGGACTCCGCGTGGCGCGACTTGGCATACAGCAGCTCGGCGAGCTCGATTCGCTCGAGCGCGTCGCGGGGTCGTATCTCGCCCGAGCGTACTTGGTCCAGACGCCCCTCGAGCTCCGCCTTCCGCTCAGCCTTTTCGACCCACTCCTTGGATGGGTGAGCCCAGTCGGGCCGCTTCGAACCCAGCTCGTGTCCCCTCCGGAGGCACGGTAGCGCCTCCTGAAAGTGTCCTTGACGCATGAGCGCGAGGCCGAGGTTGCAGTGCGCAGGGGCGCGGTCCGGCTCGAGCCGGATGGCCTCGCGATACGAGGCGATCTCGCCGTTCGAGTCGCCCTTGTGCCCGAGCGCGTTGCCGAGGTTGTAGTGCCCCCGGGCATCGCCCGGCTCGAGCCGGATGGTCTCGCGGAACGAGGCGATCGCGCCGTCGAGGTCGCCCTTGAGCAAGAGCACGGCGCCAAGGTTGCCGTGCGCCTCGGCGTAGTCCGGCTCGAGCCGGATGGCCTCACGGTACTCCGCGATCGCGCCGTCGGGGTCGCCCTGGCGCCGGAGCGCGTTGCCTAGTTCGTAGTGCGCCTCGGCGTAGTCCGGCTTGAGCCGGATGGCCTCGCGGTGCGAGGCGATCGCGCCGTCGGTGTCGCCCTTGGCAAGGAGCGCGATGCCGAGGTTGTTGTGCACCAGGGCATCGCCCGGCTTGAGCTGGATGGTCTTGCGTAACGAGGCGATCGCGCCGTCGGGGTCGCCCTCGAGGAAGAGCACGCCACCGAGGTTGCCGTGCGCCTTGGCGTAGTCCGGCTTGAGCCGGATGGCCTCGCGGAACGAGGCGATCGCGCCGTCGGTGTCGCCCTTGCGCGAGAGCGCTCGGCCGAGGCTGCAGTGCGCCTCGACGAAGTTCGGCTTGAGCCGGATGGCTTCGCGGCACGAGACGATCGCGCCGTCCGGGTCGCCCTTGTCTAGGAGGGAGTCGCCGAGGCAGCAGTGCGCCTTGGCGAGGTTAGGCTCGAGCCGGATGGCCTCGCGGAGCGAGGCGATCGCGCCGTCCGGGTCGCCCTTGTCAAGGAGCGCTCTGCCGAGGATGCCGTGCCCCTCGGCGAAGTCCGGCTTGAGCCGGATGGCCTCGCGGGCCGAGGCGATCGCGCCGTCGGTGTCGCCCTTGGCACGGAGCGCGATGCCGAGGTTGCAGTGCGCGTCGACGAAGTCCGGCTTGAGCCAGATGGCCTCGCGGTTATTCGAGATGGCCCGATCCAAGGCCTCCTTCGCCAGGTCTTCTTGGCCCAATCCCCGGAAGATCAGGCTCGCCCTGTAATGCGCTCTGCCCATCGAGAACGCCATGTCTTTGTTGTGCGCGTTCTCTCTCGCGAACTCCTGGTAGAACCCGAGCCCCCTCTTGAGCAGGTCGTGGGGCAGGCCCTCGCGGAGCTCGGGATGGCCTTCCGCTTCGTCCACGTAGATCTGATCGAGAGCGTTGAGCGCCAGATCCAGGTTGGCCTCCGCCCGGTCGAACGCTGCTGTGGTGCGCTCCTTCTCGCGCCACAGCAGCACCGTGCTGATCGACGTCCCGATCACGCCGGCAATCACGGCAAGAAGCACCAGCCCGCCCGCCAGCACCGGCCCGCGGTTTCGGCGCACGAACTTTCGCAACCGATAACCCGCCGAAGGCGGACATGCTTGCACCGGCTCGTCGGCCAGGTAGCGCTGCACATCCATCGCGAAGCCGTTGGCCGTCTCGTAGCGCCGGTTGCGATCCTTCTCCAAGCACTTCATCACGATCCAGTCCAGGTCGCCGCGCATAAGCTTCGTGAGCTTGGCCGGCTCGGTGTGGCGGTTGGCGGAGATCGATGCCAGCGCATCACCCGAGTCGCTCAGCCGCGTACTCGGCTTCGGCGGTTCTTCCTCTTTGATCAGGTGGAGCAGCTCGGCATGGGCGGCTTGCTTCATCCGCTCGCGAGTCAATGGTGTGCTGCCCGTCAAGATCTCGTACAAGAGCACGCCCAACGAGAAGATGTCACTGCGCGTATCGACGCCCTGAGCGCTCATCTCCGCCTGCTCCGGGCTCATGTATTCCAGCGTGCCGACGAGCGTGCCGTACTGCGTGAACGACGTCCGGTCGCTCAGCTTCTGCTCCGTCGCCTTGGCCACGCCGAAGTCGATCACCTTGGGCACCGGCCTGCCGTCGTTGAGCGTGACCAAGACGTTCGACGGCTTGATGTCGCGGTGGATGATGCCCTTCTGGTGGGCGTGCTGGATCGCCTGGCAGACCGGCACGAACAGCTCCAACCGTTCGCGCGGCGTGAGCCGGTTGTCGTCGCAGAACTTGGTGATCGGCACACCATGCACCAGTTCCATGACGAAGAACGGCAGGCCGGCTGCCGTGGCTCCCCCATCGAGAACGCGGGCGATGTTGACGTGGTCCATCACGGCCAGGGCCTGGCGTTCGGCTTCGAAGCGCGCGACGACCTGTTTGGAGTCCATGCCCGGCTTGATGACCTTGAGTGCGACCTGGCGCCGCACCGGGTGAGTCTGCTCGGCCATCCAGACCACGCCCATGCCGCCTTCGCCGATCTGCTCCACCAGCTGGTAGGGACCGATCATCGTGCCGGGCCGTTCGGCAGCCGGCTGCATGTCCATGCCGTCGCGAGGTGGGTCCGGGGGCGTTTCCAGGAAGCTGCCAGCGTCTGCGTATGCAGCGAGCAGCGCTTCGATCTGCTGTCGAAGGCCCGGCGCATCCGCACAGGCCCGATCCAGATAGTTGCGACGTTCATCGGGCGAGGTGATCTCGACCGCTTCGTCGAACACCGCCTTCGCGCTCGGGGGATTCCTGACCATTTGGGTTCATCCTCGTCTGAGTCTGCAACAACCCACCAGTGCGACGTCGGTCACCGGTGCATGCCATGCGGGGCAGAAGACAACGCGGCCAGATGCACCGCCGGGAGGCCGGTCATGACCCGGTGCCGGTTCGCTCGCTCAGTTGCTGATAGAGCCAGGCCTTGGCATAGGCCCAGTGCCGGTTCGCCGTGCGCAAGGAGATGTCCAGAGCCGCGGCGGCCTGTTCGGCCGTGAGCCCCGCGAAGTAGCGGAGCTTGACGACCTCCGCGACCGCTGGCTCCTCGGCGGTCAGCCGCTGCAGCGCGTCGTCGAGTGCGAGCAGGTCGTCGAGGCCCCGCTCGGCTTCGACATCCAGGCCTTCCAGGTCGATGGGGGCCCGCCCACCGCCGTGCCGGGCGCGGCGCTTTCGTCGAACCCGCTCGACGAGGAGACGGCGCATTGCTTCGGCCGCGGCAGCGAAGAAGTGGCCGCGGCTGTTCCAGTGCGGCTCCGCCCCGTTGCCGACCAGCCGCAGGTAGGCCTCGTGCACCAGCGCCGTGGCGCTGAGTGTCTGGCCCGGTTGTTCCCGAGCGACTCGATGGGCGGCGAGCTTGCGCAACTCCTCGTAGACCAGCGGCAACAGTTGCTTCGCAGCCTTCGGGTCGCCGTGCTCGATGGCGGAAAGGACGCGCGTCACCTGGCTCATGTGCTTCATGATACGTGGCGGCTGGCCTGCGGGAGACAATCGGCGCACTCGAGGCGTCCCGGAACTGCATACGCGCGATCTTCAGCCGTGCTCTGGGCCAACTGAATTCCGGCGGGCGCTCGACGCGGGCGCTGGAACAGGCTCTCCTCGCGCCGCGCGAGGGTTGGGTTTCGCAAGTGAGGCGTCCCAAGCAACCAGCGGCCATGGCCAAACCGCCGCGTGCTTGGCCGCGGCTTGCAACCGAAGTTCGGTTGCGACAGCCAAGGCCGCGCTGGGACAGTGTCAAGTTTGGGTTCCGCGTGGTCTTGGGCGTTCCGCGAGGGACTACGCGCACGACAGCTGGCACGCCGCTGAGGCTCTCGAACGCGCGCAAGCGGCACTGTTGCCAGGGGAGCTGGCCCTTGCTCGTCGACCAGATTCTCGCTCCCTTCCGCGCGTGGCAGTGTCCCAGGTGGAACAGAACGCGTACGGATCGACCAGTTCTCCAGCAATCGACTCGCCGCCAAACCCGACAAAGTCGGTGTTATCGGGAACAAGGAAGCCCATTGATCCCAACGGACCTGCCCAGTCGACTGTAACAGGGCGCCAATCGAAGATCGGGGGGACTTCGCCGATCAGCGTGAAGTCCAGGAACGCCTCAACCGTCGTTCCATTGATGACGAATGGGACAGGAGTAATGACTGCCGTTCCGCCAGTCAGTAGAGGTCTCCTGTCTACTGCAGTTCCTGCGAATTGGGAGCCATTCCAGCTCACGTACACAATGAGTTCCGGGTAGAGGGCCGTGCCCGGTGAGACAGGATATCCCCGAGGAGATGCAGTGGGATCCAGGTCGAAGACCCAGTTCCACCAGATCTGGTTGACCCCAGGGGGAGGCAGGATTGGAGCGCCGGGCACCGGACCTGCCATTTCCATGAGCAACTCGAAGTCTCCACTTGCCAACTTCGTCATCCGGGCACCAACGATGTCTTGGAATGCTGGAGCGAGGAAGAAGGTGTCGCCGCTGGGATCGTCGACCGTGCTGCTCTGGGCTGACACCGGCTGAGCAACCGCGTACGACAGAATCGCGGCCAGAAGGGCGATCGCTCTTGGTGTGTTGTGCTTCAAACGTGTGAACATGATGCGTACTCCTTTGCGGGTAAGGGGAAGTCACTTGGGCAGTAACTGGTCTGCGAATGTCGGGATGCTCGTCGCGGAGCACGCGTCATTGTTGGCAGACACCCACCAGTGCGACGTCGGACACCGGAGCGTGCCATGCCGGGAAGGAAAACCGCGGCAGGAGCTCTGCGGCCGGCACGCACGGCTGTCATGCGCTGGTGGCCGTCAGCTGAGAGTAGACCTGCTCCCACATCTGGTCGGCAGTAGGAACGGACCCTGCTGCGGGGGCTGGCTCGGGCCCTGGGTTGCGAGCTGAGTCCGAAGACACACAAGCACCCTACTGCACCCGCGCTCACCCGGGCGGCATCGCAATCTCGAACCCCTGACGAGGCGGCGAAACGGGATACGCCACGGCCCCGGCCCGCGGCCGCGGCTTGCCCTGCCTTCTGGCTCGCCGCTCCTGCAGAACGACATCAAGAAGGTCACGAAGGCCTGCTTCGAGCCGACGATCGACTACTGCGTCGTCAAGTTCCCGCGCTGGGCCTTCGAGAAGTTCCCGACCGCGGACCCGGTGCTGACGACGCAGATGAAGTCGGTCGGCGAGGTCATGGCGATCGGGCGCACGTTCAAGGAGGCGATGCAGAAGGCGCTGCGCGGCCTCGAGACGGGTCGCAACGGCTTCGGCAACGTGCCGGGCGTGCCGCACTGCAAGCCCGAGGACGCGCAGCGGGCGGATCGGCACTTCTCGAGCGCGGGGCACGCGACATCCGCCGAGGATGTTGCGCGTCGCACAGCGCCAACCGGCAGTGGTCAGGTCGGTCGGTCCGGCTTCAGCGGGGCTCGCACCGCCCCGTGGAAGTGCATCGTGTCGGAGCGACGGAGCGGTCAGAACGAACCGAGCGTCAGCTGCAGCCGTGGCGTCGCGGTCAGCGCGACGATGGCGCCGGTGGTGTCGAACTCGAGGTTCGCGACATAATGGTGGAGCACGACGCCGGCCAGGCTCGGGGCGTCGGGGAGAGGGAGCACCGACACCGCGAGACCGCCGGCCGGCAGCAGCAGCGTGGACAAGAACGGCGAGACGAGACCGTCGCAGCCAGGCCCACCGACGGGCAGCACCGCGGCCAGCGGGATCGTCGCGGGCGACGTGCTCGTGATCGCGAGCGCGATCGACAGCGCCGGCATGCCGGTCGCCTCGGCGACGAACGTGCCGCCGAGCCACGGCGGCGACGTCGCGCTCAGCAGCTTGGGCCCGGCGCTGCCCGTGCAGCCGCTGCCGACGCTGCCGATCACCGTCGGGCACGTCGTCGCCAGCTCGGCGAAGCCCGGTGCCACGATGCCGCCGACGCTTGCGAAGGTGCCGCCGGCGAGCAGGCGCCCGCCGGCCGACCACTGCAGTGCGTGCAGGTCGCCGGCGACGGTCCCGAGCGAGGTCCACGTCGCGCCGTTCGACCGCAGCAGCTGGTTACCGGCCCCGCCGGCGCCTACCGCGACGGCGTGGCCGCCCACGACCACATCGCCGTCGGGCAGCACCGTGAGGGCGTCGATTGCGCCATCGCCGAGCGTGCCGGCGCTGGCGAGCGCGCCGCCGAACTGGGTCCACGCCGCACCTGACCACGACGCGAGAAGGGGCACGCCCGGGCCAAGCGGCGGTGGGTAGGCGCCAGCGGCCAGCAGCGTGCCGTTCGGCAACAGCAACAGCCGGCGGACCGGCGTTTGGCTGAACGGCCATCCCGCGTCCATCGCCGACCAGCTGGTCCCGTTCCAGCGTGCGATCCGCGACGCGATCACGCCGCCGGCGAAGACGAACGAACCGGCGGCGACGACGTCGCCGTTCGGCAGCCGCTCGAGCGCCTTGATCTCCGGCAGCGCGTTCAGGTGGCTGCTCGCGACGCCGCCGGCGAGGTCGTGCCACGCGGCGCCGTCCCAGCGGGCGACGTGGTTGGCGACGACGGCGCCTGCGTTGACGAAGTGGCCGCCGGCGAGCAGGTCGCCGTTCGGCAGCACCAGCAGCGCCTGCACACCGGTGGTGATCTGGACGCTCAGGCTGCCGCTGACCCCGGTGCCGAGCGGCGCCCACGCGGTTCCGTTCCAGCGCGCGATGCCGTTGGCCGGCACGCCGCCGGCCACCGTGAAGGTGCCCCCGGCGACGAGGTCGCCGCTCGGCAGCACGGCGAGCGACAACACCGTGCCATTGGTGCCGCTGCCCAGCGCTGCCCATGCGCCGCCGGCGCGGCGTGCGACGTTGGCGGCCGGCACCCCTCCGAGCATCGTGAAGCTGCCACCGGCGATCTCGTCGCCGCCGGGCAATGTCGCGAGAGCACGGATCGTCCCGGCGGTGCCGGGGTTGGGCAGCCACTGCAGCGCGCATTGGGCGTCGAGCGGCAACGTGAACAGGAGGACTGCAGCCAGGTGGTGACGCATGGCGATGGACAGAGAATGGACGGAGATCGGTAGAACGCGGTGGGCGGTGGCCGCGGCTCGTTCGAGCAAGTCGCGTTCCATTGTCGGGCAGCATGGACACTCGACTTGGGGCTAGCAAGCGGGTCGGGTCGCCGACGACGCGTCGGTCGTCCGACACCACGGGTACTCGGCCATGTCCACTCGCCGCAGATACCGCAGCACGCGAGCGCGGATCGCCGACACCAGACCGGCCACGTCACCATCCGACACTTCGTCGTGTTCGCAGAACTCCGCCCGCCCGCGGCCCGGCTCGCTCGCATACACACCATCAAGCCACA
>DASVAL010000122.1:0-2621 GCA_036376355.1 Planctomycetota bacterium
GGTGCGAGGCGCCGACGGCAGGCCGATCGCGACGCCTGCGCTGCCCGACCTGCGGCTGCTCGACGCGCTCAAGGTCACGGGCAAGATCGTCAAGGACGACCACGGCAACCTCGTGCTCCTGGGCGACGGCCTGTTCCGCACGGATCGACCCAAGGTGCGAGACGGCCTCGAATGGCCGCAGTGAGCTGAGCCCCCGGAGGACACATGAACCGCTTGCTCATAGCACTGTCGCTGCTGCTCGCGCCGCTGCGCTCGCAGGAAGCCTTCCCCGAGACCGACACGCTGAAGCTGTTCGAGCTGCGCTCGAAGCTGCTTTCGGAGTTCTGGGGCCGCGACATGTCGGTGCGCGCCGGCGTCGTGCTGCCGCCCGACCTCGGCGCCGAGGAGCGGCTGCCGGTCTGCTACTCGATCCACGGCTTCGGCGGCTCGCACCGCGGCGCCATCCGCCGCGCTCCCGATCTCGTGAAGGGCATGGCGGACGGCAGCACGCCGCGCCTGCTCTACGTGTTCCTCGAGGCTCAGTTCGAGTTCGGGCACCACGAGTTCGCCGACTCGGAGAACAACGGCCCGTGGGGCAAGGCGCTCGTGACGGAGTTCGTGCCCGCGCTCGAAGAGCACTTCCACGCGTTCGGCACGCCGGCCGCGCGGTTCCTGACGGGGCACAGCAGCGGCGGCTGGTCGAGCTTCTGGCTGCAGGTCACGTATCCCGAGTTCTTCGGCGGCACTTGGTCGACGGCCCCCGACTCGGTCGACTTCCGCGACTTCACGGGCATCGACGTCTATCGCTTCGCGAACGCCTACACCGACCCCGACGGCAAGCCGATCCAGCTCGTGCGGCGCAAGGGAGAGTGGGCGCAGACGATCGAGCAGTTCGTGACGAAGGAGCTCGAACGGCGCGACCACGGCGGCCAGTTCATGAGCTTCAACGCCGTGTTCTCGCCGCGCGGCAAGGACGGCCGTCCGATGAACATGTTCGACCCGAAGACGGGCGTCATCGACAAGGCCGTCGCCGAGAGCTGGCGCAAGTACGACATCGGCTACATCCTGCGCGAGAACTGGCCAACACTCGGGCCGAAGCTGAAGGGCAAGCTGCGGGTCTTCATCGGCACGCAGGACACGTTCCGCCTCGAGGGTGCCTGCTACCTGCTGCGCGACGACCTCAAGAAGCTCGGTAGCGATGCGCAGGTGATCTTCGCCGAGGGTCGCGACCACGGTTCGCTGTTCCAGCCGCATCCAGAGCTGTGGCCGAACGGCCTGCTCGCGCGCATCCACGGCGAGATGAAGGCCGCGTTCGACGCGAGCCAGGCGAAGGCCGGCGCCGTGAAGTGATGCGCGCCGCAGAAGTCGCGACGCGCCCCTGGATAATCGGCGGCACGCACAGCATTCTGTTGTGTGTCGCGCTGCGACGCGTCCCGACAAAGACGCAGACCCCTACCGAACCCGTACCCGCTCAAAACAGGAGGCGACCATGGCCAAGGGACAACAAGGCAAGAAAGAGGAGAAGAAGAAGCCCGAGAAGACACTCAAGGAGAAGCGCGCCGCGAAGCAGGCGAAGCGCGCGATGAAGGGCTGAGGACCACCTTCTCGCCCTCGTGACGAGCGCGCTTCCGCCGACGAAGCGCGCTCCGCAAGTCAGCCCGCGGCAGGCACCTCGTGAACGCTGAGCAGTCCGTGCCGCCGCCAACCGATCGTGAGCATCCACGTGCGCGCGTCGGTGACTGGGCGTGGGATCGCTTCGATGCCGCGCACTGTGACCGTCTCGCGGAACCCGTCGAACCACGCGGCCGATGTGAACGTGTCGATCGGCCCCGGCACGGAGATCTCGCGCCCTTCGGCGGCGTGCTTCTTCCCGTTGGCGAGCACGTAGCGGATCGCATTCCGGACTTCGCGCGGCGTCGTCAGGATGCGGTCGTGGTAGCGGTCCGCGAACACGCTGCCGCGGCGACGCCAGAGTCTGTTCAAGGCTCTGGCCATTCGGATCGCGAGGCCTTGCAGACCTCGCGATAGCGATGGGCGGTCGCGGGCTTCGACGACGAAGTGCAGATGGTCGTTGAGCACGGCGTAGTGGCAGAGGCGGAAGCCACCACCGCTGGCTGCGCTGGCTCCGCCAGTGCAGCCAGCGGTGAACGCCGCGCGCAGCGCGGCGTACTCTCGCTTGCTGCGCAAGCGAGGCAAGCCACGTCGCAGCTTCAGCGTCACGTGGGCCGGGAAACGCGCCGCGTGCTGAGCTCGCGGCGCGTGGCTCACTCCCGCTTTCTCGCCCTTCGGCTTGCGACCCGCACCTGCACGGCGGCCGCCATGCAGGCGGCGGAACGGCAACACGCCTTGCTGAGGCTGCCTGGTCTTCGTGCGGCGAGCGGGAGCCATGTGGAGTCGGCAGTGGTGGATCTGCAGGTAGTGGATTCCGCTGGCGTTGATTCAGCAGAAAATGCCCTTCGCGGGCAAGATTCCCCCGCGCCCCACCCCATCACGCAAGCCAGACGGCGAGCGCCCCGGCGACGAGAATCAGCCCCGCACCGAGCAACACCGGCCGCGCGAGCGCGCGGCCCATTCCCGCGGCCATGCCGGCCTTCACGAGCGTGTTGCTGACCGCCGCGATCGCGATCGCTGCAACCGCCACT
>DASVAL010000134.1:0-3960 GCA_036376355.1 Planctomycetota bacterium
CCGCCGCCGCTCGCGCGGAGATCGCCTGGCCGACGCTGCTCGCGAGCGCCTACCTGCTCGGTGTCCTGCTGTTCCTGCTGCGCCACCTCGCCGGCAAAGCGAGGCTGCGCCGCCTGCTCGCAGCCTGCCGCGAGGCGGCGCCGGCTTCGGTGCCGGGGTTCACGCTGCCTCACGGCACGCGCCTCTTGCTCTCGCCGCAGCGCGTGCGGCCGTTCTGCACCGGCGTGCTGCGTCCGGTCATCGTGCTGCCCGACGAGCTGCTCGAACCCGACCGCGCCGCGGAAGCCAGGGCCGTGGCCGCGCACGAGGCCTCGCACCTGCGCGCCGGGGACAGCAGGGTCTCCGCGTTGCTGGCCCTGCTCGCGATCCCGCTCTACTGCCATCCGCTGTTCTGGTGGCTCTGCCGCGAGGTGCGCTTCTGCAACGAATTGCTCGCCGACGACGACGCTGCGGGCCCCGACCGCAACTCGTACGCACGCGCCTTGCTCGACCTCGCCGAACACGACCAGCCTGCCCTGGCCGCGGCCGGCACCGTAGCCGTGTTCCACCGCCCATCCGAGTTCTACCGGAGGATCCAGATGCTCCTGCAACGTCGTGGTTCGTTGTCTTCGCCCCCTTCGCTCCGGAGCCGTGCCATGCACGCGCTCGCGGCGCTGTGCTTCGTCGGCACCGTCGCCAGCCTGTTCGGCGCGCCCGCTGCCGCCCAGGATCCGCCCGATGCCGCGCGCAGACAGAGAGAGTCCGAGCTGCTCGACACCATCGCAGCGCTGCGCGCCGAGATCCGCGAGCTGCGCACGCTCGTGCAGACCCACAACGCGGAACCGGTTGCACCTGCCCGGACTCCGACCCCTCCGCTCGAGGCCACGCGGCTGTTCGGGGAAATGCAGCGTGCTGACGCGTATCGCGCGCTGCTCGACCAGCAGCCCGGCGACTCGTCCGAAGCGGCCAGGCGCCGGCTGATGAGCAAAGCCGAGCACTACGTGGTGAAGAACGGCGACAGCCTGGAGCGCATTGCCAAGCGGGAGCTGGGCGACGCTTCGCGCATGGACGAGATCCGGCGCCTCAACCCGGAGATCGATCCGGAGAGGCTCCGGGTCGGCCAGACCCTGTTGCTGCCAGGCGATGCCCTGCTGCTCAAGTTGCTCGGGCGCACGAAGGACTCGACCGTGGACAGTGACTTGCTGCAGGACATGGCCCGCTCCACGGCCAAGGAAACGGGGGACCGGTTCGGCCAGGGGCCCGGAGCCGCACCCGCTGGCGAGCCGCCACCTCCGTCCGGCAGTTTGCAGCCCGGCGACTTGTTCACCTACCCGGCGAGGCCGGGGCAGAACGTGCCGCGTCCGGCCGCGGCGGACACCGCACCGTCCCCCGCGAACGCGACCGAGGAGCTGACCTCGCGCTACCTCGACCTGCTCGCCGGGATCGAAGTCGCCGAAGCCGTCGCGGACGACAGCAAGAAACTTTCCGAAGCCGGCCTGCGCCCGCAGCTCGAAGCCCGGAAGGACGCGGTCAACCTGCGCACGCTGAAGAAGAAGTTTGCCATCGTGGAAAGACTGCTCGACGGCGAGATCGCCGCCACCGAAGCGGAGATCGCATGGCTGACGCAGAAGATCGAGGCCAGCGAAGCCGGCGAGCGTGCTCCGCTCACGATCCAGTGCGACCGTGCGCGCACGCGACTCGAGGCGCTGCGTTCGGTGAAATGAGCAGACGCCGCGGTATCGTGCCGCCGCGTGCGCCCACCGTTCGCCGCCGTCTATTTCGACTGTGACTCGACGCTCTCGTCGATCGAGGGCATCGACGAGTTGCTGAAGCTCGCCGGCGAGAGCCAGAGCGCCGACGCGAACGAGCTCGCGCAGCGCGCCGCCGCGAGCGAGCACTCGAGCATCGACGATCTGCTCGAGGCCGCGGGCCGGCGCGCTGACATCGTCGAGCTGACCAGGAAGGCGATGGAGGGCACGCTTCCGCTCGCGGAGGTCTACGAGGCCCGCCTGCGCCTGCTGGCACCGCGCCGCGCGCAGCTCGACCGCATCGGCGAGCTCTACGTGCAGCACGTCGTGCCGCACGCGCGGGAGGTCGTGCACGCGCTGCAGCACGTCGGCAAACACGTCGGCATCCTGAGCGGCGGGTTGCTCGTGCCCGTGCATGCGCTGGCGCGGCACCTCGGCATCCCGCTCGCGAACGTGCACGCGGTGCCGCTCTTCTTCGACGGCCAGGGCGGCTACGTCGACTTCGACCGCAGCTCGCCGCTGTGGCGGAACCGCGGCAAGATCGAAGTCGTGCAGCGCCTCCCGGCCGACCACCGCCCGCTCGCGTTCGTCGGCGACGGCATCACGGACCTCGAGACGCAGGGCCACGTCGAGCTCTTCGTCGGCTTCGGCGGCGTCGTGGCGCGCCCCGCGGTCAAGGCGGGAGCCCAGGCTTTCGTCGCGGGCAAGACGCTCGCGCCGATCCTCGCGCACGTGCTGACCGAGAGGGAACGGGCGCGACTCGCCGCCGACCAGGCTTTCGCGCCGGTGCTCGCGGCAGCCGGCGCGTGATCCGCCGCCCGCTTCGGGCGGGGCTGCTGGAGACGACGCAGCGGGCTGGAGGCGTGCCTCGCCCAGAGACGTTGCCCACGTGGCGTCGGCGACCGTGAGAACTCTGAGCGGCGCCGCCCGCTTCGGGCGGGGCTGCTCAGCTCTTGATGTGCGCCGAGACGAGCTTCGTCATCTCGAACATCGTCACGACCGCCTTGCCGCCGAACACTGCCTTCAGTGCCTCGTCTGCCTTGATGTTCGTCTTGACCTTGGTGTCCTGCAGGCCGTTCTTCTTGATGTAGTCCCACAGCTTCTTCGTGATCTGGCTGCGAGGCATCGGCTTGTTGCCGACGATCACGGCCAGCACGTCGTCGGGCTGGACCGGCTTCATGAGAGCGGGATTGGGTTTCTTCTTCGCTGTGGCCATCGATGGTCCTGGGTTGGAGTGAGGGTGGACGAGGGCTTCGTTCGGGCGGCGGCCGTGCAAGCCCGGCACCCGGCCGAGACGCCAGGATGATGGCGCCGCGGGGTTGCCCAGCAAGGGCCGGGTTCAGAACTTCTCGCCGGGCGGCCTTCCGGCACGTCCGCACGCGGTTGCTTTCCCTGCCAAATCGATGATGCTGCCGGCATGGGCGATCACCCCGTGCTCTTCATCCCCGGCCCCACCGAGGTCGAGCTCGAGCTGCGCCAGATCATGGCAATGCCGCTGGTCGGCCACCGCGATCCGAAGTTCACCGCGGTCGTGCAGGACGTCTGCCAGAAGCTCCGCGGCCTGTTCCTGACTGCGCAACCGGCGGCGTTCGAGTCCTGCCCCGCCACGGCGTTCATGGAAGCGGGCATCCGCAACCTCGTGCCGCGCGGCGCCCGCTCGCTGCACCTCGTCTGCGGCGCGTTCAGCGAGCGCTGGTGCAAGATCGCGAAGCTCTGCGGGCGGGACGCCGAGGCGCTGACCGTGCCGCTCGGCCAGGCGCACGATCCCGCGGTGCTGCGCGAGCGCCTGCGCCGCGGACCGCCGGTCGCGGCGGTCATGATCACGCACAACGAGACGGCGACCGGCGTGCTCTCGCCGCTGCGCGAGCTCGCGGCCGTCGTGCGCGAGCATGCACCCGACGCGCTCGTGCTCGTCGACGTCGTCACGAGCCTCGGCGGCGCCGAGCTGCGTTTCGACGACTGGGGCCTCGACTTCGCGTTCGCCGGCACGCAGAAGTGCCTCGCGCTGCCGCCCGGCATCTGCAACTACGCAGCCAGTGCGCGAGCGCTGGCGCGCGCGGCGACGGTCGAGGAACGCGGCTTCCTGTTCGACCTGCCGCGCTCGATCAAGGAGACGAACGAAGGCAAGACGCTCGCGACCCCGTGTGTGCCGCTCGTCTACGCGCTGCGACGACAGCTCGAGCGGGTGGCTGCCGAAGGCCTGCCACAGCGCTGGGCCCGACACCTCGCGATG
>DASVAL010000142.1:0-25073 GCA_036376355.1 Planctomycetota bacterium
CCTGCGTTGGAGCCGACGCCCGCAGCGGGCGCGGCTCAACGGCGATCTGGCCCGCGTCTTCTCTCGGGGACCGTGCCTCACGGATGGACAACTGCTGGCGAAGGCTCGGGAGCGATCGCATGGGCCGCACGTGGAGGCGCCAGGAAAAACAGCCGGCGACACCAATTCGGCGGTGGTCGTATTAGCATGCCCTCTCGCCGGGGCGGTCGCCCCAAGGACATCCGATGAAGCTACTCGTCCCCATGGTTGTGTTGTGCGGTCTGGCAGTCTGTCAGAGCCCGGCCCCGGTGACCACGCCGGTGGAGCCGGCCGCGAAGGTGGAGCCGAAGAAGGAGCCAGCACCCGCACCGCAGGGCGAGCCGAAGAAGGACAGCAAGCAGGAGCCGAAGCCGGGTGCGCAGTCACAGGATCCAGCGAAGGTCAAGACCGCGGACAAGCCGGCGCCGGAGAACGGGAAGCCGCCCGCCGAAGAGCCGAAGATCGATCGCCCCGCCGCGGACGCGCCGATCCCGAGGGGCACGGACCCCGCCGACATCGCCGCGATGCAGAGTGCCGAGGCCATGCTGCAGGCTGAACGCAAGCTGGCCGAGCAGCTCAAGGCGGGCAAGATCACGGGGTTGGATCGCATCCTGCCGTTCGACGACCTGACCTCGTGGCCCTACGAGGATGGCCTGAAGGGCATGCCCAAGCGCATCAAGGAGCTGTCGGGCAAGAAGGTCCTGATGACGGGCTTCATGCTGCCGATCGACGAGGTCCGGAACATCAAGGAGTTCCTGCTCGTGCAGTCGCTCTGGTCGTGCTGCTACGGCCAGCCGCCCGACATCCACGGCATCGTGCGCGTCGTCATGCCGAAGGGGAAGACGACGGACTACTTCTTCGATCCGCTGAAGATCATCGGCACGTTCAAGGTCGAGGCGACCGTCATGGACGGCTACTGCGTCGACATCTACCAGCTGCACCTCGAGAGCCTCGAAGCGATCAAGTGACGGGGTAAACCCCCGTCGCCGCGGGCGGTTCAGCAACCGGCGCAACCGGGCATCCGCCGGCCGATCGCGGCGACGCTCCGGTCCCGCGCGCAGCGAGTTGCCCGTGCCATCGGCGCGATCGGAGTCCCTGCACAAGTGGACCCCACTGTCGTGCCGATAGGGGAGGACAATGTTCCTCGCTAGCGAACGCAGGGCGCGTGGCTGGTCGCTGACGCAGCGCCTTGCTGTTGCGCTGTCGATCGGCGGTCTCTTCGTGGCCGTCGTGCTCGGGTTCCTGGGCGCGGATCGCGACGATCGCCGCCTCGAGCAGGCGCGCGCGGCATCCGAGCTGTCGCTGGCCATCGCCACAGCGGAACGCGCGGCTCCTCTGCTCGAGCGCGGCGACATCATGCGATTGGCCGTGCTCGGTGCGACCGTGCACGACCAGAGCGGGGGCAGGGCGATCATTCTCGATCGGACCGGCAACGTATTGCTCGACACGGCCCTCGTGCTCGGCGAGCGGCAGCTCGCGCTGCTGGCCGCCAGCGGCCCGTTCCAGCGCAACGACATCCGCGACGGCAGGATCGCAGTGCGCGAAAGCGTGGCGCCCGTGCGTTTCGGCGGCGAGGTCATCGGCGAGATCCGGCTGCAGCACGAAGTGCGCGTGTTCGTGACGACGTTCGACGTCACGTGGTTCGGGCTCGTGCTGCTGAGCTGCCTCTCGCTCGTTTCGGTAGCCGTGATGCTCGGCCACCACTGGTCGACGCGCGTGCGCGGCGCGACCGACGCGCTGATCCGCGTCGGCGCCGGTGAGGCCAGCGGAGTCACCGAAGCGCGCGAGAGCGAACTGCAGGAACTGGGGCTCGCGCTGCAGGAGGTCGAACGCGGCGTCCAGGACGGCCTGGCGCGCGTTGCGGCGGGCTACGTCTCTATCGCGCAGCAGGTCGTCGACGGCCTCGAGCGGAACCGGCTCGTTCCACTGGACCACGGCGAGCGGACCGCGCGCTATGCCGCGCAACTCGCGGAGCGGCTGCAGCTGCTGCCAGGCGACAAGAAGGACCTCGAGCTCGCCTGCCGGTTCGTCGACCTCGGCAAGGCCTGGGTACGGCCTTCGATCCTGCAGAAGCGAACGGAGCTGACCGACGTCGAGACCCGGTCGTTGCACCATCACCCCGTGCTGGCTGCCGAGCAACTCGACAGCATGCCGGGGCTGCGGCGCGCGGGGAGGATCATCCGCCACCAGCTCGAGCGCTACGACGGTGCCGGGCTGCCGGATGCCCTGAGGGGGGATCGCATCCCGCTCGGCGCGCGCATGCTCGCGATTGCGTCGGCGTTCGATCTGCTGACCTGCGCGGGGGAGAGCCCGCTGCACTGGCAGGATGCGCTGCTGCACCTCGGCAAGGAGCGCGGCGCGGTCTTCGATCCGTGGCTGCTCGACTTGTTCGCCGAGGAGATCGCGAAGGACCCGCCGGATCCGGATCCGGACCCCAACGTCATGATCGTGCCAGGCGGCACCGTGCCGTGGCGGACCCTCTCGTCGGACGAGGAGGTCGTCGACGAAGCGGAGCCGGAGCAGCTCGAGGTCCTGATCGACGAGAACATGCGCGAGGAACCACAGTGAAGCGCCATCGCACGAGCCTTCTTTCGCTGCTGTGTCTCGCGGCATGCACGACGGTGGACCACGACCCGTTCGAGTCGGCGGAGCTCGCACTGCGCCAGCACGATCTGGTCGGTGCGCTGCTCGCCTACGACGCGGTGCCGGTCACTCATGCGCGTTATCCCGAAGCACACGCGGCGGCCGCGAGCATCGAAGGCCGCATCCGCCGGTGTCATGAAATGCTGCTCGAAGCGCTGACGCTGCGCGCCGAGTGGCGTGACGCCGATGCGCTCGGGTTCCTGCGCCTCGCGCAGGCGGTCTGGCCGTCCCTGCCCGGCGTCGAAGGCCTGATTGCCGCCACCGAGCAGCGGATCCGCTTGTTCGAGTCGGGCTCGGCCAGGCCGGAGACGCCGGCAGAATCGGCTGCAGCTCCGGGCGTCGAGCTCGCGCCGACGACGGCGTCGATGCTGCCTGGCTCGTCGAGTGCCACGCCCGGACTGGCCGCAGGCGATTCGCTGCCCGAGTCGGAGGCGGTCGAGACCGCGGACAACACGGGCGCGTCCACCGGTCCTCCGGCATCTCAGGATGCGGTGTCACGCGGGCTCGCGCAGGTCGAGTCCTGCCTTGCCAGCGGCGATCTGCAGGCAGCCGTCGCGGACCTGTTCGAGCTGGCGCGCCGATTCCCGAGCGACGCGCGTGTGCAGGCGCGGCTCGCGAGGTTGCTGCACCAGCGTGCATTGCTGCTCTATGGCCAGGGTGCCGTCAGCGGCGCAATCGCCGATTGGGAGCAACTGCTCGAGATCTATCCGTCGCATCATCTCGCCGCGGACCTGCTGCGCGCCGCGCGCGCGGAAACGAACCCGTCTGCGCCGCGCCGAACCCTCCCGTCGCGCGTGCGCAACGGTTTGCGCTGATCCGGGGTTGCCCTTCGGGCTCTTTCGCCGCCGAGGTGTCCCCGCACGGCGGCATGCGGCAACTCAGACCTTCGACGCGCGACGAGCGCTCTACAGAGCGTGCCGCAGCGACCAGTGCGCTGCGGAGAGGAAAGGGGGCCGGGGGTGAAACTTCGGGAAAAGGGGAAGAAGGAGAGTCAAGTTTTTAGGTCCGTCGCGGACAACCCCCGGCAGTGTGTCGGTTCCCTGCCCAGCTTCCCATTTCGAGCCGCCGGCAAGGTGATTCGTTTCGTCCAACCCCTAGGCAGGCATCCGATGCAGGTTACCGACTCCGGCCGGCTGGTGCTCCAAACCTCTGCCCACAGGGTTGACAAACGCAGACAATAGCGAGTCGGGCCTCGAAGATCAAACCCACCTGATCGAGGAGTACACCTGATTTCGCGACGGGTGTTCCCCCGACGTCATGGGTGGCGCCGAATGCGCAGGCCGAAAGGGGTCCGACTTGCCACGTATCCACGTGGTACCAGAGTGGTTGCAGTGGCCTCTTCGATGACTGCCGGCCCTGCGATGGGCGTTTCGACGAGCTCGCGCGGCAGGACCGTCATGATCCCACCACCCGCCGGGGCACGCCGCCGGAAAGGACGGGCCTCCGAGAACCGCGTTGTTTTGGCCCCTGGGAGGCGTTTCCCGGGGGTTTCGGCGCGGGCCGTCACCTGGACCACTTCGACCGGGGACGCCGTCACGAAACCATAACGTTGCTGGTGGAGCGCCTCGAACTGCCGCGCGACGCGCGGCGTGAGAGGCAGCCGCAGCGAGGCGCCCTGGCCCTTGTAGCGAACGAGTACGTCGACGCGGCCGCGGCCCGCCGAGGGCAGCTGAGCCGTGACGGCTCGCAGCAATCTCCTGCCGACCTGCAGCAACATGCGAAGCGTGCTCGGGCCGAGCGTCACCCGCACTGCCTCGGAGCACTCGCAGGACTCGCCGGCCAGCGCGAGGCCCAGCGCCGAGAACGCTCCGGGATGCTGCGGCAGATGCGCGCTCGGCAGACCGAGCCGCGCCATCAGGCCGGCCGCGTGCAAGCCGCCTGCTCCGCCATACGCGATCAGCGGTACGCGTGCTGGATCAACGGTTCTCTCCGCGGTGATCACGAGGACCGCGCGAGCCATCGTGGTGTCGGCGACCGTCAGGATGCCGCGCGCCGTGGCCGCTGGTGAGAGCCCGAGCCGCCGGCCGAGGCGCTCGATCGCGCGCATCGCCGCACCGACGTCGATCGGGAACGCGCCGCGCAGCAGCGTGTCGGGCCCGAGATGGCCGAGCACGACGTGTGCGTCGGTGACCGTGGGCTCGCTGCCCTTGCCGTAACACGCGGGCCCCGGATCGGCGCCAGCACTCTCGGGGCCGACACGCAATGCGCCGCCCGCGTCGACGTACGCGATGCTGCCGCCGCCGCACCCGACCGTGTGCACGGGCACCGTCGGCAGCGGCAGCGGCAGGCCGCCGATGGAGCCGGAATCGTGCACGGCCGCTCCTTCGACGAGGCACACGTCGGCCGACGTGCCGCCCATGTCGAACGCGACCGCGCTGGGCAGGCGCAGCTTGCGCGCGAGCTCGGCCGTCGCGAGCACGCCGCCCGCGGGGCCCGAGAACATCGCGCGCGCCGGGAACTGCGCGGCCTCCTCGCTCGGCATGATGCCGAGGCTGCTGCGCAACAGGCGCAGCCGGCCGTTGCCGACGCCGCGCGCGAGCGATGCCGTGTAGCTGCCGACGATCGGTGCCACCGCTGCGTTCAGGATCGCCGCGCAGAAACGTTCGTACTCGCCGAACGCGGGCAGCAGTTCGGCACTGCACGTGATCGGCACGCCGGGACACGCACGCGCGGCCGCCGCGGCGAGCCGGCGCTCGTCGCTCGGATCCGCCGGCGAGTGCAGGAGGCCGACCGCGATCGCCGCGGGCCGCAGCCGGCGCAGGGCCGCCGCGACGCGGTCCACTTCGCTCTGCGTGAGCTTCTGCTCGATCGCACCGCCGGGTCCGCGCCGGCAGTCGACGCCGATGCGCAGCGCGCGCGGCACGGGCGGCACGGGCCTCTGCGGCGACAGCGAGTAGAGCTCGGTGCGGTCCTGGCGGCCGATCTCGATCAGGTCCTCGAAGCCGCGGTTCGTCGCGAAGGCCGTGCGCGCGAGGTTGCCGGTCAGGACCGCGTTGAGGCCGACCGTCGTTCCGTGCACGACGTCGACCTCCTCGCCGTTCTGCTCCCGGACCGCCGCGAGCCCGGCGAGCACGGCGCGCGACGGATCGGCGGGCGTCGAAGGCAGCTTGTGGACGCGCACGCCGCTTGCCGACCATCGCACGACGTCGGTGAAGGTGCCTCCGGTGTCGATGCCGATGCGCGCTGCCATCGGGCGGGCACGTTAGCGGCGCCTGGCCGGGAAGGCACGCGGCCCGCGCGCTGTCGGCGCTCGCGTCGTTGGCGGCCGCTCGCTGTTGCCGCGCTCGGGTTCCATGCCATAGCTTTCCCGGAATGGCCCTTGCCTGCGCCAGCCTGCTCGCCTTCCTGCTCGGCGCGATCCCGTTCGCGCTGATCGTCGTCCGGCTGTGCAAAGGCGTCGACGTGCGATCGATCGGCAGCGGCAACGTCGGCGCGACGAATGCGAGCCGGGCGTTCGCGTCGAAGGGCGGCGCGCTCGCGGCGTTCCTCGGGATCTACCTGCTCGACGCCGGCAAGGGGTTCCTGGCCGCCAGTCTGTGCCCGCGGCTCGTCAGCGATGCGGAGCCGACGCTGGCCCCCGTGCTCTGCGGCGGAGCTGCCGTATGCGGCCACGTCTTCACGCCGTTCCTGCGCTTCCGCGGCGGCAAGGGCGTCGCGACGGCGACCGGCGTGCTGCTGGCGCTCGACGCGGCGGCGACGGGACTCGCGGTGCTCGTGTTCTTCGTCGTGCGGTGGCTGACCGGCCACGTGTTCTTCGGCAGCCTCGCGCTCGGCCTCGCGCTCGCGACGGCCGCGATCCTCTTGCACCCCGGCACGGCCTTCGGCGAACGTCTGCCGCTGACCGTCCTGTGCCTCGTCCTCGCGGTGCTGATGTTCTGGACGCACCGAGGCAACCTCAAGAGACACTTCGCCGCGCGCGCGGCTCCCAACGCATGAAGATCGCGATACTCGGCAACGGCGGGTTCGGCACGGCGATGGCGATCGCGCTCGATTCCGCGGGGCATTCCGTGGCGCTGTGGGGCCACGACGCCGCCTACACCGCGCAGATCGCGGCGACGCGGCAGAACCAGCGCTACCTCGAAGGCGTCGTGCTGAAGGACTCGATCGCCGTCACGCACGATGCCCTGTCCGTGTTCGATCGCTGCGAGGTCGTGCTCGTCGCGGTGCCGACGCAGCACGTGCGCAGCGTGCTCACGGGCCTCGCGGCCCTCGTCCCGGCCAAGGTCCCGCTCGTCTCGCTCGCGAAAGGCCTCGAGCAGCAGACCGGCAAGCGGCCGTCCGTGGTCATCGCCGAGGCCGCCGGGTCCCCAGCACGCGTGTTCGCGCTGAGCGGCCCGAGCCACGCCGAGGAGATCGCGCGCGAGCTGCCGACGACGGTCGTCGTCGCGGGTGGCGACGAGGCGCAGCGGCAGTGGCTGCAGACCGCGTTGACGACGAAGACGTTCCGCGTCTACCGCAATGCCGACCTGCTCGGCATCGAGCTGTGCGGCGCGCTGAAGAACGTCATGGCGCTCGCCGCCGGCATCGCCGACGGGCTCGGCTACGGCGACAACGCGAAGGCCGCGATCCTCTCGCGCGGCCTCGTCGAGATGTCGCGCTTCGGCATCGGGCTCGGCGCCGACCCGCGCACGTTCTTCGGGCTCGCCGGCGTCGGCGACCTCGCGGTCACCGCGTTCTCGCGGCACGGCCGCAACCGCGCGTTCGGCGAACGCATCGGCCGCGGCCAGACGCTCGAGCAGGCGCTCGCCGCGTCGCCGAAGGTCGCCGAGGGCGTGTGGACCTCGAAGGTCGTCGCCGCCGAGGCCGCGCAGCGCAACGTCGAGATGCCGATCGCGACCGCCGTCGCGAGGGTCCTGTTCGAGGGCCTGTCGCCGCGCGTCGCCGTGCGCGGGCTCATGGAGCGCGATCCGAAAGCCGAGGCGTGACCTCGCCGGGCCTTCCAGCCGGCGGCCCCGAGGCAAACAGCCCTCGCTGCCCGGTCGAAGCCCGGCGGAAGATTGCGTCGGCGTGTACTGTCGCACGCGCATGCACCGTTGGCTCATGGTTGTCGTCGTCGCGGCGCTCATGATCGCGGCCGCGTGGTGGTTGCGAACGGACGAACCGTCCGCGCCGCCGCAGGCCGCGAGGCCGGCCGTTCCAGGCGTTGCACAAGCACCCGAACGCGCGGCTCCGACCGACGTGTCCATGGCCCGCGACGAAGCGCCGCCGGCTGCCGTCCCGCCTCCGGTCGAGCTCGATCGCGACGAGATCGATGCGATGCGCCGTTGGCCCGGTCCGGGAGAGCTCGAAGCGCTCGTCGTGCAGGGCGCGCAGCCGCTGGCCGGGGTTCGCGTTCGCGTGTGGCCCAGGGGGCCCGGGCGGCTCGGCAGTGCGGGCGAACGCGGCCCTGCAACCGTCGAAGGGAGGACCGATGCGCGGGGTCGCGTGCTGTTCACGTCGATGGCCGTGGGGGAGTTCGTCGTGCGAGCCGACCACGAGGGACGTTACCTCGAGGCAGATGGCGCCGTGTCCGCGGGGACCGACCGGCCGCCGAATGCGCGCACCGTCGTGATCCTGTTCGGAACAGCGAGCATCACAGGCTCGGTGCGCAACGACACAGGGGCGCCGCGCGCCGGCGTCCCGGTGCACATCGTCAGGCTTGGTCAGATGTGCACGGTCGTCGCGGTGACGGATCGCGCCGGCGCGTTCGAGTTCGGAGGCCTGTTTGCGGGGTGCTACTGGGTCCAGCTCGAAGAGCCGGAAGGGCAGTGGTCGGCTCTGAACGACCGCATGCTGACCCTGCAGCCCGGCGAGCGCGCGCACATGGACTTCGGCGGGCCGACGCCTGCAGGGTCGCTGCACGGTCGCGTCGTCGATGCGGAGGGCAACGCCGTGCGCGGTTTTCGCGAGCTGCGCCTGCGCCACGTCGTGCACAACGACGAGCGTCGCGTGCGCACCGAGTTGGACGGCACGTTCTCGATCGCGTTGCCGCCGGGGCGCTGGCAGCTGCTCGAGGGATCGTGGTGGGCGACGGACGTCCTGGCGACCGTCGACATCGGAACCGCGATCGTGCGTGCCGAAGTGACGTGGCCAGGCATCCGGCTCCTGGCCGTCGTGTCCGCGACGCCCGACGTCGACCTGCAGGATCTCGGGCAGTATCTGTGGCTGAACACTCCGGACTCGAGGGCCGACACCGCGTTCACCGAGGGTGGGCAGTCGTTCGTCCAGTGGACTGGCTTGGCGCCCGGTGAGTACCAGATGCAGGCGCAGGGAGGCTTCCAGTTCGTCGACGCGCCGCCCGCGGGCGTCCTCGTTCGACTGACCGACGCGCGCGTGCAGCGGGTGTTCGTCAACGTGCGCCGCGGACCGTGACGCCCATGAAGACTCTCTCGTCCATGTTCGTGGTCGCGCTGTGGTGCGGTGGTTCGGCGCCGGCCGAGTAATGGCTTCCCGACGAGCCGGTGCTTCCACGCGTGTGCACGCGGCGCGGATGGCAGCGACTTCGCATGCGGCAGCGATGGACGCGTCGCGCGCCTCGTCGCGAAGCGACTGCGCCGTTCGTGATCGCGGGCAGGCCGCGCACGCGCCTCCTTCGTTCTCCTCAGCGCCTGCGGCATTCGGTGCAGGGTGCACCGACCTCCTCGGCGGCAAGGACTCGCACTGCTACTCTCTCACGCCTTCGCTTGCTCAAAGGGCAACCATGCAATGCGCACCGCTCGCTCTTCTCGTTCTCTCCTCGCTGCTCGCAGAGCTCGCCGGACAAGTCCCTGGCTCCTGGGTTGCGCTGCCCCTGACTCCGCGGCCATTCGCGCGCGAACGGCATGCGATGGTGTTCGACGTCGCGCGCAACAGGACCGTGCTGTTCGGCGGCTTCAACGGCGCCTACATGAACGACACCTGGGAGCTCGGCCCCAGCGGCTGGTCACAGCGATCGCCGGCAGCATCCCCATCGGCGCGCGCTGATCACGCGATGGCGTACGATCCCGTGCGGCAACGCACGGTGCTGATCGGTGGAACGAACGGCTCGCCAGTCACGGACATCTGGGAATGGGATGGCTCGAACTGGACCCAACGCGCGACCGGCGTCACCGGGCTCGACGCTGGCGGCAGCGCATCGTACGACCCGCTGCAAGGTGGAGTCTTCTACAACCTGAGCGCGATCAATCTGCTCTGGAACGGCACCAGCGCCAACACGGTGAACGTGGCGCAGCCGATGGGCTCGAGTGGCTGCGGAATGGTGTTCCACGCCGCCGCGGGTGGTGTCCTGCTCAAGGAGGGCCAGCAGACGAAGCGCTTCACGCAGCCACAGGGATGGGTCACCCTCGGGTCCGAGAACACGTTCGGCGTGAACAGCTACGGGATTGCGCAGGATCCGGTGCGCAATCGCGTGTTCATCCAGAGTGGGATCGGCTACGTCGGCAGTGGCTCGAGTCAGGGAGTCGGCTACACGTGGCAGTGGGCTGGCGCAGGCGTGTGGCAGCAGATGACCGGCCCGCAACCCATTCTGTACCGCCACTGCATGGTGTTCGACTTCGGCAGAGACACCTTCGTGATGTTCGGCGGTCATCTGAATGGCGGCAGCTTCGTCGACACCACCTACGTGTGGACCGAGCCCCCGTTCGCGGCGAGCTATGCAACCTACGGCAGCGGTTGCGCCGGAACCCTCCCGCTGCCACCGCGGCTGCGCGCGAACCCGCTGTGGATCAGCGCGCCGATCCTCGGCAGCCAGTTCATTGCGGAGGTGGATCAGATTCCGGCGGGCTCGTTGGTCGGCGGCGTGATGGGTCTGTCCGCCACTGTCTGGGCCTCGGTTCCACTGCCTCTCGCCCTCGGTGCCTTCGGCATGCCGGGTTGCAATCTGCTCGCTTCGATGGACGCCACACTCTTGGTCGGCGTCGCGAACGCGAATGGGTCCGTGAACTGGGTGACCGCGATCCCTGCGACGCCGAGCCTCGCGGGCTTCCCGTTCTTCCAGCAGGCGTTCGTCTTGGCGCCGGGCGCCAACCCCGCGGGCATCCTCATGAGCAACGGTGGCCACGCCGTCGTCGGGAACTGATCGCTACTTCCCGACCGGCACGTACGGCAGGCTCGGCGGCCGCGGCCTGCCGTCGTCGCCGAGCACGTCGATGCCGACGAGGCCGAGCACGAAGTCCGCGAACTCGGCGGCGTTGAAGCCGACGCGCAGACCAGCGATCACCGGCACGACGCCGACCTCGATGCCGAACGCGTCCGCGATGCGCTGCTGCGTCGAGAGCCGGAACGGCAGGCCGTCGTCGAAGTCGGCCATGTCGCTGACGCCCATCCACGAGCGCACGTCGTCGAACTGATCGGGCGCGGCCGGGTTGTTGCCCCAGGCGCTCGTCGCGAGTGCGCGCGTCCACGGCGCGTCGTAGATCAGCGGGCTCAACGTCGTGAACGGCACGCCGGTGCCGTGGTTCGTCAGCACGTAGCCCGGCTGCTGCCACCACGTGTCCTTGCCCCAGCCCCAGTCCGCATACCAGCCGCCGAGCGCGGCCTCGACGGGACCGAGCTTCGCTTCGACCGCGAGACCGAACGCGCTCTCGTGCCATCGATACAGCACGCAGTCGTGCAGGTCGTCGAGCCGCTGGTGCAGGTAGCTGCACGAGGCGAACGGCAGGCAGGCGAGGGCCGCGCAGCAGCGAAGGGATGGCAGACGCAGGGTCACGAGGTTGCGAGGTTCTACCATGTGACGGCTGCCGTGGAACGGGCCGGGCCGCATGCGTGGAGAACTCGTTCCTCGCGAATCGGACGATGCTCGACTCCGGCCGCGCCGCGGCCATACGCTTCCGCGACTCACGGAGTCATGATGAAGCTGCATTGGATCCTCGCGTTGGGCGCGGCACTGTTGCCCGCCCAGAGTCCCCCGCCGGGCAATCCCGCCCCGCCCGAACCGACGAAGGCCGAAGCACCGGCCGGCGTGCATGCCTCGCTCGCCGAGCTGCAGCGCGACTTCCAGGAGAGGAAGCTCGCGGCGCTCGAGGCCTACCTGAAGGTCCATGCCACGGCGAAGGACGTCGCCGAGGCGATCGTCGAAGCGGTCGGGCTCGCGCAAGCGCTCGAGCGCCACGATCAGGTGCTGCTCTACGCCGATCGCTACGTGAAGGAGCACGCCGGCGGACCGGCGGCGCCGCAGATGCGCCTCGTGCGCGCCGGGGCCATGCGCGACAGCGGCGACGCGGCTGGCGCCGAGAAGGCGTTGCGCGAGGTGATCGACAACGCGAGCGAGAACGTGAACCTCGTCGTCGAAGCCGCCATCATGCTCGGCGACATGCTGGTCGAGGGCGGCAAGAAGCAGCAGGCCGTCGAGTTGCTGAACGTGGTCGGCGCCTCGCGGCCGGTGCAAGGCCTCATGGAGCACATGGCCGGCGTCGCCGGCACCTACGACCTGATCGGCACCGAGCCGAAGCCGATCGGCAAGCCCGACCTCGCGGGCAAACCGATCGACCTCGCCGAGTACAAGGGCAAGGTCGTGCTGCTCGACTTCTGGGCGACGTGGTGCGGCCCGTGCATCGCCGAGCTGCCGCATCTGCTCGCGGCGTACGAGAAGTACCACGACAAGGGCTTCGAGATCGTCGGCATCAGCCTCGACCAGGACCCCGCGGCGCTCGAGCGGTTCATCGCGGAGAGGAAGATGACCTGGCGCCAGCACATGGACGGCAAGAACGAGGTCGCGGCTGCGTACGGCGTGCGGTCGATCCCGGCGACGTTCCTGATCGGCGCCGATGGCAAGATCGCGGCGGTCGGGTTGCGCGGCGATCGCCTCGGCAAGCGCCTCGCGCGCATCTGTGCCGAACGGAAGGCAGCCCCCGAGAAGGCAGGCAAGTGATGATCCGCAGTGCAGTGCTGTGTTGTCTCCTCGGCGCGTTCGGCGGCGCAGCTGTTGCCCAGCAGAAGGCAGCGAAGGATCGCCTCGAGCCGATCGACATGTTCCGGCTCGACTACCTGATGGTGGTGGCGCACGAGGAGGACCCGCAGGACTGGCTCGATGCGGATCGTTACCTCGTGTTCGACGCGGGCCCGCGGGTCCCGCCGGGGCAGGGGCCGTCGCGGTGGAGCGCAGTCGACGCGCGCACCGGCAAGCGCGAGCGCTTCGTCGACCACAAGGCGTTCGGCAAGTCCCTTCGCGAGGCGCTCGGTGCCGCGGAAGGACTCGACGAGGCGCTGAACGACCCCGAGGCGTGGATCTGGAACAGCGCCCACACGCACTTCGTCGTCAATGCAGGCAACGACCTGTTCGTCGGCGCGCGCGACGGCTCGTGCAAGCGGTTGACGTCGACGCCGGCCGACGCCGAGGTCGGCGTGTTGTTCTCGCCCGACGGCCAGTGGGTGTCGTTCGTCGCGAAGTTCAACCTGCACATGGCACCGGCCACCGGCGGCGAGGTGCGCGCGCTGACCAAGGAAGGCCACGAGGACCTGTTCTTCGGGCGCCTCGACTGGGTCTACCAGGAGGAGCTCTACGGGCGCGGCAACTTCCAGGGTTACTGGTGGTCGCCCGACAGCAAGCACATCGCGCTGTTGAGGCTCGACGAGTCGCCGGTCCAGGAGTTCGTGCTCGTCGGCGATTCTCCGGCGCGGCCGCCCGTCGAGAAGACGAACTACCCGAAGGTCGGCGAGCCGAACCCGATCGTCGACGTCGGCGTGATTGCGGTCGCGGACGGCGCGACGCGCTGGTTCGACCTCGCCGCGTATCCGGCCGACGACCGGCTCGTCGTTCGCGTGACGTGGGCTCCCGACGGCAAGGAGGTGCTGTTCCAGGTCCAGGGGCGCGAGCAGCGCTGGCTCGACATGCTGGCCGGCGACGCGGCGACCGGCGCCGTGCGCAAGCTGTGGCGCGAGGACAGCGACTGCTGGGTCGAGGCGGGGCCCGAGCCCGTCTGGCTCGGCAGCGGCGAGGCGTTCTTGTGGCTCAGCGAGCGCGACGGCTTCCGGCATCTGTACCGCTACGGGCGCGACGGCGCGCTCGCGGGCCGGCTCACCGAGGGAGAGTGGCAGGTCGAGAAGGTCGTCGCCGTCGACGCGGCGGCGCAGTGCGTCTACGTGACCGCGGACCGCGACGGCCCGCTGGAGACGCATCTCTACCGCGTGCCGCTCGCCGGCGGCGAGATGCAGCGCATCACGAAGGGGCGCGGCACGCACGACGTGACGATGGCGCCCGGCAACGCGTCGTTCGTGACGCGCTGGAGCGACGTGAACACGCCGCCCACCGTGTCGCTGCGCGACCTGAAGGACGAAGAGGTGCGTGCGGTCGGCAAGCCGGCGGCGCGCATGCTCGAGCAATACACGCTCGCCGAGCCCGAGTTCGTGCAGGTCAAGACGCGCGACGGCTTCCCGATGGAAGCGATGGTGCTGAAGCCCGTCGGGTTCGAGGCGGGCAAGAAGTACCCGGTCGTGCAGTTCACCTACTCGGGGCCGCACACGCCGGTCGTTCGCGACCAGTGGGGCAGCCGCGACTACCTCTGGCATCAGCTGCTCGCGCAGCGCGGCTACGCCGTGTTCGTCTGCGACAACCGTTCCGCGAGCGGCAAGGGCCGCAAGTACGCGAAGGCGTGCTGGCGCAAGCTCGGCGCGAGCGAGCTGAATGACCTCGAGGACAGTGTCTCCTGGCTCGCCGAGCAGGGCTGGGCCGATCCCGCGCGCATCGCGATCTGGGGTTGGAGCTACGGCGGCTACCAGACGATCTACAACCTGACGCACAGCACGAAGTGGAAGTGCGGCGTCGCCGTGAACCCGATCACGGACTGGCGCAACTACGACACGATCTACACCGAGCGGTACGCGGGGCTGCCGTCGACGAACGAGAAGGGCTACCTCGCGAGCAGCGTCGTCGAGGTGGCCGGCGAGCTGTCGGGGTCGCTGCTGCTGATGGCCGCGTCGATGGACGACAACGTGCACCTGCAGAACAGCCTGCAGTTCCTCCACGCGCTGCAGCAGGCCGGCAAGGACTGCGACTTCATGGTCTATCCGCGCGTGCGGCACGGCATCGAGGACCTGGCACAGCAGGTCCACCTGTTCACGCGGTTCCTGCGCTTCCTCAAGGAGAAGCTGTAGCAGAGACCGCCGAGTCGGTTGGGTTTCCCGTGGATACCTGCAACCGTTGGCGATTCCGCGGCACAGGGCTCCGCACCAACCACGGCCACACCGGCCTTGGTGGCGCGAAGGAGCGTGTATGCTGCGATGCTGCGACCGAACGGAACCGACCTTGACCGCGACCCTCCGTACCACGTCCCGACGCCGGCGCTGGACCTACGCCGACTACTGCAAGATCCCTCCCGATCGCTACCGGCACGAGCTGATCGACGGGAGGCACTTCGTGAGTCCTGCGCCTAGCTCGTACCACCAGAAGCTGTCGCTGCGACTTGCTGGAGAGTTCCTCGAGCGAGTCGAACGACAAGGCCTCGGCGAGGTGTTCGCAGCGCCGTTCGACGTGCACCTCGGGCGTGGGTCCGTCGTGCAGCCCGACCTGGTCGTGGTTACCAAGAAGAACCGCTCGTTGGTCGGCGAAGCGAAGCTCGCTGGTGTTCCCGACCTTCTAGTCGAGATCCTGTCGCCATCGCGGCGCGACTACGACCGTCGCATCAAGCGGAAGAAGTACGAACGTGCAGGTGTGCGCGAACTCTGGATCGTCGACCCGGAGGTGCCTTGCATCGAGCAGTACGTGATGCGCGCGGGCACGTACGGACGGGCGGTCGTCTGCACGGAGTCGATCCGGCTGCGCGTCCTGCGCGGCGTCGAGTTCGACCTGAAGAGGATCTGGTAGCGCGCCATGGCGGGAATCGTCTGGGCCGGGCCCTTTTCGCGCTGGTACGCGCGAGGCGGTGGTGATGCGGCGAAGCTGCGCGCTGGCGTCGAGGCGTGGCGTGTCCACCTGCGTGCGGCGGTCGCGCCGAAGATCGCCGAGCAGCTGCTGTGGGACGAAGCTGCGGACGTGACGCGCGAGTGGGATCTCGGCGATTCGGGCTGGCGCGCGCTGCGGCTGTTCGCGTTCCACGCCGAGCGATCGGATCTCGAACTGCCCGACGACGTGCCGCTCCTGCTGGAACTCGACCCGCAGTGGCGTGCCCTCGCCGATGCGAAGTTCGAGCGGAGCAAGTATGGCCACCTGCTCGCGTGCTCGGCCTGGCTGCCCGGCGATTTCCCGGTCACGCTGCGCGCGCCCTTGCCCGACGGCGAGACCGCGGAGATCGGGAGCCTCGCGGTGCTGGCGGACCAGTTGAAGTGGCTCAACCAGCGCACGTTCCAGGCCGATGCCGCGGAGTTCGAGGGGTGGTTGGATTTGCCAGCGCCGGCGGGCGGAGAACTGATCGCGGCGGCGCGGCGTGGTTACGCGGGATTGGCGGCGGCAGTGACATTGGCCATGCGCGAACGCGTTCCGGTCGTGGTGGCGGTCTGACCGACAGCGAGGCGCGGTACGCTACGGAGCACCCTCAGCGGATCCGTCGGCCGTTCCAGGACATCGCCGAGCTCACGAGGAGCATGAGCTCGAGTCTCGCGCGGACAACCTCGTGGCGCCTACTTGAAGCGCTGCTCCCATTGAGCGCGCGCGTCGAGGTAGTTCGCGATCTCGGTGAGGGCGTTCTGCGCTGCACTGCGCACGTTCGGGTCGTCGTCGCGCAACATCTCGATCAGCGGTGCACCGGCTTCGCGCGCGAACGTGTTGCCGATCGCCGACGCGGCCTGGATCCGGACTTGTGGGTGCGGATGGGCCGAGCCCTTCACGAGCTGCGGCAGGTAGCGCACGTCCTTGCGCAGACCGACGGCCTTGAGCGCCGCCGTGCTGAGGTCCGGCGTGAACTTCGCGAACCGCTCGGACTCGAGCACCGCGAGGCCCAGCGCCACGCGGTCCTCGAGGTCGAGCTTCGCGAAGAAGGGTTCCACCTGATCGAGCGCCGCGCCGAGACGCAACACCGCGTCTCGCATGGCATCGCGCAGCGCGGCATCGAGGCGCGGGCCCGCAGTCGCGAGCGCCACGCGCACGACTTCGGGCTTCGGCGAAGCGAGCATCTCGAGCACGAGCTTCTGGCGCGATGCGCCGGCGACGCCCAACGCGGCCGTCGCGGCGGTGGTGCAGATGCCCGATTCCGTGCCGGGTAGCTCGAGGACCTTCTGCAGCACCGGCAACACGGCAGGATCGCTCGTGTTGCCAGCCAGGGTGCAGAGGTGGGGGAGAATGATCGAGTCGGCGATGCCGCGCGGTATCGAGTCACCCAGCTTCACCGGCGCAGCGGACCTCGCGAGCAGGGCGTCGATCGCCGCGATCAACGTAGCCGAGTGTTCAGCCCGGATCTGAGGTGCGAGCGCCTTCATGAGGTCGGTGTAGCAGTCCAGGAAGGGAGCCAGCTGCAGCAACTCGCCGAGGTCATGGACGCGCGCGCCTGCGACCGCCTGCTCCGCGATTTCCATGCGGGCAGTCTGGCCAGGCCCGAAGGGAATCGGCCAACGGCCGAGCCGGATCACGTCGAGGTTCCCTGCCCCCTGCTCGGCGAAGAACGCGACGAACTGTGAGTAGTCGCCCCAGTTCAGGCTCTCCGCCAGCTCGAAGACGCGCAGCGCGAGCGGTACGTCGGTCGGACGACCGTGCCGGCTCAGCAGCGATGCGAGATCCGAGACCTGGTGCTGATGCAGCCGCGCTGCGCCGCGGGCCTGCTCGAGCGCGGCGTTCGCGTCGCGCGCGACGAGGGCTTGCCAGGCACTGGTGTCGCCCGCCGCGACGAGGGGCAGGATCACCAAAGGCGGCAGATTCTCATGGCGCCGGAACGCACCGACCAGCGCGTCGTGCCACTGGAGCCGACCTCCCGCGGGATTCTGGGGCCAGCGCTGGGCGAGCTCCGCTAGCGCGGCAACGGCCTCGGCCGGCGCGCCGGTCCAGTCGCGCTGCAGGAACGACGCTTCGACGTGGTCCGACCGCGGCGTCTGCAACAGCTGCCGGGCCACGACGCGGTGCCAGGGTCGTTCGGCCCGGACCGCGGAGCGCACGAAGCTGTAGCGATCCGTCGCCGTCTGCCACACGGTGAGGGCGCGGTCCTCGGCGTCGGGCGGCACCGCGTTGGCGAGCATGCTCCATCCGTCGGAGTAGATCGCGGCGAGCTGCGCCACGCGCGCGTCGAGGCTCTGCGGCAACGCCCATCCGCGCGCGACGAGCTTCTCGACGGCGCCGAGGACCACTCGGGCCCCTTGCACTGCGTATTCTGGCGCGAATCCCAAGGCCAGGATCTCCGGCGCGCTCTCGTCGGGCATGCGCCACCACTGCCACTCTTCCACGAGGGCCTGCGGGTCCATGGCGGTTCCTTCTTGCCGCACCGTGCGCAGCATCAGCAGGCCGACCTTCACCCAGTCGGCGTGAAGGCCGCGCAGTTCGCCGATCATGCGCAGGCGGTGCTCAGGGGGCAGTGCCTCGATCGCCGTGAGCGCCTGTTGCTCCGTGAGGTCCTTCTTGGTGAGGATCCACTGCAGCGTGGCGTCCGCGCGCACGTCGGCCGAAGCGTGCTGCATCAGTGCCGTGAACACGTCGGCGACCCAGGCTTCCTGCGACCCGCGCAACGTCGGGATCAGCCTCGCCTGCGACTCTCCGCTCGTATCCGCGGCGAGGCGCTGTGCGAGTTCGCGCGTCGACGCGGCCGCGGCTTCGTACCTGAGCAATACCGCGAGGGCATTGATCTGCACCTTCGGCTCGACCTTCGCCTGCGCGATGTGCTGGGCGAGCGGCACTGCGACGGCGCGCGGCATGTCCTTCACGCGCGTGGCAATGGTGACCACTACTGCCGGATCCGCCGTGTCGAGCAGGCTCGTCAACGCCGTGGTGATGCGCGGGTCGTTGTAGCGCACGAGCCGGTCCAGCACGTTGAGGGTGCCGAACGGCCCGAGCTTCGGCAAGGCCGCAACGAGGTGCGGAACGGCCAGCGTGCCGAGCGTGTCCAGCTGCCTGGCGGCGTCCTTGACGGTCTCGTTGGTGCCGCCCGCACTGTCGAGAATGGTGATCAGCCGCTGGATCGGATCCTCGCCCGAGCCCTGCTGTGGTGACTGCGCACCCGTCAGAGCACGGGCGTCGTTGTGACGCCCCTGGCGCACGAGCAGCGTCGCGAGCGCGTTCACGACGGCGCTGCGTTCCGCCGGCGTCGCCTTGTCGAGTGCGAGGCGCAGCTCCTGTTCGGCACCCGCGAGCTCTCCACGCGTCTCCTTGAGTTTCGCGGTGCTGATGTGCACGGCGACCTCGTTCGACTCCTGGGCCACCGCGAGTCCGGAGCAGGAAAGCGCGATCAGGACCGCGCCCGCGCGAAGAGTGGTCTTCATGCGGACATCGACGCCGATTGCCGCGCCGTCGTTGTCATGGGCCTGTGAAACACCGCGCGCGAACGGGTCCTTCGCAGCGGCTTTGACAAGCCCATGACGCGACTCGCGGCTCCTCGTCTAGCATGCGCGGCGTGGCCCTGGCACCCTCCCGACTCGGCATCGCGTTCGCGCTGACGCTCGCGCTGCCCGCGGTGTTCGCGGGGACCTGGGTCTGGCTCGCGCACGGCGGTGCGATCGAGCGCGCGCTCGCGAGCGAACGTGCGACCGCCGAGCAGTGCCTCGCGACCGCGGCGTCGGTGCTGCAGCAGGATCTCGAGGCCGCCGCCGTGCAAGCCGGCTTTGCGCTCGAGCTCGGGCCGGACCGGTGCGTCACGGGTCCGTTCGCTTCGCCTGCGTTGCGCGCGGAGGCCGCGCCGGCGATCGACATCATCGAGCAGGCGGCCGGCGCGCGCCTTGCTGCAGGCGACCGCGACGGTGCGCTGCCGTTCTTCCAGCGTGCGGCGGCCGATGGCAGCCTGACGGCCGACGGTTCGCTCGCGTACGCGGACCTGATCGCCGCGCGTGATCTCGTCGAAGCGCGCAGGATCCTCACCGAGGCCACGGCCCGGCACGGCAGCACGCTGTGCGGCAACCTGCCGTTCACACTGCTTGCCGCGATGCGCGAGGCGACGTGGCTGCAAGCCAACGCACCGCGCGAGCAGCCGCGTCTGCAGCAGCTCGCGGCGGCGATGCTGGCCGCGGCGCGCCGCGTCGTGGCCGAATCGGTGCCCGTCGTCGCCGGCGCGATCGCCGAGGCGCAACCGTCGCTGCGCGACGACGCCCGCCTGCAGGATCTGCTGGCCGCGGCCGCAGCAGCCGTGCGGCTGCGTGGCATTCCCGCGCCGCCGACCGCGCAGCCTGGCGGCGATGGCAGCGTGCTCGTGCCGCTCGAAGGCCGGCGCCTCGCCGTGCTTCCCGTTGCGACGACGGCCCGGCTCTGCGCGAAGGCGTTTGCCGAAGCGACGCGGCTGCACCCGAGCGTGGCGCTCTCGCGGATCGAAGCAGATGCCGAGGCCGCGGGCCCGACCCTGCCGGTCGACTCGCTCGGCGAGACCTGGCTTGCGCTGCCCGCGGCGACGCCGACGAGCACGCTCCTGCTGCACGCGGGGCGCGTGAGCCTCGGCCTCGCGATCGCGACGCTCGTGCTCGGCAACCTGGGGCTATGGCGCCTGACGCGCCGCGAGCTCGCGCTCGTGCGCATGCGGTCCGACTTCGTCGACCTCGTCTCGCACGAGCTGCGCACGCCGCTCACGGCGCTCTCGCTGAAGGCCGAGATGCTGGCCGGCGGCGACGTGCCGCTCGAGCGCGTGCCGCACTACCTGAAGGCGCTGCACGGCGACGTGCAGCGGCTCGACCAGCAGGTCGAGCGCATCCTCGACTTCGGCCGGCTCGAGCAAGGGGCTCCGCTGCGGCGCGAGACCGTGCCGGCGCGCACCGTGCTCGCGCACGGCCTGCGCGCGGGCCGATCGTGCCTGCGGCTCGTGCACCAGCAGCTCGAGCTCGACGCGCCGCGCTCGCTGCCGAACCTCGTCGGCGACGTCGAGGTGCTGGCCCGCGCGCTGCGCAACCTGCTCGAGAACGCGACCAAGTACGCGCCGGCCGGCTCGACCGTCGGGCTGCGCGCGTTCGCGGACGGCCGCACGCTCGTCGTCGAGGTCGCGGACCGCGGTCCCGGCGTGCCGCCGGCCGAGCGCAAGTCGATCTTCGAGCCGTTCGTGCGCAGCAGCACGGCGCCCGCGGCGACGCCCGGCAGCGGGCTCGGGCTCGCGCTCGTCGCCGCCGCCGCGAAGGCCCACGGCGGCCGCTGCGCGGTGCGCGAACGCGAGGGTGGCGGCTCGGTGTTCACGCTGTGGCTGCCGGTCGCCGCCGACCGGACCGACCGGACCGACGAGGCTGGCCAGGCCGGCCAGGTGGCGTCGTGAACCAGCTGCTCGTCATCGAGGACGACGCGAGCATCCGCGAGAGCCTCGCCGACTTCTTCCGCGGCCGCGACTGGTTCGTGCACGCCTGCGCCGACCTCGCGGCAGCCGATCGTGCGATGCAAGCCCAGCGTTACCACATGGTGCTGCTCGACCTCAGGCTGCCCGACGGCGACGGCCTCGACGTGCTGCGCCGCCTGCGCAAGGCCGGCGACAAGACGCCCGTGATCGTGCTGACGGCGCGCGGTGAAGTCGACCAGCGTGTGCTCGGCCTGCAGATCGGCGCCGACGACTACGTCGTGAAGCCGTTCAGCGTGCACGAGCTGGCCGCGCGCATGCAGGCCGTGCAGCGCCGCGCCGAGCAGCCGGCCGTGACGCTGCAGCTCGGCGCCGTCGAGATCGACCTCGCCGGCCACACGGTGCGCCGCGGCGGCGAGACGTTCCGGTTGTTGCCGAAGGAGGCCGACCTGCTCGGCCACCTGCTGCGCCACCGCGGCCAGACCTGCTCGCGCGACGAGCTGCTGCGCGCGGTGTGGGGCTACGACGCGACACCGACGACGCGCACGGTCGACACGCACGTGTTCCAGCTGCGCCAGAAGCTCGAGCGCGATCCAGCGCACCCCGAGCACTTGCACACCGTGCACGGCATCGGCTACCGGTTCGGGTCGTGACCGCGGCAGTTCGGCGATCCTTGCATTTTGTGCACCGCATGCACAAAATGCAAGGATGGCCATCATCGACCGCGCGCACCTTCGCGAGGCCATCGGACTGCGTCTCCGGGCAAACGCCGCGGTGATGCTGTTGGGGCCCCGCCAGTGCGGCAAGACCACGATTGCGCGCTCGATTGCAGCGGATCGCCGCGCAACGTTCTTCGACCTGGAGGTTCCGGCCGATCGGAGTCGCCTGGGCGAACCGATGACTGCGCTCGAGCATCTGCGTGGGCTCGTGGTCGTCGACGAGGCGCAGCTGGAGCCGGCCCTGTTCCCGGTCCTGCGTGTGCTCAGCGACCGCAAGCCGCTGCCGGCACGTTTCCTTCTGCTCGGCAGTGCGTCGCCGCAGCTCGCGCGGAACGTCTCCGAGTCGCTCGCCGGTCGCGTCTCGATTCTGCCCATGGCCGGCTTCGATCTCGGCGAGGTGGGGGCGCAGGCGCAGCGTGCGCTCTGGTGGCGGGGCGGGTTTCCGCGTTCTTTCCTCGCCAGAACGAACGCCGAGAGTTGGCAATGGCGTGCGGACTTCGTGCAGACCTTCCTCGAGCGCGATCTGGCCCGCTTCGGTGTCAATGTGCCACCGCAGGCCTTGCGGCGCCTGTGGCTGATGGCCTCGCACTACCACGGCCAGATCCTCAACAGCTCGGAGCTCGGGCGATCGCTGGGCGAAGCGCACACGACGATCCGCCGCCATCTCGACATCCTTTCAGGTGCATTCGTACTGCGCCTGCTGCCGCCGTGGTTCGAGAACCTCGGCAAGCGGCAGGTGAAGTCGCCGAAGCTCTACGTGCGCGACAGCGGCATCCTGCATGCGCTGCTCGGCATCGACTCGCCTGCAGCTCTGGAGGCACACCCGAAGCTCGGGGCCTCATGGGAGGGACTGGCGCTCGAAGAAGTGCTGCGTCTCACGGGCGACCGCGATGCCTACTTCTGGAGCACGCAGGCCGGCGCGGAGCTCGACCTGCTCGTGTTCCAAGGGGGCAAGCGCTTCGGTTTCGAGTTCAAGTACGCGGATGCCCCGGCGATCACGAAGTCGCTGCACGTAGCGCGCGCCGACCTCGGGCTCGAGAGGGTGTTCGTCGTGCACCCTGGCGAGCAGGGCTACCCGCTGGCTGACTGGGTCGAGACCGTGCCTCTGGGGCATCTGCGCAGCACGCTCGCGCAGCATGGCTTCGTGAAGCGGCCGCGCGCCTGATCACTTCATCGCCGCGTAGACGCGGTGCACGTCGTCGTGGTCGTCGAGCCGCTCGAGGAACGCGATGACCTGGGCGCGCTGGTCGGGCGTCAGTGGCATGGGGTCCTTCGCGACGTAGCCGAGCTCGGCAGTCGCGACGTTCCAGCCCGCCTTCTTCAACGCGTCGGCGACCGTGTACAGATCCGTGCGATCGGTCAGGAACCTGCCGCCGCTGTGGCCCTCGGGCACGTGCTCGAGCGGCTGCACGTCCTGCGCGCCGGATTCGATCGCGGCCGTCTCGAGGTCGAGGCCGGCCTTGTCGTGCGTCGCCTCGACGATGCCGCGGTGGTCGAACAGGAACATGACCTTGCTGCCGAACTGCAGGTCCTTGAAGATCGAACGGATGTCGGGCCCCGTGCGGTTCCGGTTCTCGGTCAGGCACTCGACGATGATCGGCACGTTGCGCGGGCCCATGCCCTCGTAGGTGACGAGCTCGTAGTTGACGGCGTCGCTGCCCTGCCCCGAGGCCTTCTTGATCGCGCGGTGGATCACGTCGTTCGACACCGACTGCTTGCGCGCAGCGTCGACGGCCAGCGCGAGGCGCGGATTCATGTCGGGATCGGGCGTGCCCGACTTCGCGGCGACCATGATCTCGCGCACGAGTTTGCTCGTGATCTGTGCGCGGCGGTTCGCGGTCACCTCTTTCTTGCTGTGCAGCCACTGGCGGCCCATCGTCGTCTCGGTCCTCGTTGGAAGGGATGGGGCAGGATGGCCGGGCAGGACCGGGCTGGCAAGATGGGGCACGGGCATTGCGAGGCGCGGCGCCCGCGAAAGGCGAACGACCTGCAAACGAGACACGATCGGTGTTCGTGAGTGTCTCATTGCAAGGTCGTGGTTAGCCTTCCGCCACCTCTCGCACACGCCTCCCAGGAGTCTCCCGCGTGACCGATCCCGAAGCCGCGCCCGAATCGAAGGGCCATCCTCCCGGTCTCTGGATCCTGTTCTTCGCCGAGTTGTGGGAGCGGTTCTGCTACTACGGAATGCGGGCGCTGCTCGCGGTCTACGTCGCGGACCTGTTCCTGGTGCAGCAGAGCGAGGCGTCGGCGAAGTACGGCGCATTCACTGCGCTGATCTACGCGACGGGCATCTTCGGCGGCGTCATCGCCGACCGCGTGCTCGGGTTCCGTCGCTCGATCGTGCTCGGCGGTGTCGTGATGGCTGCCGGGTGCTTCCTGCTGGTCATACGCAACACGGACCTGTTCCTGCTCGGGCTGTCATTGCTGATCGTCGGCAATGGCCTGTTCAAACCGAACATTTCGAGCCTCGTCGGCAAGCTGTACGCGCCAGGCGACCCGCGGCGCGATGGTGGCTTCACCTACTTCTACATGGGCATCAACATCGGCGCGCTGCTCGCTCCGATCGTGTGTGCGTCGATCTCGCGCCTGTTTCCGAAGCAGGTGCCGATCGCGGAGCTGCCGCCGGGCATGGAGGCGAACGAGCAATACAAGGAGTGGGTGGCACAGGGTTTTGCAGTGCTGCCCGACTACCGCTGGGGATTCTTGACAGCCGGCATCGGCATCCTGCTCGGTGTGGCCACGTTGTCGATGTTCAGCCGCATGCTCGGCGGTCAGGGGCTGCCCCCGAAGGGCAAGGAAGGTTTCGGCCGCACCTGGCTCGTGCTGCTCGGTTGCCTGCTGCTCGCGCCGCTCGTGTATCTGCTGATCGCGAACGAGGACGTCGCTGGCTACATGCTGCTCTCGCTCGCCGCCTTGGTCGTGGCCTACCTGGTTCGCTTCGCGCTGCAGTGCTTCGGCCGCGGTGACAAGCCGGGGGGCCAGCGCATCTTCGCGCTGCTCGCACTGCTGCTCGCGAACACGGTGTTCTGGTCGGCGTTCGAGCAGGCCGGCAACTCGCTGAACTTCTTCGCTCGCGACTACGTGCACATGATCACGTTGCCGGCGACGTCGAAGGCGTTCGACTTCGAGTGGTTCCAGTCGGTGAACTCGCTGTTCATCATCCTGCTCGGTCCCGTGTTCGCCTGGCTGTGGGTCTGGCTCGACAATCGGAGGCGGAATCCCTCGATCCCGACCAAGTTCGGCTTCGGCGTCATCTGCGTCGGACTCGGCTTCGGTGTGCTCATGTGGGCGATGAACGCGTCGGGCATGGAGGGACGAGTGTGGTTCTGGTCGCTCGTTCTGCTCTATCTCGTGCACACGATAGGCGAGTTGTGCATCTCGCCAGTTGGTCTGTCGATGGTCACGAAGCTGGCGCCGTCGGCGATGACTG
>DASVAL010000003.1:0-9510 GCA_036376355.1 Planctomycetota bacterium
ATCCAGCAGGTCATCGAGAGCGCGGACATCACGCGCGCGCAGGTCCGCCTGCCGCTCGGCAGTCCCGCGAAGGTCATCGCGACGGTCGTCGACGTGCGCGGCCTCATCCTCGCGCACTACCGCATGGAGGACACGCTGTGCGACGCGATCGACGTGGTGCCCGCGAAGGCGCGCAGCGTCGTCTACTACTGCCGCTCTGGCGGCCCTGCCCCTGCGGACCGCTGGCCGTTCTTCCCACTCGCCGATCCACGCGGCATTGCGTTGACGACGCGCACGCTCGGCTTCCTGTCGCAACCGTTCTTCCCGCCCGGCATCGAAGGCACGTCGCCGGGGCCGTTGTTGAACCTCGCGTTGACGAACCAGCAGCCGGGTCAGGTCGACCGCTGGGGCAACGCGCCGCCCGACCCCGGTTACCAGAACGGCCTCACGTTCTTCCCTGGCTCGGTGCCGCTCTACAAGGGTGGTGAGCTCGTGGGGGCGCTCGGTGTCTCGGGCGACGGTGTCGAGCAGAACGACCTGATCGCGTTCGAGGGTGGCCGCGGTTTCGAGCCGCCGCCGGAGCTGCGCATCGACAACTTCACGTTCCAGGGCGTGCGCCTGCCCTACGTGAAGTTCCCGCAGACTCCGCGCTGAAGCTGCGCCAGCAATCGCAGCGACCGTAATCGCCGCTTCCTGCGGCGCCTTCGCGCGCGTCCTGCGCACGGCGCATGTTGGCGTGCCGGGGCAGAGGATCCGACGCGATAGAATCCGGCTTCTCGCGCGGGAGTGAATCGCTCGGTGCTCCCGCCTGTCCTCTCCCTCACCACACTTGCACCATGAAGAGCCTCCTCCTCTCCGTCACGCTGACGCTCGCTGCGGCGATCACCGCGCAGACCTGCCCCGACCGCGTCCTCGGCACTGCAGTCGGCGCCGGCGACGACTTCAACGCCCCGATCCAGGCGATCGGGTTCCCGTTCCCGTTCGCGGGTGCGACGTACTCGAACGTGCACATCTGCACGAATGGCTACATGACGCTGTCGAACGGTGGCGTGCCGGCTCCGCCGGTTGCCGACTTCTCGGCCTCCGCGGCCGAGCTCGCGAGCGGCCCGCCGCGCATTTGTCCGCTCTGGCACGACCTGAACGTCGTCGCGGCGAACGGCGGGCAGCTCTACATCAACAGCACGCCGGCGAAGTGCACGATCACGTGGGACCGCGTGGTCAACTTCGGCCACACGACGCAGTTCCAGATGCAGGTGCAGCTGTTCCCGTCCGGCGACATGCAGTTCTTCTACTCGCGCGGCGCCACGAACAACTCGACCTACAACTACGCGGCCGGCGTCGGCCTCGCGGGCGTCTCTCCGGGGCAGGCATCGCCGCTGCCGGCGACCAGCGACCTGTCGGCAGGCGGCGTGACGACCGACAACTCGCTCTATGAGATGTGGTTGACCCAGACGCTGTTCGACATGCCCTTGTGCAACCTCTCGCTGATCCCGGTGAGCCCGTCGGGCTGGGTCTTCACGAACGTGCCTTGGGCCGGTTGTGCTCTTGCCACGGACTACGGCACGGGGTGCGTCAGCGTCCGCGACTCCTTCTACGAGCTGATGCCGGTCGGCGGCTTCGACCTCGCGAACACGACCATGACGCTGCTGCGTTCGCCGAACGGCTACTTCGCGACGGGCGGCATCCCGGGCACCTTCGTGCCGCCGAGCGTCACCTCGACGATCATCGCGAACGCGGACGACATCGTGTCGACCGTGGCGCTGTCGTCGCCGATGCCGGTGCCGGGCGGCACGACGAGCTCGTTGACGGTCTCGTCGAACGGGAACATCGGCCTGTCCGCCGTGAGCAACGGCGCGGGCTTCGCGCCGGAGGTCGGGTTGTTCCTGGCGTTCGCGCAGACGTCGATCGCGGCGTGCTGGCACGACTACAACCCGGTCGCCGCGGGCAGCGGCAAGGTCCGCTTCGAGGAGATCGCCGGCGTCGCGTACGTGACGTGGGACAACGTCTTCTCGTACCTCACGTCGTCGGGCGACACGTTCCAGTACCAGTTCGATCTCACGACGGGCAACGTGACGATCGTCTACGGCGCCTTCGGGCAGGGCAGCAACAACTACCTCGTCGGCTACTCGTTCGCGGGCACGACGTGGCGGCCCGAGGCATCCGACCTGTCCGTCGACCTCGGCGCCGGGATCTCGGTGTTCGACGCCGCGGTCAAGGGCCTCACGCTGACCTCGAGCAGCCTGCCGATGCTGAACTCGATCTACTCGCTCGACGTGTCCGCCGTGCCGGCGATCGTTCCGGTCGCCTTCCTGTTCTTCGGCGACACGCCTCTGCCCGGCATCGACCTCGGCTTCATCGGGGCTCCGGACTGCCGCGCCTACACGAATGCGAACCTCGCTTCGGTGTCGGTCCCGGTCACGCTGCCGGCCGGCACGGGCAGCTACGGGCTGCCGATCCCGCCTGCGCCGGCGTTGATCGCGCTGACGCTGACGAGCCAGTCGGTCGCGCTCAGCACCGCCGTTCCGCTCGGCCTCGTGATGTCGAACGGCAACAGCTTCTCGATCGGCCTGTGAGCGAGCGGCGGCCTCAGGCGCGAGCATCGTGGACGCTGTTCGCGATGCTCGCAGCGGGGCTCGCGGCTCGCGGCGCGATGGCTTCCGGCGCGGCGCTCGGGCGCAGCTGCACGGCGCTCCAGATCCAGACGACGCCGCACCAATGCAGCAGCAGCCGCGGCATCGTCGAACGCAGGTGATGCTCGATCGGTTCGATCGGTGCCAGCAGGAACGGCGCGCACCAGAGCGGCACGGCCATCAGGATCCAGCAGAGGAGCGCCGGTGCCGCGGTGTCGCGGCGCCCGCGAAGCGCGTACGCGATCGCCAGCGGAGCCACGAACGTCAGGCCATAACGGCCGCGGAACCACGCGCAGTCCAGCATCGAGTACACGACGCTCGGCAGCCGGTCGAGCTGGTCGCAGGCTCTGGCCAGGTTGGCGAGGTGGGTGCCGGCGATGCCCTCGCCGCCGCTCGAGAGAACCAGGACCGCGACGGCCAGCGGTGCAGCGGCCAGCAGCACGACGGTGCGCGTGCGCCACGTCGCTCCGAGCCGGTGCAGGGCGAGATCGAGGCCGAGCACGATCGCCGCCGAGGCGCAGGCTGCCAGCAGCGTCGTCGCGATCCTCGTCGGGTGACCGAACGTGTGCAGGTCGTGCTGCAGCGCCAGCAGCAGGCCGCCGCCCGCGGCGCCGGCGAGCGTGGTCGCGCGCAGCATCGCGGTGTCGCCGCGCAGGAAGAGCGCCGCGGCGAGCATCGCCGCGTACGGCAGCCCTTCGGGCTTCTGCATGACCATCACGAGCGTGCCGGTGGCGACGAGGATCGCGGCACGGCTCGTGATGCCGAGTGCCGTCGCGGCGAGCGACGCTGCGAGCAGACCATCGGCGTACCCGGAGTCGAAGCCGCCGCTCGTCGGCGCCGTGAACATCGGCGTGACGGCGCACGCGAGGCCGAACAGGAGCGCCCTGCCGCTGCTCGCGCCAGCGCGCCGGCTGGCCGCCGCGACCGCGATGACGATCGCCACGTACGCGGCCGGGAACAGCAGCCGGCCCGGCAGTCCGTGGCGTGCGGCGAGCGCCAGCGCGAGCGGTTGCAACAGCGGATAGTCGCGGCTGTGACTGTAGACCGCGGCGTCGCGGAAGAACGGTTGCTCGAGCGTCGGGTCGGCGGCCAGTGCCACGGCTTTCAGGTCCCATGCGACGGCGCCGTCCCAGTAGCGCGACGGCGTGGCGAGCGCGCCCCAGGCCAGGATCGCCGCGAGGCCCGCGACGACGAGCACGACGGCCAGGACCTGCCACGTCCGCGTCGCCGATGGCAGCGGCGGTGGGGGCCGGTGCAGCGCCGCCACGGCGAGGCCGATCGCGGCGGCGACGGGGAGCAGCCAGTCCGGCACCGCGCCATGTCCGAGCAGCCAGCACGTCCCGGCGACGCCGAGGCTCGCGTAGCCCGCGAGCAGCGCGAGCACGGCGCGTTCCGCGTCGACGAGTCGCATCAGCGCACCTCGACGGCGACGCCGGTTCGCGTGGCGACGAGCGCGATGCGGCCCGTGCGTCCGGCGATGGTCGCGACGGCGACCTTGCGCTGCGCGAACGTCGCTGCTTCGCCGCAGCGACCGGCGTCGACGAGCAGGCGCGGCCAGAGCAGCGCTGCCGTGAACTCCATGGCGCCGACCTCTGAGCCCGACCAGAGCACGACGCAGTCGGGTGCCGTGTGCTCGCGGACCCACGACACGGCTCGTGCGCCTTCGAGGTTGCTCGCGGCGAACAGGTACTCGATGTCGCCTTGCCGCCGGTGGCTGTCGACTTCGTCGAGCCGCCGGTCGACGACGACTCGCGGGACGCGCAGCAGGCCCCAGCCGATGTGGATCAGCACCAGGACGGTGACGACGGACCACCGGGACGAGGACACCGGCGGCAGTCTAGCGGGCCCTGGTTGCAAGCGGGTAGGATCCTGGCGCCCCTTGACCCGCGTGGTCGCCACTCGCCGTTCGCCCGATCTCCCGCATGGATGTTCAAGCTCCGGATTCCAGCTCGCAGTCCGATGTTTCGGTCTCGCCGCCTCCCTTCCGGCGACCCGCCCCCTGGCGCAAGGTCGCCGGGAAGCTCGTGCCGCTCGTCGTGGTCGCGGTATTGCTCACAGTGGGAACCTACCTGCTCAGCGGAGGCGTGCGTAGCGAGCTGAACTCGCTGGCGCAGCTGCGGCACAGCGGACAACTGGAGCGCGCCGCGGCGGCGATCGAGAGGTTGCGCGGTGAGTGGGCGCAAGCGAAGGACGATCGTCTGGCGCGCCTCGAGCTCGAGCACGAGGCGCTGGTCGCCGTCGAGAAGGACAAGGAGCGCCTGACGAAGGCGATCTTCGACGCGGACTCGACCAAGGGCTACACGTACTGGAAGCGCGTGCTCGAGAAGCTGCTGGACGAGGGGACGTCCAGCGAGCAGATCGCGGCCCGCTGCCTGCTTGCGGACCTCAGCGAGGTGATGCTGCGCCGGCCCAAGACCGTGATCACGCCGCTGCCCAGGGATGCCGTCGCGGACACGCCCGCGCAGCCGACCTACCAGCCCGGGAAGCTGCCGGCCCTGGATCCCGTCGCGGCACGGCCCCAACCTGCCGCGAGCCGCGCGACGACCGACCGCGCCGCCGCGAACGCCGCCGAGGCCCAGCGGTTGGCGGGGCAGGGACTGTTCGCGCAGGCGCTCGCGTTGCTGCAGGCGGCACAAGCCGAGGCCCAGGACGCCGACGCCGCGAAGTCGGCGCAGGCCGGCATCGACGAGCTTCGCACCCGCGCGAAGGCCGCGTTGCAGGCCGTGATCGAAGAGGCGCGCACCGCCGCGGCCAAGAAGCCCGCGGATGCCGTGTCGCTGCTCGAGGCCGCCCGCCATCGCTTCCCGATCTCGTCGGAGTTCTCGTCGCTGGGGATGGAGCTCGGCAAGGCAAGAGAGCTGGCCGCCGCCGCGGCACGCAAGGCCGCCGCAGAGTCTGGTGGCGTCGACGAATCGGTGCGCATCGCGACGCTGGCAAGCGTGCGCGTGCAGATGGACAAGGTGCGCATGGCCGAGGAGCGCGGCGGTTTCGCCGAAGCCGCGGGTCTGTTGCGCGAGGCCGCGGCGCTCGTGCGCGAGAAGGATGCGGACTTCTCGACGCGCCTCGTGTCGCGCGCCGAGGAAGCGGAGCTGCTCGCGGCGTGGCACGACAGCGTCGCCGCGGTGCTGAAGACGGGGCGCAAGCTCACGACGACGGTGCGCACCGGTCAGTCCGTCGAGCTGCGCGACACCGAGGGTCCGGTGCTGCTCACGAGCGCGACCGAGGGACCGGCGCGGTTGACCTGGAACGACATCGGCCCCGAAGGCGTGCACTCCCTGGCCGAGCAGTCGGCCGCCGCGGGCAAGGCCGTGCTGGGGGCGGCGATGCTGCTCTACCGGCAGGACGACAACGCGCGCGCCGAAGCGTGGCTGGCCAAGGCCCTGCGCGCGGACGCGAGCCTCAAGCCCGCGATCGACCGCGTGCTCGCGCGCGGCCGCGGCGAACCGCTCGATCCGCTCGGTTACCAGCTCGGCAAGGACGGCTTCGTCTCGGGCCGCTCGATCGACGTCGAGAAGAAGGCGCAGAAGCTCGGCGGGCGGCTGTCCCAGGCACTGCGCGACAAGAACCCCGCGGCCAGGGACGCGCTCGTCGCCGAGATCCGGGCGTCCGGTCCCGAAGCCGTGGCCGTCATGGTCGCCGCGTTCCAGAAGGAGTTCGGTCAGCAGATCGACAAGCTGCAGGCGAGCAGCCTCAGGAAGCAGATCGACCGCCTCGCGGAGCAGCGTGCGCTGCTCGACCGGGCGCGCCAGCAGGCGAGGGACCTGATCTACGACGAGGTGAAGTACTTCTACCCGTTCAAGCCGCCGGCCGTCTCGGGCAAGCGGTACAGCGAGTACCTCGAGGTGCAGGCCGAGGTCGACCGCCGCGTCGAGGCGCTGCGCACGCTGTGGGAGGATCAGCGGCTGCGGGTCCGCGTTCCGGCGAGCCTGCGCGCGGACCTCGACCGACTGGACTTCGTTGCGCGCGTGCTCGCGCAGTGCGGCGAGCTCGATCAGGCGAGCCTGGCGCGCGCCGACTGGGCGCGCGCGGTGCCGGCTGGCGAGACGATCGGGATCGGCGACTACTGCGCGAACCCGTCCGAGCGCGCGGAGCTCGAGGAGTGGCGCCACGTCGAGGCCTACAACGACGTGATCGGCAAGCAGCTGAGCTCGGCCGTGCGCGAGCAGCTGAAGATCACGAACGACTACCGCGCGATGTTCCGGCATCGGCCGCTCGCGCTGGTGCGGGCCGTCTGCGACGCCGCGCAGGGGCACGCCGAGGAGATGTCGCGCCTCGGCTACTTCTCGCACACGTCGCCGACTCCGGGCCGCAGCAACCCGTACGACCGCATGAAGCTCCACGGCTACACCTTCGGCGTCAGCGAGAACATCGCGCTCGTCGACTCGGCGCAGGGCGCGCACAACCAGTGGTACAACTCCTCGGGGCACCACCGCAATCTGCTCGATCCCGGTCACCGCGAAGCCGGCATCGGCGCCGACGGCAAGTACTGGGTGCAGAACTTCGGCTCGGGCAACGCGCACCAGGACGACGCGGCCTGGAGCTCGTCCGGCGGCACGAGCCGCTAACCTCCGAAACCGCTCCCGGGCAGCTCCTTCGTGGGCCCGGCGAATGCGCGCGCCGTCGCCTGGAATGCCTGGTCGGGCCGCAGCAGCTCACGCGGCGCCTCGGCAGCCGGCTGCAGCGCGAGCTGCCAGAAGCCGACGTCGTGCCAGCGATCGAACTTGCGGCCCGCGCGTCGCACGACGCCGCACGGCTCGAAGCCGAGGTTCTCGTGCAGGCGCACCGACACGTCGTTCGGCAGCGCGATGCCGCCGATTGCCGAGTGGAAGCCCTGGGCGCGCAAAACGGCGAGCAGGCGCGTGTAGAGCAGCCTGCCGAGGCCGCGGCCCCGCTGCTCGGGGGCGAGGTAGATTCCGGTCTCGGTCGTCCAGTGGTAGGCCGTGCGGGTGCGGAAGGCGCCGGACTTCGCGAAGCCGGCGACGGCGCCGGCCGTCTCGGCGACGAGCCACGGATACATGGCCTCGTGCTGGCGCCACAGCGAACGCAGTTCGTCCGCGGTGACGTCGTCGTAGGCGAAGTGGATCGCCGTCGTGCGGATGTAGTGGTTCGTGATCGCCGCGATCGCGGGGAAGTCGTTCGCCGTGACGAGGCGCATCGTGGTGCCGCTCATGCCGGTACGATAGGAACGCGGCAGCTGCGTCGCGACGTGGCCAAATTGGCCGTCAGGCTCGCCGCAGCGACAGCAAACGCCGCGCTACAGCACTCGGCAGCAGTTCTCCGCGCGCCACCTGCTCGCGGGCCGTGGCCATCGCCTGGGCAACTGCAGCGTCGCCGAAGAACTCGGCGAGCAGCCGCTCGCGCACCGCTGCTTCGAGCCACTCGCCGGCCTGCTGCGTGCGCCGCGCCGCGAAGGCGCCGCTCTGCCGGCGTGCGGCGAGGCGCTGCTCGATCGCGTTCCAGAGCTCGTCGAGTCCGCGGCCCGTCACCGACGAACCGAGCACGACCGGCGGCCCTTCGCCGCCGCCGTGCAACACGCGCATCGCGAGCAGGCACTGTTGCGCGGCCCGGTCGGCGGCGGGCCCGAGGTCGCCGTCGGCCTTGTGCACGAGCACGCCGTCGGCGAGCTCCATGACGCCGCGTTTGATGCCCTGCAGCTCGTCGCCGGCGGCCGGTGACAGCAGCAGCAGGAAGAAGTCGACCATGCCGTGCACGGCGACTTCGCTCTGCCCCGTGCCGATCGTCTCGACGAAGACCGTGTCGTAGCCCGCGGCTTCGCAGAGCAGCATGGCCTCGCGCGTGCGCGCCGCGACGCCGCCCTGCGCGGTCCTGCCCGGCGACGGGCGGATGAACGCATGGTGATGGCGGCTCAGCTCCGTCATGCGCGTCTTGTCGCCGAGGATGCTGCCGCCCGTGACCGACGAGCTCGGGTCGACGGCGAGCACCGCCACGCGCCGTCCCGCGCCGCAGAGGCGCAGGCCGAGCGCTTCGATCAGCGTGCTCTTGCCGACGCCCGGAGCGCCCGTGATGCCGATGCGAACCGATGCGCCGGTGTGCGGCAGCAGCGACTGCAGCAGCTCCTCGGCGCTGGCGACGTCGGCCGGGCTCTGGCTCTCGACGAGCGTGATGCCGCGCGCGAGAGCCGCGGAGTCACCGCCGCGGATCGCAGCGGCCAGAGCTGGCATGGCAGTCACGCCGGAACGCTACGGGGTTCGTCCGGGCTGTCCAGCGAAGGATGGTCTGTTGGTCTGTCGGGGCCGGTCAGGCGAGCAGCTCGTCGAGCGTCGCTGCCGTGAGGATGCGGCGCAACCAGAGATCGATCTCGGTCGGGCTCGCGTTCTCGATGCGCTGGGCCACGGAGCGCTGCACGGCGCCAAAACGCTGGTCGATCTGCATCAGCAACGTCCGTTGTGCGCCTTCTTGCCGCCCCTCCTGGCGCCCTTCTTGGCGCCCTTGCTGGCGCCCTTCTTCGATGAGCTTCTCGCCGACGGTCATGTATTGCTCCTCACAGGTCTTGCTGATGCGCGCGTAGGCGGCGCGCAGGTGTCTGGGGTCGTCTTTGCTCACGGTGAAGACGTACGAATATAGCTTGTTCATGATCTCTTGCCCGCCGGGGACCTGCATGAGCCGCAGTACCAGCGGGCGCCAGGCGAGCAGCAGCGTTGCGGTCGCAACCTGCCGGCGCAGCTGCTGCAGATGGAGCAGCGGCAACAGCGTCTGCACCGTGAGCCGGCGCCGGCGGAGGCCAGCTTCGTCGGTCGCACCGAGGTCGAGCAGCCTGCACTGGAACGTCGGCTGCATCGCGAGCAGCTCCTCCGGCGCACCCTCGGCATCGAGCAGCTCGGTCAGGTTGCACGGTGAATCCCACGGGCCGTCGCCAGTGTGCACGAGGATCGGCAGCACG
>DASVAL010000022.1:0-8983 GCA_036376355.1 Planctomycetota bacterium
CTGAGCTTCCCCTGAGCCAGCAGCAAAGCACCCAGGTTGCCGATCGCGTGCAACGTGTGCGGGTGATCGTCGCCGAGAATCCGTCGAAACCCATCCAATGCCTCGCGGTGATACGGCTCCGCCTCGGTGAGCTTGCCCTGCGCCAGGAGGAGGGCTCCCATGTTGCTGAGCGTGGCCAGCGTGTCCCGGTGATCCTCGCCGAGGACCCGCCGTCGCCGCTCGAGCGCGTCGCGAAGGAACGGCTCTGCTTCGCTGAGCTTGCCCTGCTCCCGAAGCACGGCACCCAGGTTGCAGACCGAGGTCAGCGTGTCCGGGTGGTCGTCGCCCTGAGTCCGCCGGTTCTGCTCCAGCGCCTCGCGGTAGAACGGTGCTGCCTCGGCGAGTTGGCCCTGCTCTTGGAAAAGCAAGCCGACGTTGTTGATCGACCTCAGCGTGTCCGCGTGGTCGCCCCCGAGGAACCGGCGCCGGATCTCCAGCGCCTCCGTCTGTGGTGCATTCGCAAGCTGCAACAGACCGAGGTCCCTCAGCGTGTCCGCCACGGTCTGCAGCAGCCTGGCCTTGACGAGCGGCTCGTCGGAAAAGCCCTTGCCGATCGCCGCGAGCGACCGGTCGAACAGGCTCGCGCGCAGCATGCCGAGTGCGAGGCTCGTGAAGTTCACACCCGGAAGGCTCGCTTCGATGTCGGCGCGTTCTGTTTCAGTCGCACTCTCGAGCAGGGAACGCCGTAGGTCCCCACCCATGCGCTGGCTGTCGACCTCCTGCCACTGCGCTTCCTGGAACGACAGTACCTGCTCCAGTTCCTTCTCGTGTTGTTCGGCCTCGGTAGCACTCTGCTGGGCCTCCAGGTTGGCGGTCTCTTCCGCTGCCGCCAGCTCGGACTTCTCAAGCGCCAGCTTCGCGTTCTCGTCGGCACGTTGGGTGGCGCGTTGCCGGTGCGCCTTCGCGATGCTGTTCTGCAGCAGCGCGGCCGAGGCCCTGTCCTCGGCCCGCAAGTACTGATCGAGCGTCCCGATCCCGCCGCCGGCCAGCGCGAGCAATACCGCGCTCGCCGCCACGAACTGCCCGCGATATCTGCGCACGAGCTTCCGGAGCCGGTACGTCGCGCTCGGCGGACCAGCGATCAACGGCTCGTGGTCGAGGAACCGCTGCAGGTCCGCAGCCAGCACGTTCGCGGTCTCGTAGCGTCGGTTGCGGTCCTTCTCGAGCGCTTTCAACGCGACCCAGTTCAGGTCGTGCTCGAGGACGCGCACGAGCGCACTCGCCGACATGCGCCGCGCAGCCGCGATTCCGGCTGCGGTGGTGGGGGACGACGTCAGCTTCGTGCTCGGCTTCGGCGGGTCGACTTCGCGCAGGATGCGCTGCACCTCGAGCATGCCGGCCTTGCGCAGCTCGTGGCCCGGGAACGGCAAGGCGCCGACCAACAGTTCGTACAACATCACGCCGAGCGAGTAGATGTCGGCGCGTGTGTCGATGTCCGGGTTCGTCGGGTCGGCCTGTTCGGGCGCCATGTACTCGGGTGTGCCGACGACCTGGCCCGCTTCGGTGAACAACGACGCCTCGACGAGTCCCTTGCCCATCGCCTTCGCGAGCCCGAAGTCGATGATCTTGATCTGCAGCTTGCCACCCTCGTCCGACACCAGCACGTTGCCGGGTTTGAGGTCCCGGTGCACGACGCCCTTCTGGTGCGCGTGCTGCACGGCCGCGCAGACCTGCTGCATCAGCACCAACCGCTGCGGCAGCGGCAGCCGGTTCTGCTCGCAGAACCGGTTCAGCGGGATGCCCTTGACCAGCTCCATCACGAAGTAGGGCTGGCCGCGTTCGCTGGTGCCGCAGTTGAAGACCTTCGCGATGCCGTCGTGCTGCATCACGGCCAGCGCCTGCCGCTCGTGCTCGAAGCGCGCAACGACCGCCTTGCTGTCCATGCCGAGCTTGATCAGCTTCAGCGCGACGCGGAGCCGCACCGGTTCCTGCTGCTCGGCGAGGTAGACCGTGCCCATGCCGCCCTCACCGAGCGTGTCGAGGATGCGGTAGGGGCCGATCTGCTGCGGGCGCTCGGCGCCGTTGGCCGCGTCGGAACCTGCACGGGAGTCGCCGATCTTCGCGACGGGTTCGAGGCCGGGCTCGGGCGTCGACCCGCCGATCCACGGCCCGTGTGTGCCGGTCGGCGCGGGCCTGTCCGCCGGCCCGGGCCCGGCGGCGCCATGCACGCGTGCTGCATGCCAGGCCACGTGCGCCGCGATCGCAGCTCCGTGCGCAGCGGCGCGAACGCACAGCTGCTGCAGTAGCGCATCGCGAAGGTGCGGGTCGCCGAACAGGATCGCAAGCAACTCGTCCTGCACGTCGTCGGGCAGCGGCGGCAGGTTCTCGCCAGGCGTCGGCGTCACATGCGTCATGGCGACCCGTTCTCCGTGACGAGGCCGGGGCGTGCTCGCCCGACGGCGCCCAGCATCAGCAGCAGTTCCTCGCGCAGATCGGGCGAGTCCCCGACCGTCGTCGCAACCTCCTGCTCGATGCACACGCGAAGCCGTTCGCGCGCCCGGAACAGCTGCTGGTGGATCGCATTCGGCTTGCAGCCGATCTGCTGCGCGATCTCGGTGGCACGCAACCGCGGCCGCGCCTCGCCGCCGACTTCCGCGGGCAGACCGAAGAACGCGCGCAACGCGGTCTCGTCGGCCGCGTGCTCACGGCGCAGGCGAGCCAGACTCAGGTGCAGCAGTTGCGCAGCCCAGAGGTCGACGTCGACGCCGAGGTCAGCCGGCGTGCAGGGCTCCTCGCCGGCCAGGCCATCGTGCGCGGGCTGCTGCTCGCGGCGCCAGCTCTTCGCGTAGTTGCGAACGACGCCCGACAAGAACGAGCGGAAGCGGCCATTGCGGTCGGCGCGCTCGACGGCGCGGCTGCGAAAGAGGTAGCTCCAGAACTCCTCGGTCGCGGCCTCGACGGCGTCGGCGCGAAAGCCGAGGTGCCGCAACACGGCCGCGACATAGCCGCGATACCGGCGGATGAACCAGTCCCAGCTGCTTCCGGGCTGGTCACCATGCATCTGGGCAAGGACGCTCCAGCGCGTCGAGAAAGTGCTCAGCTCGTCCGACATCGAGGGACCCTGCCTCCGTCTTCCGCAGGGCAGGCGGCATCTTAGCCGGCATTCCCCGGTGGGGCGAGGGCGTGTGTCGGGGACGGGCAGGCGGATGCTCGCGGGGGGAACGGCCATGACCTGCCCACGTGCGCAGTCGGCAGTCGGCCTTACAGGTTTCGCTGCCGCGCCTGCCATTCGCGCGATTCGGACCACAGGGCCGTAAGGAACCACGGGCGCGTCGCACCGGGCTGCGAGTCGCAGATCGCGCCTCGGCTCCCCACGGAGCCTCACGTCGCACGAATCGAAGGATCCACAATGACACGTTCGTTCCTCCCAGTCCTCGCCCTCGCGCTCTTTGCCGGCACGGCCCATGCGCAGCTGCTCTATCAAACGGGCTTCGAGACGCCGGACTACGTCCCCGGCCAGACGATCGACGGCATCGATGGTTGGTTCTCGTTCATCTCACCGCAAGCACCGCTCGTCGTGGGCAACCCGGCCGAGGCGGCTCGTGGTCGCCGCGCGCTGACCTGCTCGGGAGGCGACGCGAACCTCGAGACGACGCAGGGTCTGCTGGTCGGAGCGTGGGCACAGACCGTGCTCGTCGATCCGTCCTACGCGCAGACCGCGGTCGTGCGTGTGCAGTGCGACGTGCGCCTCGATGGTCCGGACACCGGCAGCGGTCCCGCGAACGACCTCGTCAGCGCGAACCTCTATGCGCGCAACGGCGTGGGCGGCTCGGCCTTCGTCTACGTGTCGTCGACCGGGGACGTCTACTGCTTCGCCGACAGCGTGGGCGGCAGCGCGGGCTACCAGTTCGCGACGCCGATCACGCTGGGCGAGTACGCGCGGATCGCGATCACGCTGGACTACAACACACACCTCGCGGCGTTCGAGGTGAACGGCGTCGTCGTCGGTGTGCTGCCGTTCGGCGGCCAGGCGACCGAGTTCTTCCGCGGCGCGACGCTCGAGTTCGCGGCGTACGACAATGCGCTGGTCGTGGACCCCACGCTCTACACGGGCTACTGGGACAACCTGCTGATCCTCGCGGCGCCCTCGCATCCATGAGCGGCGCGGGCGTGATGTCCGGGGAACTCGATGCGAACCACAGGCCCTGCGTCAGCGCTGGCCGGGTGTCGCGGACGACTGGCCTGCCTGCGTCCACCACGTGTTCCACAGCTCCGGGTCCTGGTGCAGCTTCTGCCCGGTGATGCGCTGCAGCGACCAATGGGCGTTCGCCCTGAGGCCCGCATCCGTCGAGTCGCGCAGCACGTCGATCAGCGGACGCACGGCCTCCCGGTGCTGCACACGGCCTAGGAACACGCACGCCTGCTTCTTGATCGCGTCGGAGTTGTTGCCCTCGAGCAGCATGGTCACCTGCTCGCTGCCTTCGGGTTCTCCGTGCGCAGAGAGCTTCTCGAGGGCAGCGAGCCTCGTCTCGTCGTCGATCGCGCCGAGCTGCGCGAGCAGCGTCGCGTGAGTCCCTGGATCGAGGACGCGTACGGTGTTCGCTTCCTCGCCGCTGGGCGCGTCCGGATCGGAGTCGACGGGCGCGAGGCGCAACAGGGCTTGCCACGCCCGCGTGGCCACTTCGGGCCGTGCGTTGGCCGTCAGCAGGTCGAGAGCCAGGCGGCAGTCCTCGGGCAACCGCGCGGGCAGGCTCGCCAGGGCCTCCGTTGCAACGCGACTGCTCTCATGCGCAAGCAGGTCGATCATCGCGTGCAGCGGCGGGTCCTCCCTGCGGCTGGCCATCGCCAGTGCGGCGACCAGCATCTCGCGATCGTCATCGGTGAGCAGCTCGAGCAACTGTCCCTCCGGCAGCGGTTCGACCAGGTCGGCAGCCGACAGGGCAGCGACGCGCAGCTCGGGCCGCGTGGCCAGGCGCAACATGTCGGGCAGGAGGTCCCGCAGCTTCAGGTATCCGGCGAGCTCCAGGCCCGGAATGACCAGCGAATGCTCGGGGCGGTCGAAGAGCTCGCGCAGCGGCTCGATGTAGCGATCCGCGTGTGGCCACGCGGCGTCGAGCACGTGCTGGCGATCGGCGGTCCGCCAGGCATTACGCAGCTGCAACAGCACGCCCTCGACCTCCGCGGCGAGTGTCAGGGCGCGGCTCGGGGGTCGCCCCGCCTGAGCACGTTCTCGGGCAGGATGCGCCACAACGCAGCGAACGAGAGCGCAGCGAGCAGAGACACCGTGAGCCAGGACCTGACCTGCTGCCGCAGGGCCCTCCGAGCTCGGAGGATCTTGCGGCTGATCATGACCTGCGGGCGATGCTGCCGCTCGGACGGACCACGATCCGTGCGAACGCACCCGTGCCCTTCCCCAGGGAGGAGTCGTAGTGCAGGCACATGCCGCCCGTCAGCGACATCGTCTTCACCGTCACCGCGCCGTAGATGTCCGAGTCTCCGCTCGCGGTCATCGGCGTGTTCGGGGCGTAGATGGTGCCGTAGAAGCTCGCGCCGCCCGAGATGGTGCCCGCATACGTGGTCGCCGAATAGAGGGTCAGGCTGGCCGGCTTCTGGTCCTCGTTGATGATGCCGGAGCCGCTGAACGTCCACTTGTCGGTGCCATGGTGGATGGTCAGCTTGGCGCCCGGCTTCAGGATGCCCTGTCCCGAACCGGAGATCTCGAGCTTCTTGTCGACATACAGCGTGACGTCGCCATTGAAGTACGCGAACTTGCCGCCGCCGATCACGAAGGAGGTGTAGCGATACACACCGCTGTTGAGCGTGATGGTGCTCGAGACCGATCCCATCGTGGCGATCGGCGGGGCGTAGACGTACGGGTCGATGACCAGTGGTTCCGTTGCGGGCGCAGTCGAGCCGGTCACGCCGGAGCCGCCGCTCACCGTGTAGCCCGGCCCCGGGGTTGCATTGCCATAGACCAGGCCCGACAAGCTCATGCCGACGTTGCTCTGGATGTTTGCTTCACTGCCGGCATGCAGAGGGTCACCCGATGCCTGGCTCAGGTAGGTGCCCTTGCTGGATTCGTAGCTGTCGATGATCCCTCCCGACATGTTGATCCCGTTGATGCCGATGAAGCCGGGCCCACTGCCGGCCTGCGGGGAGATCTCGACACTGATCGCTCGCGAGACGCCGCCGACGATTCCCGTCGCGACGATCGTGTAGTCCTGCGGGCCGGCGAACGCAGGCACCAGCTGTGCCGTGAACGACACGCGGCCGGCGGCGCCCGAGACGACGCCCATGCCGTCGCCCGCGTAGTCCTTGTTCGTCGTGAGCTCGCTCATCACGAGGTCGACGGCGGCTTCGGCGGCCATGAAGCACTCGTCGACTTCGATGGCCCGCTTCACGACGGAGTGCTTGGCGAGCAGCATCGTCAGCGTCGCGGTGCCGAACGACATGACGACGCACAGCGACATCAGGCAGATCACGGTGGCGCTGCCAGCCATCGAGGAACGGTGGCGCGGAGTCTCGGCCGTCGGGAGCGTGTTCATGGGATGCTGGGAGTCAGTTGCGGATGGTGACCGACGTCGCCGCGGTGACGGCGATCGGGCGGCCGAATAGTTCCTTCAGCAGTCGCACCTGGATCGCGACGTTGTCCTGGACGCGCGTCGCCGTGAATCCGCCCGGGACGACGTCGTCGCAGAGCACGCGCGTCGTCGTGCCCTGGATCCGGACCAGCCGGCCCTCGTCGACGACGCCGTTGCTATTCGAGTCGACGGGTGACGGCACGACGCGGTAGGTGATCGTGGTCGACCACACGGTCGCGCCGGACGCGAATCCCACCGGAATGCGCAGGTCGATGCGGTCGGAGCCGTTGAACTTCGACAGCAGCAACGCGCCGCCGTCGGCCCAGCGCGTCTCGAACGCGATCTCGTTGGCGGCGAAGATCGCGCGCTCCTCGAGCACGGCGCTCGCGGCCGACTCGTTCATGAGGTTCGTGGCCGCGAGCTGGGCCCCGAGGCACGCAGCTCCGACTGCGATCATGATGCCCGCGCCGATCAACACCTCCGTGAAGGCGAAGCCGCCGCTCGCCAGTCGCGACGCGGAGTTCACGACGGCCCCACGAGTGTGTTGAGCACCAGCGTCACCGCGCCGCTCTGGACCGTGAGTCGCACCGGCAGGAAGCCCGCGACCTTGGCCGCAGGTCGATCGATCGTGGTCGAGAAGGTCTGGTTCAGGATCGCCTGCGGGAACGCCACCGTCACGCGCCGGCCCTGCACGGTCAGCACGGGATTGGCCGTGTGCTGCGAGTACACGTCGCTCAGCGGAGTGCCGCGCAGTCGTTCGATCACGTCGCAGGCGATCAGGTGCGCGGCGGAGTAGTCGCGGATCCGCAGTTAGAGGTTCGAGCAGTAGACGGCCATCGAGGCAGCACCGAGCGTGCCCACGATCAGCAGCGCGCTGGCCAGAAGCGTGTCGACGAGCGTGAAGCCCTCCTGTCCCGGCTTCGTGCCCGGGCGGCCCGTGGCGAGCGATGGCTCGCTGTTGTGCTTCGTCTCGGCGCCGGTCGTCACGAGCGTAGGTGCCGCTTCGACGCCTTCCGGCTCGTCCGCCGCTGGCGCGCCTGCCGGTGCGCCGCCCTGCTGCCGCTGCATCTGGGTCCTGAGGCGCTGGATCGCGGCGGCGAGACTCTTCAGCGCGTCACCGCGGCGCAGCGTCAGGCGGCTGTCGAACTTGCCCTCGCACATGGCGTCGATTGCCTTCTCGAGGACCCACGCCGGACCCGCAACCGAGTGCGTGATCCGGATCGAGGTCCGCCAGAGCGCGCCGACGAGCAGGATGAGCTGCAGCGCGCTGACACCCACGGCCGCGAGGCGCCACTCACCGCTGTCCATCTCCTCGGGCGTGTCCCCGCTCGACAAGAAGAAGATCATCACGATCTGCGTCAGCGCGACGACACACATCGCGGCGATCGCCAGTCGCGTGGCGACGGACGCCTGCCACTTCTCGTCGACCATGAACAACCGACGCTTGCCACCCGCCTCAGATGAGTGCTGCTGCATGATTCCCCTCCGCGGCGCTATCGACGGCATTGGAGCCGGAACTCCAAACCTGTCGTACAATCGTCACAGTCGATGCCGGCGTGGCGCTGCATCGGGTGGCCCGGCAGCCTTGCGCCGCGGCCGTAGATCGTGTCCGCTGCGCGCCTTCGATGCTGCCGCGCCCACAAGCCCTGGTCACCCTGCTCACCGACTTCGGCCTTCGCGATCCGTACGTCGGGCTCATGAAGGGAGCGGTGCTGCGCGGGAACCCGAAGGCCACGATCGTCGACCTCGGCCACGAAGTGCCGCCGCAGGACGTGACCGCGGGCTCCTTCTGGCTCGCCGCTGCCATCGGCCAGTTCCCGCCGGGCACGGTGCACGTCGCCGTGATCGACCCCGGGGTCGGCACGAGCCGGCGCTTGCTCGCGATGGCAGCGCACGAGTGCTACTGGCTCGCCCCCGACAACGGGCTGCTCGGCCTCGTCTGCGCGCAGGACCCGAACGCCGAGGTGCGTGCGATCGACGCCGATCAACTGGGCCTCCGCCCGCGGTCGCGCACGTTCCACGGCCGCGACGTGCTGGCGCCCGTCGCGGGCTGGCTGACCGGCGGCCGCTACGGTTTCACGTCGCTCGGCCCGCGCGTCGCGGAGCCGCTGGCGGGGGAGTCGCCGTTCGAAGGGCCAGCGCGCGTCGTGCACGTCGATGCGTTCGGCAACCTGATCACGAACGTCGCCGCGACCGCACTCGCCAACGTGCGCGCCGTGCGGCTCGGCGGTCGCGTCGTGCCGCTCCTCGGCACCTACGCGGAGGCCGCGCCCGGCGACCTGCTCGCGCTCGTCAGCTCCTTCGACCGCCTCGAGGTGGCCCAGAACGGCGGCAACGCGGCGAGAACGTTGGGGCTTTCGCGCGGCGCACCGATAGAACTGGTCGAAGCCTGAGACTGCCATGCCCATGAGCCAGACCCAGCG
>DASVAL010000051.1:0-5312 GCA_036376355.1 Planctomycetota bacterium
GTCCACGGTGACCGTGACCGAGTCCGTGCGCGTGAGCAGGCCATCGGAGCCGCTGAGCCTCAGCGTGTAGATGCCCGCCGCCGAGAAGGAAGCGTCCGTGATCGCCGACGTCGGCGCCGTGAAGGTCACCGTGCCAGGACCTGTCAGCTTGCTCCACTCGATCGTCAGCGGGCCGCCCGGCAGGCCGTCGTCCGTGACTGCGCCCACGAGGTGCGCGGCCGAGGGCATCACGACGGTGAGGTCGGGCCCGGCGTCGACGTTCGGCGCCAGGTTCGGCTGCAGTACCGTGACCACGACCGTGTCCGTGCGCGTGTGCTCGCCGTCGAAAGCGCTGAGTTGCAGCGTGTAGCTGCCAGCCAGCGAGAGCGTGACGTTCGTCGCGGCCGAGCTCGGCGCCGAGAAGGTCGCGGTGCCAGGACCCGACAACGCGCTCCACTGGATCGCCACGGGGCCGAGCAGGTTGTCGTCGCTCACGGTGCCCGCGAGGCTCGCGGCCGCCGGGAGCGTGATCGTGACATCAGGCCCGGCGTTGACGACCGGCGGCTGGTTGACGCCCGCCTGCAGCACGGTGACGACGACCGTATCCGTGCCGGTGAATTCCCCATCGAAGGCGCTGAGCTGGCAGACGTAGGTGCCGGGCGCCGAGAACGAGACGTCGGTCACGGCTTGCGTCGGCGCCGTGAAGGTCGCAGAGCCAGGGCCCGAGACCATGCTCCATTGAATGGTCATGGGGCCGCCCGGCAGGCCGTCGTCGCTGACAATGCCCGCAACGTGCGCCGGCGATGTGATCACGGCGGTGACATCAGGCCCTGCATCGACGACCGGCGGTTGGTTCGCGGGCGGAGAAGACTGGTAGTCGACGACGAGTCTCGCCGCGACCGCCGGACTGCGGTCGTAGGCGCACGCGATGCGGAGGCCGGTGCCGGTGAGCACGAAGGCGATCGCATTGCCGGGCATCCAGCCGGGGCGGCTCGTGATCTCCTGCACCACGCTCGTGAGGTCGGGGGTTCGCTGATTGGGACCGGCTTCATTGAGGGTGGCCCAAGCCACTGGTGCCCAGTTGACGGAGGCTGTCGTGCGGAGCCGGCTCGAGATGTCGAGGGCCGTCGTCGCGAACGTGGGCGCGTTGTCGCTGGCCTGGCCCGCGATCGTGAGCTGGGTCGGATTCGACTCTGCCTCGTCGGTGGTGAACTGCACGTACGCTGACGTGATGAAGGAGCCAGTCGGGATCGTGAGGTTCTGGAAACGCAGTCCGACGACCTGGGTCACCGTGCCGTCGACCCCGATCTCGAGATCGGTGCTGGTACGATTCACCGATGTCGGCGACTCTTCGGCGTCGTCGGCGGAGGTCGCAATGGCTCGCTCCACAGTGCCGCCAGGCGGCAGTTCCTGGACCGTGATCACGACCGTGTCCGTGCTCGTCAGCTCACCATCGAAGGCGCTGAGCTGGCAGGTGTAGCTGCCGACCACCGGGAACGAGACGTCGGTCACGGCTTGCGTCGGCGCCGTGAAGGTCGCAGTGCCAGGGCCCGAGAGCTGGCTCCATTGGACCGCCAGCGGCCCTCCCGGCAGGCCGTCGTCGTCGACGGCGCCCTCGAGGTGCGCGGCAGAAGGGAGCAAGACCGTGTCATCGGGCCCGGCATCCACGACTGGCGGTTGGTTGACGGGTGGTTCCTGCACCGTGACCACGATCGTGTCGACGCCGGTGAGTTCGCCGTCGAAGACACTGAGCTGGCACGTGTAGCTGCCGACCACCGGGAACGAGACGTCGGTCACGGCTTGCGTCGGCGCCGTGAAGGTCGCGGTGCCAGGGCCCGAGAGCTGGCTCCATTGAATCGTCAGGGGGCCGCCCGGCAGGCCGTCGTCGCTGACAATGCCCGCAAGGTGCGCCGGCGATGTGATCACGGCGCTGACATCAGGCCCTGCATCGACGACCGGCGGTTGGTTCGCCGGCGGAGAAGACTGGTAATCGACGACGAGCTTTGCCGCTGCCGCAGGGCTGCGATTGTACGAGAACGCGATGCGGCGGCCGGTGCCCGTGATCACGAAGGCCAGTGCGTTGCCGGGGCTCCAGCCGGGTCGGTTCGTGATCTCCTCCACGATCTCCGCGAGGTTCGGAGTGCGCTGGTTCGGGCCGGCTTCGTTGCCGATGGTCCAAGCCGGGGGCGCCCAGGCGACGGCAGCTGTGGTGCGGGGCCGGCTCGAGATGTCGAAGGCCGTCGTCGCGAACGTGGCGGCGTTGTCGCTCGCCTGCCCCGCGATCGTGAGCTGGGCCGTAGTCGTCGTTGTCTCGTCGGTCGTGAACTGCAGGTACGCGGACGTGATGAAGGAGCCAGCCGGAATCGTGAGGTTCTGGAAGCGCAGTCCGACGACCTGGCTCACCGTCCCGTCGACCACCATCTCGAGATCGCTGCTGGTACGGTTCACGGACGTCGGTCCCTCCTCGGCGTCATCGCTCCCGGTCGCGATGGATCGCTCCACGCTGCCGCCCGGCGGCAGTTCCTGCACCGTGACTGCGACCGTGTCCGCAGACGTGAGCTCTCCATCGAAGGCGCTGAGCTGGCACGTGTAGCTGCCGAGTGCCGAGAACGAGGCATTGGTGGCGGGTTGCGTCGGAGCCGTGAACGTCGCCGTGCCAGGTCCCGAGAGCAGGCTCCAATGGACCGCCAACGGGCCGCCCGGCAGGCCGTCGTCGTCGACGAGGCCCGCAAGGCTCGCCGCAGATGTGCTCAGGATGGTGACATCGGGCCCCGCATCGACGACGGGCGGTTGGTTGGTCGGCACTGTCGACGACACGCCGTACTCGAGCAGCAGACCGTCGTTCTCGTTCGGATCGAAGTCGTTGTCGACGCCGCGATCGACGAGGAACAGGCTGTCGCCGGCACCGACCGTGCTCGGAGCGAACGTGATGCCCGCAGGCTTGATGAGCCCCGTGCTCGGCAGCGTGATCGTTCGCACGAGCTGCCCCACGGAGTTCAGGTGCAAGAGCAGGGTCTTCGGCTTGCCCGCCACGTAGATGCCGCCATCGCCGGGACGGACTGCGATACCCTCTGGATCGGTCGCTCCGAACGGTGCCAGGTCGAAACTGACGAGCACGTCGTCTCCGTTCGGTGCCGTGCCGTCGAAGATGCCGTTGTTGCCGGGCTGCAGCTTGTGAGCAAGGACAGCGGTGCCTTCGACGATCCACAACTCACCGGTGATCTGGTCGAAGGCGACGCCCTCGGCGTCGAGGCAGAAGTTGCGCACGCTGAACGAGCGCACGGAGTCGTCGGCCGTGTTCAGCAACCCATCTGGTCCCGTGGCCACGACGTAGATCTTGTCGCGGTCGTCATCGCACACGTAGAACGTCCGGGTCGTCCTGTCGAACGCGATCCCTGTCGGTTCGGGGGTGTATCCCAGCGTCGAACTCGCGCGCGCCAGGATGCCCGTGCGACTGGCTTCGAACGCGTTTGCGCCAGCGTAGAGCGGCAACTCGTCGACCTCGCCATCGGAGACGACGAGGCGGTCGAAGAGCGGGTCGTAGCTGATCCCTGACGGGTCGGGACTGGACGGCGACCACGAGCCCGTCGCGACCGTGGCTCGCAGCGTCGCGGTCTCCACGTCGATGCCCGCGCCATTCCACGTCCACTGGCTGGTCAGGGTGCGTTGGTCGGCACTGCTGACGAACAGGTCGTGGTCGAGGTTCTCGGTCGGCGCGAAGCCGAACGCTAGCAATTCGGGCACGGGCCGCAACATCCCGGCGCCCGTGTTCGGATCCGTGGCAGAATGCTGCAGCAGTTCGCCGGTTGCCGGGTCGAAACCGACGATGCGATCTCGCGCGAGGTCGCAAGCGATTCCCCTGACCGTGCTCCACGCAGCCGGCAATGGCGTCGACTGGAACTTCGCGTTCCCTGCGCGCAGATCCGCGAGGTCGAGCCGCAGCAAGCTCGGCCCCGCGGCGTCGAGCACCACGACCTGCTCGTGCTCGCCGTCGATGCAGATTCCCGCGGGCAAGGTCCAGGTCGAATGAGGAACCGGCATCACATGCAACGCAAGCGACGATGAGGCGTCGAGCAGCGCGAGTGCACCCTGTGGCATTGCGAACACGAGCTGCGCCACCTCGGCCCCGACATAGTTCGCAGACCAGAGCAGCGGATCCGGCGCATACAGGGTCGTGGCACCGGCGCGCACCGCCGGATGAGGAACCGGGGAATATGCAAGTTGTGTCGAGCAAAGCCCATGAAACGGCAGTGCGAACTGGGCGGCGACATCGGGCTCGAGCACTGCTGCAAGCTGGGGTTGCTCGAGGACCGCGGTTGATTGTGCAACGAGAGCCGTTGCAGCGAGCCAAATGACGAGAGTGGTGCGCATCGCGGGTGCATGACTGTGAATGGCAGCTCCCTTTGCCATTCGGTGGAGAATCATAGCACGTACCGGTTGGGAGGCCGGTCCGCGCAGCATGCGGCAGACAGGGTTTTTGCGCTCCAGCCGCAATCAGCGATTGCCTGGTGAGACAGCGCGGGTCCCTGGTGCGTTGCGGATCAGCCGCAAGACCGCCGGCCACGCTCGGGAAACGTCCAGCGCGCGCAAGGGATCATGGACCTGCTGGTCATCCCACCCATGGCGATCCTGCCCATGGCGCCGTGGGTTGAACCGAGGCATTCGAGAGTCGCTCACTGGTAGGTGACGACGAGCTGCGCCGCCGTCGCGGCGCCCTCGTCGAAAGCGGACGCGATGCGCGTGCCGGTGCCGGTGATCACGAAGGCAATCGCGTGGCCAGGGGTCCAGCCGGGGCGGCTCGTGATCTCCTGCACGACGCTGGCGAGGTTCGGCGTGCGCTGGTTCGGACCGGCTTCGTTCGCGGTGGTCCAGGACGCGGGAGCCCAGGCGACGGTTGCCGTCGTGCGCGGCCGGCCCGAGATGTTGAGGGCCGTATTCGCGAACGTGACGGCGTCGTCGCTGGCCTGGCCCGCGATCGTGAGCTGGGTCAGGACCGTCGAGGTCTCGTCGCAGGTGAACTGCACGTACGCGGACGTGATCACGGCGCCGTTCGGAATCGTGAGGTTCGTGAACCGGAGCCCCACAACCTGCATCTCCGTGCCGTCGAGCACCATTTCGAGATCGGAGCTCGTGCGGTTCACGGCAGTCGACTCTTCGGCGTCGTCGCTCGAGGCCGCGATCGCGCGCGTGACGCTGCCGGCCGCGTCCACGGTGACCGTGACCGAGTCCGTGCGCGTGAGCAGGCCATCGGAGCCGCTGAGCCTCAGCGTGTAGATGCCCGCCGCCGAGAAGGAAGCGTCCGTGATCGCCGACGTCGGCGCCGTGAAGGTCAC
>DASVAL010000123.1:0-27980 GCA_036376355.1 Planctomycetota bacterium
CGCGATCGTGAGCTGGGTCGCGATCGACGTGGCTTCGTCGGTAGTGAACTGCACGTACGCGGACGAGATCGTGGCGCCGCGCGGAATCCCGAGGTCCGCGAACCGGAGTCCGACGACCTGGGTCACCCCGGCGTCGACGACGAGTTCGAGATCGGTGCTCGAACGCGTCACCGCGGTCGGCGACTCTTCCGCGTCGTCGCCGCCGATCGCGATGAATCGCTCGATCGTGCCACTGCTGGACGGCTGTGGCTCCACCGTGACCACGACCGTGTCCGAGGCCGTCAACGCGCCATCGTTCGCGCTGAGCTGGAGCGTGTAGCTGCCGGCCAGCGAGAACGTGGCGTTCGTCACGGCTGCCGTCGGCGCCGTGAAGGTCACCGTGCCAGGACCCGAGAGCTTGCTCCACTGCATCGTCACCGGGCCATTCAAGCCGTCGTCCGTGACGGTGCCCGCGAGGTTCGCTGCCGAAGGCATCACGACCGTGACGTCGGGCCCGGCGTCGACGACCGGCGGCGTGTTCGCTTCCGTCACCGTGACCACGCACGTGTCGGTGCGCGTATACGCGCCATCGAAGGCGCTGAGTTGCAGCGTGTAGCTGCCGACCAGCGAGCACGTGGCGTTGGTCGTGGTTTGCGTCGGCGCCGAGAAGGTCACCGTGCCAGGACCCGAGATCTTGCTCCATTGCCTCGTCAGCGGGTTGGGCAGGCCGTCGTCGGTGGCGCTGCCGACGAGGTGCGCTGCCGTGCCGATCACGACCGAGACGTCTGGTCCGGCACTGACGACGGGCGGCTGGTTCGTGGGCGCCGCGGTCTGGTAGTTGACGACCAGCTTCGGCGCGAGCGTGGCGCCTCCGTCGAAGGAGGTCGCATTGCGGACGCCGCTGCCCGAGATCACGAAGACCATCGCGTTGCCGGAGAGCCAGCCGGGGCGGTTCACGATCTCTTGAACGATGTTCTTGAGCTCGGGCGTGCGCTGGTTGGGCCCGGCCTCACCGACGACGGTCCAGGGCGAGGGAGCCCAGGCGACCGCGGCCGTCGTCCGGGATCGCGCGGAGATGCTGCCGGTCGTCGTCTGGAACGTGGCGGCGTTGTCGTCGGCCTGCCCGACGATCGAGAGGCTGGTCGCCCCGGAATGGACCGCGTCGGCGGTGAACTGCACGTTTGCGGACGTGATGAAGGCGCCAGGCGGAATCGTGAGGTTCAGGAACCGGATGCCGACGATCTGGGGAATCGTGCCGTCCGTCACCATCTCGAGGTCGGTGCTCGAACGCGTCACCGCCGTCGGTTGCTCTTCGGCATCGTCCCAGGACGCCGCGACGGTCCGCTCCAGGACGCTGCCGGGCTGCACGATGACCGAGACCGTGTCCGTGGCGCCGAGCGTGCCATCGGAGCCGCTGAGCTGCAGCGTGTAGGTGCCCGCGGCGGAGAACGTGACGTTGGTCACGGCTTGCGTCGGCGCCGAGAAGGTCGCCGTGCCGGGGCCCGAGAGACGGGTCCACTGCCTGGTCAGCGTGCCGTTGGGCAGGCCGTCGTCGACGACGGAACCGACGATCTGCGTCGCCGGCGCGAGCGAGGTGTTGAGGTCGGGTCCGGCATCGACGACGGGCGGCTGGTTGACCGTCAACGGCGCCGGCAATCCGTACTCACGCATCTCGCCGTCGTTCTCGGACGGATCGAAGTTGTTGTCCACGCCGCGGTCGACGAGGAACAGGCTGTCTCCGGTGCCGACCGTGCTCGGAGCGAACACCATGCCCTGGGGCAGGATCATGTCATCGCTCGGCAGGTTGATCACTCGCACGAGCTGCCCCACGACATTCAATTGAATGAGCCGGGTCCTCGGCAGGCCGATCACATAGAGGCCGCCATCGCCGGAACGCCGTGCGATGCCGCTCGGGTTCGTCACTCCGAACACCGCGGTGTCGTAGCTCGCGAGCACGTCGTCGCCGATCGGCGCCGCGCCGTCGAAGATACCGTTCGGGCCGGGCTTCAGCTTGTGCACCAGATTCGCGGCGCCGCCGGCGATCCACAGGGTGTTCGACGTGCTGTCGAAGGCAAGGCTCTCCGCGTCCTCGCAGAAGTCGCGGACGCTGAACGAACGGATCGAGTCGTCGGCGGTGTGCAGCAGGTTGTCTGCCCCCGCGGTCACGACGTAGATCTTGTCGATGTCGTCGTCGCTGAGGTAGAAGGTCCGCGTGGCGGTGTCGAGCGTGATTCCCGTCGGCTCGGGCGTGTAGGCCACCGTCGCACTCGTGCGCGCCAGCGTGCCTGTGCGACTGGCCTCGAACACGTTCTTGCCCGCGTAGATCGGCATCTCGTCGACCTCGCTGTCGGTGACGATCATCCGGCCGAAGAGCGGATCGTAGGTGAGCCCCGACGAGTCGGGACAGGGCGGCACCCACGCACCGAGCAACACGGTTGCCAGCAGCACGCCGGTCTCGTCGTCGACCCCCGCGGTATTCCACGTCCACTGGTCGGTGAGCATGCGTTGGTCGCCACCCGTGACGAACAAATCGAGATCGACGCTGCCTTCCGAGCTCGGCGCGAAGCCGAACGAGCGAACCGCAGTCAAGGGCCGCAGGCTCCCGGCGTACGTCGTCGCATCGGCGCCAGAATGCTGCAGCAGGTTGCCCGTTGCCGGGTCGAGACCGACGATGCGATCATGCGCGAAGTCGAGCGCGATGCCGCGGACCGTGGTCCATGCAGCAGGAAGCGACGTCCACGTGAACTTCGCGTTTCCGGCGCGCAGATCCGCGAGAGCGATGTGCAGCAAGCTCGGCTGAGCGGCGTCGAGCAGCACGACCTGTTCGCGCTGGCGGTCGATGCAGACTCCGGTCAGCGCGGACCACGTCCCCGCCGGAACCGCCAGCACGTGCAGCGCCAGGGACGGCGAGGCATCGAGCAGCGCGATCGCACCCTGCGACGAGGCGAACACGAGTCGCTCCAGTTCGCCACCGGCGTAGCTCGCCGAACACAGCAGCGGGTCCGGCGCGTAGAGGGTCGCTGCACCGGCACGCAGCGCCGGTTGAGGAACAGGAGAATAAGCGAGCTGCGCGGCAGAGAACCCGCGGACCGGCAGCAAGAACTGCGCGGCGGCGACGGGGTCGAGGACTGCTGACAGAACGGGTTCGTGGACAACCGGGCTCGATTGTGCAACGAGAGTCGTTGCAACCAGGGACATCACAAAGAGCGTGCGCATCGGGGGGAACTCGGACGAAAGAGCAGAAGGCAGACTGCGACCAGGGGAGTGCCGAACGCTATCACCTGCGCCGAGGCGAGGACGCCGCGCCGGAGCATGGTCGCAAGATCCCGTGCTGCGCATTGCGCGCAGGGCGCCGCTGGCACCGCGTTGCCGAGCGGTGTGCCCTCGTCGCGCGGCCCGGTTGTCGTGACCGAAACGTTGCGACGCGAGCATCGTACTCGCAAACCTGCCGGGACGCTGATGGAGGTTCTCGCCGTCGCCGCGAAGTCTCCTTGGCACGCGATGGTCACCGCCGGTCCGCGACTCGCGATCCCGTTCTTCGCAGTAGAGCCGCGCTGTTCCGTTCCCTAGCTTCCCGCTCAGTGACCTCCCCGCTGTCGATCGAGCTCCGCCACGAAGCGCGCCTCTGCTTCGCGATGCAGCAGAGTGCCGTGCCGTGGCTGCACGCCGTTGCGCTGCAGAACCGCGGCACCGAGGCGCTGACCGATCTGCAGGTCGCGATCGGACTCGCGCCCGGGCTCATGCATGCACACGTCGAGCTCGTCGCCGCGGTGCCCGCGGGTGGCACGTTCGCGCTGACGAAGCTCGACCCGCGGCTCGACGTGCAGGCTCTCGCGAACCTGCTCGAGCGGCAGCGCGCCGAGCTGCGCGTCACTGCAACACGCGGGTCCGAGACGCTCGCGTCGGCGACGGCGGAGGTCGAGGTGCTGGCCTACAACGAATGGCCCGGCCTCGCGGTGCTGCCGGCGTTGCTCGCCGCATTCGTGTCGCCGAACCATCCTGCGCTCGGCTCCGTGCTGCGCGACGTGGCCGCGCGTCTGCAGCGCTCGACCGGCAACAGTGCGCTCGACGGCTACCAGGCGCGCGATCCGGCGCGGGTGCTCGCGATCGTCGAGGCCGTCTACGAAGCGGTCGCCGCGCACGGCATCACGTACGTGAACCCGCCGCCGAGCTTCGAGCGCGCGGGGCAGAAGGTGCGCACACCCGAGCAGGTGCTCGGCGACCGCCTCGGCACCTGCCTCGATCTCGTGCTGCTCTGCGCGAGCCTGCTCGAGCACGCGGGCCTGCAGCCGCTCGTCGTGCTGCAGAAGGGGCACGCGTTCGCCGGCGTCTGGATGCACGAGGCGTCGGCGCCCGAGCCGTGGCTTCCGCTCGGCCTCGAACTGCGCAAACGCTGCGAGCTGGACGCGCTCGCGGTCTTCGAGTGCACGCTCCTGTGCGGCACGCCGGCGACGTTCGCCACGGCCCAGGCCGCCGCCCGCAGGAAGCTCGCCGACGACGCCGCGTTCACGGGCGCGATCGACGTCGCAGCGGCCCGGCGCGCCGGCATCCAGCCGCTGCCGCCGCGCACGCTCGCGTTCGTCGCGGTGCCCGGCAGCGGGGGCAGTAGCCACAGTGCCACCAGCGCCGGAGCTGCCGAGCCGGTCGTCTGTGCGTCGCCGCCGTGCAGCGCCGGGGAGCTGCCTCCTGATCCGGAGCCGAAGCCGCCGCCGGCGCCAGCGCCGCCGAAGGACCGGCTCGAGCACTGGAAGGCCAAATTGCTCGACCTGTCGCTGTTCAACCGGCTGCTGAACTTCGCCGAGACGAAGAAGACGATCCGCCTCTGCGCGCACGATCCCGGAGCACTCGAAGGCCGCCTGCACCAGGGCCGCGTACGCGTGCACAGCCGGCCGGCGATCGGCCAGCCCGGGCAGGATCCGCGCGACCTCGAGCTCGCCCAGCAGCGCACCGGCGTCGACGTGATGCAGGAGTACCTGGCCGAGGAGCTGCGCGCGGGCCGGCTGCGCGCGGACCTCGATGCCGAGGAGCTCGATCTGCGGCTCGTCGAGATCTTCCGCCACGCGCGCACGTCGCTCGAAGAGAGCGGCGCGAACACGCTCTACCTCGCGATCGGCTTCCTGAAGTGGTTCGAGGCGCCGCAGGCGCAGAAGCCGCGCAGAGCACCGCTGCTGCTGCTGCCGCTCGTCGTCGAGCGGCTGTCCGTGCAGGAGGGCTTCCGGTTCGTGCTCGACGACGCCGAGCCGCGCTTGAACCAGACGCTGCTGCAGATGCTGCAGCGCGACCACGACCTGCGCGTGCCGATCGGCGAGACGCCGCCCGAGGACGAGAACGGCGTCGACGTGAAGGCGGTGCTCGACGCGTTCCGGCAGGCGGTCGTCGCGATGCAGGGTTGGGAGGTCGAGGCGACGGCCTGCATCGGCTTCTTCTCGTTCACCAAGTACCTGATGTGGCTCGACCTCGCTTCGCGCGACGGGCTGCTCGAGAGCCCCGTGCTGCGGCACCTCGTCGAGACGCCGGGAGCGACCTTCGCGCAGGAGGCGCCCGAGTACGCTCGCGACGAGTTCGACGACCTCGACCCGGGCAGCGTCTTCTGTCCGAAGGACGCCGACAGCTCGCAGCTCGCGGCCGTGATGGCGGCGGCCGGCGGCCGTTCGTTCGTGCTCGAAGGGCCGCCCGGCACGGGCAAGTCGCAGACGATCACGAACCTCGTCGCGCAGTCGCTCGCGAACGGCAAGCGCGTGCTGTTCGTCGCCGAGAAGCGCGCCGCGCTCGAGGTCGTGCAGCGCCGGCTCGCCGAGGTCGGGCTCGGTGCGTTCTGTCTCGAGCTGCATTCGAGCAAGAGCGGTCCGAAGGCCGTGCTCCAGCAGCTGAGGCGGCCGCTCGAGCTCGGCGTGCGCCGCGAGCCGGCGGCGTGGCAGCAGCTCGCCGTCGACCTCCAGCAGCAGCGTGCCGCGTTGAACGAGTTCGTGCTGGCGCTGCACCGGCGCCGCGAGCACGGCATCTCGGTGTTCACGGCGATGGCCGAGCTCGTGCAGCTCGCGGGCAAGAAGCGCGCCGAGTTGCCGGACCTGCTGCGTGGCACGGCGGCCGACGTTGCCGCGGCAGGAGCCGCCGTGGCCGAGCTCGCCGCCGCGGCGTCGGCAGTCGGTGTGCCGGACCAGGAGCCGTGGTGGGGCGTGCGAGCGACGGACTGGACGCCGGCGCTGACGCGCGAGGTCGCACCGGCGGCCGAGCGCCTGCAGCGTGCAGCCGCCGGCGCTGCCGTCGCGATCACCGCTTCAGCGGCGTCGCTGGGGCTCGGGGCCGTGTTCGCCGAAGCGGGCCCGAGTCGTGCCCAGTGCCTGCAGCTGCTCGAGCTCGCGCGCCTCTTGCGAGCGCCGTCCCTGCCGCCGGCGGCGCTGCTGCGCGCGCCGGACTGGAACAAGGTCGAGCAAGCACTCGTGAAGGCCGTCGAGGCGGGGGCCCGGCGCGACAGCGTGTGGCAGCCGCTTGCTCTGCGGTGGAAGCGGCAGCTGCTCGATCTCGACCTCGATCGCCTCGCGGCCGTCTATCGCATCGCGGCCCCTTCGTTCTTCGTGCTGCGTTGGTGGCGGCTGCGCAAACCGCGCCTCGAACTCGCCGCCGTGACGGCCGGCGGCGCGCCGGGAGCGGCGCAGTCGGTGCTCTCGGATCTCGAGCAGGCGTTGGCCGTGCGCGACGAAGAACGCACACTCGCGAGCCATCGCGAGACCTGCTCGCTGTTCGGCGCCGCGTGGCGCTCTGGGTTCGCCGACTGGGCGCAGCTCGCCGCGTGGCTCGCCTGGGTGCGCGACGTGCGCGCAGCGCTGCAGGCCCTAGTGCCGGGCGCCCGCCAGCCGGAACCGCGGCTGCTGCAGGCGATCGCCGAACGGCTCGACGCGATGCAGAGCGGGTCCGACGCGCTGCCGAAGCAGCTCGCGGCGCTGCAGCTCGCGAACGACGAGCTCGTCGCGGCGCGCGAGGCCGTCTCGACGCTCCTCGACCTCGACGGCGCGCTCGCGTTCGGCGGCGACGAGGTTCCGGGCCACCTCGCGAACATCGGGGCGCGCATCGTGCGGTGGCTCTCTGCGCTGCCGCGGTTGCGCGACCACTGCGCCTACCAGCGCGCCGCGTCCGCTGCCTCGGCGCGCGCCTGTGGTCCGCTCGTGTCGGCGCACGCGAGCGGCGCCCTCGCGACGGCCGAGCTGCTGCCCGCGTTCCGCCGCACGTTGCTCGAGGACTGGCTCGACACCGTGCACGCGGCCGAGCCGCTGCTCGCGCGGTTCCGCGGCCTCGACCACGAGCGCGCGATCGCGCGGTTCGGCGAGCTCGACCGGCAGTCGATCCGGCTCGCGGCCGAGGTCGTGACGGCGCGCCTCTGTGCGCAGCTGCCCCAGGTCCGCGACACGCAGGTCGCGAGCAGCGAGCTCGGCGTGCTCGAGCGCGAGCTCAAGAAGCAGCGCCGGCACAAGCCGGTGCGGCGGCTGCTCGCCGAGATCCCGGGCCTGCTGACGCGGGTCGCGCCGTGTGTGCTGATGAGCCCGCTTTCGGTCGCGCAGTTCCTCGGCCGCGCGGCCGCGCGGTTCGACCTCGTCGTCTTCGACGAGGCCTCGCAGATCCCGATGTGGGATGCCGTCGGTGCGATCGGGCGCGGCCGGTCGGTCGTCGTGGTCGGCGACAGCCGGCAGCTGCCGCCGACGACGTTCTTCCAGCGGCTCTCGCAGGGCGACGAGCCGATGCCCGAGGAGATCCCCGAGGATCTCGAGAGCGTGCTCGACGAGTGCGGCGCGGCGGGCCTGCCGCGCCAGCACCTCGACTGGCACTACCGCAGCCGGCACGAGTCGCTGATCGCGTTCAGCAACCACCATTACTACCAGAACCGGCTGCTGACCTTCCCGGGCCCGCACGGCACCGCGGCCGGCCTCGGCGTGCGGTGCGTGCTCACGAGCGGCGTCTACGACCGCGCGCGCTCGCAGCAGAACCGCATCGAGGCCGAAGCGCTCGTCGCCGACGTCGTGCAGCGGCTGCGCGACCCTCTGCGCGCCGGCCAGAGCCTCGGCATCGTGACCTTCAGCCAGGCGCAGCAGGTGCTGATCGAGGACCTGCTCGACGCCGCGCGCAAGTTGCACGCCGAGATCGAGCCCGCGTTCGGCGCGATCCAGGAGCCGGTCTTCGTCAAGAACCTCGAGAACGTGCAGGGTGACGAACGCGACGTGATCCTGTTCTCGATCTGCTACGGGCCCGACCAGGCCGGCAAGATCTGGGAGAACTACGGCCCGTTGAACCAGCAGGGTGGCGAACGGCGGCTCAACGTCGCGATCACGCGCGCGCGGCGCGAGCTCGTCGTGTTCACGTCGCTGCGGCCAGAGCAGGTGGCCACGCGCACGCCAGCGCTCGGCGCGCAGCACTTGCGCACGTTCCTCGACTACGCGATGCGCGGCCAGCAGGCGCTCGCCGCGGCCGTCAGTGCCGACCCGTCGCGCGGCGCGGACTCTCCGTTCGAGTCGGCGGTGCGCGATGCGCTCGTGCAGCGTGGGCACGAAGTGCACACGCAGGTCGGCTGCTCGGGCTATCGCATCGACCTCGCGATCGTCGACCCCGCGGTGCCGGGCCGCTACCTGCTCGGCATCGAGTGCGACGGTGCTGCCTACCATTCCGCGGCGACCGCGCGCGACCGCGACCGCTTGCGGGCCTCGGTGCTGATGGGCCTCGGCTGGCGGCTGCATCGCATCTGGTCGACGGACTTCTGGCAGGATCCGGCCGGCGAGGTCGAACGCGCCGAAGCCGCGATCGCTTCCGCGAAGGCTGCGGCCAGCGCGCCGGTCGAGCCGCCACCGCCGGCGCCGGTTCCGGCCGCCGTCGTTCCGGCCGACGCGGCCGAGCTGGCGCCGCCGCGCGGCGCCGAGGCCGGGTCCACGCCGCAGGCCGAAGTGCCGCAGCCCGCGCCGCAGCCGCCAGCGCCGCCGGACCCCGACGGTCCGCGGCCGTACGCAGCGAGCGTGCTGCCGGTCGCCGGGACACCCGAGCAGTTCGCGGAGGCAAGAGCGCGCGAGAAGCTGCGTGAGCAGGCGAAGGCCGTGCTGGCCGCGGAGTCGCCGCTGCAGTTCGATCGCTTCGCGCGCTCGCTCGCGGTCGCGTGGGGCATCCAGCGCGTGACGGAGCGTGTGCGCGACCGCGTTCGCGAGGTGGTCGCGGCGACGGCCGTCGAGATCGACGGCGTGCTCTGGCGGCAGGTTGACGACGCCAAGGCGTTCCGCGGCTTCCGTGTCCCCGCCGATGGCGCCGAGGATCAGCGCGCCGCGGACGAGCTGCCGGTCGTCGAAGTCGTGAACGCGATGGCGTGGCTGCTGCGCCAGCACCACGCGATGTCGGGCCAGGATCTCGCGCGCGAAGCGGCGCGGTGCTTCGGCATCACGCGGCTCGGCACGGTCGTTCGCGAGGTCATGCAGGGCGCGATGGACCGGCTCGTCGAGGCGGGGCGCGGCGTGCGCGATGGGGACCTCGTGCGGCTGCCGTGAGCGCGCGCTCGTGCGCTGGTCTCGCTTGCGCCGGAGTGGCCATGCATGATTGGGCGCGCCAGGTCCCGAACACTCTGCTGGACGCACCCATGGCCTACTTTCGTGGCGACCATTTGGTCATCGATGACGGCGAGTTCTTGTCCTGGTGGACCCGAGGCTCGTGCGACGCTCATCGCGACTGGGGCGAGAGTTTCGGTGCTGAGGGCTCCGCCGGAGTGGCGATCCCTGTTGCCATCATGGACCGTTTCGTTCTCATGCGCATCGCCGAGATGCTGGTCGAGGGGACGGCAACCACGACGCTCGATGCGATGGCTCGCGAGCTGTTCTCCGGCCCAGGTAACTGCGGCGAGTATTGTCTGCGGCAGAACCAGGACATGATCCGCAAGGCGCTAGCGGATCTCGAGACCCGCTGCTTGCCACCCCGGAGCGAGGGCGTCTAGCTTCACGCAGGGCGACGAGCCGCGCGATCTTGCAACCCGCGAGATCAAACCCATCGCGCGTGGCTCGCGCCTGGGCGTGAGAGACGTTGGGCAGATCATGCGCCGGCCAATCGCGATCCTGTTGGTACTCATGGTGGTGACGGTTGCTTGGCAGCTCACGGCGTCCAACCAGGTCGATCCAAGCAGGGTCGTTGCATTCGATGCCCAACTCACCGACGTGACCGGTGGAACCTACACACGACGTGTTCCTCTCCCTGCGGTGACGTCCCCAGCGCTGGTCTTCGTCGTCAAGGCTCCCAGTGGCCTCTCCGAGGTGGCGCCTCCCGACTACCGTGGCTACTCGGGAGAGCTACGGATCGAACCAGGCGATCGCAGCTTCTGGTTGCTTGGGAGGGGAACGGAAGGGGGCGCTGACGGGATCCAGTGCGAGCTGATTCTCGAGCTTGTCGATGTGCGGGACGAGATCTTGCAGCTTTCGCGTCAGCCAGAGGTCCGGCTCGAGCTGAGGTTGTCCTTGTTCAGTGAAGAACGACTTGTCGCAGCCTCGTCGTGGATCGAGGCGACCCAGCTGTTCAGAGTTGCCGCAGGCAAGCTCAAGTAGACTGCCAAACGAGCCGCGCGAGCAGCGAGCCGCGATCGACGCAACAGGCGGCGCCCGAGGCGTCGCGCGCGGCTGGCCGTCGAGCGTGAGCGTCAGCGTAGCCATGGCACACCAACCGGGATGGATCGACCTCTACAGCCTCCTCGAGGAGGGCCGTGACGCACCACCCGAGTTGGTCGCTCAGTGCAAGGCCTCGCGGACGAGTATCGGGGAGACGATGCTGCACTGGTATGCCATCGAGGGTTCCCCTGAAGTTCTGCGCGAGCTCATCGATCTCGGGTTCGAGGTCGACGTGCAGAACGACTTCGGCAAGACACCGATCATGGAGAGCGCCCTGATCGGGCGCTGGGACAACGCTCGTGTCCTGCGGGAGCACGGAGCAGATCTCTCGATCACGGACGCAGAGGGGCGTGACTTCTTCGGATTCCTCGACGAGATGGCCGTTCACGATCGACCAGAGTGGGCAAGGCGCCACGTCTGACTCGCCGCGGCCGCCGACGCTTTCGCGCGACGGCGATCTCACATGACATTCTCACCAGTGTCGGACCTGATCGAACAGCTGAGACTTGGCCGGCTCATCGTGCTCGTCGACGATGTCGACCCGGAGAAAGGAAGTGACCTCTGCTGTGCTGCACAGTTCGCGACTCCCGAGCTCGTCAAGCAGGTGATCGACCACTCGTGTGGGTTCCTCTGCCTTGCTCTCGCCGGCTCGATCTGCGACCGGCTTGGTCTCGAGCTGATGGAAGGCAAGTTCTCGGTGGCGTTCACGGAATCGATCGATGCGGCTCGCGGAGTCACGACCGGAATCTCGTCGGCAGACCGCGCACACACGATCCAGGCCGCAGTACATCCGGCGGCGAAGCCCGAGGATCTCGTTCGACCTGGACACGTCTTTCCGGTGCGTGCTCACGAGGGTGGCGTCCTGACCCGCCCCGCGACAATCGAGGGGATCGTCGACCTCTGTCGGTTCGCTGGCATCACTCCCGCTGGCCTGATCAGCGAGATCGTGACGCCAGACGGCGAGATGGCGTGCGCCGCCGACGTCGAGCTGCTCTGTGCGCGACGCGGCCTGCTGATGGGCTGCATTACCGATCTCGTCGAGTATGGTTCGAGTGGCTACGAGACCGGTCGATCCGGAGATTGACCGAACCGACACCGGCCGGAACTGCACCCCCAATCCAATGCGCCTTCCTCACACGCTGCTCACCCTGATCACGGTCGCTGGTGCCCTGTCTGCACAGGACAAGGACACCGGCAGCAAGACGCCGCCCAAAGGCCCGCCCTGGGTCCTCGACTTCACGGAGGCCAGGACGAAGGCGCTCGACTCGGGCAAGCCGATCTTCGTCTACTCGACGAAGACGTATTGACCCCACTGCGTCGTCATGGAGAGGGGTCTCCTCTCCGACCCGAAACTCGCGAAGAGCTACGACGACGTCGTGTGGATGTACCTCTTCCAGGACTTCTCGAAGAGCGACGAGGACCGCGCGGCCGAGCGCGTGGCGATCCGCTTCGGCATCAGCTCCTGGCCGCAGCACTTCCTCGTCGACCCGTTCACGTTGAAGAAGTTGGCCGACACGGGGCGCAGCCTCGACAGCTTCACGGCCGCCGTCAAACGGGCCAAGGTCGAGAAGGCCGAGGCTGTGCCGAGTGTTGCCGACTTCGCGGCCTTCGATGCGCTCGCGCGATCGCTCGAGAAGGAGGAGGCGGTGGCGGTGGCGAAGAAGCACCTCGAGCACGCGGACCTGGTCGTCAGCTATCGCGCCGTGCAGATCGTCGCGAAGAAGGAGCCCGAGCTGCTCGTCAAGGCGAGTGCGAAGCTGCTGACCTCGCCGAACGACCAGATCCGCTTCGCGGTCTGCGAGGCGCTCGCGAGCGGAGGCGATGCGAGCTCGCGCGAGGCGTTGCAGGCGATCGTGCGTGATCCGGGCCCGAGCCAGAATCCGAACGTGCTGCGCATCCGCGCCGTGAAGGCGCTCGCGCGCTGCGGCGATGCGTGGTCGCTCGGCGTGATCGAGCCGCACGCAACGAGTGGCGCCTGGCGCAACGGCCTCACGCGCACCGCGATCGATGCGATCGTCGCGATCGGCGAACGCGAGAAGGCCAAGAGCCAGGCGGTCGAGATCCTCGCGAAGGCATATCCGCCGCTGCCCGAGCAGCAGGAGGCTGCGAACGAGCAGAAGATGTGCGTGGCGCTCGCGAAGGACGTCCATGCAGCGCTGAAGAAGCTCAGCGGCAAGAGCGTCGCATTCCCGAGCGACTACACGACCGCGACGCGCGCGGAGCTCATGAAGGCCTGGTGACCGCCGCGTGGCCCGTCACTGCGGGCCCAGCACCTGTGCGAGGTGGTGCCGCAGGTGGCCGACGTAGTCGCGCAGGAAGTACTCGAGCGTCGTGGGCTGTTCCTGAGGCACGGTGTGCCACGCGAGCTCGTGCAGGTTGTGCCGCCTCCTGAGCGACTGCCGCACGGGAACGGGAATCGCCTCGATCACGCGCGCGAGATGCAGGTTGAAGTGCCGCCAGAGGGCCACGAGCTCCTGCCACGGCGCACTCTGGTAGCGCTGCACGGCGACCCAGTCGTCCTGCTCGTAGCCGGGGAACACGAGGTCCTGCGTGAACTGCGCGCGCACGAAGCGCTGGTGGTTGTTCGACGCCGAGTCGATCAGGTGGCCGATGACCTGCTTCGGCGACCACTTGCCCTTGGCCCGTTCCACTGCCGCCGCGGCGTCGGACAGCTCGAGCAGGCGGCCCGTCGCGGCTTCGACGACCTGACGCAGTTCCGTCTCGATGGCGACCATCGCGGCAACATACAGCGCCGCCGCGCGCGCACGGAGCTCACGAACGTCGCCTTGCGTACTCGCTGCGGGCGCGACACACTCGCGCCCGGGCAGCCCGCATGAGCTCGAGCAAGCACCTCCTCTTCTTCGCGCATGCCTACCTGCCCGAGAACACGTCCGCGGTCCAGCGCTCGGCGCCGCTGGCGCGATACCTCGCGGACGCGGGGTGGACGGTGCACGTCGTCGCCTCGAGCCACGCAGGCTCCTGCGCAGACGAGCTGGTCTGGAACGTGCCGGGTCCGCGCGCCGCAGCAGCGGGCTGGCGCACGGCGTTGTGGCGCATGGCGCACCGCGTGCTCCCGTACAACGACCGGCTGCCCTGGATCCCGCACGCGCTGCTGGCCGCGCAACGCATCGCGGCGGCGGTTCCGTTGCGCGCCGTGCTGTCGACGTCGCCGCCCGTGGCCGGCCATCTGGCCGCGCTGCTGTTCGTGCGCCGGCACCGGCTGCGTTGGGTCGCGGACCTGCAGGACCCGATCCGCGGCAATCCGACGCGCAAACGCGGCTGGGGCGGGCCGTACGATCGCGCGATCGAGCGTGCCGTGTTCACGCGTGCGGACCGCGTGGTCGCGGTGACCGATGCGGTGGCCGAGCAGTGGCGCCGCAGCTGGCCGAAGCTCACCGCGAAGTTCCACACGGTCTGGATGGGCTTCGATCCCGCAGAGGGGATCGCGCCGATGCCCGTGCCGGAGCGCACACGCAGGCTGATGCTGCACATCGGCTTCCTGTACGAAGAGCGGCATCCCCTGGCGTTGTTGGAATCGCTCGCACGGCTGTGCGACCGCGGCGAGCTGGATCCGAGCCGGTTCCTGCTGCGACTCAGCGGGCGCGCCGATCGACCCGAGAAGGTGCTGCAGCATCCGGCCGGCAGGGCGCTCGCCGCGCGCGGCTGCCTCGAGCTCGACGATCGGCACGTGGCGCGCGAGGCCGCGATCGCGGCGACCGCGACCGCGGACTGGCTGCTGCTGCTCGACGTCAGGGACCTGTCCGGAACCAGCTACGCGGTGCCCGGCAAGCTCTACGACTACGTGCTGGCGGGCCGCCCGATCCTCGCGGTCACCGATCCCGGTTCGCCGACGCAGCGGATCCTGGCCAGGAGCGGGACCCAGCACGCGTGCCTGTACCACGGCGAGACCGACGCCGAACGCGACCGCAAGCTCGCCGAGTTCCTGGCCGCGCCGGCGGTCGCGAATGCGCCGAGCGACTGGTTCCGGCGGCAATTCGACGCGCGCAAGCTCGCGGGCGAGATGTCCGCGCTGCTCGACGGCGACGCCAGGGCGTGAAGACGCGGACCGCGCGTGGGCGCGCGAGCGCGTGCTCACGTTCGTGCTCGCGGCCGTGCTGCCGTGCCTCGGCACCGGCGTGATCGTCGCATCGTTCGCGGGTTGGACCGGGCCGCGGGCGCTGTTGCTCTGCGCGCTCGCGGTCGCGTTCGCGCTGCGCATCGGCTGGCGCGGCCTGATGCCGCGGCCCGAGGTGGCGCGAGCGGAGTGGGCACTGCTGGTCTTCGTGCCGCTGTTGGCCGGGCTCCTTTTCGCGCCGATTTGGCTGCCGGTCGAGCCGGGAGACGGCCTGTTCGTGCAGGACAGGCCCATGCAGTGGCCGGGCATCGCGGGTGCAGCACTGATCGCGCTGTGCGGCCTCGTGCGCCGCATCGTGCTGTGGCGCGAGCCCGAGCTGCTCGCCGACCTGCTCACCGCGCGGGAACGCGAGCCGCGGCGCGCGTCGTAGCTCAGGCCCGCTGGCCGCGCAGCTTCGCGAGCACGGCGGACAAGATGTCGCGGAAGTACTCGAGATCGGTTCGCCGCAGCAGCAGGCACTGCGTGACCGGCACCCGCGTCTCGCGCGAGTAGGCGATCACCGTGTAGCACGTGGCCGTGACGTAGGCGCTCGAGGATGCGATGGCGGCGCCGATCGCGCCGTTGGCCGGGATCAGGATCAGGTCGAGCGAGATCATGATCACGAAGGCGATCCACTGCGCGCGCACGCAGACTTCCTGGCGGTTGCGCCCGGCGAGGTCCGCCTGCAGGACCTTGCTGACCGTGTAGGCGACGGTGCCGGGTGCGAGCCACTGCAGCGCCGAAACAACGGTCGGGCTCCAGCCGGTCACCCAGCTGTCGCTCGATCCGCGCACGAGTTCGGTGATCGTCGCCATCACCGGGTCGACCATGAGCACGACGACGACGCCGCCGACCAGCGAAGCCGAGAGAGCGAGGCGCGACAGCACGGGCGTCAGGCTGCGCGCCTGCTCGTGCGTCGAGCCGGCGACCTTGCTGAAGAACAGGTCGCGCAACGCATCGGGGAAGTGCCAGACCAACTCGGCCCACGTGACGGCGATGCTGTAGAAGCCGACCTCCGCGAACTTCAGGTCGTCCGACGCGAGGTAGACGAAGCCGATGATGTAGAGGTCGAGGCGGTGGTTCAGGTAGGTCAGCGTGGAGCCGAGATTGGCCCGCCAGCCGTACTTGATGCCGGCGCGCAGGTAGTCGGTGTGGAAGGCGAACCGCAGCTGCACGATGCCGCGCACGAGCACGAGCAGGAGGGCCACGACCAGCGCAGTGGAGACCAGTCGGCCCCAAGCCATCGCGTAGGCCGCATCGCCGCCCTGCACGGTGCCGCCAAACAGGTAGAAGCAGGCCAGGAACGTCGGCAGGAACAGCAGCGACGTCACGAGGTGGACCATCGTGTACTGCTTCACGCGGTCGGCCACGAGATGCACCGTGTTGGCGAAGCTCGCGACGAGCAGCAGCGGTACGGCGGCGCAGAGCGGCAGCACGATCGATGCCGGGAAGACCGAGTCGGGTCTGCAGGCCGGCAGCAGCCAGAGCATCACGAGTGCGGCGGCGAGTGCCACTGTGCCGCCCCAGACGAGGGCGACGGTCATGTTGGTCCCGAATGCCTGCTGCGCCGTGAAGAGGCCCTTGCGTACGAGATAGACCTGCGAACTCGCGAGCCCGAGGTTCGCGACCGCCATGAGCACGAACGGTGTCGTCGAGACGAGCCCTGCGAGCCCGTACTGATCCGGGTGGTTCGGGCAGAGCAGGTAGAGGATCAGCCCGCTGCCCTTGTCGACGCCGACGATCAGGACCTGCATCAAGATCGCGAAGACGATTCCTCGGCGGAAGTTCATCGCGGGGCAGGTCGCCCGATTGGCGACAATCGGCTGGAACTCGAGGAAAGCGGCGAAGAGCCACTCCCACGAGGTGGGTGGATCGGCAAGATGATTTGCGAGCGGAGGAGGAGGCGGCGGAGGACGCGGACGGTGGATGCTAGCGAACCTCGAGCGCGAGTTCTGCCAGCATGTTGGTTTGTGCTTCGGCGTCCTGGGACGCTGTCATCGGGCCTCGCGATGGAATCGAGCGGAACCTGGAACGAGGAAAGTGGCCGCCGTGGTCGAGGCTGCTACCTTTCGCGATCCAGATCACGAGCCATGCCGAACGAGACTGCCGCACCCTCCTGCCTCACGTTCGTGCTCGGCACGCGCCCCGAGATCATCAAACTGGCTCCGGTCCTCACTGCGGCGCGCCGCACGGGCATTCCATGCAAGCTGATCCACACGGGTCAGCACTACAGCGAAGGCCTCGACGGCAGGTTCTTCCAGGAGTTCGGCCTGCCGGCTCCCGATCATCAGCTCGGCGTCGGCTCGCTTGCACCGGGCTTGCAGCTCGCGCGCATGCTGCTCGGATTGCACGACGCACTCGAGGCCTGCGGCAACTGCATCGTCGTCGTGCAAGGTGACACGAACTCGACGCTTGCGGGTGCTCTGGCGGCGAAGAAGCGCGGCCTGCCTCTCGCGCACGTCGAGGCCGGCTTGCGTTCGTTCGACCGCCGCATGCCCGAGGAGCTGAATCGCATCCAGGTCGACATCCTGTCTGACTGGCTGTTCTGCCCGACCGAACTGCAGCGCGAGATCCTGCGGCGCGAAAACGGAGCCGGCGGCGCGGTCCACGTCGTCGGCAACACGATTGCCGATGCGGTGGCCGGCCGGCTCGCGAAGGCGGGCGACGCCGCGGCGCTGCTCACGCGCTTCGGCGTGCAGGCCAGAGGTTACGCGTTCCTGACGCTGCACCGCGAGGAGAACGTCGACGACGCCGCAACGCTGCGCGGCCTGATCGCGGGCGTCGACCGCGGTGCCGCGTCAGCACAGCTGCCCGTGCTGTTCCCGGTGCACCCGCGCACGCAGAAGATGCTGCAGCAGCACGGCGTGAGCTTGCCGGCTTCGATCAGGGCGATCGAACCGGTCGGCTTCGCCGAGAGCCTGCTGCTGCAGCGCGAAGCGAGGATCGTGTTGACCGACTCGGGTGGACTGCAGGAGGAGGCATCGATCCTCGGCACCCCGTGCGTCACGCTGCGGACCAGCACCGAGCGGCCCGAGACCGTCGACGCCGGCGGCAACCGGATCGCCGGAGTCGGCACCGCCGGCGTCGCGCTCGCGATCGGTCAGGCGCTCGCGGCGCGTCATCGCTGGCAGCATCCGTACGGCGACGGCAGGACCGCCGAGCGCATCGTCGCCGTGCTGCAAGCGGCGATGCAGGCCGCGACTGCGCCCGTGGCCCAGAAGCCGGCCGTGGCAGCCGCGACCACGCTGCCGTCGGACGGCGACTGGACCGGGCGCGATCTCGGCGAGCACGAGATCCAGCTCGTGGCGCGCGCGATCCGCTCCGGCACGCTGAACTCGACGAAGGGCACCTTCGTCACGCGCTTCGAACGGGAATTCGCGAGCCGCTACGGTGGTGGACGCGCGATCGCCTGTGCTTCGGGCACGGCGGCAGTGCACTGCGCAGTGGCAGCGCTCGGGCTCGAGGCCGGTGACGAGGTCATCACGACGCCGATCACGGACATGGGGGCGATCACGCCGATCCTCTACCAAGGCGCGATCCCGGTGTTCGCGGACGTCGACGCGACGACGCTCAACGTGAATGCCGCGACGATCGCAGCGAGGCTGACGAGCCGGACCAAGGCGATCGTCGTCACGCACCTGTTCGGTCTGCCCTGCGACATGAAGCCGATCCTGGCGCTCGCGCGCGAGAAGGGTGTTCGCGTGATCGAGGACTGCGCGCAGGCCTTCCTGGCCGAGGGTGCTTCAGGCCGCGCCGGCACGCTCGGCCACATCGCGGCCTTCTCGCTGCAGCAGGGCAAGCACATGACGACGGGCGAGGGCGGCATCGTGCTGACGCGCGACGAGGCGCTCGCGCGGTCCGTGTTCCTGTTCGTCAACAAGGCCTGGGGCTACGGCGACGCGAATCCCGACCACTACTTCCCGGCGCTGAACTACCGCCTGACCGAGCTGCAGGGTGCCGTGGCGCTGGCCCAGCTCGACAAGCTCGAGTGGGTCGTGCAGCGGCGGCGCGAGGTCGCTGGTCTCCTGAGCGAAGCACTCGCGGGTGTCGCCGGCGTGACCACACCCGCGGTTCCACCCGGTGTGCGGCATGCCTTCTGGAAGTACGCGATCCTGGTCGACCCCGCGATCGTCCAGGGTGGCGCGATCGAGCTCGGCAAGCGCATGAAGGACCGCGGCGTGCACTGTCTGCCGCGCTACATCCAGAAGCCCGCCTTCGAGTGTGCACTCTTCGCGGACTGGAACGCTTCGCCGGTCACGGCGCTGCCGCTGCGCTCGGCCGACGGCGTGATCCGGCCGCAGCCCGTCTACCGGCGCTCGGACTACCCGGGTGCCGTGCAGGCGCTCGAGCGCGTGATCGTGCTGCCGATCAACGAGCACTACACGCCCGAGCACGTGCGGTTCGTGGCCGCGGTCATCCGCGAAGAAGCGGCGAAGGCGGCGCTGGCCCGGAACCCGACGCGATGAGCCCGTGATCCAGGTTCTCGAGTGCCTGTGCGGAGACCTCGAGCACGTGCCGGTCAACGCCGGACTCGTCGACACGATCGCCGAGGCCTTCTCGGACGAGATCAGCGTCTTCAGCGAGCCCGCTCACGGCGTGCACCTGCGCGCGGCGCTCGGCGACAGACATCGCGGCCGGATCCAGTGGGTCGACGTCGCGATCCCGGCTCGCCGCGCGGGGATCGCGGCGCGAATGCCGCACGAGTACCGGCTGTTGCGCCGGATGGCGACGGGCCGCGGCGTGGTCCGGCTGCGGCTGCTCTTGTCGGCCCATCGATCGGCGCTCTGGGCGCTCAGGCTGCGCCGCGCGTTCGCACGCGATCGCATTCCCACGCAGGTCGTGCTGCACGGCGAAGTCAGTGAAGTCGCAGGCTGGCGCTCGCGGAACCCGCTGCGGCGGTTGTTCGACATGCGATCGACACTCGCTCGCTGCTGGGGACGCGGGATCCAGTATCTGGCGCTCGAAGACGCGATTGCCGAGAGGCTGCGCGCCGAGATGCCGGGCCTCGCCTCGGGCGTCGGTTCCGTTCCGCATCCGATCCTCGCGAGCGAGCTCGCAGAGCCTCCGCAGCCGGCCGTGAACTCCGCGGTCAGGGTCGCCTTCCTCGGGCTGGCCACCGAGGCGAAGGGGTTCGGCGTGTTCCGCGAGGTGGCCGAGCGCATGGCTCGCGAGTGTCCGGGGCGATTCGAGTTCACCGTGGTCGGATCGTTGCCGCCCGCCAGTGACTCGCGAGCCGTTCGCGCGCTGGCCCGACAGCCTGCCGTGGAACAGATCTCGCGGCCGGATTACCTCGCGGGCTTGCGGGCCGCCCACTACGTGTGCCTGCCGTTTCGCGGTTCGCACTACGACTTCGCTGCGAGCGGGGCCTTGCTCGACGCGGTCGCGAACCTCAGGCCGGTGATCGCACTGCCGACCCCGGTCCTGACCAGGATGTTCCGCACGCATGACATCGGGTACCTGTGCCAGTCGCCGGACGAGATGGTGGCCGTGCTACGGCAGGTTGCGAGCGCTTTTCCCGAGCATGCGTATCGGGCGCAGGTTGCTGCGCTGACCGCATTGCGCAGCGACCGGCTGCCGCGCGCGTTGGCGGCGAAGTATCGCGCGCTGACCGAGAGCTTCCTGCACGGGCTCCAGCCAGGGGCCCCAGTTTGATACCGCGAGCCAGGTTCGCATTCAGAATCGGCGCGGAGGTTTCGATGTCTCGGATGGTGTGGCTCTCGAGCCCACGCCGAGGCCACCATGATCTGCAACAAGCCCCTGCTTCATCCTTGGATCGCCGTGCTGCTGCTGGCGTCGACGGCCGGCTGTGATTTCGTGGGGGTCGATACGGGCGACACGGAAGTGGTTCCGCCCGGGCCCGGAGGCACGGGCGACCCGCTTGCCATGGTGCTCGACTTCTCGGTCAAGAACGGGTCCGCGAGCACTCGCACGGAGACGATCCTCGCTTCGGTGCCGTTTCCGCAGGGTGCGTATCCGAGCCTGCAGAACGTCGCGGTCAGCGGTCATCCGACCGCCTGGCTGCCCTTGCAGTACTGGGCCGATGGCACGGTGAAGGTGGCGCAGGCGCAGTTCACCGACACGCTGGCGGGCGGCGAGACCAAGACCTACGTGGTGCAGCGCGACCAGGCGCCGCTCGCGGGTCCGTTCACGCGCAACGCGTGGGTCAGCGAGGTCGCGACGAACCTCGAGCTCGGCGCCGAGGTGTGGGACACGTTCTACGTGCCGTACCGCAGTGTCGCCAGCGGTGCTGGAACCGTCCTGCAGCAGACGCCGCTCGCGCAGACGACCAGGTGGCGCACCTACCACACCCCGGTGGGTCAGCCCGGCATCGGGCGCGACTATCTCACGTCGACGTTCTACGTGACCGAGTACCGCGACATGCCTTTCGTCGTGGTCGACTGGATCCTCGGCAACGACTACCTCGGCGCCGACATGGTGCCGCCGCAGAACACGGATCCGAACCTGCATCCGCTCGGCCCGGTCGACGTCCGGATGGCGAAGTTCCTGTGCCGCGGCGCCACCGACGTCCTCCCATACCGGCCCGGCGAGGAGTCGATCGGCGGCGCCCAGCTGCTGCCCGACGGGTTCGTCGCGTTCGAGGTCATGCAGGACACCTTCCTGGCCGATGCGCAGACGCGCCGCTACCGGTTCCTGCTGCGCTTCGTGCCGCCGGCCGCGGGCAGTGGCGAGGTCGCGTACTGGCAGGGCACGGCCAACGCGATGCTGCAGGAGCCGATTCACGCGCTCGCGACGCAGCGTGCCTGGCAGGAGACTGCCGCGGCGGGCCTGGTCGGTGGACCGATCGCGGGTCCCGTGGACAGCCATGCGCGGGCCGAAGCCGAGTACCAGAGCTGGCTCGGCAGCAACACGTTCGGCACGTGGGGCAGTCGCGGCGACATCGTCGTCACCGGCACCACGGGAACGCCGCGCAACCACCCGCTGAGTCCGGAGCTCGCGCACGCGATCCAAGGCCAGAATCATCGCTTGCTGCGCAAGCTCGAGCAGATGGCCTGGGCGCAGGCGATGCGGCCGTACCACCTCTTTCAACTGCAGGTCGGCGCCGAGCAACACGTCATGCTCTGGACGGGCATGCCGCTGCTCTCGGTGGAGGGCGAGACGTTGGGCCGGCGCTCGCTGAGCGACGCGGATCCGTGGCCGCAGTACCGCACGCTCAACGCGGGCCAGCACCCGGCACACGGCTGGGAAGCCTACGACTCCGAGCACTTCACCTGTGACCTCCTGTTCGACTACTGGACGATCAGCGGTGACGCCTGGGCGAAGGAGGAACTGCGGCAGCTCGGCCACAGCCTGAAGGGGCTGCTGCGGAACACGTTCTACTACACCCAGTACGTGCAAGCGGCGCGCGCCGAGGGTTGGTGCATGCAGGCCTTCGCGCAGGCCTACCAGGCCACGCAGGACGACTCGATCAAGGGCTACGCGATGCGACGCGCGCACGAGGTCGTCGACGTGCAGCGCAAGAAGACGCATCCGAGCCGCGCCATGTCGTTCGCCAGCAACTACCCGGGCACGGGCTTTCCGATGAACCACGAGTTCTTCATGCCGTGGCAGCACGGCGCTGTGCTCTATGGGTACCTCGGCGCCTACCGGAGCTTCAACGACCCTCTGCTGCTGCAGATCGCCGGCGACGTCGTCTCCACGGTCGAGTACTCCTGGGTGACCAACGTGCAGACGCAGCAGTTCGGTCTCGTGTCGCAAGGCCTCCGCTACTACGTGGCAGCGAGCTACAACGGCATGCCGATACCCCCGAACTACTGGGACGCGTCGCTCGGCATCGGATTCGGGGACTCACCGCTCGGTGGTGTGCACACGTTCCTGATCGGAGGGCTGCACCTGCTGGCCGTTCTCACGACGAGCGGGTCGGTGCGCGGGAGGGCACTGCAATACGGCGGGGCCCTGGTCGGCCAGATGGGGGACCACGATCGCTGGAACAAGTGGAACTACTGCCTGCCGCTCCTGCACTCGCAGCAGGAATAGGCGGCAGAGCAGGCGGGCTGGCGCGTCAAGCTCCGGGCCGGCGCCGCCAGCTGGACCGGAAGCGACCGAACCAGACCACACGCCCGAGTCGTTCGGCGAGCACGAAGCCGGCCTTCTGGATGCCGCGCGCCGAGCTCACGTTGCGAGCATGGCAGTAGATCCACAGCTCCTGCCCGGCCGCGAGCGGCTGCAGGTTGGACAGCACGGCGGGATACACGCCCTGTCCGCGGTGCGGCGGCGGCGTCCAGCAGTCGTAGACCACGGTGGCCGTCGCCGGCAACGGCACGGTCACCTGCGTGCCGACCTCGCTGCTGGCGACGATCTCCTGCCGCTGCCCCAGCCACGCCACGTGCACGACCTCGTCGCCGACGAACGCGAGCTGCAGCTGGTCGCCGTCCTTCAACCGTCGCCGTGCCTGCTGCATGCGGCGGCCGTCGAAGTGCTCGGGATACCGCACGGCGCAGCCCGCGAGCTCGGAGAGTCTGCCGGCCGCGAGGCGCAAGCCGCGCTCGGCGAGCAGCTGCGGCGCGGTGCGTGCTTGGCGATGGAACACGATCGCCTCGTCGCGCGCGTAGACGGCCGCGCGCGCCGCCGAGTGCAGCAGCCGCAGCACGACGCGCAGCGGTCCGTGCCGGCGGCACGCGGCCGTGAGCTGTTGCAGCGCATCGCGCCCGCGCCGGGCCAGAGCGTGCAACCGCGGCCGGCGGCGCACCGCCGCCGCCAGCAGCAGGATCGCGGACTCGATCGCACCACGCAGGCCGGGCGCGAGCAGCAGCAGATGGCGGTTGGGCCGGTCGTGGTTGCTGAACCGCCGCTTGAACGCTTCGTCACCGCGCGCGAAGTCGAACTCGACGACGCCCGTGTCGCGCGCCTCCTCCATGAGCCGCTTGATCATGACTTCGCCCGGCCCCTCGTCCCAGTAGTCGACGTGGATCGTCGGCTTGTACCACGTGAAGCGCGCGTCGCGCAGGAAGCCGAAGTGGTAGGCCACCGCAGTGTCGCCGCAGCGCAGCTGCACGAAGTGCAACTGCGTCGCCGGGTCGAAGCTGTGCAGCAGCGCCGCATAGAAACGCTGGCTGCGTTGCTGCAGGAACAGGCTCTGGTCCCCCGCACACACGCGCCGTGCTTTGTGCTGCGCGAAGAACTGCGGCAGCTCGCGTTCGGCAGACGCTCGATCGCGGTGGCGCAGCATCACGACGGGTCCCAGCCGTTGCAGGCCGCGTTCGTGGCGCCTGAGGCTCTGCTTGTCGACGATCGGCTGGAAGTCCGCGGGCTTTGCCGCGAGGAACGTCGGGCAAGGATCGCCCGCCTGCACGAGCAGCCGGCGGCGCCATCGCTGCGGCAGCTGATCGCGCGCGCGCAGCAGCAGCGAATCGGGCGGCAGATGCTGGAACAGCACGCGCCGCACACCGTGCCGGTGCAACGCCACGAGCGCTGCGAGCAGCACGTCGCCAGCGCGTTCCGGCTCACACAGCAGGTCGCAGTAGTCGGCGTGCGGCACCGCCGCAAAACGCACACCCTCGGGCAACCTCGCGAGCGGCAGGATGCCGACCACGTTCGTGCCGGCGGAGACCACGGCGGTGCAGAGCCGCCGCTGGTCGCCGTAGGCGGCCCAGGTCGCGCGTTGCCACGCGAGCTCGTGGAACACCTGCGAGCGCGGATGGCTCGCGACGAGGCGCGCCCAGTCACCGGCCAGCGCTTCGAGCTCGCCGAACTCCGCGACGATTCGCGCCTGCAACGCTGCGCTCATTGCCGTTCCCCGGGCGACAACAGGTTGCGCAGACCGCTGGCCCGGTAGTGGAACGGCTCGAGGCCGACGTGGCCCGGTATGCCGATGCGATCGATGGCCAGCGGCTCGGGACGCCGGGAGTTCCGTTGCTCGGTGAGGCTGAACGCGAGTCGATACCCGGCTGCGGCGACTGCCTTCAGCACGGTCGGCGAGACGTCGTCCGCGCCGCCGTTGGGATAGACGAGCATCGTGCACTGCCCGCCGAGCTCCTGCTCGATGCGGAGGCGGCTCGCCACCAGCTCGTGGGCCAGGTCGGCTGGCTCGAGACGGCTGAGGATCGGATGCGAGCACGTGTGCGACGCGATCTCCATGCCAGCCGCCCGCAGCGCGCGCACTTCGTCCCACGTCAGGAAGCGCCAGAGCTCGTCGTCGAGCCGGGCCGGCTCGGGCAACGGCCGATCGCCGAACAGGTCGAAGAGGTATCGGCGCCGCTGCGCGTCGGGCAGCTGCTTGCAGCGCCGCCGCACGTCCGCGCTCAGCGCGTCGCGTGCCGCCGGCGCGGCCGGCAACGGCACGACGGTGCCGTCCGGCAGCGGGATCGTCGGCAGAGACCAATGGCGCAGCCGCAGGTCCAGCTCCATCGCCCACAGCATGCGGTCGCTGTCGATGTAGTCGGTCGACACGCTGACCAGCGCCGACAGGCCGCGTTCGGCCAGGAGGGGCGCGGCGACGGTGAGGTTGTTGCGGTAGCCATCGTCGAACGTCAGCAGCAGGGCGCGCGGCGGCAGCGGTGCCCGGCCTCCGACCCACGCCAGCACGTCGCTGGCAGTGACGACGTGGAAGCGCGCCACCACGGCATCGAGATGGGCGGCGAACTCGCGCGCGCTCACGGTGTTGCGATACAGGTACTGGTCCTCGGTGCGGTCGCCCGTGACGACGCCGTGGTAGCAGAGCACGAGCAGGCGATCGCGGTTGTGCCAGCGGGCGAAGGCCTGCAGGCCGCAGAAGCGGGTCGCAGCGAGCAGCAGCTGCTTCAGCACTGGCGGCGGTCTCGGAACAGACTGGGCACGGACGAGAGTGGGGCGACGGAGAACGGCGAGACGGCACTATACCGGCACGGCACCGCGAACGCGGCAACGCAGCTCCCGACTTCGACCTACCGCATCCTGGCGCGCCATTCCTGCTCGATGGCGCGCACCCGGTCGGCGGTCAGCGGCACTTCGCGCTTGCGCACGACGACCTGGCGGCCGGCGACCGTGACGTTCGGATCGAACGCGTTCACGTAGTCGAGCGGCGCGAGCCGGTCGTGGCCCATGAGCCGCAGCTCCCCGAAGAACGGCATGATCTGCTGGACCTCGGCGGCCGTCAGGCGCTCGGGGTCCTCGACCGCGAAGAACAGCAGCAGCTGCGTGGCCAGCGATCGAGAGTTCTCGTCCGAGGTGCCCGGCACGGCCGCGAAGGCCGCCTCGAGCTCCGCGCGCGACAATGCGCCGTCGCGATCCTGGTCGGCTCGCGCGAGTGCTGCTTCGAGCACTTCCTTCGGCAGCCACGGCGTGCCCCAGCTGCGCACCGGCGTGCGCGCCACGACCCAGTCGTTGAGTCCGTGCATGTCGATCACGAAGCAATCGGGCAGGACCCAGCCGGCGACGCCGACGCCGCGGAACGTCGCGACGGGCAGGTCGTGCGGATCGACGGTCATCCTGGTCCGTTCGGGCAGCTCCTTCAGCGTCGCTTCGAGGAACAGCGCGTGCTGGTGGCTGCGGCCGCAGATGATGTGCGCGTGCAGCCAGGCCTGGTGGCGGTCGTGCCAGCGCACGATCGGCTGCAACCAGCCAGGGACCTTCGCGGCGAGCGGCAGGTAGTGGAGCGACAGGCGCTGTTCGGTCAGCGCCAGGTGGATCCAGCCGACCGACGCGCCGAGCCCGAGCGCCAGCGTCCACGCGACCGGTGCCCGGATGCCGCGGCACGTACGCGCGAGCATCACCGCCGCGGACAATGCACCTAGCGGGATCAGGTGGCTCAGCACGCGGTACTCGAACGGATCGCCGCCGACGCGCAGCAGGTAGTAGCCGACGTGGGCGAGCGTCACCGCGACCGCTGCCAGCGCGGGCACGTTGCTCGCGAGCATGTGCAGCGTCGCCGCTGTCCCGCGCCGCAGCTCGCTCGCGAGCCAGACGATGGCGATCGGCAGCCAGAGCCAGCCCGCGTTCTCGAAGCAGAAGCACTCGAAGTAGCGGATCCCGGCCTCCGCCCACGGCGCCACGACCTTCGCGTAGTAGGTGTTCGGCAGCCATTCGCCGTAGAACGAGCGACGCCACAGGACCTGTGCGACGACCGCGAGCAGCGGCAGCAGGCCGAGCAGCACGCGGCCGTCCCTGCGCCGCAGGCTCCACGCGACGCCGAGCGCGAACGTCGCGGCGACGAGCAGCAGTCCGTCGGGCCGCGTCAGCGAAGCACCGGCCGCCGCCGTCGCCCAGACGGCGAGCCAGCGCGTGGTGCGGCGCGGGGCGGAACGGAACGCGAGCACGACCCAGGACACGAAGCCGAGGTTGAACAGCGACGTGTCGAGGCCGCTCGTCAGCGACTGCAGGAACGTGCGGTTGCCGACCACGACGGCCAGCGCGCTGAGCGCGAGCAGGTCGTGCGCGCGTTCGCGCTCGCGGTTGCGGATCCGGAACGCGGCCGCGGCCAGCACCGCGAACAGGCCGAGGCCGCACAGGATCGAGAGCAGGTTGGCCGACTGCGGCGGCTCGATGCCCAACCAGCTCCACGCGGCCCACAGCAGCAGCACCCACAGGAACTGCGTGTAGCCCTCGACCGGCTCGAACGGAGGCGGGTTCCAGACGAGGCCGTGCCCCTCGCGCGCGTTCGCCACGTAGCGGAACAGGATGAACGCGTCGTCGCACAGGAACGCGAGCTTCACGGCGCCGAAGACCAGTGCCATCGCCAGTGCCGTGAGCGCCAGCGCGCGCACGGCCAGCACGCGCCGCGATGGCGCGAGGCCGAGCGCGGCAAGGTGCTGCGATGCGAGGTCAGGCGTCTCGTTGTCCACCGATCCGTCGAGCATCTGCAGGTAGGCCGGTCACGCGCGCATGCGCGGGCGGACTGCCTGCCTTACCGCGTCACTGCCCTCGCGGCAACCGCTCGGCCGGCATCTCGCGGTAGAAGGTGTCGATCACTTCCCAGCATTCCTGCGCCGTCTCCGCGTACGAGATCAGGTCCAGGTCTTCGGGCGAGATCGTGCCCTCGGCCACGAACAGGTCCCAGTTGATGAGCCGGTTCCAGTAGTCGCGCCCGAACAGCACGACGGGGATCGGTTGCATGCGGTGCGTCTGGATCAGCGTCAGCGCCTCGAACAGCTCGTCCATGGTGCCGAAGCCGCCGGGGAAGATCGCCAGCGCATTGGCGCGCATGGCGAGGTGCATCTTGCGCATCGCGAAGTAGTGAAAACGAAAGGTCAACGCGGGCGTCGTGTACGGATTGGGCACTTGCCCGTCTGGATCAGCGTCAGCGCCTCGAACAGCTCGTCCAGCGTGCCGAAGCCGCC
>DASVAL010000124.1:0-45725 GCA_036376355.1 Planctomycetota bacterium
CGAGGTCGAGCGCCGTCAGCTTGCCGCGCGCGATCGGCGAGCGCAGGATCATGCCGTGCAGCATGCCCGGGAACGTCATGTCGTACGAGTACTTCGCGCGGCCGCTCGCCTTCGCGAGGCCGTCGACGCGGTCGAGGTCGCTGCCGACGACCGTGTACTTCGTGTTCGCGTCCCACGGTGGTGCATCGCCCTCAGCAGGCTTCACGGTGCGCTTCTGCAGCCGGTCGGGCTGGCCGCCGAGGCTGCGGTAACCCATCGTGATCTCGACTTCCTCGCGCGGGCTCTGCGGTTGGGAGCTCACTTGCCACCTCCCTTCGCGGTGCGGCCGATCGCTTCCATGATGCGTCCGTAGGTCCCGCAGCGGCAGATGTTGCCCGACAGGTCGTGCTGCATCTGCTCGTAGGTCGGCTGGCCGCGCTTCTGCAGGCACGCGAGCGAGGCCATGACCATGCCCGGCGTGCAGAAGCCGCACTGCATCGCGTCGCAGTGCACGAAGTTCTGCACGAGCGGATGCACCTTCGCGCCCTCGCTGAGGCTCTCGATCGTCTGCACGGTGCGGCCCGTCGCGTCCATCGCGAGCATCAGGCAGCTGTTCACGGGCTCGCCGTCGACGAGCACGGTGCAGCCGCCGCACGCGCCGCGGTCGCAGATCTTCTTCGCGCCGGTCAGGTCGAGGCCGTCGCGCAGCGCGTCGAGCAGCGTGGTCCGTGACTCGACCTTGAGCTTGCGCTCCGCGCCGTTCACGTGCAGCGCGATCTCGTGCTCGCCGGGGCCGAAGGTCAGCGGCCGCGGTGGCGCGGCGGTTGCCGCGGCATGGAGGCCCGTGGTGGCGATGCCAGCGACGGCTGAGCCCTTCAGGAACGAACGGCGTGAGACGCCGCTCTTGCGATCGGGGGTGGTCATGGGTCCTTCGAGGGAGGAGACGAAGCCCGGAGTCTAGCCAGCAGCGGGGGCGCGGGAAGTCCGGCATGCGTCCCATCGATGCACGGCCTTCGCCTCGGAGGGTGATTCCGGGTGCCGCCGGCGGGTCATCACCTGCTTGTACGGAACACGCGTGTTAGGATCCCCGCGCGCGCAGCATTGCCTGCGCAGAAGATCGCAGAAGACAAGGAGTCTCTCGTGCTGACACTCACGTTCGCGTTGGTCTGCTCGGCGACGATGCCGCAGGGGCCGGAGTTCGAGGCACCGATCCGCCTCAAAGCCGGCGCCGGCTTCGTCAAGGTCGAATCACCCGGCTACGCGTTCCCGTGCTGGGCCGACGTCGATGGCGACAAGAAGAAGGACCTCGTGGTCGGCCAGTTCGCGCGCGGCGCGATGAAGTTCTACAAGGGCCTCGGCGGCGGCAAGCTCGCCGAAGGCAAGTGGCTCGAGGCCGGCGGCGGCCCCGCCGAAGTGACCGGCGTCTGGTGATGCACGAGCTCGACTCCACAGTTCGTGGATCTCAACGGCGACGGCAAGACAGACATCCTCTCGGGCTCCTACTCGCACTCGGGCCAGAAGTTCATGGTCGGCCTGTTCACCGTGTTCTGGGGGCAGAAGGCCCGCACCTGGAAGCGCGGTGAAGTGTTGAACGGCGCCGACGGCGATCCGCTGATCATCACGGCGGGAGACGGCAAGGATGCGGACATCGACCGGATCTGCACGCGGCCGACGGCGGTCGACCTCGACGGCGACGGCAAGCTCGACATCGTGTCGGGCAACTTCCGCGGCACGTTCGCCTTCTTCGCGGGCCAGGGCAAAGGCAAGTTCGCGCCGAAGAGCACGCTGTTGATGGCGGATGGCGCGCCGCTCGCGGTGCAATCGCACAGCGACCCGTGCTTCGTCGACTGGGACCGCGATGGTGATCTCGATCTCGTCACGGGCTCGGCGGATGGCGGCGTGTTCCTGTGCGAGAACAGCGGCTCCGCGAAGGAGCCGAAGTTCAACAAGCCGACCACGCTCTTCGAGGCCGGTACGCGCAGCGCCGAACGCAAGCTCGGCGACGAGCACCTGACCGGGCCGCTGCGCGACACGCGCGTGTATGTCGACGACGTGAACGACGACGGCAAGTTCGATCTGCTCGTCGGCGACTGCGTCTCGCTCATGCTGCCAGCAGCCGGCGTCGCGCCCGCGGCGGCGGCCAGCAAGCTGCGCGACTGGGAGGCGAAGGCAGCGCAGCTGCAGAAGACGCGGCCGGTCGAGGGCCAGAAGGGCGCCGAAGCAGCGATGAAGAAGTACGAGAAGGCCAACGAGGAGCTGCAGAAGGAGCGCAAGGAGTTCGTTACCGACGAGCGCACGGGCTTCATCTGGGTCTACTACCAGAAGGGCACGGCCACGAGCACGGGCGGCTGAACTGCTGAAGCCGGCGGCCGCGCTGCTGCAGGGCGCGGCCCAGGCTCTCGCAGACCAGGGTGCGTCAGGTCTGCCAGCGGCTGGCCGGACCGAACCGGACCGCCGGACCGCGTAGACTGCCCCGCATGCCGCGCGATCCAGGGTTGGCTGACTACGAAGAGCTCAGCTTGGCCGAGAAAGTCCTCCGCTTGCAGGACCTCTGGGACCAGATCAGTGCAACAAACGACTCGTTGCCGCTCACGGGCGCTCAGGCCGCCGAACTCGAACGCAGGCTGAAGGCCCATCGTTCGGGAGTTGGCAAGAGTTCACCTTGGAGCGAGGTTCGAGAGCGGCTGCACGAGGATCCGTGACGCTCCAGCTCCACGTTCGGGAAGAAGCCGAAGTGCCAAGCCGGAGGTTCGAGACCTACTGCCCATTGACCAGTGCGACCTCGAGCAGTTCGAGGTCGCCCGCAGGTTCGCGCAGCGTGATCGGCGCGCGAGATGGCAGCAGGCAGGCATCGCCGGCGCGCAGCACGTAGGCCTCGGCGCCGTGCGCGAACTGCAGCGCGCCGCGCACGACGAACCAGAACACGTGTGATGCGGCATGTTCGAAGGCAACGGGCTGGGCCCCGGCTTCCGCGCGCAGCATGCGCACGGTGCAAGCACCCGCAGTCGCGCTGCCGATGCCCGTGTCGCACGCGCGCCAGCCTTGCCACGCATGCGCCTGCCATCGTGCGCGCGCGGCCTCGTGCCGCACGAAGCGCTGGCCCGCGAACTGCCGCTCGGGTCGATGCGCGTTCGTCGGCAGCGCGAGTTCGTGGTCGACGCAGGTCTCGTGCAGCGCCGGACTCGTCACCTCGATCACCTCGAGCCCGTCGCTGCTCTCGAGCACGCGGTGGCGGATCCCGGGCGGCTGCAGCACGCAGTCGCCGGCCTGCATGACGAACGGCTCGCCCTGGTCCTCGTAGACGACGCGCACCGACCCGCGCAGGCAGTAGATGACCTGGGCGGTCACGCGGTGGTGGTGCACGTAGTCGGGCACGGGACCACCGCGCGGGATCCGGATGTGCGAGGCGATCAACGCCCCACCCTGGCGCCCCGGAATCAGGTCGCGGTAGAGCATTCCCGAGCGGCCTTCGGCCCATCGCGCGTCGGCCGCCGGCTCACTGACTGCGAACGTCGCCGGTGGGAAGGCTGGTGTCTCGCGCGGACCACCGACGAACTCGATGCGCGCGCCGTTCGGCGCCGTGGCGTCGGGCCGCACACCGGGCAGCCGCAGATGCCCGCCGCCGTCGTGCTCGCTGCGCTCGAGGCAGAGGCGCAGGCCGAAGCCCGACAGCGAGGCGGACCGTGGCTCGTCGGCCGGGAAGATCGTGTCGAGCCGGAAGCCGATCTCGCCGAAGAACGCGAGACACGCCGGCAGGTCGCGGCACGCGAGCACGACGACTGCAGCGGGTTCGGGACCTTCGGGCATCATCGGCGCCGACGGTAGAAGCAACTCGCCGCGAGTCAATCGACGCGATGGCGAACGCCATGTCTGCCCGCGAAGATGCGGGCATGTCGAAGTCCGAGGCCGTGCTCGATGTTCCGTTGCAGACGACGGCCGGCGAGGTGACGTCGCTGCGCACAATGCTCGGACCGGCCGGCACGGTAACCGTGTTCCTGCGCCACTTCGGTTGACTGCTCTGCCGCGAACGCGCAGCGCAGTTGCGCACGCGCGAGAACGAGCTGCTGGCCGCCGGCGCACGCCTCGTGTTCGTCGGCACCGGGACGCCGGCGATGGCAGCCGAGTTCGCCAAGTCGCATGCGGGTCCGCATCCGGTGCTCAGCGACGCCTCGCGGCGCAGCTTTCGAGCAGCCGGAATGCGCCGTTCACCCTGGGCCTTCCTGCATTGGCGCTTCCTGCGCAACGTCGTGCGCGCGCGGCGGAACGGCTTCCGTCAGACCAAGGTCGAGGGGGACCCGTGGCAGCAAGGTGGCGTGCTGGTGTTCGACGCGAAGGGCCAGCTGCGGCATCGGCAGCAGGATGCGGTAGCCGGCGACGAGCTCGACCTCGGTGCGGTCGTGGACGCGGTTCGCTCCAACGCGTAGCGCGGCACCTTCGCCTTCGCAGACACAGGTTGCGCTGCCCGGCGACGCCGCGTTCGTATTCGAGGTCCGCCGTGATCGTGGCATCCGGCCGCGCCGCCGCCCGCACCGGTCGACGTTGTCACCGCGGCGCTTCGGCGAGGTGCGGCGGCGGCTTGGCCCGCAAGAGGCGCCAGCCGAGCACGACGGCGAGCATGCATCCCGCGGCTCCTGCCACCGAGGTTCCCCACAGCGTCGGTGGCGTGGCCGCGGCCAGGAGCTGCGCCGAGCCCAGGAACAGCGCGGCCGTGAGGATGCCGCGCACCAGCCGCTCGACGATTTCCTCGAGTCGCGTGTGCTCCAAGCGGATGTCCACCCTGCCCAGGCGGATCCGTTCGAGCAGCATGCCCGCGCTGGCGGGCAGCTCGGCGAGCAGGCGCGACCAGTCGCGACGCCGCCGGCGCAGCATGCGCAGCACGTGCGACGGCCCGAAACGGCTGCGCAGCAACTGCCCGCGGAAGTCGTGGATCTGCGCGGCCAGCCGGAAGCCCGGATGCAGGTGGCGGCCGAGGCCTTCGAGCATGGTCAGCGTCCGGATCAGCATCGCGACCTTGGCGGGCAGCTCGATGCGGTGGTTGCGCACGAGTGCGAGCGCCTGTCCGATCGCGTCGCGGAAGTCGAACTGCTCCAGCGGCCGGCCACCGAAGTCCTCGAGCAGTTGCTCGACATCGGCCAGGAGTTCACGGCGGTCGTTGCCGGATGCGGTGCCGAGCCGTTCCAGGGCCGTGGTCAGTTCGCGGGCGTCGGCATCGGCGAACGCCGCGACGATGGCCTGCAGATCGGTGCGCAGGTCTTCGCCGACGTGCCCGACCATGCCGCAGTCGAGCACACCGATGGTGCCGCCGGGCAGCACCAGGAAGTTGCCGGGGTGCGGATCCGCGTGGTAGAAGCCGTCGCGGAAGATCATGCGCAGGTAGAACGAAGCACCGCGTTCGGCGAGGGTCCGCAGGTCGACGTCGAGGGCAGCGAGTCCCGAGGCGTCCGCGACGCTGACACCTTCGAGCAACTCCATCGTCAGCACGGCGCGACTCGACAGCTCGGGATACACGGCGGGCACGTGGATCGTCGCGTCGCCGGAGAAGTTGGCGCGGAGTCGTTCCTGGTTCTCGCGCTCGCGCACGAAGTCCATCTCGCGCAGGTAGCTGCGGCGGAACTCGGCGGCGACGCGGACGGGCCGGTACGGCCGCAGGGCCGGAGCGTGCTTCTCGGCGATCTCGGCCAGGCCCGCGAGCAGATCGAGGTCCGTCCGCACCTGGGCCTCGATGCCCGAATGCCGGACCTTGACCGCGACGGGTGCGCCGGAGGGCAGGCGCGCGCGGTGGACCTGGCCGATCGAGGCCGAGGCCATCGGGACCATGTCGAACTCCGCGAAGAGTTCGTGCACCGGGCGGCCGAACTCGGCCTGGATCGTCGCCTGCACGGCTTCCGGCGCGTCGGCTGGTGCGTTGTCCTGCAGCGAGCTCAGCTCCGCCGCGAGTTCGGCGCCGACGATGTCAGGGCGCGTGCTCATCGTCTGGCCCAGCTTGATGAAGGTCGTGCCGAGCTCGCACAGCACCAGGCGGATCCGGGCCTCGTGGCTCGCGGACCGGATCTGGGTGCCGTCGGTTGCGAGCAGGTGCGAGTGCAGCCAGTCGTAGCGCAGCCCCGCGAGCCAGTCCGCGAGCCCGTACTTGGCCAACACCCTGACCACGTGTTGGGCGCGCATGGTGTTGGTGCGCAGTTGAGCGAGCTTGCTCAGAGTGCCCATGGTTGTGGATGCGGCGGCGGGGTCAGGGCCTGTCGCGTCGCAGTCGCTTGCCGGCGGTTTTCAACTGTTCGCCGAAGGCCGTGAACAGGGCTCCTGCGCCGCGCCGCACGACGCGGGCGCTCTCGCCTGCGGCCTCCTGCGCCGTGCGCGCGGGCTGTTCGCGCACGGCATCGAGTGCCTGCTGCAGGCTTGGGCGGATCCGGTCCAGCGTCGCGTTCGCGTGGGAGAGGAGATCCTTGGACGCCGAGACGGAGCCGGTCACCGCCTTCGCGACTCCGGTCGTGAAGCCGCGCAGCGCTGCATCGAGTTCGCCGGCGATCCGGGCCATGTCCTCCTTCGCGAAGCGTTCGCCGCGCCGGCCTGCTTCCTCGATCGCCAGGTGCGCGGCCAGGGCCGCCGTGGCCAGTCCGTCGCCGACGCCCGTGATGACTTCCCGCAGCGGACCATCCGCAGCGGCAGGCTGCGCGCGGAACGCCGCGCCGAGGACCGAGTGCACGAACTGCACGAGCTGCTCACCTTTGTGCAGGGCCCTCGCGCCGGCCTCCGTGAGCTTAGCGAAGGCCGCGCGCACGTCGGCCGTGCCGAGTGCTCGGAGCACGCTTGCGTCGATGTCCTTGCCTGCTTCGGTCATCGGTGGAGCCACCGTCGAGAATGGAATGGACGGTAGGCTGCGTGCGCCAGATGGCCACGGGCCCTTCGGCGCAGTCTGGACGGGAAGAAAGGCCCCCACGGCGGCGCTCGCCTACGGGCCCTTCTGCAGGCCCGGCCGGGTATCCTCGATCGCCGTGACCGCCCTCGGCCCGAGGGAACGAGATCACGCCGTGCCACCTGACTTCGATCGACTGCGCGAGGCGATGGTCGAGCGCCAGATCCGCGCTCGCGGCGTCACCACGCCCCGCGTGCTGCAAGCGATGCGGCGTGTGCACCGGGAACGCTACGTGCCACCGCAGTTCGTGAAGCGCGCCTACGAGGACTCCGCGCTGCCGATCGAGGAACGACAGTCGATCTCGCAGCCGTACATCGTTGCGCTGATGCTCGACATGCTCGGCCTCTGCGGTGACGAGCGCGTGCTCGAGATCGGCACGGGCTCCGGCTACGCGGCGGCCGTGCTCGCGGAACTCGCGCGCGAGGTCTACACGATCGAACGCCACGAGCGGCTCGCGCGAACCGCCGCGGACCGGCTCGCGCACGACGGCTACTCGAGTGTGCACGTGAGGCACGGCGACGGCACGCTGGGCTGGCCCGAGCAGGCTCCGTTCGGCGCGATCGTCGTCGCGGCGGCGGGCCCCAGCGTGCCCGAGGCGCTGTGCCAGCAGCTCGCGATCGGCGGCCGGCTCGTGATGCCGGTTGGTGAAGGCGCCGGCGGGCAGCGGCTCGAGCGCATCACGAGAACCGCGCCGGACAAGTTCACCCACGAGAGCCTCGCCAGCGTGCGCTTCGTGCCGCTCGTGGGGCCGCAGGGCTTGCGCGAGTGACCGCGGCGACCGGTCAGCGCGGTTGCAGGACCGCGGGCTCGCGCCGCGACGTGCGCAGCAGCGCCACCGCGGCAGGCGCCGCATACTGCTCACCGGCCCAGCCCGTGACGAACCTGCCGCCGCGCACTTCGCCGCGCAGCTCGAGCGTGCGCAGCGTGCGCAACAGGAGCCGCCACGGCACGGGGAACTTGTCGGCCAGCAGCCCCGCGTGGCTCACGACGCCGAGCCGCGCGAGCAGCGCGCGCGCGCAGAGCTCGATCGCCGCTTCGCTGGCGCGCGTCTGCTTCGCGGGCAATGGCAGCAGGCTCCAGCGGCCGACCGCGTAGAGCGGGAACGCGCGCCGGCTCGGCGCCACCGCGAGCTGCCGCATCGCCGCGAACGAATCGCACGTCGCGAGGCCCATGCCGACCAGCTCGCCGAGGCCTTCCTCGAGCTGGTTGGGCAGGAGGCGGCTCGCGGCCTGCAGGTCGGTCGGGAACGACGCGCCGCGCTGCTGCAGCACGTCGTGCAGCGTGCGCGCCGAGGCGCCGAGCTCCGCCGGCTCGGCGCGTTCGAGCGGCAGCTCGAGCCAGAGCGGCAGGTCGAGACGCGGCACGATCGACAGCGACATGTTGCCGAGGGGGCCGCGCCACGGTCCCCAGAGCCGCAGCCAGACGAACTCGCCAGCGAGCGTCGTCTGGTCGAGCTGCTCGCGCCGGTAGCCGTCGACGCGGGCGGGCAAGACGTCCTGGTCCCACGCAGAGGTGCAGAACGCGGCCCCGGCGAGCTGCTGCAGCGTCTCGGCGAGCCCTCGCGGGCCCGCGCTTCGCGTCGTCTCGGTCGCGTGCTGCCACATCGCGAGGAAGTCCGCGTACTGGGCCTGGCTCACGGGCTGCACACTGGCGCGCAGCCGTTCGATCATCGCGCTGCGCACGCGCGCGAGCAGGCGGCGGTGGGCCCACAGGTCGCGCCCGCCGCAGCGGGCGCGCATCGCGATGCCCTCGGCCTCGAGCGCGCGCAGCGTCGCCGCGTCGTCGTCACCCAGCTCGTCGCACCAGATCGGCAGCACGGCGTCGAGCCGGCCGCGCCACGCGGCCAGCGGCTCGCGACTCGCTTCGGCCGCGAACCACCGCTGGCCGTCGCGCTGCGCGCGGCCGTCGGCGGCCAGCAGCTCGAGCCAGGGCAGCCACGCCGGTGCGACCTCGCGGTCCTCGAGCCAGCCCATCCAGCCGAGCGCTTCGTGCAGTTCCTCGGCGGAGCGCGGCTCGGGCCAGCACTCCTGCTGCACCTTCTGCAGTGCTTGCGGATCGAGCTCGCTGTCGCCGTCCCGCTGCTGGTGGCGCGCGCCGCGCTGCGCGGTGGCGACGGCCTGCGTGCGCCGTTCTTCGAGCGGCGCGTCGTCGAGGAACGCGTACGGCATCGCGTGGAGGATGCTGTCGGCGAACGGCGACGGCTCGGAGAGGTCGACCTCGCGCAGCGCGATCGCGCCGGTCGCGATCCGACCCAGAAGGGTGAGCAGGCCGTTGCTGTCCATCGCCTCGTGCAGACAGTCGTGCACGGTCTGCCCGACGATCGGGTGCTCGAGCGGCACCTCGATCGGGCCCGGCGGCAGCGTCTCGGGGCACGCCTGTGCCTGCGGGAACGCGGCCGCGAGCGCGTCGTCGGCGCGGAAGCGCAGCAGCGGTGCTGGCACCTTCTTGCCGCCGCGGAAGCGCTCGACGAGCAGCGAGCGGCCGGCGTTCCAGCGCCAGCGGGCAGCGAACATCGGGGCCGGCAGCATCGCCTGCACGAGCACGTCGGCGACGGTCTTGGTGTTCAGGTAGGACCACACGTCGGCGAGCTCGAAGCTGTGCTTCGGGCCCAGCGAGATCAGCAGCGCCTCCTCGTTCGCGGCCGCCTGCAGCTCGAAGCCGAAGCCCACGCAGAAGCGTTTGCGCAACGCCAGGCCGAACGCGCGGTTCAGGCGGCTGCCGAAGGGGGAATGCAAGACGAGCTGCTGGCCGCCGGTCTCGTCGAAGAAGCGCTCGAGCACGAGCTGGTCGCGCGTCGGCATCGCGCCGAGTGCCTTGGCTCCGCTCTGCAGGTAGTCCGCGAGCTGTGCGGCGGCGGGTGGCGAGAGGCCGCACTCGCGCTCGAGCCAGGCAGCCTCGGTGCCGTGGCTGCGCACGGTCGACACGGCGGCACTGAGCTCGTCGGAGCGCGACGGCCCTTCGGCGACCCAGAACGGCAGGCTCGGCGGCGCGCCGTGTGCGTCGGCGACGCGCAGCTGGCCGCTGCCGATGCGGCGGATCTGCCAGCTCGCGGTGCCGAGCTGGAACACGTCGCCGACCGACGACTCGATCGCGAAGTCCTCGTGCACGGTGCCGATCGCCGTGTCGTCGTGGTCGAGCACGACCTGCCAGTCGGCGACGTCGGGGATCGCGCCGCCGCAGGTGACGGCCGTGAGGCGCGCGCGGCGTGTGCTGCGCACGGTGCCGTGGATGCTGTCGCGGTGCAGCAGGGCAGTGCGGCCGCCGCTGTGCATCGCGAGTGTCCTGTCGAAGCGTTCGCGCGGCAGCGCGCGGAACGGCCACGCGGACCGCACCAGTGCATACAGGTCGTCCTCGGCGAACGTCGCGTCGCAGCACGCCGCGACGATCTGCTGGGCCAGGATGTCGAGCGGGTTCTCGGGCTGGCTCGTGCGATCGAGGTCGCCGTGGCGGACCGCGTACAGGAGCGCCGTGCACGCGACGAGCTCGTCCCTCGTCAGCGGGAACAGCCGGCTCTTCGGCAGTCGGCCGATGCCGTGGCCGGCGCGGCCCGTGCGCTGCAGGAACGCCGCGATCGACGGCGTCGGGCCGCACTGCAGGACCAGGTCGACGTCGCCGATGTCGATGCCGAGCTCGAGCGAGCTCGTCGCGACGAGCGCCTTCAGGGCTCCGCACTTGAGGCGCTGCTCCGCGTCGAGGCGCCGGGCCTTCGACAGCGAGCCGTGGTGGCTCGTCACGAGCTCCTTGCCGATCGTCTGGCCGAGCCGCGCCGCGACGCGTTCGGCCATCTTGCGCGTGTTCACGAACACGAGCGTCGTGCGGTGCGAACCGATCAGCTGGCCCATGCGCGCGAACACCTCGGCCCAGATCTCGCCGGTGCAGATCGTCTCGAGCGGTGCGCTGGGGACCTCGAGTGCCAGGTCGAGCTCGCGGCTGTGGCCGATGTCGACGATCGTGCACGCGCGGCCCTCGCCGACGAGCAGGCCGGCCGTCGCTTCGATCGGCCGCTGCGTCGCCGACAGGCCGATGCGCTGCAGGGTGCCGCCGTGGCTGCGCACGAGGTGATCGAGCCGTTCGCACGACAGCGCGAAGTGGCTGCCGCGTTTGCTCGCCGCGAGCGCGTGGATCTCGTCGACGATCAGCGTGCGCGCGGTGGCCAGCATCGCGCGGCCGCGCTGCGTCGTCAGCAGGATGTAGAGCGACTCGGGCGTCGTGACGAGGATGTGCGGGGGTGTCCTGGTCATCGCCGTGCGCTCGTTGGCCGGCGTGTCGCCCGAGCGCACCGACACGCGCACCACGGGCAGCGAGTCGTCGAGCGCACGCAGGGCAGCGAGCGGCTGCTCGAGGTTCTTCTGCACGTCGTTGGCCAGCGCACGCAGGGGCGAGACGTAGACGACCTGCAGCTCGTCGCGCAGGCCCGTGCCCTGCTTCAGCAGACCGTCGAGCGCGTGCAGGAACGCCGCGAGCGTCTTGCCGGAGCCGGTCGGTGCCGCGATCAGCACGTGCTCGCGTGCTTTGATCGCGGGCCAGCCCTGTTGTTGTGGCGGCGAAGGCTCGCCGAGCGTCTCGCGGAACCAGCGGGCGACGGTGGGGTGGAAGGTGCCGAGCACGCGGCGATGATACGGTCAGCTGCCGCCCTGTGCCGGCCTTGCCTGCAGCGGCTCCTTGGCGGCCATGCCCTTCACGTAGGTCGTGTAGACGAACACGGGGATCGACAGCGTGCCGAGCTGGGCCTGCAGCAGCGGTTCGACGTGCTGCCAGTCGAGGCCGCCCCTGCCGGTCGCGAGCCGCGGCAGCGCGAGGCTCGCGATCTTCTCGTCGGTGACGAGCTTGCGCAGCTCGTGCAGCGCGTGGTTCACGTACTCGGTGTGCGCCTTGCCCGGGTGGCCACCCTCGTGGGCAGGCCTCTCCTGCGTGAACAGCGAGGCGACGCGGATGTGTCGCCCGCTCTGGTCCACGCCCTGCCACAGCCACAGCGTGCCCGGCTTCGGGTTCTGCAGCTTGCAGAAGTGGCGGAAGTCCTTGTACATCGCCGGGCAGGCAAGTCGCAGTGCCAAGGCGAGTCCGTTCTTGAAGTCGTCGTGCGGCGCGACGCCGTGGGCGATCAGGGCGGCGTTGCTGAGCAAGAGGTCGCCGGTCAGTTGGTGGATCATGAGGGGGGCTCGGGGGGCTTCCAGCAACGACCCCGATGGGCGGGGCATTCTCGCCTGCCGTCCGGGGTCCGTCGAGCGGCCCGGTGACGCAATCGGGACCAGGGCCGGCTCGCATTCCCCGGCGCAGGCGCTTTCATCGCCACCCGGTCCCTTTCCCGAGCACCCGTCATGCAGCCCGTCCGCCCACTGATCACCGCCTTCCTTCTCGCGTCTTCCGGCTTCGCGCAGACAAGCGAAGTCACTGCAACCCCGGTCTCGGAACCGCTGCCGGCCGAGGCCGCGCACCGGATCTACGCGGAGGGCATGGGCAGGAGCCAGGCCCTGCGGCTGCTGCGCGATCTGACCGGGAAGGTCGGCCATCGCCTGACGGGCTCCGACAACTTCACGCGGGCATGCAAGTGGGCCGCCGCCGAGTTCCACGCGATGGGCCTGCAGAACGTGCAGATCGAGAAGTGGGGTGAGTGGAAGCTCGGCTGGAATCGCGGCGTCTGGATCGGCCGCATCGTGAGTCCCGTGCAGCTCGACATGTACGTCGCGACGTCCGCCTGGACCGCCGGCACGAAGGGGCTGCAGAAGGCGGAGGTCGTGCTCGAAGCGAGCGGCGAGGACAAGGAGTCGCCGGCCGTCGCGGGCAAGTGGGTGCTCAGCAAGCGCAAGTTCGGTCTCGACCGCACGGGTGACGAGCAACGCGCCGCCGTGTGCCGCACGGTCGGCGAAGCCGGCGGACTCGGCGTGATCTACCGCGCGGCCGATCCCGATCGGAACTTCCCGACGCGCGTTCGCGTGTTCGGCAGCCACGAGACGGCGCTGCTGCCGCTCGAGGAGGTGCCGACGACGCCGCAGATCGCCGTGCAGGCCGACCACTTCGACCAGCTGCTCGACCTCGTCCAGAGCGGCAAGAGCGTGGCGTGCGAGTTCAACATCGAGAACACGTTCCGCGCGGGGCCGATCGAGCTGCACAACGTGATCGCCGAGATCCCGGGCACCGAGAAGCCCGACGAGGTCGTCATCGTCTGCGGCCACCTCGACAGCTGGCACCAGAAGCAGGGCACGACCGACAACGGCACCGGCGCCACGTCGACGATGGAGGCCGCGCGCATCCTCGCGGCCGTCGGGGTGCAGCCGAAGCGCACGATCCGCTTCTGCCTCTGGGGTGGCGAAGAAGAGGGCCTGCTCGGCAGCCGCGCCTACGTGCAGAAGCACCGGACCGAGATGCCCAAGGTGTCCGCGGTGTTCAACCACGACACCGGTACGAACTGGGCGCAGTCGCTCAGCGTCACGCACGCGATGAAGGCGCAGCTCGCGCCCGTCTTCGCGCACGTGACGCGCCTGCTCGTGCCGCCCGACGCAGACTGGAAGGGCAACGTGTTCGATGTCGTCGGCAGGGACCAGATCAGCGGTGGCCGCGGCGGCAGCGACAACGCGTCGTTCCTCGCGGTCGGCGTACCAGGCCTCAACTGGGGCCTCAGGGGCCGCAGCAACTACTTCGCGCACACCTGGCACACGCAGTGGGACACGATCGACAACGCGATCGAGGAGTACCAGCGCCACACGTCCACGGTCATCGCAATGGCGGCCCTCGGCACGGCCAATCTCGACGCGCTGCTCGATCGCGCGAACATCATCGTGGGTGGAGGCGGTGGTGGCCGCGGTGCACAATCGGCGACGCTCGCCGCGGGCTGGTTCGGGGCCGAGATGGAGGGGTTCAAGTTCACGAGCGTCAAGGCAGACGGTCGCGCCGCGAAGCTGGGCGTGCAGGTCGGCGACGTGCTCAAGAAGGTCGGCGGCCAGGCCGTCGAGCAGCCGCGCCAGATCTTCCAGTTCGCGCGCGAGACCGAGGGCGACACGGTGACGTTCACGTTCCAGCGCGGCGAGCAGACGTTCGACGTGCAGGCGAAGAAGGAGGACCTGCCGCAGCCGCGTGGTGGTCAGGGCGGGAACCCGGGGCCCGGCGGCGGCACGCCGCCCGGCGCTGGAACGACGCCTCCAACCGGCGGCGGCACTCCGCCCGGCGGCAATGGCGGCGAGGAAGAGGCACTGCTCGTCCTGCGATGACGGCCAGTCCGCGCGCGGCGCGGTGAAGTCGAACGGCCGACGACAACGGCGACAGCGCGACGCCTCGCGACGCGAAGGAACCTGACCCGACGGAACGCGTCTTCGTGCTCCGCGCGCGCCGATCACTGGCGCGCGCATTCTCTTTCGAGGAACGTTCGATGCATCGAGTCTTCCGATCTGCCGCCGCGGCGTGGGTCGCCGCGGGTCTCATGGGATGCGCGGCCCTGGTGTCGGCTGTCCGGGGCACGGAGCGTGCGGTTGCCACGGAAACGGAGCGCGCAGTCGCGGCGACGCCGCGCTGGGTCCTGCCCCAGGAGCGTGCTCGCGCACTCGCGAACAGCGAAGGACGGCCGCTGCTGCTCGTGAGTCTCAACGGCAATCTCGACGGCTACTGTTGAGCTGCCGCCAACGTGCTGAGAACCGTGACGTTCTCGGACCCGGAAGTGTGCAGGCTGCTGGACACGCAGTTCGTGTCGACCTGGCACAACCAGGCGCAGGACCTGTTCCCGGGCAAGCCCGGAGCCCCAGGTGACCACCAGCCCGCGGTGAGCGAACACTACCTGCGCACCTTTCCGGACGGCGCCGGTGGTGGCAACGTGCGGATGTTCTTCTGCACGCCGGATGGGCGGATCGTGCACGGCATCGAGGGCTTCTACCGGCCGGAGACGTTCCTGGCCGAGGTCGCGTTCGCGCAGCAGTTGCTCGCAGTGGCCGGCGACCCGGCGGAGCTGCGACGGCGCGTCGCGGCGCGTCAGGCCGGCCTGGCTGGCGAGCTCGGCACTGCCGAAGCGGCCGGAGCTGCGCAGCACCGCGCGCTGCTGCAGGTGTTGCACAGGAACCTCGAGCGCCTCGCGCAGCGACTGCTCGAGCTGCCCGATCGCTACATGGTCAGCGAGCCGCACGCCATCGCTTGAGGCTGAGCGCTCGCGGCTCCCGTGTGGAGCCGAATGCAACCCAGGTCGTGCTTCTGGCAGCCGGCCCGCGCGGGTTGACGGTTGGTGGCGAGCGCGGAGGATTATCGGCCGTGGTATCGGGTGGTCCGAACCGCTCCTTGGAAACAGACTGTTCCGAGTCGCGCGAGCTCGCGCTGGTGCGGCCGGAATGGCCTTACCGAGTCCCAGAACCATGAAAGCCATGCTTTGGCTGCCGCCGGCAATCGCCGCGACCCTGCTTCTGACCTGCCACGCGATCTCGCAGCAGACGATCCAAGTCCCACAGCAGCAGCCGACGATCGAAGCCGCGTTCGCCGCGGCCGCGGACGGCGACCGCATCCAGCTGACACAGGGCAACTACACGATCGGCGTCAACGGGCTGACGCTCGCCAAGAGCCTCGTCGTCGAGACCCTCGGCAGCGCGCGCGCGACGATCTCCTACCCGGACATCCCCCTCAGCGGCCCCGTCACGCCGGGGTTCCCGGCGCTGCGGATCACCGGCTTCGGCACGGGTGCCCGGATCGTGCTGCGCAACGTCACGTTCGACGGCGGCTACTCGCCGTGGGCCTGGAGCCCACAGCGGAGCGCGGTGATCGACGTGCAGCTGCCGAACGCGGTGGGCGAGCTCGTGCTCGAGGGCGTCGAGGCGATTGGCGAGCAGCGGCATTACGACGACTCGTGCCCCGGTCTGCGCCTCACGAGCGGTCCTTCTGTGCGCGTCATGCTGCGCAACTGCCGCTTCGAAGGGGCCACCGGCCAGAGTCCGTTCTTCTCGCCTGGCGACGTCGAGTACGAAGGCAGCGACGGCGCGATCGTCGCGGCGCAGGGACCTTTCGCCGCGGAAGCTTGCCGCTTCGTCGGCGGCGCCGGTGGACGCTCGCAGTGGACGGCGATGGGTCCGTTCGTGCCCGGCCGCAACGGCGGCGCGGCTGCGCAGCTCTCGGCGCCACTCGGCTCGATCAAGCTGTGCGAACTGGTCGAGGGCATTCCCGGCGCGGCGTACGCGAGCAGCATCCCCGTCACCCAGCCGAACCCATGCACGATGTACGGCGCGAGCGGCGCGTCGACACTGACCACCGAGGTCTACGACTGCACGCGCACGTTCACGCTGCCGGGCTGCGGGCAGACGCCGCAGCAGACGTCGCTGAGCCCCGGCCGCAACGACGTCGAGCCGATCCCGCCGGCGTCGGTTGGCGTGCCGTTCCCGATCACGTTCCGGCCGCTGCCGCCCGCCAACGGCTTGACGTTGTGGATCTTCGGCTCGGGTCTCGAGAGCCTCGCGTTTCCCGGCATCGCGGGCCGACTCTACGTCGAGAACGCGTTCCTGGTCGGCCTCGTGCCGCCGCCAGGGCCTACGGGCTGGAGCCAGATCACGTTCCCGGCACCGCCCGCGGCATTGCCGTTCCTGTCGTCGTTCGCGGTGCAGCTGCTGCACCTCGACAGCTCGGGGCAGCTGCAGCTCGGCGCGGTGTCGACGTTCACGGTGCTCGTGCCCTGACGGCGGCGCGGCAGCACCGCCGTCAGCCGGGTGCGGACTCCCGGACCGCGCCCGCCATCGCGCGGCCGGTCACGAAGTCCGTGAAGCTGAACTGCTCGCCCGCGACCGCGGGCCGGCCGAGCAGAGCGAAGCACCGCTCGCGCGCCTTCGCGAAGATGCGCAGCGACTCCATGTCGGCCGTCTTGCGGCAGCGCTGGCCGACCAGAGTCGTGAAGTCGATCGCGCCGAGCCCTTCCGCGAACATGCCGAGGTTCTTCTTCTCGTACTCACCTCGCGCGGTGACCGCGCGCTCGGCCGCCGCGAACAGGGCGCCGAAGCGCTCGAGCGCCTTGACGACGAGCGTCTGCCGCCGCAACTCGGTGCGCAGGTGCTCGAGGTCGAGGTGTCGGTCCTGCAGGTAGTCCTCGACCCAGAGGTTGTAGTAGTTCGCGACGTCGAAGTCCCACTTCGCGGACAAGAGCTCGAAGCTGCCGAACAGCTCGTACTGGTCGCTGTAGAGCGGCAGGTTGGCCCGGAAGCGGAACTGCAGGTAGCCGTCGAAGAGCCGCTGCCGCTCGCTGACGTCCTCGCCGTCGTGCGACCGCGCGATCAGGTCCGTCGTGAAGTCGTTCGCGAGCGTGATGAAGTCGCTGCCCGGGCTGTAGAACGGATCCGTGAACGCGGCGGCTTCGCCGATCAGCGCCCAGCGGTCGCCGAACCACTGCTTCGTGCCGTAGGCGAGCTGGCCGTAGGCGCCGAAGTCCATCCACTCGGCGGGTGCGAGCAGCTCGCGCACGGCGCGGTGGCCGTCCAGGAAGGCGCGCAGGCCACGCTGCGTCAGCACGTCGCGCGACAGGCGCCGCGCATCGCCGACGACGCCGACGCTGGTGACGCCACCGCGCAGCGGAATGAGCCAGATCCAGTAGCCGCGGTGCACGAAGTGCACGGTCGACAGGCGCCGCGCGCTGTTGCGCACACGCTGGCGGAACGCCGGATCGATGTCGGGGCCGTCGAGGTCGATCATGTTGCGCACGCGCGCCCACGATGCGAGGCAGCGGTGCTCGGGCACGGGCACGCGCAGGCCCATCTGCTTCTGCAGGATGCCCGCGCGGCCCGACGCGTCGGCGACGAAGCCGGCCGTTGCGGTGCGCGTCACAGCACCGTCCGCGAACGTCACGCGGTGGTGCGGCGAACCGAGCTGCACGCCGAGCACCTTCGAGCCCTCGAGGAACTCGGCACCGAGCCGCGCGCCGCTGGTGCGGAGCTCGCGTTCGAGCGCTGCGCGGTCGAGCTGGAAGCTCGGGTGGTAGGGCAGCGACCTGCTGCCGACCTCGCTCATCTCGTACAGCGACGCGTCTTTCTCCCTGCGGTCGAAGAAGAAGCGCAGGCCGTTCTTCGGCAGCTGGTTCTCGTAGAGGTAGGTCGAGAGCCCGAGCTTGCGCAGCATGTAGTTCGAGAACAGCTCGACGGTCGCTTCGCCGACCTTGAACGAGGTCTCGGTCGTGCGCTCGCAACACAGCACACTCAGGTCGGGGCGATGCAGCCGCAGCTGGCGGCAGAGCAGGCCGCCCGCGAGTCCGCCGCCGAGGATCACGACGTCGTAGTCGGGCTTGTTCACGGTGCCTCCAGGATCGACCAGGCCGCGGCACCGCCGGCCGCGAGCGCCGAGCAGAGCACGCGGGTGGCCTCGATGCGGCCGCTCGCCGGCGAGATGCCGAGTGCTCCGTCGGGTTCGTTGCACGCAGGCGGGTAGCCGAACTCGGCGCCGCGCAGCGCGAGCAGCGCCGCAGCCAGCGTGCCGCCGCCGTACTCGCCGTGTACGGCCTTCGGCACGAGCACGTTCGTGTGCCGTGGGCAGACGGCACGCAGCACGGCCGCTTCGAGCGCGTCGCCGCGTCGCGCGCCGGACGCCGAGCTGACGACCGTGTCGACTTCGCACAGCGTGCCGGCGAGACGGCCGAGCAGCGTGCGGGCCAGCGCGTCGTGGTCGCGGCCGAAGCTCGCGCGACCCGCACTCGGGTCGAACGCGCGCACGGTCGGACCGACGCGGCACAGCAGCCGTGCACCGCGCGCGCGTGCGCTGGCCTCCGCTTCGAGCACGACGATCGTCGCGCCCTCGCCGGCCAGGAAACCGCGCCGCCGGCGGTCGAACGGTCGCGCCACCTCGCCGTGGCCACCCGGGCGCGCGAGCGCGCGGAAGCGGTCGAGGATCGCGTGCGACAGCGGGCTCATCTCGTCGACCGCGCCCGCGAGGCAGACGTCGGCGCGGCCCGCCGCGACGTCGTGAGCGCCGTGCGCGAGCGCGAGCAGCGGACCGGCCTCACGCTGGCAGATCGTCGCGTTCGGCCCGCGCGCGCCGAGGTCGATCGCGATCTGGCCGCTCGCCGCGTTCGCGACGCAATCCGTGAACAGGAACGGCGACGCGGCCTTGCCACCCTTCTCGAGGATCTGGCGCGCGAGCTGCTCCGTGAACGTGCCGGGGCCGAACGCGGTGGCCAGTGCGACCGCCGTGCGGTCAGAGCGCACGTCGGCCAGGCCGGCGTCCTGCAGCGCCATGCGCGCCGTGGCAACCGCGTACTGCGACAGGATGCTCATGCGGCGCGCCTGCTGTGGCGAGAGCCACGGCGACAGGTCGAGCTCGCCGCAAGCGGCCAGCAGCGTCGCCGCACCCCTGCGGTGGTACCCGGCCGAGCGGTCGATCGGCGACGTCAGCGGCAGGCCCTGCTGCAGCGCCTTCGCGAGGCCCGGCAGGCCGATGCCCCACGGTCCGATGCAGCCGACGCCCGTGACGACGACCTCGCGGCGCGTCATGGCGAAAGGCTCCGGAACCCCAGACTCCCGAGGAAACCCAGACTCCGGAACAGAAGGACCGCGTTGTTGCCGCCGAACGCGAGGTTCGTCGACAAGCCGGCGTTCTGCGAGGGCAGCGCACGCGCCTGCTGCAGCACGACGTCGAGGCAGAGTGCGGGATCGGCAGGCTCGTCTCCGGCCGTCGGCGGCAGCTGCCGGTGCACGATCGACAACACCGTGAACACGGCCTCGATGCCGCCCGCGGCGCCGAGCAGGTGGCCGACGAGACTCTTCGTCGACGTGACGGGGATCCTGGCGCTGCGCGCGCCGAACACGGCCAGCATCGCCTTGCTCTCCGCGTCGTCGTTGTGCGGTGTGCCGGTGCCGTGCGCGTTCACGAACGTGACGGCGTCGGGCGGGAGACCGGCCTGCTGCAGCGCCATGCGGATCGCGGCCGCGGCGCCGGTGCCGTCCGGATCCGGCGCCGAGACGTGGTGCGCATCACACGAGCGCCCCGCGCCCGCGAGCTCGCAGAGCATCGGAGCACCGCGCTGCTCCGCGTGGGCCAGCGTCTCGAGCAGCAGCACGCCGGCGCCTTCGCCGAGCGACAGGCCCGCGCGCGACGTCCGGAACGGCAGCGTCGGCCGCGCGTCGACCGAACGCAGGCTGTTGAAGCCCGCGTAGGTGATCTCGCAGAGCTCGTCGGCGCCGCCGGCCACCGCCACGTCGATCTCGCCGCTCTGCAGCGCGTCGAGTGCCGCGGCCAGTGCGACGTTCGCGGACGTGCACGCGGTCGAGAACGTCACGACGGGGCCCTGGACGCCGAGCATCCGCGCGACCGCCGTGCCCGGGCCGTCGTTCTGCTGCGCCGCGAGCGGCGCCAGCTCGCCCTCGCGGTGCTGCAGCAGGGCCGCGAGGAACCGTTCCCCTTCGTGCAATGCACCGGTGCTGCTGCCGAAGAACACGCCGGCGCGCGGCGAGCGCAGGACCGCGGGTGGCAGGCCCTGCACGGCCTCGGCGGCCGCCGTGCACGCGAACCGTTCGGCGCGTGAGAAGCCGCGGCCCGGTGCGAGTTCCGCGTCCTTCGGCACCTCGGCGGCGATCGTGGTGCGGTGGCTCGCGGTGTCGAACAGCCCGATCGGCCCGATGCTGGCGCGGCCCGCGAGTGCCGCTCGCCACTGGCGATCGACGCCGACGCCGAGGCTGCTGACTGCGCCGAGCCCGGTGACGACCACGCTCGGCGACGGGCTCACGCGCTCTGTTCCCGCGGTGCCGGCAGGTCGATCGCCCCGCCTGCCAGGCGTGCGTTGATGAACTGCGCGAGCACGCGCGCCGACGCGAACGCTTCCTTGCCGACTTCGGCGTCCTGGATCTGGATCCCGTACTCGCTCTCGATCGCGAGCACGAGCTCGAGTGCGTCGACGGAGTCGAGCCCGAGGCCGCCGCCGAACAGCGGGTCGTCGTCACCGAGCGATTCGGCGCTGACTCCCTTGAGGTTCAGCTTCTGGACGATCATGGCCTTCAGTTGGCCCGTGGTCACCTGCCTGGACATGTCGGCGGCCAGTCTAGCTGTCGGCCCGCGAGGGTCCACGGTGCGGTGGTGGTTGGGCGCGCCGGTCTCGCCCGGGGGCCGCATTCGCGGTCCGCTGCATCGTGTGGTCAGCCGCTGCGCGCATGCGAGACGGCGATCCCGATCGCGAGTCCGAGCGCGACGCCGATCGGGAGCCAGAGCCCGACGTTGTCCGTCGCGGCGCCGAGCGCCGCGCCAATGCCTGCTCCGAGCGCAAGCCCGATGGGAACGGCCGACTTCGGGCCAGACGCTGGTGTTGGCGGTTCCGTGTTCATGGGAGCCTGCACAGTACACATGGAATCGCTGCCCCGCCTCTGACAACTCGCTCAGTTCGCTGGCAGGCACTCGGTGCGCGCGAGGTGCGCCTCGGCGGCCAAAGCCGCTGCGGCTCGGTGCGCGCCGTTCGGCGCAGCAACTTCGTCGCTCGCTGCAGCTCGACGAGCCGAGCCTGTCCGAAGCGCGTCCACGAGGCCCGCGATCAGCGGCGCGCGACCGCGATGCCGACACCCCACAGCAGGTCGGGATGCGTGATCGTGGTCAGCTGGACGGCCGTGATCGAGTCGAACACGCGCACCTCGCCGTTGGCGAGCCCCGACACGAACAGGCGGCGCGTGCCCGGGTCCACCGCGGTCTGCTCGACGCCGAACGCCGTGCCGGCGCGGCGCTCGAGCGACACCGACATGACCGGCGGGCCGAACGTGCCGAGGAACGGCAGGAAGTAGTAGCCGTCGATGCGGCTGTTGCCGACGCCGGCGGCGCTGCTGATGCCGAGTTCGTTCGAGCGCACGTAGAGCACGTGGTGGATCGCGTCGAAGCACGCATCGATGCCGCTCGGGTTGCCGAGCGGATGGGACTCGACGACGGAGAGACCCTGGGTGCGCAACGAGCCGAAGGTGCCGCCGGCGGGGCGCGACACATGCACGGTCGATTGCGACAGGATCGCGTTCGTCCTCGCGGGCAGGTGCGGGTAGGCGGGGATCAGCAGGTTCTGCACACCCGGAACCGAGGCGATGCCGACCGAGTCCGTCGTGTCGGTGAGCTGCCCGCTGCCGTCGATCGTGAAGCGCCGCACGTCGGTGTCGTGGAACGACGGCTGTGCCACCTCGAGCACCGAGACGACGACCGAGCCGTCGGGGCCCGCGTCGACCGCGATCGGGCAATGCGGCGAGAAGTCGACGACGTCGACCTGCGTTCGGGTCGCGAGGTCGACGACGGTCATCTTGCCGCCCGTGCCACCCGCGGTGGCGAGCTCGTTGCCGGTGCCCGTGATCAGGAAGCGGCCGTCGGGGGTCAGCGCGATGTCCTGCACCGAGTTGGCGGTGACGACGATCGGGTTGATGCCGCCGGCGAGTGCGGGTGGGTCCTGCGTCAGGTCGATCACCCAGACCGCGTGGCCGAGGAAGTCGCTGACGTAGGCGGTGCCCAGGTCCGGCGCGATCGCGGCGTCGAACACCTGCGCGAACGGCGCGAGCGGCAGCGGCACCGAAGCCGTGACCTGCATCGCACCGGGGTCGATCACGTGCACGTAGGGAGCCCGGGCGAGGGCGGTGCTGCCGCGGTCGACGACGATGCCGACCGATTGGGCGGCTGCCGTGGCGGCGGTCATGGCCGCGATTGCGAGCGAGAGGATGGAGCGGATGGCGGCAGTGGTCGGCGAAGCGGGCATTGGTACCTCGGAGGATGCCCTGGCGGCGTGTTCTTCCCGCGCACCCCCGGCATGCGGTTGCCGTCAGGTTCGGTTTCGGGCGTGCATCCCTCAGAAGGTCGCGCGCGCGGCCGCGTACCGCGGAGCGGAGCGAAAAGCAGAAAGCAGCCGGCCCGCGGGACCGGCGCGGTCACTGCAACGGATGCAGTGACCGAGCTGCCCGCAAACCGATGTTCCCTTGGGGGATCGAGGGGCGGTTGGCCGAGCGCCACGCGGACCGGGCTCTCACGGCGAGGTCGTTCGAGCCGCCGCCGCGAAAGCAGCGGCTCACACCATCACCCTGCAAGCGGAGGCCGTCACCGCTGCGCACCGGGCCGTAGTAGTCGGCAAGCTCGTCGCGGCACCACTCCCACACATTGCCGTGCACGTCGTGCAACCCGAATGCGTTCGCTTCGAACGAGCCGACCGGTGCATCTATCATCCAGCCGTCGTCCCATGCCTCACAGTTCCAGGGCGCGCCGGCCTTCTTCGCTTTCTCGTCGGCCAGGTTGGCGAAATACGCGAGGTCTTCGTGCTCGCACGTGTAGGGAGTCGAGGTGCCGGCGCGACACGCGTACTCCCATTGGGCTTCGGTGGGAAGCTGGCATCCATGCTGTCGTAGCAGCGACTCGCACGAGGTCCACGTCACCTGGTTCACCGGGTTGGCAAAGGTGGTCTCCTCGTTGCCGTTCCTGGTCCCTGCGCGCCAGAGGCTCGGTTCACGACCGGCCGCGTCGCCGTTCCAGAGTCGCGACCACTGGCCTTGGGTCATCTCGTGGCGCGCCAGCAAGAACGGCGCCAGCGTCACTTCGTGCGGCGTCTCGTTGACTCGCGCCTGCGGATCGAAGTTCGGCGCGCGAGCGTCGTCGCGTTGGGCGCCCATGAGGAAAGTGCCCCCTGGAAGCAACACGAACACGATGCCTGTCTCCTCGCGCACGTCGATGCGGCCACTCGCGTCGTGGCAGGGGATCGCGATCTCCCGTGGGTCCTGCACCCCGTTCCACGCGCTGCGCAGCTCGTAGAACTCCCACAACCTGGTCACCGGGTTCATGCCGATCGGCACCAGGCCCAATACGTCTTCGTCGCGCAGTTCGATCGGCTGATTGGCGTAGAGCCTGCTGGCGACGATGTCGTCTGCCTTCGCCACCGCCGCGCGCACCTCTGCCCAGGTGTGCGCGGCGTGCGGGTGGGCGAGTGACGATTCGCGGATCTGGCGCGCCCACGTCTGTCGCTGCTCGACGCGACCCTTCTCGTTGTCGACCACGGATTCGATCTGTCGCGACAGTTGTGACAGGGCGCGATGCAGGAACTGGCTCGAGGGATCGGCGAGCCGATACGTGCGGCGCTCGTTGACTTTCGCCGTGAGTCGCGCCAGTTCCGCTTCGGCGGCCGCCAGGATCGAAGGAGCGCGAGTGATGGCGTCCTCGAGTTCGCGCTGGCTGCGCAACATCGACTCCTTGTGCTCTTCGGGGGCCTTGGCGACGGCCGCCGCGCACGAGGTCCGCGCTTCGGCATCCTGACCATTCGCCAACAGGGCCCAGGCCAGCGTGTCCAGGTAGTGGAACTCATCGTGGGTCGCCGCGCCCTTTGCCACGGCGGCCCGGGCCAACGCGAGCCCCCCGATCTCTTCGCCGTGCGCCGTGCGGATCTCGAACTTCGGAGCGATGCGATCCCATGCGATCTTGCCCAGTTCGCGCGCGGTGCTGGCGAGGGTCTGATCCGACAGCTCCGGCACCACCAACTGCCGCCGGCCGGTGCGAACGTCGTGGGCCCATCGCAGCGAGGCGGTGCGCTTCGTCGCGCGCTCCCATGACTGCAACTCGGGGTGCGAATGGCGATCTGCGGTCGACTCGGCTTCGGTCGGCGGCAAGGCGCGGGCGCCGAGCTCCTGCACGGTCCGGTCGATCTCGGGTTTGATCGCGAGCAATCGACCGATGTCGTGCTCGAGCCATCGTTCCATCGCGGGGAGCTTGTGCGGCCACGGTGGGTGCAACTCGCTCTCGGCCGCGATGGCCTGCTCGCGGAGCACGACGCCGGACAGCAGGTCGAACTCGCGCACCTTCGCCTGCTCGCCCAGCGCGAACTGCAGCGCGACGACGGCCCCGACGACCGCCGTCGCGAACACGGCGCCGGCGGCCGCGATCGGCCCCGGATACCGCCGCACCAGCTTCCGCAGGCGGTACCACCCGCTGGGAGGTGCCGCCAGCAGCGGCTCGTGCACGCGGAACCGCCGCAGGTCCTCGGCGAACTCGCTCATGCTCGCGTAGCGTCGCTCCGGTTCCGGCTCGAGCGCCTTCTCGAGCACGAACTCGAGATCGGCAGGCAGGTCCTTGGCAGCCTGGCGCAGGCGCAGGCGGCGGCCGCGCGTGATGCAGGTGAACAGCTCTTCGCGCGACTTCGCGGCGTAGGGCAGCACGCCGGTGAGCGCCTCGAACATCGTCACGCCGAGCGCGTAGACGTCGGTCGTCGGCGCCACGTCGTGACCCTCGCCCTGCACCTGCTCCGGCGCCATGTAGGCCGGTGTGCCGATCTGGTCGCCGCTGATCGTGAGGTGCGACTCGGAGTCGTCGAGGTGCACGAGGCCGAAGTCGATGACGACCGGTTCGTCGTCCGTGGCCAACACGATGTTGCCGGGCTTGAGGTCGCGGTGCACGACGCCGACGGCGTGCGCGGTCGCCAGCGCGCGCGCGATCTTCTCGAACCACAGGACGACGCGGTGGACCTCACGGCGCGTGTGCGAGCTGCTGCGTCGGTCGCGCGCGGTGGGGGAGGCGTCGGCGGCAGCGGCACGCCGGGAGGCGATGTGGCCGGCGAGCGTCGTGCCGCGCACGAGCCGCATGGCAATCCACGGCTGGCCGTCGGTGGCGCCGGCGCGATAGGCCGTGCACAGGCCCGGGTGGTCGAGGCGCGCCAAGGCCGCCGACTCGCGCTGGAAACGCGTGCGTGTGCGCTCGCTGGCGAACAGCTCGCTGCGGATCAGCTTCAGTGCAACCATGCGCTTCAGCTCGGTGTCCTCGGCGCGGTAGACGGCGCCCATGCCGCCAGCGCCGAGGAGCTCGAGCAGCCGGAACGGGCCGAGAGAGCGCGGCAGGCTGCCATGCGCCGGCCCCGGCGGTGGCGCTGCGTCGCCCGCGCCCACGTGGGCCACCTGCACGAGGTCGAGCTGCTGCAACGAACCGTAGCCCTCGCGCAGTGCGTGCGCACAGTCGGGGTGCTGCACGCACAGCTCCTCGAGGAAGCCGGGCTGTTCCTGCAGCGGCGTTTCGAGCACCCTCGTCAACAACGAGCTGATGCGATCGGCGGACTCGCTCGAACTTCCGGGCATGGACGACATCGCTACCTCGAAGAAGGCCGAACGGCCGGCGACGTGTCGTTCGTCGGCAGAGAATCAGTTCCCGGTGACATCCTTGCCGAGCAGCGTACCGAGCCGCGCCACTGCGCGCACCAGCCGGTTGCGGCAGGATTGCTCGCTCTTGCCGAGCTGGGCGGCGATCTTCACGTGCGGCAGCTCGAGCACGCGGGCAAGGAAGAAGATCTCCTGGTGGTCGGGCGAGAGTTGCGCGAACGCAGCGGTGAACCGTTGCTCGAGCTCCCGCGCCATCGCGTGTTGCGACGGCGAGCTGAACTGCGCGCAGACGTCGCCGAGCGAGACAGACGAGTCACCAGCCGCGTCCGCCTCGCGCCGCACGTCGCGGCGGGCTGCGTGATGGTAGCGGTGCTTCTGGACGATCTTGGTCAACGCGATCCGGTAGAGCCACGCCTCGAAGGCCGGTGCGCCCTGGAACTCGTGCGTGCTCAGGTGCACGAGCGCCTCGCGCGCCGCGGACTGCACGATGTCGGCGACCGACTCCTTGCCGAGGAAGCGGTCGCCGGTGCGGCGGCGGACGAAGCGTTCCAGGTCCGGCAGGTGCGCGGCGACGAGGTCCTCGAGAGCACTCTTGTCTCCTTCGGAGGCCCGCGCCAGCGTGGCGTCGAGGTCGGGCATGATGCGCCGATGCTACCACGGGCGCGCGGGTGGGTGATGAGCAAGGCCTCTGCGCGCTGGCGCGTGGGCCACTGGACGCCAACTGACGCTCCAACGGCTCCGGCTGCTCAGGCTGCTCCGGCTGCATGCCCAGGACCGCGGCCCGGCGTTCGGATAACATGCGGCCATGGTGCACATCGCGTCGCTGCTTCTCGGCATGCTCGCGACCCTGGTCGCGGTCACCTGCAGACTGCCCGCGCAAGACGACCTGCGCGACGTGGTCACGCTGAAGAACGGCGACGTGCTGCGCGGTCGAGTGTTCGCCCGCTACGAGGCGGAGTCGGTGACCTTGCAGGTCGGCAGGCGCCGCCAGCAGATCCCGCGCGCCGACGTCGTCGGCATGGACACGGTGCGCGATCGGATGCGCGAGTTCTTCCGGCTGCTCGACCGGTTGCCAGACAACTTGAAGCACCGCTGGTACATGGCGCAGTGGGCCGCCGATCGCGATCTGCCCGACCTCGCACGCCTGGTTGCTCTGGACGTCGTGCTGCGCGACCCCGACCACGAGGGCGCGCACACGCTGCTGGGCAACCGCAACAAGGGCGGACAGTGGCGATGGCAGAGCGGCGACGAATGGACGTCGCTCGCCGAGCTCGAAGACGCGCGGTCGCACTGGGGACATCGTTGGCAGATCGACAGCGAGCACTTCCACGTCGAGTCCACCGCCGAGCTGCGCCGCGTGGTCGACGCGCTGTGGGACCTCGAGCGCTTCCACCTCGTCTGGTTCGAGCAGTTCTCCGACGCGCTGCGGCTCTGCGAGGTCGTCGGCCCGAAGATGAACTTCGAGATCTGGCGCGACGAGCGCCGCTTCGTGGGCATGCGCACGGTTACCGGTCGGGTCGCGGGCAAGACGCCGTACTACAGGCAGCGAGGCTGGGAGGTCACGGCGGTCGCCCGCACCTACTTCGCCGACGTGAACGCAGAGCGCCCCGTCGGGGTGTTCGAGGTCGCCACCTCGCACCTGCTCTACCGCACCGTCGCCGACGACCCCAACGTCGCGTCCGTCTATCGCCCCGCCGCCTGGGCAGAGCTCGGCCTCGCGCGCTACCTGCAGCGCCGCATGACCGGGCCGGCGGGTGTTGCCACGCTCGGACCGTGGCACATCGACGCGGCGGAGGCGCGCATCGTGCTGGACCATCCGGAACGCGACCTCGACCACGTGGCGCAGTTCGACACCAAGAAGTACTACCTGCAGGTTTCCGACGACAACCTGTTCGAGTGGCCGGCGGCCGAGCTCGCCGTCGCCTGGCTCCTGGAGTCGGGACAGCAGAGCGGGCTGCGCAACGGCCTCTTCGGCTACCTGGAGGAGGTGCTGCGCAAGATGCTGGGCACCAGCAGCGTCGTGCTCGACCGCCACCTGGGGCAACCGGTGCAGCAGCTCGACAAACCGTGGCGTGCGTGGATCAAGCAGCAGGTCGAAGCGGCGACGCAGGCGGCGCCTTCCACGAAGCCTGCGAACTGATTTGCCGCGCTGGTGGCGATGTCGGGCGCCTACACTCGCGGCGCATCAGGCGAGCCGCAGCGGCAGCTCGCGCAGCCGCTTGCCGGTCAGGCTCGCGATCGCGTTGCGGATCGCCGGGGCGACTCCGGCGATCGGCGTCTCGCCGGCGCCGGCCGACGGCAGATCGACGCGGTTCACGAGCACCGTGACCAGCTCCGGCACGTCGGCGCAGCGCGGCACGCGATAGCTCGAGAACCGCGCGTTCTGGATCCGGCCCTGCTCGAAGCGCACGGCCTCGAACAACGCGCCGCCGAGCGCCTGCACGACCGCACCCTCGACCTGGTTCTTCGTGTTGTCGGGATGCACGATCGCGCCGCACTCGAAAGCCGTGACGAGGCGCAGCACCTCGATCTTCTGGTCGGCCGCGACGCGCACGTCGGCGACCGTCGCGACGTAGCCACCCTTGTCGGTGCCGCACGCGATGCCGCGGCCGACGCCGGCCCCCGGCGGCGTGGCCCAGCCCGCGCGCTCCGCGGCGGCGTCGAGCACGGCGCCGAGCCGCGCGTTCTGGAGGTTCTGGCGCCGGAACTTCAGCGGATCGAGGCCCGCCGCCGCGGCGAGGTCGTCCATCGTGCACTCGCGCGCGAACGTGTTGCACGTCGTCGCGAGCGCCCGGTACGAGCCCTGGCGCAGCGGCGAGTCGGCCTGGTGGAACTGCTCGCGTCGCAGCGCCACCGCGTACGGCGACGCCAGCGACGCGCCGCCGGAGTTGAAGTTCTGGAGCTCCCACGCAGTCAGCATCCCGTCCTTGTCGACGCTGGCGCGCACGTCGACGAGGCCCGCGGGCCGGAAGTAGGCCCACGTGAACTCCTCTTCGCGACTCCAGAGCACGGCCACCGGTACCTGTGCAGCCTTCGCGAGCACCGCGGCCTCGATCGCGGCGTCGCCGGTGTGTTTGCCGCCGTAGCCGGAGCCCGTGTCGGGCACCTGCACGCGCACCTTCTCGGCCGGCAGGCGCAGCGCACGCATCAGCTCTTCGCGCACGCCGAACGGGCGCTGCGTGCCGGTCCAGACCGTCACCGCACCGTCCTGCCACTCGGCGACCGCGGCTCTGGGCTCGAGCGGCGCATGCGCGATGTAGGGGATCGCGAACGTCGCGGTGACCTGGTGCGCGCTTGCCGCGAGCGCCCTGTCGATCTCGGCCCGGTCGGCGGTCCGGTCACCACCGCGTCCGCCGCGGCCTTCGCCACCGCGCTCGCCGCCGCCGCCGCGGGCCGGCGGCCGGCGCAGCCGTTCCGCGAGCGTCGACTCGCTCGCGAGCTCGGCGGGTTGCTTCCAGCGCGGGACCAGTGCCTGCACGGCCTGTCGCGCCAGGTGTGCCGTCGGCGCCACCACGCCGGTGAAGGTGCCGTCGCGCACGACGCGGACGCCGGGCATCGCTCGCGCGGCCTGGTCGTCGAGCGCCTCGAGCTCGGCGCCGAAGGCCGGAGGCCGCAGCACGCAGCCGTGTTGCATGCCCGGTCGCAGGATGTCCGACGGGAAGCGGTGTGCACCCGTCACGAGCGCCTTGCCGATGGCTCTCGGCGCGCTCGTTCCGCAGACCTTCCACTCGGCGGCGGCGCGCACGTCTGCAGCGCCGATCCCGCGCGTCATCGCCTTGCCCGCCGTGAGGTTGCCGAACGGGAGCGTGCGCTGCGACGCGGCGTGCACGATTGCGCCGGCCTCGGCGCGCAGTTCGCCGGCCGGCACGGCCAGCTGCTCGGCGGCGAGCTCGACGAGCCACGCGCGCGCGGCAGCGGCGGCGCGCCGCAGCTGCAGCGCCATCGTCGGAGTCGTGCGGCTGCCGAACGTGCCGCGGTCGTACGGCACGCGGTCCGTGTCGCCCATGACCAGCTGCACCGCGACCGGCGGCACGGTCAGCTCCTCGGCGATCGCCTGCGCGAGCGACGTGCGGATGTCCTGGCCGACTTCGACCTTGCCGGTCAACGCGGTCACCGCGCCGTCGGCGCCGATGTGCAGCCACGCGTCGATCGTCGCAGGCGGATCCTGCGGTGCGGGGCCGGCGAGCTGCTCCGATCGGCCCGAGGCCGGCGCCGCGACGAGCGCGATCGCGATGCCGCTGCCGAACAGCTGCAGGAACGTGCGCCGCTCGAGGTCGAGCCGGTGACGCGGCGGCTCGTGCAGCTCGTAACGCTCCGGCTCGTCGGCTTCCCGGTCGAGCGGGTGCAGGAACGGATCGGTCTGCCACGGCAGGTTCATCGGTCACCTCCGTTGCGCAACGCGGCCGCGGCCTGCAGCACGGCCTGCACGATGCGCGCGTAGGCGCCGCAGCGGCAGATGTTGCCGTGCAGTGCGCGGCGCACCTGCGCTGCGTCGGGGTTCGGGTTGCGCTTCAGCAGCGCCGCGGCCGTGAGGATCATGCCCGGCGTGCAGTAGCCGCACTGCAGTGCGCCGTGGTCGAGGAACGCCTGCTGCAACGGATGCAGCTTGTCGCCGTTCGCCAGCGCCTCGATGGTCCGGATCGCGCGTCCCTCGGCAGCGCCGACCCGCAGCTGGCACGAGCGCACGTCCTGGTCGTCGACCAGCACCGTGCACGCGCCGCACTGGCCCTCGCCGCAGCCGTACTTGCAGCCGTGCAGGTCGAGGTCGTCGCGCAGCACTTCGAGCAGGCAACGCGCAGGATCGACGGTGAGGCGGCGTTCACCGCCGTTGACGTTCAGGACGATGGCATCGCGCATGGGCACCTCGGCGTGCGGGTGGGGAGGCGATGATACCGCTCGCAGGGAACGCGCAAGCGGCGTCACGCGCATGCGACAACGCGCCGCCGGAGCCGGCGCACGACGTGGTCACGTCAGCTCGACGGGCCGCCATACGGCCAGCGGGTTCCACAAGCGGAGCCCTTTGCGCATGCGATCGCCGACCACGGCTGCCCAGGTCGAGTACGGCTGCGGTGGCTCGAACATGCCGCGCGCGGGTTCGTACCTTCCCTCGACGCCCGTGAGCACGGACATCGAGTTCGTTGCGGCGGCCTTGACGCCATCGTCCGTGGCGCGGGAGCCGATGAAGAAGTCGTTGCCGGGCCAGGAGACGTGGTCCCAGGCGACGATGCTGTACAGACTGCAACCGGAGAAGTCGTCGCCCTTCTCGGCATAGGCGTCGGGGCGGCAGAGCTGCGACTTCGCTTCGTTGCCCCGGACCTTCAGCGGGCGGACCATGAACGAGATGCCGTGGATCTCGCGGCGAGAGTTCACGCACTCGCTGTACGGGTCGAAGTAGACGGCCGCGAGATTCGCGAGCGAGCTGCCGTGCTCGGTCAGCAGCCGCTGGAGGACCGACTGCAACCGCACGCCGAGTTGTCGGCGGAAAGGGCCGGCGAACTGACCGCAGCCGAGGCCCGGCACGGTCACGAAGGCGGATCGCGGCCTGCGCGCGTGCTGATCGATGTAGCGGAGGACGGGCAGCAGCCGGCGGCGGTAGAGCGCGTAGTAGCCCTCGGGCGACAGCTGCCCCTCGGGTCCGGTGACCTCGTTCCAATCAGCCGGCGTACGCCGTTGGCCGTTGCGCAGCAGAGCACCCGCCGTGAAGACCAGCATCCCGGGAAAGGCAGGGTCGTGCGGCGTGGGGTCGTCGTGGTTGCCATCGTCGAAGATCGTCACGGGCACGGCGATCGAGGCATCACCCAGCAGGCCGAGCTCGGTGAGGTTCCAGTCGGAGCCGTCCCCGGCCACCTGCCGCTCGGCGAAGATCTGCGGTTGCCTGGTGTCGAACAGGGCGGCGAGGAGTCCGTGTGCCGTCATCGACGGGAGGTCTGCGCCGCGGAGGCGGACACGAAGATGGGCTCCAGGCTCCATCCGGCCGAGGTGCAGCGCCTGCAAGCAATCGGCGGCGCGTGCCATGGTCTCGTCGGGAACGAGGATCGAGTAGCGCGGTGCGGCAGTGCTGTCCGAGGTCTGCATGATCGGGCGCTCCGTGTCGTTGGCGGCCGCAGCGTCGCCGAGCACGCGCCCGGTCGTGGGACACGGAGCCTGGAAGTCCGACATTCGGTGGCCACACAAGCACAGCATGCTTCCCACGTGACACCTCGCCGTCCAATCCTCTGACGCTCCGCGGCGCCCACGCGCGATCGGTCCTCCTCGCGCGCTCGTCCGCTGCTGCGCCTGGTCCGCCGCGAGTCTACCGCCCTCGCACGCGAGACGCCCCTCGGTTGGAGGGCCACCACACAGCCGACGCCTGGTCGAGAAGGTCATCGTCGTGGTCTGTCTGCTGAGGCATCGCGCTCGAGGCAGAGAACGAACTGCACGCAATGGCCGCCTCGATCCGCACGTTCGCGAAGTGGCCAGTCGCGCCAGCCGCCTGCGGATCGCGCTCGGCATCCGGGTCGGGCAGGACATGCATCCGGACGTAGAACATGTTCGGTTCAGCGCCTCGTGCGACGAGGCGGGGTGACGCGCTGGCTCGGCTCCTGCGGGTTGTCGGCGGAATCCTCGAGGGCGGCCCGCCCTGGCCAGTGGCACCGGCTCCACTCCAGGAGACGCGGTCAGGCTCCACGTCCCTATGCTTGCCGCGCAACCGAGGACAGCCCATGCGCACCACTCTCCTGCTCTCTTTCCTGCTCGCGAACGCGATTCCGGCCCAGGGGGATCTCCTCTACAGCGTCTGCACCACGGACGGCATCCTGCGCCGCGTGAATCCTCTGACCGGGGTCACTGCCTCGTCGGTGCAGATGGTCACGACCGCCGCCGTCAACGTGATGAGCTGTACGGGGCTGGCGCACGATCCAATCACCGGACAGCTCTACGCGATCCTGCGCGTGACCGGCTCCCAGACCACGAGGAGGCTCGCGACGGTCGATCCAGCGACCGGAGTCGTGAGCGTCATCGGCGCCTTCACCGACAACTTCTCGAGCCTGGCATTCCGGTTCGACGGCGTGTTGTTTGCGGTGACGGGCGATGGCGCGACCGTCCCCGAGTCCCTCTACACGGTCGATGTGAACACCGCGAGCGCGACGTTCGTGATGTCGCTCGGCCAGGGCAGCGATGGTGAGGCGATCGCGTTCGGCGCGGACGGCTACCTCTACCACTTGTCGGGTTATGGCGTGCCCAACGTCGACGAGATCTTCGAGCGCATCGACACCTTGACGAACGTCGTCACGCCGGTTCCCCTGAGCGGCTACAACTACGACGAGGTGCACTCGGTGACGCTGTGGGTGGGCGGCAACCTGCTCCTCTCCGACATCAACGACCACCGCGTCGTGCTCAACACCGGGGGTGTGTCGAGGCTGCTCGGGAGCTGGGTGAACGGACCCGTCAAGGGGCTCGCGTTCGTGCCAGCTCCGAGCACGCAGCCCTTCTTCCGCCCCTACGGAGTCGCGTGCGCGGCAGCCGCAGGTGCGGTCCCGCTGCTCACCGGTTCCGGGGTCCCGAGTCCGGGGCTCACCGTGCAACTGGACCTCGTGCTCGCGCCGTTCAGCGTCGGGGTGATCGGGCTCGGGGCCAGCAACGTGGGCGTCCCGATCCCGAGCCCGGAGTGTCAGATCCAGATCCTCCCGCTCTGGTCGCCCGAACTGTTCGCGTTCGCGACCTCGGCCGCCGGCACGTGGACGCTGCCGCTCTTCCTGCCCGCGGGTCTGCCGCCGGATCTGTACTTCCAGGTCGCGCTGATCGACGCCGGCGGTCCCGGCGGCCTGATCGTCAGCAATCCGCTGCAGATGCACATCCTGTGAGGTGAGTCCGAAGGGTCAGCGGCCGAAGAGGCGCTTCCACCACGGCGATCGCGCGCGCGGCGACTCGTGACGGACGTCGGGCGCTGCTGCAGCGGCATCCATCGGGTCCGGGTACGGCTCGCCCTCATCACCCTGGACGATGGCCCCGAGTTGCGTCGCGATGGTGCACATCTTCGCCAGCATCTCGGGATCGGGATTCTTCACGGTGATCCGCCCCTCGCGATGGTCCATCCACGCGTGACCCTGACCGCGACCTTCGCCATGCCACGCCGTCCAGACGGCCAATCCCTTGCTCTCGAGCCTCAGGGTCCGGTGCTCGGGTGTTCGCGCCTCGGCGAAGCCGTCCAGCCGCATCTCGGGGTCCGACGCGAGGTACGCGAGCCACTCCTCGATCGTGATGGGCTTCGTCTCCGAGTCGAGCCACTCGGCTGCCCGGGTGATGTGGACTTCGTAGCCCATGGGTCGTGTCTCTCGCCAGCGGCCATGTCGCTCGGGCTGCGAGCCGCGAGCGAGGGCCTTCTTGCGAGGAAGTGGCTCTGCAGCTCGGATCGGCGGCTGTCGGGGCGACTCCATCCCCATGCTGCTTCGCCCTTGCAGCCGCGACGAGTGGCGCGAGCAGCGTGCGAGGCCTGCGTCCACGGCTCGGCTACTTCTTCGGGGCGTTCGAAGCCTTGGCCCCGGCCAGGTGGAACTTGAGGGGTGCCGAGAGCTCGTGCTTGCCCCAGCGGATCGAGAATCTGCCGCTCGCGGGGTCCTTCTTGTCCGCGGCGATCTCGACCTCCAACTTGACGACGTGTTCCTTCAGCGAGTCCTTGGCGAGCGTCAGCGGTGCCTTGGTCTCTGGCCTGGCTTCGCCCGTGTACAGCGCGGTGGTGGACGGGAGCAGGCCGGCCTTCAACGTGTGCTTGCTGTCGAATACGAGGAGGCTGAAGGCTCCATCCTTGTCGACGGCGAGGCCCAGGAAGTAGCTGCCGGCCTCGATCTTCGTGCCGCCGATCTCGACCGTGCCGACGGTCTCGAAGCTGGTCCACCAGCCCTTGCCCAGCCGCGTGTAGTTGCTGCCCGCGAGCGTCGCCAGCATGTCGTTGTAGCTCTCCTGCCATTCGGCCGGGCTGTAGCTGATGAACACACCGGCGAGCGTCTCGTGGCTGTCATTGGAGATGAAGAAGGTCGAAGCCTTGCGCTCGGGATCAGGGCCGCCGGACACCTGCTGCGCCTGGAGGGCGGGGACGAACGTGAGGGCTGCGAGAGTCACCGCGAGGGAATGGATGCGCATCGGATGGGGCGATTGCTTCGGTAGTGGGCTGTAGGAGGTGGAGTGGCGCAGGGCATGCTATCGAGGCGCGAAGAGATCGCCCGCGAGGTACTTCAGTCCGGTGTCGGCGGCCACGGTGGCGACGACCTTGCCGGGGCCGAGCTCGCGCGCGACTTCGATCGCCGCGGTGATGTTCAATGCGCTCGAGGTGCCGACGAGCAACCCCTCCTCGCGCGCCAGGCGCAAGGCCATCGCGCGGGCATCTTCTTCCTGCACGGCCCGCGCCTCGTCGTACGGCTTCGCCGTCATGTGCGGGGGGATGCTCCCCGTGCCGATGCCTTCGACGCGATGCGGACCGCTGTACCCTTCGGTCAGCGATGGTGAGGATGCCGGCTCGAGCGCGACGACGCGCGCGGCGCTCCCGCCCTCGCGCAGCGCCCGGATCACACCGCGCAGCATCCCGCCGGTGCCGACCGCACCGCAGAACGCGTCGAGCCGGCCGCCGGTCTGCTCGAGCAGTTCCTCGCCGATGCCGGCATAGCCGTCGATTGCATCGAGGCTGTGGAACTGATCGGTCCAGAAGGTGCCCGGCTCGGCGGCCAGGACCGCGATCTCCTTGCGGAAGCGCTCGAACAGGGCCGGCGTCACCTTGCCACCTTCGCTCGGCACCAGCCTCAGCTCCGCGCCGAGCGCGCGCATCGCCCTCAGCTTCTCGTCTGCGTAGGCATCCGAGGACAGCAGCAGCAGCCGGTAGCCCTTGGCGGCACAGACCATCGCGAGCGACGAGCCGGTGCTGCCACCGGTGTATTCGACGACGCGCATGCCGGGCCGGAGGGCGCCGCGCCGCTCGGCGCCTTCGATCATCGCGAGCGCCATCCGGTCCTTGTACGAGCCGGTCGGGTTGAAGAACTCGAGCTTGACGAGCACATCCGCCGCTCGCGGCGGCGCGACGGCGCGGAGGCGCACGAGCGGAGTGCGGCCGATGACCTGGAGAACCGAAGTAGTGACCGTCATGGAAGGACGCGCTCCAGCGGTTGGCGAGTGCCCTAGTCGGGCACTCCGTCGTGGTCCACGGGCTCGACACCCTTGTTGCGCACGAGCTGCCGGACCTTGAGGTTGAGCGCCGTGCCGAGTCCGAGGAAGACGCCGGCGAGGATCCACGCGCCGGCGAGGATCCACGCGCCGGCGAGGTTGCCGCTCTCCGTGTCCGGCTTGCCGATCGTCTTGATGACGGCGAAGACCACGAGCACGACACCGATACCGAACAGGATCATTGCCAGCACGTCCGCGGCTCTGATGTCTCGTTTGGTGTAGCTCTTCACGACGGACTCCGGTGCATCGGTCTCGGTCGCCGAGGCGCGTGCCCGCGTGCGATGGCCTCGGCTTCGCCTCGTCGAGCAGCTTACCACTCGATTCGCGCGGCGGATCGGCGGCGCGGCGGTGGGGGCCAGCGAGGCCGACCGGCCACAGCGGAGTCATGCCGTTGTCGTCTCCAGGGCTACGCGATGAAGGTCGAGGGCAACCTGCCGCAAGCGCGCGGCGTCCTCGAGGCGATTCAGCATGTCGGCGGGAAGCATGGAGTCACCGTTGTGAGCACCCCAGATCGCGCCCGCCATGGCGCCGATCGTGTCCACGTCGCCGCGGCCGGCAGCAACGAATTCGAGCAGCTCCTGCAACGGACGGTCGAGGAATCGAAGGGCGAGGTAGATGGCAGTGACGCACGACTCCGCTGCGGCGATGCCGTTGCCAAGACGCGCACGAACCTCGTCCGGCGGTGGGCCGTCGCGATCCAGCCACGACCTGGCGATGACCAGGCGATTGCGCAGAGCCTCGTGCTCGGCGTGCACGAGCAGTGCTTCCAGTGCTGCCGCTCGTGAATGGCCGCGGAGGAGCAAGGCCGTGGCCAGCGCGACGAGCACCGCGCCGGTCTGACCGAGTGCGTGTGCGTGCGTGATGACAGCGGTCGCGCGCGCATGCGTCCGAACAGCATCGAGGTCGGACGAGAAGAAGAGTCCCACGACAGGTGCGCGCATCGCGCCGCCGTTGCCGTACGAGCCGCCGTGAAACGCGCGAGTGTTGGCGATGCGCCAGTCGACGCCGCGACGGATCATCGTGAGCGTGCGCGCGGTGCCTCGCCCGTAGCCTCGCGACCATCGGTATCCGCGAGCAAAGCGGCGAGCGATGTCGTCTTGATCGACGGATCGGCACGCGATCAACGACTCGGCGAGGTCCAGCGCCATCTGGGTGTCGTCAGTCCAGCGGAACCGGCCTTCAGCGGTCGTGCCAATGAGGCGCCAGAGGAGCCGCTCCAGGGGCCCGCCCTCGAGAGGGGCGCCAAGAGCGTCACCGAGGGCAAGCCCGAGCAGGCAGCCCGCGAAGGAGGACTTCTCGGAAAGGCTCACCGCCAACCTCGTCGTTCGCTGCGGCCCATCATGTGTGCCCCGACGAGACGCCCTCGTGGATCCAAGGGGTGAGCCACTTCCATATCCGCCCAACGGCGCTCGTGCCGCGCCTCGTGGCATGGACGCCGCTCACGAGGAGTCCCCACCGAACCCAGACGCGATCCTCGGTGAGATCCCGCACGAGAGGACTGCGGACCTGGCTGCGGTCGCGATCTGTTCGCTCGGCGTACCGGGCGGGGAGTCATCGACGCTGAAGTGCATGTGGTGGCCTCGAGGGAACGCCGACCGCAAGTCGCTCGCCCTGTTCCGCTCGTCGATCAATCTGCAGTTGCTCCGTCCATCTGCCTCGAGTTTCAGGCGCGAGCCGAGTGTCGGTGCGCTGATTCGCCCTCGCCGTCGTCACTACGGTTCGTCGCCGGCTGCGTCTTGGGCGGGATGCTACCTTTCGGCAGGCTGTTCTACCCGCGAGGTGGTTGCACGTTGCTCCCCGGCTGGTGGGTGCACCTGTGGCCTCGCTGAGAGCAGTGGACCGGAGACCACTATCGCCTGGTGCGTCGGCGCCGCGCGAGTGCAGTCAGGAGCGCAAGCAGGCCGGCGTATCGGAGGTCGGGATCGACGTACTTCTCCAGGACGTAGAACAGGAAGTAGTAGAAGCGCGCCGACGCCCACACGAGGACCAGCAGCAGAGCCGCCACGTGCAGCGTCGGCTGTTCCAGCAAGATCAGCACACACGCGCCGGCAATGATGCAGAGGAACAGCAGGCCCTTCAGCACGATCAGCTTCTTGGACTTCAGATCGCCCACTCGATTCTGCTCCGCGTGCGTCGGCTCACGTCTCCGAGGCGCCGGCCGGCTTGGCGACCGGTCAGCCCTGCGGCTCGTCAGCTGGAGCCAACCAGGAACCGTGGCGATTCGCAAGCCCGTGCCAATTCAGCGCGAAGATGAATGACCTGACATCGACGTCGCCATTCCGCTCCCAGGCCCGCAGCTCGTGCTCCTTGCTACGCTGGCTACCGACCAGGCGCCCGTGATGAAGCCGGTCAGGCCGAGGACGACGGCGCTCAACCCCTCGATCAGGCGGCCAGAGTTTCCGGAATTGGAGGGCCAGGGTTTCCGGAACCCACAGCCCTGGCGCACTGCGTTCCGGCATGAATCATGCGCGGCTCGCGCGGATGACCGCACAGGCTGTCGTCGCCGGCAACTCGAAGCCAGAGTCGCACGATCTCGCAGCCCACGGCGGTGCGACGGCCGCGTGCTGGCAGAGGGGGCGGTTCGTTGTCGTTGGCTGTAGGCTTCCTGCACGCATTGCATGACCACATGCCGAGAAGACGTCGCGCTTCCTGCCCGCCGCCGCGCGGACCATCGAGGGAAGCGACGATGACCGGAGGGGCCGCCCGATGAAGCCGCTGCTTTGCACACACCGATCGTCCGCATCGCCCGACCGCGTGTGGGCCATGGCGTCCGACTTCGCGAACGCCGCCGGCCGCATCAAGGCCATCACCAGGGTCGAGATCCTGACGCCCGTCCCCGTCGGCGCTGGCATGCGCTTCCGCGAGTGGCGCGGCCGTCAGATGGTCGACATGGAGATCGCAGCCTGGTCACCTCCGCGCAGCTACTCGCTTCGCGGCTACGCTTCGGGGACCGAGTTCACGTCGGAGATCCGCTGCGTCCCTGACGGCTCCGGCACGCGACTCGAAATGGAGATCCACGTGCGTCCCAGGACCTTCGGCGCGAAGCTCCTTTCTCCGCTCATCGCGCTGATGGCAAGGGTGATGGTGAAGACCTGCGCGAAGGACCTCGGCGACATCGCCGCGGCGGCCGAGCGCGGCGGCGCGACGGGTGAGGTCCACCACGCTTGAGACGGCCAGTCTTGCGGTCGCGCAGGCGGCTTGGCGCCCGTTCTTCACAGACTCTGCAGGCGACCGACGAAGACGACGAGACCGACGACCCCGGCGATTGCCGCCACGAGGAGCACTGCGAGGAACCACGAGACCTCGGTCTTCCATGGAGTGCGAGGACGTGGGTCCATGCTGATTCCGGCCAACGTCCCTGCCTCGGAGGCGCGGGCGCCGATGCGGCGCGCGTAGGTCGCCACGGCCAGATGGGCGGCCACTGTAGCATGCGATCCGCGCAGAGATCATCCACGCGGGCGTGCCTTGTGCGCCTCGAGTAGTGCGAGGACCGCCTTGCCTGCCTCGTCGGTGCGACGCGCAGCACGGTCGAGCGCCGTCAACCCCATCCAGCCTCGAATGGTCGGATCGGCGCCAGCGTCGATCAGCAAGTGTGCCAACTCAAAGGAGCACGTGTCCGCGACGAGACCGAGGGGCGTCTCGCCGATGCGTTCCTCGCAGTGTCGGTTCACGTCGGCTCCGGCGGCGAGCAGCATGCGCATGATGTCGAGATGGCCGTTGCGTGCGGCCTTGTGGAGGGGGGTCTCCGCCAGGTCATCGTCGAATTCCTCGATCGGCCAACCACATGCAATTGCCTGCCGCACGTCTTCATTGCGGCCAGCATCCGCTGCAGCATGGATGCGCCAGTCCACTCGCCTTGACAGGAAGCCACGCGTCGCCTCGAGCATCTCCCGCCAGTCTGCGTCGTCGCAGTCCAGGCAGAGCACGGCAAAGTCGGTCACCTCCATACGCATGCCGATCACCGTGCCGCCGAAGTAGAACTCGAGCGCTTGCTCGGGGGAACGGAGGCTCGGCACCGCAGACAGGATGCCATCCTCCCACAGGTCCGCTCCCGGTCCTCCGATGCCCCTGACCGGAGAAGCACCGGCACGCTCCAGTGCAACTTCGAGTCGGTCGATGGCCACGCGCTCTTGGGGATCGAAGGCCGTCACGAGCACGCCGAACGGCGTCTGGAGCGTCGGCAAACACAGTTCGTCGACGGTGCGCATGCGGACGAGCACCACGCGGCGCGGCAGCGCCGTCGAGACCCACTCGAAGTGCCTCATGCTCCGGACTCCAGGAAGCTCCTACTGACCAACGTCTCCCACGCTCCGCCACGAGCCGCGCGCTACGGGCGCGATCTCGCAGTTGCCCGATCGCGCGGCTCGCCGGCTGCTGCGTGAAGTGGGGCAGCCTATCACGTCCGCCCGCCACTTCCGGCCTGGAGGCGAACGGCGTGCTCAACCTGGTCGCGGACCAGCATGGGCTTCCGATTGCGAGGGGCACTTGGGTCACGAACGCGAGGCCTGCCCAACGGCCGCGGATCACCTGCAAGTCGCGGCTCTCGGTCGTTCGACTGACGACGATGGTCGTCGCGCCATGTGAGGTGCATCCGCGTGTCAGGCATGCTCCGTTCGCCTTGGTCTCCGCTTCTTCGCCTCGGACTTGATGATCATGCGGGTCGATCCGGTTCGCGGGAAGGTCACCCCGGAGTGCTTCTTCGCAGCCTTGATCAGTGCATGGATATCCCCGCGATCGAGGTCTGATGCGGCCTCGAGGGCAACGCTGCGTACCTTGCCGCCAGAACCCTCGAGGAGACCCTTGGGGTCGGGGAGGGACTTGTCGAAATACAGCCGGACCCAGCGCGGGAAGACTGCAATGGCGACGGTGGCCTTGTATCCGACCTCCGACATGCCGAACGCCACCACGACAGAGTTGGAGTAGTCGTAAACGAGTTCATAGGAGCCGGGGAAAGTGCGGCGGAGTTTCGGCAGACACCGCTTCACCAGCGCGACGATCTCGGGCGGGAACCGCGACAGGAATGCGGACAACTGGGCGTTGGGGCTGGGCTGGCGAGCGTTCACGAGTCGACTCTATCTCGAGAGTGGGTGGGTCCGCTGACGTCCAAGTCGCTGGTGCGCCGAGCCGCGGAGGGCTTCGGCTCTCGCGGTCACGGGCTCCTGCGGCAAGTCGGTTCCAGACTACAGGATCCCGACGTTGGTGAGGATGCCAACGAAGAAGTCGATCAAGAGGACGACGATGACCGCGGTCAGCAGCCAGAGTGCGATCAAGACCTGGCGGGTGCTCGGGTCCTTCGTGCTTCGAACCTCGTCGAGGTCGCGCCGCCACCTGCCAACATCTCGCGGGCGCTGAGCGCGAGCCGCGTGCGAGGGCTGTGCCTCTCGCGGTTGGCTTCCTCGCGACTCGCCAACTCCCGCGGCAAGCTAGCCGCGGTCAAGCCGCCGCCGCAGCACTGCAATGGCTCTCGTCCGGCCGGAGGTGGATGGCATGGTTTCGAGCCGGCGAATCTCCAGCTCCAGATCATGCCGCGTGCGCACTGCGGCGTGCTTCGCCGCATCGAGGCTGGCCTGGTGCCACGCCAGCTCGGATTCTCGGAGTCGACGCCAAGCGCGGACGTTTCGGCGCGGAGGGACAGGGATCTTGTAGCCAAGGCCCCAGCATTCCACTCCGCATTCCGGGCATGGCACCCTGCCTTCGTGCTGAGTCGGTCGCCGCACGGCGAGGCGGCACTCGAAGCAGACCCAAGATGAGTTGGCCATCGTCCGGACTGAACAGCAGGGTAATCGTGACGAGCCCGCCAACGGCATGGGTCAACACCAGAAAGCACGCGAAGAGCAGATTGGGCTGGTCGGGCAGATGTCTGGGTGGACACCAGCACGTGATCGAAACTGCTGCGAAGCTCCCCGGTGCGCCCACCTGCACCAGCCAGGTCGCGACGAAGCGACGAAGCCGGGGTGCGGCCGAGTGCTTGTGCCGACGTCCGTCGTCACGCATCCATCGTCAGGGTGAGGTCTGTTCAACGTCTCTGCCGGTCAGGCGCGAGGCGCGTGCGAGGGCGCTTGCCTCGCCGGTTGCGTTGATCGCGGCTCGCCGCCTCCTGCGGCGTGTTGGATCGCCAAGTCTAGAAGTGCGAGCGACTGCTGACGACCGGCAGGAGTGCGCGGGCACGCATCCGAACCACTCGGCGAAGCGCGAACCACAGGAAGAACCTCCGGATGGGACCGCGGGACCGCAACTGCTCGGCGTGCTGCGCCATGACCTCGGTCTTGGCTTGCCGCCAGCAGGCCGCCCGAAGTCGACGCTCTCCGTTTGAGACGATGCCGCTCACTGGTCGATCCAACATCAGTCTTGGCCGCTGAGGCGCGAGCCGCACGGTCGGTTGCTCTTGAACCTCGGTTGCTCTTGCGTGCGGCTCGTCGCTTGCTGCGTCCTGTTGGGCGGCAGTCTCCGCGCGCCTCGTCGCTTGCTGCGGCTTGTTGGGCGGCATGCTACGCGGACCGATCGAAAGGGCGTACAGCGATCAGGTCGCCGTCCCCGACGCTGCGAACGTCTCCGATCTTCAGGGTCAGGAGTGCCTCGGTCTTGCCGGATGCGGTTACGAACTCGACCTCGAGGCCATCGGGTTCGTAGACCTCCACGACGGCGCCGAGGTCCCCCCGACGCAGCCCGTGTTGGGGAAGATCTCGGTCCAGCACTACGGTGTCGAGTTGCTTGAATCGCATGGCTAGCCAGGGAAAGCGGTGATGAACCTCGGAGAGTCCGTGCCGTGCAGGATGATCCAAGATCGAGATCACCGACGCACCTCGGCCACTCGGGCCGCGAGTGCACCACGGACTTCGAACTTCCGGCCGTACGGCCCCTGGACCGAACAGCTGTCTCACTCATGTTGGCACAGAGGGCCATGCCCGCAGGCCTCGCCCAGCCAACATGCCAACATCACTGCCGCTCAGCCGCGCGCCGCTTGGGGCGCGTCGGCTGCTCCGGTTGGTTGGGCCGCGCCTTCGATCGCTTCGTGCGACGACGCCGGAAAAGCGACCGGAGCGCGGCATTGACAGATGCGGAGTTCGCGAAACGCTTGGCGACATCGGGATCTAGTACAACTACGTTGCTCCCATCAGCGAATCGCCGAGCGTGCTTGCCCCGCTCGCCTTGCGAGAAGTCGTACTCGTCGCGCAGGTCGGGATCCGCCCGTCGGTGTCTAGTCTTGCTCATAGGTTCGACGCTCGCTTGGCTTTGCCACTCGAGCACTGATCATCCGAAGATTGTCGCCTCGCTCGGTGTGGACCACAACCACCAGCCGACCGCGAACCGACTCTCCGATGAGGACGAAGCGGTCCTCCTCTTCGGAATGGTCCGGATCTGGAATCGTGATCGAGAACGGATCGCCGAAGGCAGAGGCCGCCTCGTCGAAGCTGACACCATGCTTGCGGCGATTCGAGATCGACTTCCGCTCGTCCCATTCGAAGTTCAGACCCACGGCAACTACTGCAAGATCGCGCTAGAGGTAGGTCGGGCCAACGTCTTTGACCATCAGCCGCCGGCGCCGCTTGGGGCGCCAGTCGGCTGCATGGTCTTGTTCAGCAGCATCCTACCGGTCCAACGGCTGGTCCGCATCGTCTCCACCGCCACTGTCAAAGGCCCCGGCCAGCACCAGAGCGGGAGCACTGACGACCAGGAGAACGGCGACCACTGGGACGCGCGCCTGCTCTCCAACGGCAAAACCGGCAAGCACGATACAAGTCGCGGTCAATAACACTGCCACTCCAGTCCGATGCCTGATGATCGGAGGCCAACGACAAGCCCTGACAACCGCTGCGAACAGGACAGGACTCAACAGGGGCGCTACTACTGGCGACAGGTTGACTCCCATAGCAGACGTCAGCGGTTCGAGGCCGAAGAGCGCCACGAGTGTGACCAGGGCTCCAAGGTAGTATCGCATAGACTCGCCTTGAAACGTGGAAGCGGCTGCCTGCCTGCCCAACGTCTTGGACGCTCAGGCGCGAGCCCCACGGTGGGTTGCTCTTGAACCTCGGTTGCTATTGCGTGCGGCTCGTCGCTTGCTGCGTCTTGTTGGGCGGCAGTCTACCACCGCAGGCCACAGCCCAGACCAACCACCACAACCGCTGACGTCGCGAAAGTCAGGAGAGCAACCCACCTGAGGCAGGGCCAAGTCGCCGCGAGCAAGCTCGCACCAGCAACAGCGACCGAGATCTGCGTGATCCGAGCCGTCGCTCGAGCCTCCGGGGTGAACGTGATCAACTCGAAAGAAGCCGCTGCCAGCAGAAGCGGCAGGCTCGCCCAAGTTGCGGCGACCTTGACGATCGAGTCGAGTCTTGTTGTTGCGCTCACGCCGGTCCGCCCAACGTCTTTGCGACTCAGCAGCGAGCCGCGTTGCGGTTGTGTTGATTCGCCCTTTGGGTTCCCAGCGGCTCGTCTGCTGCTGTCGCTTGTTGGCCAGCGGCACGGGCAGCGTAGCGAAGCGCTGCAGCTCCGACGATTCCTGCGGGCACAGAGAGATGTGCGCTCAACCCGAAGAACACCGGGCCATAGTAGAGCCCCATGAGGCCGCCCATCCCGATGCCAGAGAGTGATGAGCCTCCATGGATGCCTTCAAGGATGAGGATCGTCGAGCTGTAGAAGACGGAGGTGAGTAGGGCACAGCTCACACCGCCGACAACGATGCCAGACCAACCGGGGCGCAGGACTAGGCGGCGCAGGAGCCATGCAGCTGCGACAGATGCGGCGACCATCGGGGCCCCCTCAAGTGCCTGCCAGTCTCCCATCACCCTGTGAGTGGCAGGGCTCAGAGGCGTGACGAGCATCGAGTAGACCAAGATACCGATCGCGGCGGCGGCTAGGTGATACATGATCTGCAGTCCCGTCTGGCCAACGTCTCGGCCGCTGAGCCGCGAGCGCCGCTGCGGCGCTCGCCGGCTCCTGCGGCTAGTTGGATGGCGGCGATGCTAGCAGAGGGAGTGGCGCCTAGTTCAGACGCACCACGCGAACGCCGGCTGCCTTGGCAAAACCGGCGACATCCTCAAGGCACTGTGTGATGAGATCTCCTTGAGGCACCATCTCGGTCGCACCTGAGCGCAGGCGCACCTTGATCGGAGTACGATGACGATTGCCGACCTCAGCATGCGGCACCCAGAGCGTATCGGCATCGGCGAAGCGGATGTCCTTGACCTTCGGTGCGAACCAGAAGCCGGTCGACGAGCGGAACCCCTTGCGATCGATCTCGAACCGGTCTGAGAAAACGCCCGGCACGACGATCGCGGCTCCGACGAGGGACAGCACAACCAACACAACCTTCCACTTCATCCACGTCCTGCGCAGCCGAAGGCCCGCGACGAGCGCTACTGGGCATACGGCAACGACTGCGACTCTCACCCATGTCGCGAAAGTGATGACAACGGTCCCGTCACTTTCACTTCGCTCGACGCATCCCCCGAGAGCCAGCAACGCAACCGCCGCTGTTGAGAGGCACACGAGCCGGCGTGCTTTCTTGGGCAACATCAGACCGTCCATCCAACGTCTTGGACGCTCAGGCGCGAGCCGCGCGGTCGGTTGCTCTTGAACCTCGGTTGCTCTTGCCGCGCGGCTCGTCGCTTGCTGCGTCTTGTTGTGCAGCGCGCATGCTC
>DASVAL010000064.1:0-8207 GCA_036376355.1 Planctomycetota bacterium
GGTGACAGCGTCAAGGGCCTCGTGCTGCGCAAGATCAAGGGCGGCCTGCTCGTCGACATCGGCGTGCCGGTCTTCCTGCCCGCGAGCCAGGTCAACATCCGCCGCGCCGGCGACATCGGCGACTGGATCGGCAAGGACATCGAAGCGCGCATCATCAAGATCGACGAGGAGCGCATGAACATCGTGATCTCGCGCCGCCGCCTGATCGAGGAGGAGCGCGAGACCAAGAAGGCGACGCTGCTGGCGGAGCTCGCCGAGGGCCAGGTCCGCAAGGGCACCGTCAAGAACATCGCCGACTTCGGCGTGTTCGTCGACCTCGGTGGCATCGACGGCCTGCTGCACATCACGGACATGTCGTGGGGCCGCGTGAATCACCCGTCCGAGATGCTGAAGCTCGACGAGGAAGTCGAGGTCAAGGTGCTGAAGATCGACCGCGAGCGGGAACGCATCGCGCTCGGCATGAAGCAGAAGACCGCGTCGCCGTGGGAGAACATCACGGAGAAGTACCCGGTCGGCAAGCGCCTCGACGGCGAGGTCGTCAACCTCATGAGCTACGGCGCGTTCGTCAAGCTCGAGGACGGCGTCGAAGGCCTCGTGCACATCTCCGAGATGTCCTGGACCAAGCGCGTCAACCACCCGAACGAGGTCGTCAAGGTCGGCGACCGCATCGAGGTGGTCGTGCTCGAGGTCGACACCGAGAAGCAGACCATCAGCCTCGGCATGAAGCAGACGGAAGTGAACCCGTGGGACATGGTGGCCGAGCACTACCCGCCGGGCACCGTCATCCGCGGCAAGGTGCGCAACCTGACGAACTACGGCGCCTTCATCGAGCTGCAGGAAGGCATCGACGGCCTGCTGCACATCACCGACATGAGCTGGACGCGCAAGATCACGAACCCCAGCGAGGTCGTGAAGAAGGGCGACGAGATCGAGTGCGTCGTGCTCTCGGTCGACCAGGAGAAGAAGCGCATCGCGCTCGGCTTGAAGCAGCTGCAGGCCGACCCGTGGAGCGGCGACATCCCGGCGCGCTACCACATCGGCGACAGCGTCCCGGGCACGGTCACGAAGATCACGAACTTCGGCGTGTTCGTCGAGCTCGAGCCGGGGCTCGAAGGCCTCTTGCACATCTCGGAGCTGGCCGACCACAAGGTCGACAACCCCGAGGAAGTGGTCAAGGTCGGCCAGCGCGTCGAAGTCCGTATCATCAAGATCGACACCGACGAGCGGAAGATCGGCCTCACGCTGATCCAGGCGCACTTCGAGGAAGGCGAGGGCTCGGGCGACCGCCCGATCACGCCGCGCGAGCCGGAGCGCCAGGTGCAGCCGGCGATCGGCTCGCTCGCCGACCAGCTGAAGGGCATCGGCCAGCGCGTTAGCGCGCGCGAGGCGGCCAAGAAGACGGTCGACGACGAGGCGCAGTGACGTCAGGCAGAGTGACTCCCGGCAGAGTGACGCCAGGCATAGTGACGAAGCCCGAGGCCGCGATCGGATCCCTGCTCGCGGCCCTGTGCCTGCTGGTCACTCTGTGCGGTTGCGTCACGACCTACGAGGACGCCCCGCTGCCGCAGCCGGTGCGGGATCCCGTGCCGCTCGCGGTGCCGTTCGCGATCCCGCTGCCGAAAGTGCCCGGCGGGGCCGACCAGGTCCTCGTGGCCTTCTACGCGGGCATCATGCAGCGCATGAGGCAGGCGGCCCGCGACCGCGACGTGGCGCACCTCGAGTTCCTGCTCGAGGGCTACGACCGGCGCGACCTGCCGCCCTTCCTGCAGGAGCAGCTGCGCGGTTATCGCGCCGTTGCCAAGGGCCTGCGCTTCGAGAACCACGCGATCGAGCACGCCTCGCTCTCGCTGGTGCCTGGACCCGGAGCCGCGGTGGCCGGGGCGGCCCCCGCGCCAGCCGTGCCACCGTGTGGCGAAGCGCTGCGGTTCGAGCTCGTCCTGCCGCCGGGGGCCGCGACGTTCGTGCTCGGCGGGCGCGAGGATGCCGATCCGATCGGCTTCTCGGTGACCGTCACGATCGATGACATCTACGTCGATGGCAGCTCGCGGTCGTCGCGCACCGAGGACTTCATCCGGTTGCCGGCGACCTTCACGCTCGCCGGAGACCAGGAGCTGCGCCTGCCGCTGGCGATCGATGCCGAAGCGGGCGGCTCGCTGCAGCGGACCGTGCACATGCGCGTCGACCTCTGGCCGGGCTACGTCACGGTCGACGGGGTCCGCGCGCCGATCCAGCGCACCGCGATCGGTGCGTGCACCCTGACGCAGTGGCCGAAGGGCTACGAGGCGCTGCAGCAAGCACCGCTGCAGGCGCTGGAGAACGCGCTGCGCACGTTCGACGAGTCGCGGTTCGCCGTCGTGTTCCTGGCCTCGGCGCTGACGCGCGGTCAGGACCGTGAGAAGGCCATGGAGCTGCTGATCGAGAAGGTCCGGTTCGCGCGCGCCGACCGGGCCCAGGTCGCCATGGCGGCCCTGCGCGCCATCTCGGGCCAGACCTGGGCGGTGGGGGACCGCGAGGCGTGGCTTGCCTGGTGGCAGGCACGCCGCTAGACCACGCAGCGTGAAGTTCCCAGCCGTGAAGTTCGCAGCCGTCGAAGAGCAGTTGGCCATCCTCGAGCGTGGGGTGGTCGATCTCGTGCACCGCGACGACCTGCGGCAGCGCATCGAACGGAGCCGCGCCGAGGGCCGCCCGCTGCGGATCAAGTTCGGCATCGACCCGAGCTCGCCCGACATCCACCTCGGCCACACGGTCCCGCTGCGCAAGCTGCGCGACTTCCAGCGCCTGGGCCACCGCGTCATCGTGCTCTGGGGCACCGCGACCGCGATGGTCGGCGACCCGTCGGGCCGCAACAAGACGCGGCCGGCCTTGACGCGCGAGCAGGTCGAAGCGAACAAGCAGACCTACCGCCGCCAGGTCGGGGCCGTGCTCGACATCGGCAACATCGAGGAGCGTGAGAACGGCGAGTGGTTCCTGAAGCAGTCGTTCATGGACTGCATCACGCTCGCGAGCCGCTACACCGTGGCCCGCATGCTCGAGCGCGACGACTTCCAGAAGCGGCACCGCGAACGGCTGCCGATCGCCGTCCACGAGTTCCTCTACCCGCTGCTGCAGGGCTGGGACTCCGTCGAGCTCCAGTGCGACGTCGAGATCGGCGGCAGCGACCAGCTGTTCAACCTGCTCGTCGGCCGCGACCTGCAGTCGCAGCAGGGGCAGCAGCCCCAGGTCTGCCTCACGATGCCGTTGCTCGAGGGCCTCGACGGCAGCCAGAAGATGTCGAAGTCGCTCGACAACTACATCGGTGTCGCCGAGCCCGCCCCGGTGCAGTTCGGCAAGCTGATGCGTGTGCCCAACGCCTTGCTGGCGAAGTACTTCCTGCTGCTCACCGACCTGCCCGCTGCGGCCTTCGAAGCGTTGGCAGCCAACCCTCTCGAGGCCAAGTTCACGCTCGCCGACGCCGTGGTAGCAGGCTTCCACGGCAAGGACGCGGCGAAGGCGGCGCGCGCCGAGTACGACCGCGTGCACCAGCAGGGTGGGGTTCCGGACAACCTGCCGCAGTGGAGTCCCGCCGCGGACGTGCGGCGGCTCGCCGATGGGCGCATCGGGTTGCCGACCGCGGTCGCGGCTTCGGGGCTCGCGACGTCGACGAGCGACGCGCGACGCCTGATCGAGGGCAAGGGCGTGCGCGTCGACGGCGTCGTCTGGAGCGATCCGAGCGCCGGCGTCGGGCCGGGCTGCTACGTGGTCCAGGTCGGCAAGAGCAAGGCGTCCCGCTGGGTCATTCCGGGCTGAGCTGCGCCACGCGCGGGGATCCGCGTCCGCGGGCGGTCTCCGTTTCCTGGGAGGGATGCCGTGCGAGTGCCGTCCTGTGCTGCCCCGGTTCACTCGGGACTGCAGCGCTCGGCTCGCGATCGACCTTGCGGAATGCCGATGCTCTCTCCCCGTGCCTTCGGGTTAGGATGCGCGGTGCTGAGTGGTGCGCACCTCTCGGCCGTTCGATGTGGCCAGCTGTGATGGGCGAGCAAGGTGATGAAGTGTAGATCGGCGATCAGGAACGCGGCGGCGCGCAATCGCGTGTTGTTGCGCACGGCGGTGTACTGCTGCGTCGGTCTCGCTGGCTCCCTTCGCCTCGCTGCAGCCGCGCCGCACGGGCCGCAGTCGAACCCACCGAACACACCGAACACACCGAACCGGCAGTCGCCCGAGTCCGACGAATTCGAGCGTCTGCGCGCGATGCTCGCGCGCTCGGGTCCCGATGGACTGGAAGCGCGCGAGGCGGCCGTCGAGCAACTGCTGGCCCAGGCGAAGCCCGAAGCGCATCGCATCCTGCAGCAGCTGTTGCTGCGCAACGAGGATCCCGACGCACTGCGCCGCACGATCCTGCAGGCACTGCAGAAGCACTTCCTCGCGAGTCCCGCGAACCTGTTCGGCGGCGCCGCGCCCGATGTGCGGCGGCAGGTGCTGGCCGGTTATCTCGGTGCTTTGGCGCCGATGTGGCGTGTCGAGGGGGACGCGATCTCGGACGCAACCGATCATCCGCTGCGCGCCGCGGCACGCCTCGCGCTGCAGCGTGCTCCGGCTCGCGATCTCGATGCCGCGGCGCGCGTGCTGCTCGGCAGCCTCGACGCGGAGGGCAAGGTCGTCGTGATGCGCTGCCTCGCGGACATGCAGCAGATCCTGTTCGCGAAGACGATCGCCGAGAGCCTCGACGCGGCCGAGGAGCAGGTGCGCGGTGCCGCGCGCCTCTCGCTGCACCGGCTCACCTACCACGACGAGGAGTTCAAGACGAAGGCGCAGTTCGACACCTGGTACGATCGCAACGGCAGCCTGCGCTACGTCGACCTCGCCGAGCGCGCGGCGCGCTTCGGCCCCAGGGCGATGGAGCGACTGAACAACGAGCTGCGGCAGCTGCGCATCGATGCCGCGCGCGAGTTCGTCAGCACACACACCGTGCGCACTCCAGGCATCGACTGGGCCGCGATCTCCGCGCGCACGGTCGTCGACGACCCGGCCGTGCTCGAGGCATGCCTCGAGCAGCTGCAGTCGTCGCTCGCGACGGCCACCCTGCCGGCCGAGGAATCGCCGGCGGCGCGGCAGGCCTTCTGCAAGGCGTTGCTGCAGCGGTTCCGCAAGGTTCCCGAGGACAAGGTCAAGCGCCGCGCACTCGTGCTCGAGGTGGCGGCCTACGTGACGCGCGTCGAGGAGACCGAGCTCGCGACCGAGCTCACGCAGCTGCTGCTGGCCCAGCTCGAGGAGCCTGCCGCCGAGGCCCAGGTCTCGGCGCTGCGCGCGCTGCGCCGCTTTCCGTCGGCGGAGACGCGCGCTGCGCTGGTCCGGCTCGCGACGGCGCTGCTGAAGCAAGGGGAAGCAGTCCAGCTGCAGCTGACGACGACGCTCGGCACGCTGTCGTCGCGCACGACGCCGCGCTGGTGCGCGCCGCAGGCGACCGACGCCGACAAGGCCGACTGGCTCGCGCTCGTCGAAGCGATCTGCCGCAGCGAGCCCGCGCTCGAGCTGCGCGACGACGCGCTGCTTCTCGCGCAGATGCTCGACGCGCGCGACAAGCGTGTGCCCGAGGTCTTCGGACTGCTGCTCGGTCTCGTTCAGGATGCGCGTCTCGACGCGAAGTTCCGTTCCGCCTGCCTGATCCACCTGCAGGTCTGGCGCGACGAATCCGAGGTGGCGGACCAGTGGGTGCTCTCGATGCACGGCCTGCTCAGCGATCCCGCGCCCGAGCTGCGCCAGCAGGCGGCCGAGTCGCTGGCCAAGTTGCCCGAAGCCCAGAACTCGCACCGGCCCGACTGGCTCAAGTCGAGCATCCAGGCGCTGCGCATTCGCCTCGCCTCCGAGCCCGACGCGGCCGTGATGAAGACCATGGTCGAGAGCCTGCGGATCTGCGGCAAGGAACCGCAGATGCCCGAGAAGGCGATCGGCGCCCTGAAGCTGGTGCTCGAGAAGATCGGCAGTCCACCGCTGCCCGAGCATCAGTTCCGCCTCGAGCCGCTGCTGCAGGCGCTCGCGTTGCTGGCCGCCGACTCGCACGCCGACCGAGGCCAGTGGATCCCGGCCTGCAAGCCGCTGCTCGACAACAACAAGCGGCAGAGCCTGCTGCACGTGCTCGCGAGCCACAGCGCGATCGAGCTCGCGAAGGACGTCGGCAGCCCCGACGCCGGCCTCGCCGAGCGCGCGCGTCAGGCGATGGCCGTGATCATCAAGACCGCGGCCCTGAAGGCCCCGCGCGATTCCTGGACCAGCACCGACGAGCTGAAGCGCGAGGCCATCGACGTGCGCGCGGCCTTCGCCTCGCTCGACGCCGTCGACCAGGCGAACCGCCTCGACGAGCCGCCGTACCGGCTGCTGCGCGTCGAGGTCGAGCTCGCGACCGGCAAGTTCCAGGACGCGGCGCAGCACGCGATGGCCTGGCTCGGGAACGGCAACGGCAACGGCAACGGCGGCGGTCCGGGGACCGCGATGACGGCCGTGCAGAGAGACCGCATGCGCCTGCTCGCCGCCGAGGCGCAGTTGGCGCTCGGCAAGCCCGACGTCGGCCAGCGTGTGCTCAACGAGCGCACGAGCGACGTCGCCGCGGATCCGTCGGTCCTCGACCTGCAATCGCGCCTCGCACGCGCCTTGTTCGCCACCGATCCGGGCGCGGCCGTGCAGGGCTTCGAGCGCACGCTGCGCGCGACGCCGCCCGAGGACGCAGCCTTCCGTGCAAGGCTTGTCGAGTGGATGCAGGCGCGCATCCGCCACGATCCGAGCGCGAAGCAGGCGACGCTGCGCGAGGGAGAGCGGCACGCGGCGCTGTTCACGGCGCCCGACTGTCCGCAGGAGCTGCGCGACGCGTTCGAGCAGTTGCGCGGCACGAAGTAGCGAGTGGCGGTCGCGGTGGTTGGTGAGTGGATTCGAAGAACTTCTTGCCGGCGCTCGTTCGCTCGCTATGGTCCCTGCCTCACCCAACGCGGGGTGGAGCAGCCCGGTAGCTCGTCGGGCTCATAACCCGAAGGTCGGAGGTTCGAATCCTCCCCCCGCTACCAGAAAGTCCGAAGAGGACTTACGACCGACGCCTCGGACCAACGACTCCGGGGCGTCGTCGTTTCGGGGGCGGTTGCAAGTGCCGTGGATGCGCGTTGGACCGGTGGGGGAGCCGGCGCGCGGAATGTGCGCAGATCCGTGAAGCCGCTACAAGCCGACGACCGCAGTTGCTGCGTCCGACATTACCATGCCCATGGGATTGCCCGCCGCAGGATCGAGCACGAGTGCTTGCTGGTGCAGGATGAATCCCGCCAGCGAAGCACTCGGGGGGATTGCCAGCGAGTACGTGGCCGAGCCCAGAGATCCGAACACTGCGTCGTGCGCGTCCACACTCACGCGCAGCGGGCAGTTCGTGAGGCCGAGGAACGTCAAGTCCAGCGGCAGCGGAATGGCGGCATAGCTCACGTTGCTGAGGCCCGAGATCATCAACGCGGCGGACAGCGGGAGCGGCTCCACGCGCACGGTCATCGTCGCTCCCACGCGCGGCAGCGTGGTCGCTTCGAGATGCGTCACGCCGAGGCTGCCGGGGCAACCGGCTCCGAACGTGGTGTAGGCGCCGGCGCGAACGATGGCCAGCGTTGTCCCACTGCCGGCCGATACCTGCGCGAAGCTGAGCCCCGGCGGTAGCGCCGGCACGTTGCACTGGCCCGATTGGTTGTCGCCCCATGCCACCACGCTGCCGTCGCTACGACGCGCTACGGTGTGAGTGTGAGGCCACCCGTCGAGCCCACAGGCCGCCACCTCGACGTAGGACAGACCTGGCGGCAGTGCCGGCACGTTGCACTGGCCCGAGACATTGTAGCCCCATGCCACCACGCTGCCGTCGCTGCGCCGCGCTACCGTGAACCACTGACCCGCCGCCACCTCGACGTAGGACAGACCTGGCGGCAGTGCTGGCACGTTGCACTGGCCATACCCGTTGTGGCCCCACGCCACGACGGTGCCGTCACTGCGACGCGCTACGGTGTTGTCCATACTCGCCGCCACCTCGACGTAGGACAGACCGGGCGGCAGCGCCGGCACATTGCACAAGCCATAGAGGTTCCCGCCGCAGGCCACCACGCTGCCGTCGCTGCGACGCGCCACTGTGTGGTTCTCACCTGCCGCTACCTCGACGTAGGACAGGCCCGGCGGCAGCGCCGGCACGTTGCACTGACCATTGGCGTTGTAACCCCAGG
>DASVAL010000068.1:0-48915 GCA_036376355.1 Planctomycetota bacterium
AATCAACAGGCCCGTTCCGCCACCGGCGCGGCCACCTGATTGCGCGCGTGTAAGCTCGAAGACACCGCAGATTCGTACCGATTCGCAGTTCGGTGGCGCGCAGGCGAGGGGCGCAGTATCTCAAGCCTCCAGCGCGAGTTCCGGTGAATCGCGAGCACCAACGTGCCGATTCGATGCTGTGGCCGGAGTTTCGGTGCGCACCTTGGTGTCGCCCTAGCCGGTCTTCCCTAACCAAAACCCTAACAAGGACAGAGTAATGGCTAAGAAGAAGAAGGCTAAGAAGGCAAAGAAGGCCACGAAGAAGAAGGGCAAGAAGTAGCTCTTCCCGGGGTGCCATTGCGTGACCGCGATGGCTCCCCGCCACGAATCGAAGCGGGGCCCGGCATTGCCGGGCGCCCGTTTTTTGTTTCGTGACACCGCCCCGATCGCGGCGAAACTCGAGCGATTCAGTGCAGGCGCTGGCCGGGCTGTGCCCCGGCATCCGGCGACAGCAGGTAGACCTCGCCGTCGGTTCCGGCCGCGAGGACCATGCCCTCGCTGACGCCGAACTTCATCGTGCGCGGTGCGAGGTTCGCGACCATGACCACGAGGCGGCCGACGAGGGCAGAAGGCTCGTAAGCGCCCTTGATGCCCGCGAAGACGTTGCGCGTCTCTGCGCCGCCGAGGTTCAGCGTGAGCCGCAGCAGCTTCTTCGCTTCGGGCACGGCCTCGGCCGCGACGACGCGCGCGACGCGCAGGTCGACCTTCTGGAACACGTCGAGCGTGATCTCGGCCGCGAGCGGTTCCTTCGCGATGGCCTGCGATGGACCTGCCGCCGGGGCTCCGGATCCCGCGATCGGGGCTGGTGCCGGTGCCTGGGCGCTGCTCGGTGCTTCGGCCGTGCTCGCGGCGAACATCGCGGCGACGCGGCTCTCCTCGATGCGCCCCATCATGTGCTCGAACTTCGCGATCTTGGTGCCGACGCGCGGTGTGGCCGCGAGGTCCCAGCGCACGAGCGGTTCTTGCAGCAGCTCGCCGGCCTTGCGCGCGAGTTCGGGCAGCACCGGGGCGAGGTAGACCGCGACCTGGCGGAACAGGTTCAGCACGACGGTGCAGACGTCCTGCAGCTCGCGCGCCCGCGTCGGGTCCTTCTTGATCGTCCACGGCGCCTTCTGCTCGACGTACTCGTTCGCGGCGTCGGCCAGCGTCATCACGAGGCGCGTCGCTTCGCGGAAGTCGCAGGCTTCGTAGGCCTGCGCGATCGCGTCGCCGGCGGCCGCCGCGCGCGCGAACAGGCCGCCGTCCGCGGGATAGGCGGCCGACAAGCCAGTGACCTCGAGGAAGCGCGCGGAGCGGCTCGCGAGGTTCACGACGCGCCCGACCAGATCGCTGTTCCACTTGCCGACGAACTCGGCGGCGTTGAAGTCGAGGTCGTCGATCTTGCTGCTGAGCTTGCTCGCGTAGTAGTAACGCAGCCAGCTCGGCTCGAGGTGCTGCAGGTAGGTCGCGGCGGTCACGTAGGTGCCACGCGACTTCGACATCTTCTCTCCGTTGACGCGCAGGAAGCCGTGGATCTGCACGCGCGAGGGCAGCCGGAAGCCCGCGACCTGCAGCAGCGCCGGCCAGAACAGCGTGTGGAAGTAGGTGATGTCCTTGCCGAGGAAGTGCACGATCTCGCACTTCGGATTGCGCCACCAGTCGTCGAGCGACTGGTCCGTGCGCTGGCACCACTCGGCGGTGCTCGCGATGTAGCCGATCGGTGCGTCGAACCACACGTACCAGAACTGGCCGGGCGCGTCGGGGATCGGGAAGCCGAAGTAGGGGGCGGGGCGCGACACGTCCCAGTCCTGCAGCGGCTTGTCGAGGAAGTAGCCCGCGAGGTAGTTCGCGACTTCGGGCTGCAAGGCGCCGCTCTGCTGCGTCCACTCGCGCAGGAACGGCTGCAGCGGCTCGAGCCGCACGAACAGCTGCTGGCTCGGACGCAGCTCGGGCACGGCACCGGAGTGTACGCTGCGCGGGTTCTTCAGCTCGGTCGCGGCATAGGTCGCGCCACAGACCTCGCAGCTGTCGCCGTACTGGTCCTTGGCGCCGCAGCGGGGGCACTCACCCTGCACGAAGCGGTCCGCGAGGAACGTCTTCTGCTTCGGGTCGTACAGGCGCTCGACGGCGCGCGCGACGACGAGGTCCGCCTTGCGCAGCGCGGCCCAGATGTCGCGGCAGAAGTCGCGGTTCGCGCTGCTGTTCGTCGAGCCGTAGTGGTCGAACGAGACGTCGAACGCCGCGAAGTCGCGCTGGTGCGCGATCGCCATGTCAGAGATCAGCTGCTCCGGCGTGCGCCCCTCCTTCTGGGCCCGGATCATGATCGCGGTGCCGTGGGTGTCGTCGGCGCACAGGTACGCGACGCGATGGCCGCGCAGGCGCTGGAAACGCACGAAGATGTCGGTCTGCAGGTACTCGACGAGGTGACCGAGGTGGATCGGCCCGTTCGCGTACGGCAGTGCACTGGTCACGAGGATCTGGCGCGGCATCGGTGCAGAGGCTAGCCCCGGACCGGCGCGCGATCACGCCGCGGGTCGTTTCTCGAACTGCAGGAAGGACGCGGTTGCCGCGACCGTGGCGACGCCGGCGAGGGCCAGCAGGTTCACGAACGGCACGGCTGCGGCGAGCTGCATGCCCGCTCCGGTTCCGAGCGCGCGCCAGCGGTTCTGCCAGAGCAGCTGCAGGCGGGCGCGCAGCGGATGGCCGCGGGCCGCCATCGGAGGCTCGAACCAGACGATCGCGGCGCATGCGGCTCCGAGCACCAGGACGATGGGCAGGCCGACCCAGGGCAGCAGCGAGACCAGCAGCACGACCGGCAGCGCCAGGGCTGCGAACGCGAGGATGCGGACCCGGTCGCGCAAGCGCAGCAGGCCTTCCCGTGCGCCGGGACGGTTCGCGGGGCCGAGCATGCGCAGCTCGGTCGCCGCGCGGATCGGCTCGTGCACGGAGCCCGTCAGCACGTCGAGCAGCGGCGGACCGAGCAGCAACCAGGTGCTGAGCAGCCAGAGGTCCGCGGTCGAGCTGCCGTGTGAGGTGCGCAGCCCATCGAAGAGCCACCAGGTGCCGCCGCACAGCGTCGTGAACCACGGCGCGATCACGAGCCAGCCGACCAGCACCAGTGCCGCGAAGGCGATCGCGTTCGCGGCGATCGGCCAACGCAAGAGGCCGATGAACTCCTTGCCGTGCAGCAGCGAGAACACCGCCTGGTGCACGTCGCGCAGGCCGCGGTAGACGTCGGCGAGACCGAGGCCACGCCCCGCGGGCCTCGCGGGGCCGCCGTGCAGCGGACGCGCGATACCGGGGCATCGCCGGCAAGGCTGGTCGTCATCGAGGTAGCCGCAACAGGGGCAGCGATGGCTGGTCGTCGTCGTCACGCGACTGTCTGGCAGCGGCGGGATTGCTTTGCACGCCGGTGCAGGCCGTCTATCCTGCGCCGCGAGCTGGCTCTTGCCAACGCATCCATGAGCGATCCCTACAAGGCACTCGACTTCTACAACGTCGACGAACTCTGGTCAGACGAAGAACGCATGATCCGCGACACCCTGCGCTCCTGGGTGTCGGACCGCTTCATGCCGATCATCGAGGAGCACAATCGGGCCGCGACCTTCCCGAGCCATCTCATCCCCGAGCTCGGCGAGATGGGCGTCTACGGTGCGAGTCTCACGGGCTACGGCTGTGCCGGTCTCTCGCCGATCGCGAGCGGCCTGATCTGCCAGGAGCTCGAGCGCGGCGACTCGGGCCTGCGCTCGTTCGTGTCGGTGCAGGGCTCGCTGTGCATGTATCCGATCTGGGCGTTCGGCAGTGAGGAGCAGAAGCAGCGTTACCTGCCCAAGATGGCCAAGGGCCAGCTGATCGGCTGCTTCGGCCTCACGGAGGCCGATTTCGGCAGCAACCCGGGCGGCATGTTGACGAAGGCCGTGAAGGACGGCGACCACTACGTGCTGAACGGCAGCAAGTACTGGATCACGAACGGCAGCGTCGCCGACGTCGCGGTGGTCTGGGCCAAGTGCGAAGGCACGATCCGCGGCTTCCTCGTCGACAAGGGCACGAAGGGTTTCGCGGGCAAGGGCATCAAGAACAAGTTCTCGCTGCGCGCGTCGGACACGAGCGAGCTCGTGCTGCAGGACGTGCGCGTGCCGAAGTCGCAGCTGCTGCCCGGCGTCGAAGGCATCAAGGGTCCGCTCGCGTGCCTGACGCAGGCGCGCTACGGCATCGCGTGGGGCGCGATCGGCGCCGCGCAGGCCGCCTTCGACGAGGCGTGTCGCTACAGCAAGATCCGCATCCAGTTCGACCGGCCGATCGCGCGCTTCCAGCTCGTGCAGAACAAGCTCGTGTGGATGGCCGCCGAGATCACGAAGGCGCAGCTCATGTGCTGGCGGCTCGGCAAGATGAAGGAAGCCGGCACGATGCAGCACTTCCACGTGTCGATGGCCAAGCGGAACAGCTGCTGGATGGCGCTCGAGTGCTGCCGGTTGGGCCGCGACATCCTGGGCGCGAACGGCATCACGGACGAGTACCAGATGATGCGTCACATGTGCAACCTCGAGTCCGTGATCACCTACGAGGGCACGCACGACATCCACGGCCTCATCATCGGGCGTCAGCTCACGGGCGAAGACGCGATCGTGTGAAGCTGCGGCTGCTGCACGTGCTGGCCGAGACAGGCTTCTCGGGCGGTGAAGCGCAGCTGCAGCTGATCCTCGCGCACCTGCAGCGCGCCGGGCACCACAACGAGGTCGTGCTCGCACCCGGCGCCGCGTTCGCCGCGACTGCGCGGGCGCTCGGCGTGGCCGTGCACGAGGCTCCGCTGCGGCGCTGGTGGCGCCCCGATCTGTGGACAAAGCTGCGCGCGATCTACCGGCGCTCGACACCCGACGTCGTGCACTTCGCGTGCGGGCGCTCGCTGCTGCTCGGCGGGCTCGCGGCCCTCGGCGTGCGCGCGAAGAAGCTCACGATCCGCCGCATCGACTATCCGATCCGCAGCGGCCTGCTCGGGGGTTTCCGCTACACGCGGCTCTGCGACCACACGATCGCGATCTGCGACGCGATCCGGCGGCGGTTGCGCAGCGCCGGCGTGCCCGAGCAGCGCATCACGCTCGTCTACGACGGCATCGACCCTTCGCCGTGGACGGGCCTGCAGCAACGGAAGGCCGCTGCGCGTGCGCGACTCGGCATTCCAGAAGGCAGCCAGGTCATCAGCTGCGCCGGCGTGCTGCGCCCGCGCAAGGGCCAGCACGTGCTGATCGACGCGTTCGCACAGCTCGCGAACGAGCTGCCGAAGGCGATGCTGCTGCTGGCCGGCAGCGGCACCGAGCTCGACCGTCTGAAGGCGCGCGCCGTCTCGCTCGGCCTCGGTTCGCGCGTATTGCTGCCGGGCCGCGTGCAGCCCGTGCACGACGTCTATGCAGCGTCGGACCTGTTCGTGATGCCGTCGTTCCACGAAGGGCTCTGCAATGCGTGCCTCGAGGCGGGCTTCGCAGGGCTGCCGCAGGTCGTCTCGGACGCGGGCGGCAACGCGGAGATCGTCGCGGACGGCGTGACCGGCGCCGTCGTGGCAAAGGGCGACGTCGCGGCGCTCGCACGCGCGATCACCCGCTACCTGCAGAACCCGGCGACCGCGGCGGCGCACGGTGCCGCGGGTCGCGAACGTTGCCTGCGTTTGTTCACCGCGGACCGGCTCGGTCCCGACGTCGAGGCCGTCCTGCTCCAGCTGTGCCGCGGCAACGGCGTTGTGTGACGGCAGCCGCGGTGATCAGGCTGCACCGGCCGGCCACAACCACGCGAACGTCGCGCCCGTGACGAGCGCGTAGACCACGCCGTCGAAGACGAACTTCCACGTCGTGCCCCAGGAGACGCCCTTCCAGATCGAGTCGCACACGCTCGTCGACGCGTGGCCGAGCAGCGCCGCGGCACTCGCGACGCGGAACACCTGCACGCCGTCGGCGCCGGGAGCCTTGCCGAGCCCGGTCACGTAGGCGACGCACAGGCTGACGGCGATGCAGAAGACGAACCACTGGCCGAGCGCCTTGCCGATCGTCGGCATGCCGTTCGGCCGCACGACGATCGTGCCGACCGGGCCTTGTTGGAACTTGGCCAGCATCTCGGGTGTGCCGCAGTCCTGCATCTTCATCGAGGGCGGGCACGGGAACACGAACTGACCGGCCGTAACGCCGGCCTTGCGCATCGCGTCGAGCGCCTGCTCCTCGTTCGGCAGTCGCGTGTAGTCGCGCTTGTGGATCTGCAGCACCATGTGGATCACCGAGCTGGCGACGAACACGAACACTGCCGACAGCAGGATCGGCAACCAGAGCATGTCGAGGGGGGTGGTCATGAGCGGGATTGGTACGGAGCACCGCCGCGTTCTGCAAGCAACGGGCGCCAATCCGCGGGTTTGCGGGCTCCGGCACCGCCAGATCGAGGGGCCCGATCCGAGCCGCCCGATCGCCGGCGCAATGGTGGGCAGTGCTGTGCGGGACCGCGGGTGATTGCTACGTTCCTGTGCGCCAGGCCACCCGGCCGATACGACCCGACAGTGACCGACATCGATCTCAAGCGCGACTGCCGCCACGTGCGTTGGGATCGCCCCTGCGCTCCGCACAAGCTGCGCAGCAAAGTGTGCTCGACGTGTGACGAGTACGACCCGATTCGGCACCGCGTGCTCGTGATCAAGCTCGCGGCGACCGGCGACGTGCTGCGCACGACCGCGTTGCTGCCGGCGATCCACGCCGCGTGGCCACACAGCAGGGTCACGTGGCTCACGCGGCCGCAGGCCGTCGAGCTCTTCGCGGGCAACACGCTCGTCGACGAAGTGCTCGCGACCGACTGCACGGAGACCATCGCACGGCTCTCGACCGAGACGTTCGACGTCGTGCTGTGTCCCGACGCGGATCCCGATGCCGCAGCACTCGCGGCGATGGCGCGCGGCAACGAACGGCGCGGCTACGTGCGCGACGCGCGCGGACAGGTCGTGCCGCTCGGGCCCGGCGCGCGCCACTGGTTCCAGCTCGGGCTCAGCGACAGCAGCAAGAAGCAGAACCGCGAGACCTACCAGAAGCTCGTCGCCGAGGTGCTCGGGCTCGAGCCGGCGCTCGTGCGCGAGCCGATCCTCGTGCCGTCTGCGGCCGATGCGGCATCGGCTGCCGCGTTCGCAAAGGGGCTCGCGGCAAAGGGGCCGCTCGTCGGTCTCAACACGGGCGCCGGTGCGCGCTGGGCCTACAAGCAGTGGACGCGGCCGCATCAGGAGACGTTCCTGCGGCTCTGCACGGACGCCGGGTGCAGCGTGCTGCTGCTCGGCGGGCCAGAGGAGACGCAGCGCCACCGCGAGCTGCTCGCTTCGGCCGCGAACCGGCCGGTGTTCGACGGCGGCAACCACAACTCGTACGGCCGTTTTGCCGCGCTCGTCGAGCAGTGCCGCGTCGTCGTGACCGGCGACTCGCTCGCCGTGCACGTCGCCGCGGCACGCAAGGTGCCGGCCGTCGTGCTGTTCGGCCCGACCTCGTCGGCCGAGGTCGAGCTCTACGGGCGCGGCACGAAGATCACGCCGCAGGATCTCGAATGCCTGTGCTGCTACCTGCCGCGGTGTGATCGCGTGCCGCACTGTCAGGCGCTGATCGAGCCCGCGACCGTGTTCGCGGCCGTGCAGCTCTGGCTCGCCGCGCACGTCGTGCGCTGACGGTGCCAGCGTGACACTCGCACGCCTTCCTCGCGCGCGATAGCTTGTGCGCGTGACCTTCCTCGGTCTCGACGTCGGCGGCACACACTGCCGCTGGGAATGGTGGCCCGCCGGCGTCCTGCCCGGCGGCGACGCGCGCGGCGTGCAACCGGCCGTGCACGGCATCGAGGCGAGCACGGCGGCTCTCGCGGAAGTGCTCGAATCCGCCACGCGCACGGCGAAACCGACCGCTGCCGTCTGCGCGCTCGCGGGCGTCGGCGACCTGCGCACGAGCCAGGCGATCACGACCGGTCTGCGCGCGCGCGCCGTCGGCTTCCCGGTCGCCGTCGTCGGCGACGTGATCGCGGCCGCGGCGGCCGGGCTCGCCGACGGACCCGGCGTGCTGCTGTGGTCCGGGACCGGTTCGTTCGCGGTCGCGCGCACGGCGAACGACGAGCTTTGCCGCGTCGGCGGCCGCGGCTACCTGCTCGGCGACCAGGGCAGCGGCTACGACTTCGTGCGCCGCGCTGCTGCCGCCGTGCTGCTCGCGGCCGACGAGCTCGGTCCCGCGACGGCGCTGACCGAAGCGCTGACGTCGGTGTTCGCCGCTGCTTCGCCGCAGCGGCTCGGTGCCATCTTGCAGCAGATGGACCCGGGCCAGGTCGCCGCGAAGTTGTCCGTCGTGCTCGAAGTGGCGGCCGGTGGCGACGCCGTCGCGAACGAAGTGCTCGAAGCCGGCGCCGACGCGCTTGCCGGGCTCGCGACGGCCGCCGTGCGCAAGGCCGGCCTCGACTGGCGCTCGTTGCCGGCGGCACTCGGTGGGGGAGTCGTGCTCGGCGCGCCGCACGTCACCACGCTGCTCACGGAGCGGCTGCAGGCGCTCGGCAGTGCGACCCCGACGATCGCCGACGCGCGCGCCGCCGCTCGCGGCGCTGCCTGGCTCGCGCACGGTTGGCACGACCGGCTTCCACCTCGATACACGTGGGTAGAACGTGTCGCGATCTGATCTCCAGCTGCGCGACGGCCGCATCCTGCCGAAGGACCTGTTCCACCTCAGCTTCTCGCGCAGCGGCGGGGCCGGCGGCCAGCACGTGAACAAGACCGAGACGAAGGTCGACCTGCGGCTCGATCTCGCGGCCGCCGAGGCCGTGCTCGGGCCCGACGACACGGCGCGCATCCGCACCGTGCTGCAGAAGCGCCTCGACGCCGACGGCATGCTCTGCGTGACCGCGAGCGAGCACAGGAGCCAGTTCCAGAACTACGAAGCCGCGATGCAGCGTCTCGCGAACCTGATCGCGTCTGCACTCGTGCGGCAGAAGCGCCGCATCGCGACGCGGCCCACGCGCGGCAGCCAGCGCCGGCGCGTCGAGGCGAAGAAACGCCGCGGGGAGATCAAGCGCGGCCGGCAGGGCAGCGAGCCGCGCGAGTAGCGCGGCTCCGTTCCCTCACGCGTAGATGCCGCGCATGCGCGTCGTCTCGGCGACGCGGTTCACGCCGAGCATGTAGGCCGCGATGCGGTTGCTGACCTGGAACCGGCGCGCCATGTCGACCACGGCCGCGAACGCTTCGACCATGATGTGCTCCATGCGGTCCTCGACCTCCTTCTGCGTCCAGAAGAAGGCCATGCGGTTCTGCACCCATTCGAAGTAGCTGACCGTCACGCCGCCGGCGTTCGCGAGGATGTCGGGGATCACGAAGATGCCCTTCTGGTCGAGCACCTTGTCGGCGTTCGCGGTGCACGGGCCGTTCGCGCCCTCGGTGATGATCTTCGCCTTGATGTTCGCGACGTTCTTGCTCGTGATGACGTTCTCGGTCGCGGCTGGCACCAGGATGTCGACCGGCAACTCGAGGATCTCGGCGTTGCTGATGCGGCTGGCGCCCTCGAAGCCGTCGAGCCGCTTGTGCTTCTGCAGGTGCGCCTTCACGGCCTCGAGGTCGATGCCCTTCTGGTTGTAGAGGCCCCCGTACATGTCGCTGATCGCGACGACCGTGACGCCGAGCGAAGCGAGTTGCATCGCCGACACGAGGCCGACGTTGCCCGCGCCCTGCACGGCTGCCGTGCACGAAGCCGGATTCATGCCGAGGTGCTTGCACGCTTCGCGCGTCACGAGCATGACGCCGCGCCCCGTGGCTTCGATGCGGCCCAGCGAGCCGCCGAGCACGATCGGCTTGCCGGTCACGATGGCCGGCAGGAACGTGCGCTCGTGCATCGAGTACGTGTCCATGATCCACGCCATGACCTGGCCGTCGGTGCCCATGTCGGGAGCCGGCACGTCGCGGTCGGGGCCGAGGATGTCCATGATCCCGGCGACGTACCGCCTCGTGACGCGCTCGAGCTCACCGCGCGACATCTTGAACGGGTCGCAGATCACGCCGCCCTTGCCACCGCCGAACGGCACGTTGACGACGGCGCACTTCCACGTCATCCAGGCTGCCAGGGCGCGCACCTCGTCGCGGTTCACGTTCGGCGCGTAGCGGATGCCGCCCTTGGCCGGCCCGCGCGACGTCGAGTGCTGCACGCGGTAGCCCTCGAACACCTTCAGCGAGCCGTCGTCCATCACGACGGGGATGCTGATCGTGATCTCGCGCTCACACGCGCGCAGGATCGCGATCACGTTGGGTTCGAGACCGAGCCGGGCCGATGCCAGGTCGAGCCTGGCCTGCATCGCTTCGAAGGGGTTCTCTTCGCCAGTGACAGGTTGGTTCATGCCGAGGTGGCCGCTTGCGTCGCGAACAAGGGCCGGGGAACGTACCGCCCCGCATGCACGCCAGCAACAAGCCATACGCTCCGACGCCGGCGACGTTTGCGTTGCTCTCGGGGTACGGCGAAGCCGTCGCGGCCATGTGGGCAGGTGCACTGGGCCACACCGTTCGCTGCGTGCCGACGCGACGCACGGTCGTGGTTGCGGTCGCGGGCGGTTGGTTGTTCGGCAAGTGGCGCCGAGGACGCGAGCGTGATGCAGCCGCCGAGTGGCGCTGGCTGCACATGTTGCCGCTGCTGGGCATCCACGCGGCGGCTCCGGTGGCATGGGTCGGGGACCGCCGCCGCAGCCTGCTCGTCACCGCCGGACTGCCCGGTCGATCCCTCGACGCGTGGGCCGTCGACGCGGCGCGAGGTGGTTGGCTGCCGCAGCTCGTTGCCTGGGCGTGCAGCGACGTGGCGCCGGTCGTGCGGCGGCTGCACGATCAGGGACTCGTCTACCGCGATCTCTACTGGAACCACGTCATGGCAACCGATCCGCGCCTCGGCGGCGAGCCGCGGTTCCTCGACGTCGAACGCGTCTTCGAGCCGCGCTGGCGCAAGCGGCGTTGGATCGTGAAGGACCTCGCGGGACTCTGGGCCTCCGTGCCGATCGCGTTGCCGGAACGCTGCGGCCTGCGCTTCCTGCGCCATTACCTCGGCCTGCCGCTGCGCGCGCACAGGCGTTTGATCCTGGCGATCGCCGCGAAAGCACGGCGGATCCGACAGCACGTGCCGCGCTACGGCTGACGTGAGGAACGTCGGGGCTTGCGTCGTGTCGCTGGGTGAGGAGTCGCCCTGCGGCGACGCAGCATCAGCGCTTCACTGCGTGCGACGACGCCGGCGCACGGTCAGTGCGAGACCGACGAGACCCGTGCCAACCAGGAACAGGGCACCGGGCTCAGGAACCGGGGCCGCGGCCAAGGGCTCGCGGTCCACGGGAGCGCTGGCAGGAGCGATCCCTTCCACCACCGAGCTCACGTTTGCGGCTGCTGACTGCACCGCGATCAGTGGCACCGCTAACGGCGCTGACTGGTCGTTCTGCGAAAGGCACGGGCCAAGAATGGACCAAACGACTAGGCAGGGGGCTACGGGGTGCACGGACAGCCTCAAGGGTGCAGAGCCAGGGTGTCGGCGGGAGCGAACCGCGCGGGAGACGAGTGCCCGGCAGGTTATCCCTCTACGCGTGTTGGACAAGCGCGGGATCAGTTTTTTCATCCGACGTGCCGAGCTGCCATGCAAGCGAGTGTTTCCCTGGGGGGCATACGGTTTCGTTATCTTGCGACAACTGGCTTTGTCACTACAGTAGCTCGCGTGCCTGGTCCTCGGACGACCGCCGGCGGCGATTGCCGCGGGAGGAAAGTCCGGGCTCCCAAGGGCAAGGTGGTGGGTAACGCCCACCGTCCGCAAGGACAGGGACAGTGCCACAGAGATCAGACCGCCGGACGGCCAGCTCGCTGGCGACGGCAAGGGTGAAACGGCGAGGTAAGAGCTCACCGCGGAACGGCCGACCGTTCCGGCACGGCAAACCCCACCTGGAGGAAGACCGAGTAGGAGGATCGCGCTGCCCGCGCTCAGGTCCTCGGGTAGGTCGTTCGCGGCCGTCCGTGAGGGCGGTCCTAGAGAAATGGTCGTCACCGCTTTCGGGCGGCACCAGAACCCGGCTTACGGGGACCAGGCACCTTCTGCTCGCTCGTCGGCACCGCGCCGTTGCGGCTCAGTTGCGTCGCTGCTCGGCGCGGTAGCGCTCGAGGATGACGAGTGCCGCAGTGCTGTCCGCGAGCTCCTTGCGCCGGCTCGCCTTGAGGCCGCCTTGCTTGAGGAGCGAATGGGCTTCGTCGGTCGAGTTGCTCTCGTCCTGCGTCGCGAGCGGGCACGGCAGCGCTGCCTGCAGGCGATCGCGGAACGCCGCCGTGCGTTGTGCGCGCTGGCCGAGGCCGCCGTCGGAAGCAAATGGCATGCCGAGCACGACGAGTTCGGTCGCTCGTTCCTCGACGACCTCGACGATGGCCGCGATCACGGCGGCTTCGTCGCTGGCCTCGATGCGCGGCAGCGGCACGACGATCGTGCCAGTCCAGTCCGTGGCGGCGAGGCCGGTCCTCCTCTCGCCGAAGTCGATCGCGAGGATGCGCTTTGGCGTCGTCACAGCAGGTCGGTGCGGCCCTGCGTCCGCACGTGCTCCACGAGCACCTTGAGGTCGGCGGCGCGGTTCTTCGGGCACACGAGCACGGCGTCGCCGAGGGCCACGACGACCAGGTTCTCGACGCCGAACAGCGCGACCGTTCGTTTGCCTTCGGCGTAGACGATGTTGCCGTGGCTCTGCAGCGTGATCTGCGAGGCGCCGGCGGTCAGCAGCGCGAAGTTCTGCGCGTCGTCGCCCGCGCCGACGGCCGCGATCGCCTGGAAGCTGCCGACGTCCTCCCAGTTCACGCCGGCTTCGACGACGACGATCTTGTCGGCCTTCTCCATGACCGCGTAGTCGATCGAGGTCTTCGGCGCGCGCTTGAAGAGGCGCTTCCACTGCGCGCTGTTCTGCCTCGCGATCGCGTCCTGCATGCCGTCGAAGGCCGTGGCGAGCACGCCGTTGCCGCGCTGCATCGCGCGCCGGATCGCGTCGACGGTCCACACGAAGATGCCGCTGTTCCACAGGAAGCCGCCCTGGTCGAGGAACTGCCGGGCGGTCGTCGGGTCCGGTTTCTCGCGGAAGCGCAGCGCCGAGAATGCGCGCGGCTCGAGGCTGTCGTGGGCGGGACCGCATTCGATGTAGCCATAGCCGGTCGCCGGCCAGGTCGGCTTGATGCCGAACGTGACGAGCGTCTCGCGGTCGCTCGCGATCTCGGCGCCGCGGCGGACCATTCGATGGAACGCGGCCGTCGGTTCGATCACGTGGTCGGCCGGCAGCACGATCATCGTCGCCGCGGGATCGGTCGCGGCGATCGTCGCGGTGGCCAGCGCGACGCACGGTGCGGTGTCGCGCGGTTCGGGCTCGACGATCACGTGGTCGCGTGGGAAGCCCGGCAGGATCTTCGCGAGTGCGCGCGCCTGCACCGCGTTCGTCGCGATCCAGACGTGGTCCGGTGCGCACAAGCCCTCGAGCCGTTCGACGGTCGCCGCGATCAGCAGCTTGCCGCGCGCGAGCGGCAGGAACTGCTTGGGACGCGCAGCGCGGCTCGCGGGCCAGAATCGCGTGCCGGATCCTCCGGCCATGATGACAGCGTGCAGGGGCATCGGGGAGTGCGTTCAGTACGTTCGGTGCGATCAGTAGTCGGGCAGTGCCTGCCGCGGCGACGCGGGGGGCATCGGGACGACGCCGCGGCGCCGCGGCGACGACTCGAGGATCCACCGCTTCTCGGCCCTGAGGTCGCGCAGGTAGCCGAACAGGTGGAAGCGCACGATGTTCTTCGTCAGCTCTTCGATCAGCGGCATCAGGAACGGGTCGGCGGAGGTCCCGAGCAGGTTGTTGAGCTGCAGCTTGATGTCGACGTAGCCGTCGAGATCGAGCGAGCCGATGCCGCTCGCGCCGAGCATGCGCGATCGCACGTCGAGCGAATCGAACGTGACGCGGCGGTCGGCGAGGCGGAACGTGGACTCGAGGTAGTGGAAGCGTGGCCGATCGGGTGCCGGCAGCTGCGCGTAGATCGCCGTGAACAGCGGCACGACGCCGAGGTCCCCTTGCTCGATCTTGAGGCTGCCGGTCGCTTCGGCGGCGACGACGTGCGTGCCGTCGAGCCGCACGAGCGAGAAGCGGCCGCTGGCGAGGCCCGAGTACGGCGGGTTCGTCCAGCCCGCAGTGTCGAGGAACTGGTAGACGTCCACGCGCTCGAACGCCAGGTCACCCGACAAGCGGCCCTCGGGGAACCGCGTGCCCGGGATCATGTAGCGCAGCGCCGGCGCAGCGAGGTCGGCGGCGTTGACGACGCCACCGTGGAACCGCGACGTCAGCTTCACGAGCTCGAGGCGCTCGGCGTCGGCCGTGAAGCTCGTCTCGATGTTCTCGAACGGCTGTCCGAACACCCACAGCGAGCCGCCCTGCAGCCGGCCGACGATGCCGCCTCCGGTGTCCGAGACCGTGCTCGGATCGAGTGTCATCACGCCGCTGATGCCCTGCACGCGCACGTCCGCGTCGACCTGGCCGAGCGACAGCTCGACGTCGTAGAGGCGCAGCTGCCCGCTCATCCTCGTCTCGAACGGCAGCGGGTTCGACGCGCCCGGCATCGCGAACTGCAGCGACAGCTGGTCGACGTCCGCGCGCCCCGCGAGCCGGCGGTCGAGCACGGCCTGCTTCAGTGGCCCGGCGAACAGGTTGGCCAGGCCGTCGTCGACCGGGAAGCCCTTCGCCTGCGCCATGAAGCGGAGCTCCGTGCGGCCGTCGGGCAGCGTGCGCACGTGACCGTCGCTGCACTGCACGAGCGTCTTGCCGAGGTTCGCGCGCACGTCGTCGAAGTGCATTTCGCCGTTGCTGATCGTCAGCTCGCCGGTCATGTGCTCGGCTGGCCGAGGCAGGATCGCGGCGTTCGAAGCCACGTCGACGAGTTGCACGACGATGCGGACCTGCGGCTCGGCGTCCGGCTTGTGCTCGTGCACGCAGACGAGGTCGACCTTGCCCGACGGCTTCAGCTGGGCCCAGGTGCCCGAGTCGAGCGCCCCGGCGTGCTCGAGGCTCGTGCCGATCTGGTCGTCGAGCTCGAGATCGCGCACGACGAACGTCAGCTCGCTGTTCAGCGCGTCCCCGGTCGCGAAGAAGCCGAGCATCGCGAGCTGGGCTTGCCGGTTGCTGCCGTGCGTCAGCGTGCCGCGCAAGGCGTCGAAGTCGATGCGTGCTTGGCTGTCCGCGCCCTGCACGAGCACCGGACCGCGCAGGCCGACGGCGCGCCACGGCGCGAACGGCAGCTCGAGGTCGACGCCGCCGAGCTCGAGGTGCACGTCGTGGAAGAGCGGGTCCGTCGGCGTCGGCCGCCACACCTTGACGCGGCCGTCGAACCGGCCCTGCGGCGCCGCGGCGCGCCACGGCGCATCGATGTCGGGCGCCAGCACGGCGACCGCGCGCCGCAGGTCGTCGTCGATGGTCACCTGCTGCAACGCGATCACGGCTTCGAACCCCGCGCCGTCCGCCGCCGCGGGGTCGAGCGGGATGCGGCCCTGCATCGACACGGTGCCCGATCCATGCGCGCCCGTGAGGTCGAACCGCACGCCTTCCTGGCGCGCGACGACGCGGCCGCGCAGGCTCTCGAGCCGGTACGGGAAGCCGGCCCACGACATCAAGGCACCGGTCGGCCGCACTTCGACGGACCAGCCGCCCGCCAGCTCGCTGCGCGGCCGCACGCGCACGGCGACCTCGGTGCGGCCCGAGGGCGAGAGCTTGTCGTAGAGCGCACCTTCGTCGTGCAGCAGCGCACGCAGCGCTTCGCGCAGATGCGAGTTGAACGCGACTCCTTCGGCCGCGATGTCCAGCGTCGTGTCGTCGCCGGCCGCCTTCTCGGTGTCGACCTGCCCGTTCATCGTCACGCTGCCGCCGCCGGCCTGCGGGTGGATCGAGGCGTGCACGTCCTCGAGGTAGACGACGTTGTCGCGCAGCCGCACGCGGCCGTGTGCAGCGACCAGCGGCAGCGGGAACGAGACGCGTTCTGCGCCTTCGCCGAAGCCGTGGTAGGACATCGCGACGTCGCGCAGCACGAGGTCGAGCTCGGCGATGCCGCCGGGCTCGTGCGGATTGGCGAGGAACAGGTCGAGATCCGCGTTGCCCGTCGTCGGCCGCAATGCTGCGAGCACCTGCCGGCCGATCGTGAACGTGCGCAGCGCGGCGCGCACGTCGTGGTCGATCTTGACGTCGTTGCCCTTCGCGCGGATCTCGACGTGCTTCGTGCCGAACAGCTGCTTCGCCTCGCCGAGGACCTCGAGCTTGCCGGTCGCGGTCTGCTGGCGGAAGTGAGCGCGCGCGGAGCCGCCTGCCCGCGTCGTGAAGTGGCCCGTGAGGCTGGCCTTGTTCACGAGTCCCGGCAGGTCCGGCACGGACACGCGCACGTTGTCGAGCTCCCACGCGATGTCCACGGAGCGTTCGACGGCTTCGTCGGCGCCCTCGCTCGCGGTGCGCGGCGATACCGAGACCAGCACCTTCAGCTCGCGCAGGTGCCCCGCGGCCTCGAACTCGGCCGGCTCGAAGCCCGTCAGCTCGCGCACGCGGTTCAGGTGGGCCCTGTCGTACTCGATGTCGCCGACGCTGAGCAGCAGGCGCAGTGCGCGCGTGCCGACGTCGAGCGTGCCGCGCAGGTGCACGGTCGTCGCGAGATCGCGCAGCGTCGCGGTGCCGAGCAGCTCGGCGCGCATCGGCGCCCCGTCGATCGGAGTCGCCTCGAGGTCGAGGTCGAACAGCTCGATCGGCGCCACTCCGGGCCGCGGCGAGAAGCGGACGCGGCCGCCGCGCACCGCGACGTGCGGAATCGTGGGCGGCGCCGCCGGCCCCTGCTGCACCTTCGCGGTGCTGCGCAGCAGCATCTCGAGCGTCGGCAGCTCGGGCCCGAGGTCGAGATCGATTCCCTCGACCACCACGCTGTGCACGCCCACGAGTGGACCGAGCGGATTCCCGGCGACGTCGACGTGCAGTTTCTCGACCGAGACGAGCGGCTTGCCCGGACGCGTCGGATCGTCGATTCGCAAGCCACATGCCGTCAGCCTGCCGGAAGCGAGATCGATGCTCGTCGTCTCGAGCCGCGACGGCACCGTGAGCAGCGCTTCCAGCTCGTTGCGCAACATGCGCGTCGCCGCGTCGGAGTGCTGCAGATAACCCCACGTCGCAGCGCCGAGCGCAACGACGAAGATCAGCGAGAACAGCAGGATACGGCGCCAGCTCATGGAAGCGGAAGCCAGCTCACTCTAGCTGGCGCGCGGCATCGAACCACTGCCGAACACGCAGTGCCGGGCCTGTGAGGGTTTTTGCACTCGAGCGCTGGAATCCTCACTGCCTGCTGCGCCGACGACGAACTCCACGTGGCCGCGCTTGGGAAAGGCCGAGAACGGGCTCTGGTGGCCACTTTCGCGCGAGTTCCCCATTGACAGCAGAAGCGAGAACGCCACACTTCGCGCGAGTTCGCGGGCGTCGTGGCACTTTCGCTGCAGTCCGGCGGACCAAGTTCACCGAACAGAGACATCATGGCTGCCAAGAAGAACACCAAGAAGGCCGCGACCGGCGACCTCATCATCTCGAAGTCCCGCACGAAGGCTGCGTGCAAGAAGTCGAACGTGTCGTCCGATTTCTACGGCGCGCTCGATAGCTGTGTCCGCGGCATGATTGCCGGCGCCGAAAGGCGCGCCGAGGCGAACGGACGCAAGACGGTCCGTCCGCAGGATCTGTAGTCCTGCGTTTCGAGTAGTACGCTGCGACCTGGATCCCCTTGGTCGGGGAATCCAGGTCGCTCTGTTTCCGGGCCGGCCGTTTCCGTGCGCTCGTCTTCGCGCGCGCAGGTCAGCTGCTCGCTGCCGGCTCCTCGAAGTCGGGTGCCGTGCCGAGCGTCGCGAACGCTTCGCGCTCCATCGCGACGAGCCGCCTGCCCAACTCCGCGGCGAGCACTTCGAGCTCGCTGTCGCTCGCCGTCGCCGCGATCGGACAGGGATCGCCGTAGTGCACGACGATCCGCGCGAACGGCTTCGGGATCGTGAAGCGGTCCCAGCTGCGCAGCCGCCACGCGCGGTCGCACGCGAACGCGACCGGCAGGATCGGCGCGCCGGTCCTGCGCGCGAGCCAGTGCATGCCGACGTTCATCGAATGACGCGGTCCGCGCGGCCCGTCGGGCGTCACGACGAGCTGCCGGCCTGCCTGCAGCGTCTCCGTCATCTCTCGCAGCGCACGCGCGCCCTGCCGGCTCAGCGAGCCGCGGATCGAGACGTAGCCGAACAGCCGCAGCGCGCGCGTCGCGAGGTTGCCGTCGTCGCTCGGCGACACGAGCACGCCGATCTTGCGGCTTCGGTGCATCCGCATCGGCAATCCGACCAGCATGCGGCCGTGCCACATCGCGACGAGCCACGGCTGCTCGCTCGCCAGCAGCTGCCAGCCCGAGTCGCCGCGGCGCTGCACGCGCCACGTCATCGCGAGCAGCCGCAGCATCGCCGGTCCGAGCCACTCGAGCAGCCAGTTGCCGACGCGGCGGCGGCACCGGCGCCAGAGCACCAGCGCCTGCGTGTTGCGGCCCGCGGCCGTGCGTTCCGCGTCGCGGCGCGCGAGTGCTTCGCGCCGGGCCTGGCGCAATCCGCGGGGGTCCATGCCGCCAGCATGGCGCGAAGGCTGGCGCCGCGCACGACTGCAATCGGCCGCCCGGCGTCCTCGAGCCGCGGACGCGTGCGGTGCGCGCGGGGTTTCTGATACAACGGCGGGCCCCAAGCCTCCCGATTTGCGCATGCCATCCAGTGTTCCGAACGGTTCTCCTGCGAGCTCTCCCGGCGCTTCGGCACAGCTCGAGGTCGTCGACGCCGCGATCGCGGAGCTCGCCGCGCTGCCAGGCGCCTTGATGCCGATCCTGCACGCGATCTCGGAACGGCTCGGCTTCGTGCCGCCCGCGGCGGTCGCGCGCATCGCGAACGGGCTCAACCTGTCGCAGGCCGAGGTGCACGGCGTGATCACGTTCTATCACGACTTCCGCCAGGAGCCGCCCGGTGAGCACGTGCTGAAGCTCTGTCGCGCCGAAGCGTGCCAGGCGATGGGCTGCGAGCGACTCGAACGCAGGCTGCGGGAGCGCTACGGCCTCGGCATGAAGCAGACCTCGGCCGACGGACGCATCACGCTGGAGCCCGTCTACTGCCTCGGCAACTGTGCCTTGTCGCCGGCGCTGTTGCTCGACGGCGAGCTGAAGGGGCGCGTCACCGAGCAGCGCCTCGACGAGCTGCTCGCCGGTCTCGGCAGTTCCGGCGGCAAGGCCGGGGCGGTGCGCTCATGAGCATCACCGTCTACGTGCCGCGCGACAGTGCCGCGCTGTCGGTCGGCGCCGACGCGACCGCCGAAGCGATCGTGCGCCAGGCCGGCGAGAAGAAAGTCGCGATCCGGCTCGTGCGCAACGGCTCGCGCGGGTTGTTCTGGCTCGAGCCGCTCGTCGAGGTCGAGACCGCTGCTGGCCGCATCGCGTACGGCCCCGTTCTGCCGGCCGACGTGCCGGGCCTGTTCGCCGCGGACTTCCTGCGCGGAAGCGCCCACGCGCTGCGGCTCGGTCCCGCGGCCGAGATCCCGTACCTGAAGAAGCAGACGCGGCTCACGTTCGCGCGCATCGGCGTCACCGATCCCGTCAGCACGCAGGACTACACCGAGCACGGCGGCCTCGCGGGCCTGCAGAAGGCGCTCGCGATGATGCCGGCCGACATCGTCGAGCAGGTCGTGCAGTCGGGCCTGCGCGGCCGCGGCGGCGCGGGCTTCCCGGCCGGCATCAAGTGGCGCACGGTGCTGCAGGCGCCCGCGGACCAGAAGTACATCGCGTGCAACGCCGACGAAGGCGACTCGGGCACCTTCAGCGACCGCATGGTCATGGAAGGCGATCCGTACATGCTGCTCGAGGGCATGGCGATCGCCGGCCTCGCGGTGGGGGCGACCGAGGGTTGGATCTACCTGCGCTCGGAGTATCCGTCGGCACGGGTCGTGCTGACGACCGCGATCCAGCGCGCGCGCGCGGCGGGCTGGATCGGCGACAACGTGCTCGGCAGCGGCAGGAAGTTCGAGGTGCACGTGCGCATCGGTGCCGGCGCCTACATCTGCGGCGAAGAGACCGCGATGCTCGAGAGCCTCGAAGGCAAACGCGGCATGATCCGTCCGAAGCCGCCGCTGCCGGCGATCAGCGGTCTCTGGGGCAAGCCGACCGTCGTCAACAACGTGATGACGCTCGCGGCCGTGCCGCTGATCGTGCAGCAGGGTGGTGCTCACTACGCGAGCTTCGGGGTCGGCCGCAGCAAGGGCACGCTGCCGTTCCAGCTTGCGGGCAACGTCAAGCACGGCGGCCTCGTCGAGGTGCCGTTCGGCATCACGCTCAGGGAACTGCTCTACGACTTCGGCGGCGGCACCGCGTCCGGCCGCCCGATCCGTGCCGTCCAGGTCGGCGGCCCGCTCGGCGCCTATCTGCCGCCCTCCAGGTTCGATACGCCGCTCGACTACGAGGCGTTCGCGGCCGCCGGCGGCATGGTCGGCCACGGTGGCATCGTCGTCTTCGACGACACCGTCGACATGGCGAAGATGGCGCGCTTCGCGATGGAGTTCTGCTCCGTCGAGTCGTGCGGCAAGTGCACGCCGTGTCGCATCGGCAGCACGCGCGGCGTCGAGGTCATCGACCGCATCGTGCAGGGCGTGCGGCGCGAACAGAACTTGACCCTGTTGCGCGACCTCTGCGATACCATGACGCACGCTTCGCTCTGTGCGATGGGCGGCCTGATTCCGTCGCCCGTGCTCAGCGCGCTGCAACACTTCCCCGAGGACTTCGCGCGAGTGCGCTGAGCCATGTATTCGAACAAAGTACAGGATGCCGGAACACCCGCCCGCACCTCGGCGGGGACCGTGTCGCTGCAGATCGACGGGGTGCCGGTCGTGGTCCCATCGGGCACCTCGATCATGCGCGCGGCGATCGAATCGGGCGTCAACGTGCCGCGCCTCTGTGCGACCGACAGCCTCGAAGCGTTCGGCAGCTGCCGGCTCTGCCTCGTCGAGGTCGAAGGCCGCCGCGGTTACCCGGCTTCGTGCACGACGCCGTGCGAAGCCGGCATGAAGGTCAGGACGCAGAGCAAGAGGCTCGCCGACCTGCGCCGCCGCACGATGGAGCTCTACATCAGCGACCATCCGCTCGACTGCCTCACGTGCCCCGCGAACGGCAACTGCGAGCTGCAGGACATGGCCGGCGTCGTCGGCCTGCGCGAGGTGCGCTACGGCTACGAAGGCGCGAACCACCTCGTCGCCGAGAAGGACACCAGCAACCCGTACTTCACCTTCGACTCCACGAAGTGCATCGTCTGCTCGCGCTGCGTGCGCGCGTGCGAGGAGATCCAGGGCACGTTCGCGCTGACCGTCACGGGGCGCGGCTTCGAGTCGCAGATCGCCGCGGGTCCGACGAACTTCCTGCAGTCCGAGTGCGTGTCGTGCGGCGCCTGCGTGCAGGCCTGCCCGACGGCGACGCTGATGGAGAAGTCGATCGCCGACGCGGGCCAGCCCGACCACGCGGTCGTCACGACCTGCGCCTACTGCGGCGTCGGCTGCGCGTTCCGCGCCGAGATGAAGGGCAACGAGGTCGTGCGCATGGTGCCGCACAAGGACGGCAAGGCGAACCACGGCCACTCGTGCGTGAAGGGCCGCTTCTCGTGGGGCTACGCGACGCATCCCGACCGCCAGAAGAAGCCGATGATCCGGGCTTCGATCACGGACCCGTGGCGCGAGGTGTCGTGGGACGAGGCGATCGCGCACGCTGCCAGCGAGATCAAGCGTATCCAGCAGAAGCACGGCAAGGCCTCGGTCGGCGGCATCACGAGCTCACGCTGCACGAACGAGGAGACCTACCTCGTGCAGAAGCTCGTGCGCGCCGCGTTCGGCAACAACAACGTCGACACCTGCGCGCGCGTCTGCCACTCGCCGACCGGCTACGGCCTCAAGACCACGCTCGGCGAGTCGGCGGGCACGCAGGACTTCGACAGCGTCGACCAGACCGACTGCGTGATCGTGATCGGCGCGAACCCGACCGACGCGCACCCCGTGTTCGCCTCGCGGATGAAGCGGCGCCTGCGCGGAGGCGCCGGGCTCATCGTGATCGATCCGCGCCGCATCGACCTCGTGCGCACGCCGCACGTCGAAGCCGACTTCCACATCCCGCTTTCGCCCGGCACGAACGTCGCGGTCATGAATGCGCTCGCGCACACGATCGTCACGGAAGGCCTCGCGAAAGAGGACTACGTGCGCGCGCGCTGCGACGTCGCCGAGTTCGAGAAGTGGAAGTCGTTCATCGCGCAACCCAAGAACTCGCCCGAGGCGCTCGCCGCCGAGATCGGCGTGGAAGCCGCCGTGCTGCGCGGCGCGGCGCGCCTGTTCGCGACCGCGAAGAACGGTGCCATCTACTACGGGCTCGGCGTCACCGAGCACAGCCAGGGCAGCACGACCGTCATGGCGATCGCGAACCTCGCGATGCTGACCGGCAACCTCGGCCGGCCCGGCGTCGGCGTGAACCCGCTGCGCGGCCAGAACAACGTGCAGGGCTCGTGCGACATGGGCTCGTTCCCGCACGAGCTGCCGGGTTACCGTCACGTCTCGGATCCCGCGGTGCGCGCGCTGTTCGGCGCTCACTGGGGCGTGGAGGTCCAGGACGAGCCGGGCCTGCGCATCCCGAACATGTTCGACGCCGCGATCGACGGCTCGTTCAAGGGCCTCTACGTGCAGGGTGAGGACATCGCGCAGTCGGACCCCGACACGAAGCACGTGCTGAAGGCGCTCGAGTCGCTCGAGTGCCTGATCGTGCAGGACATCTTCTTCAACGAGACCGCCAAGTACGCGCACGTGTTCCTGCCCGGCTCCTCGTTCCTCGAGAAGGACGGCACGTTCACGAACGCCGAGCGCCGCATCAGCCGCGTGCGCAAGGTCATGCCGCCGCTCGCGGGCCTCGCGGACTGGGAAGTCACGATGATGCTGAGCCGCGCGCTCGGCTACCCGATGAACTACAGCCACCCGAGCGAGATCATGGCCGAGATCGCGGCCCTGACGCCGACGTTCCACGGCGTGACGTTCGAGAAGATCGACCGGCTCGGCAGCATCCAGTGGCCGTGCAACGACAAGGCGCCCGAGGGCACGCCGGTCATGCACGAGCAGGAGTTCGTGCGCGGCAAGGGCCGCTTCATGATCACGGAGTACGTGCCGACGCCGGAGCGCACGTCGCGCAAGTTCCCGCTGATCCTCACGACGGGAAGGATCCTGAGCCAATACAACGTCGGCGCGCAGACGCGCCGCACGCAGAGCTCGGTCTGGCATTCCGCCGACGTGCTCGAGATCCATCCGCACGACGCCGAGCAGCGCGGCATCGAGGACGGCGAGCTCGTCTCGGTGCAGAGTCGCAAGGGCGAGACCACGCTGAAGGCCGTCGTCACCGAGCGTATGCAGCCCGGCGTCGTCTACACGACGTTCCATCACCCCGAGTCGGGTGCCAACGTCGTCACGACCGAGAACTCCGACTGGGCGACGAACTGTCCCGAGTACAAGGTCACGGCCGTGCAGGTCGTCGCACACGCGAGGAAGTCCGAGTGGCAGCAACAGTTCGACTCGGTCGCGGACCAGCAGGAGTCGCTGCTGCCCAAGGGCGCGGTCAAGGACGCGCGCTGATGGACCAGAAGAAGCTGGTCAAGATGGCGAACGAGATCGCCGCGTTCTTCGCCGCCGAGCCCGAGCGCAAGACCGCGCTCGAGGGCATCGCGGGGCACTTGAAGCGGTTCTGGGAGCCGCGCATGCGCAGGGAGATCTTCGCGGTGCTCGACCAGGGTGGTCACGGCATGTCCGAGCACGTCGTGGCAGCGCTCAAGGAGCATCGCGGCAAGCTCGAGCCGATCGCGAAGTAGGGGACGGCTGCTGCGTTTGCCGTCTCGGGCCATCACTCCCCGACCTTCCGCTTCAACTCCCGGGGATCACGTGCCCCATGCAGCACTCGGACGATCTCGATCGGCTCGCTCGTTGCGCGATACACGATGAGATACCGGTGCACGACCCAAACGCGCACGTCTTCGTTGGTGAGGTCGGCGCGCGTCTGTCCCATCCTCGGCCTGCCTGCAAGCCGCTCGGCGGCGCCGAGAATGTCGTCGAGAACTCCGTCGGCCCGCTCGGGGCCGGCTGTCTTCGCAGAGGTAGTCGACGATGTCCTCGAGGTCGCGCTGAGCAAGCGGGGTGAGCCGGAACCGCGTCACTTGCCTTTGCGATGTGACTTGACCCTTGCGCGTAGCCGTTCGAAGACCGGTTCGCCGGGCACGAGTCGCCCCGCTTTCGCCTCGGCGACACCATCCGCGATCTTGCGCCGGACCTCCTCGCGCCAGCGTCGCTCTTCCACCAACAGTCGAAGCCCCTCGCGGATCACCTCGCTGGCGGAGGCATACTGCCCCGAGGCAACCTCAGCTTCGACGAGCCGCTTGAGCTCAGGGGTCAGGTGGATGTTCATGAGCCAAGGATACCGTGTATGTCCACATGTGTCCAGATTGGCCATTCGACACGGGTCGGTGCCAGCCTCGCCACTGTTTCCCGCGGTGAGCCACGTTCCCTTTCGTCTCTCTTGTGAGAAGAGCCCGAACACGCCGCGCTCTGCGTCGGCTCGCGTAGCGCTCAGCGCGCAGGCATGAGCCCCGCCTGCGCGAGGAGCTTCTGCGCCTCGTCTCCCTTGATCCACACGAGGAACGCGCCGACCTCGGGTTTCGAACGGCCGCGAGAGTAGACGAACCAGGAGCGCGCCAGCGGGTAGGTGCCGTCGGCCAGCGTCGCTCGGCTCGGCAGGCAGGGCTCGGCTCCGGGTTTGCCGACGATCGGCACGACCTTCACGCGGTCGTCGACGTCGGCGAGGCGCGCGCAGGTGATCGCGTTGCGCTGCGCGCCGGCGAACACGGCGAGGCCCTGCGAGCTGCCGATGCTCGCGTGGCTCGCCCCCGGCCGGCGCTTGCCGACCACCATGCTCTGGAAGGTCGAAGACAGGGCGTCCTTGCCCCACGGCACGGCCGCTGTGATTGCGTCCATGCCGGCAGGCATCTGCACCTCGAGCTCGGACCAGCGCGTCAAGCGCTTCTCGTCAGCGAGTCCCGGGTCGCCGAAGATCCGCGCGAGCTGCTCGACGGTCGGCGAAGAGATCGGGTTGTCCTTGTGCACGCAGACGGCGAGGGCTTCGAAGCCGATGCAGTGACCGACCAGCTCGATCTTGCGCCATCTGGCCGCGGCGAGGTCCGACGGCTGCGCCGGCCCGCAGTGCACCGCGATCTCGGCCCTGTCCAACACGTCGTCGAGGATCGCGCCCGGTTCCGGTTCGAGGATCAGGAGCGGGACATCCCGCACGATCGCGCGCGAGCTCTCCCACGCCGTGGCGAGCTCGAGCATCGGTTCCGGCACGGAGATCGTCACGGCTTGTGCGGGCGTCGGCCCCGAGAGCTTCGTGACCTTGCGCTCGACGTGGGCGAGGTCGACCAGGAAGAGACCGCTGTAGGCTTCAGGATCGTCAGGGTCGTCGATGTCGTAGGGACCACCAATGTTGCTGAAGGCTGCCGTCTGGCCGTCCGGCGAGAGTGCCAGCGGGAACGAGGTCGCCGGCATGAGGATCCGACTGAGCTCCGGGACTTGCGGCTCCGGGGGGCGGTAGCCGCGGAGCGTCGTTTCGACAGGTGCGCCGCCGCCGATCCTGGTCTCCAGCAGCGACCACTGCCTGTTCTCTCCCTCCATGCGACACAGGCTCGCGTGGAGCGTCGTGCCGTCCGCGGACCACGCGAGGCTGCTGCACGAGTTGTCGTAAGCGCGCCCGATCGGCACGGTGGTCTCGAGTGCGCCGTTGCGGAACACGTGGATCGCCACCGGCCCATCCGAGTCCCTGCCGGTGGCCAGCGCCACGCGAGCGAGGTCTCGCGTGCATGCAGGGGGCGGCCGAATCCGCCGTGGACCCTTCTCGCCCTTCTGATGGGGCGACAGCTGCAGCGTGTCCGGATCGACCGAGCCCAGCTCCCAACTGGCCTCGACATCTCTAGCGAACGACAGATAGCCGACTCCATCCCCACATGGCGCCACTGCGATCAGGCGGCCAGGCCTCTCGGGTTCGCGGCGCTTCGCCTCGCCGGTCTCGAGGTCCAACCGCGTGAGACCGTCCCCCGAGAGGAAGAGGTGGTGTCCAACTAGCACGGGCGGATCGGGGAACGACTCTCCGTTGCAGACTGCGTATTCGAACGTCTTCGGAGGGTCGGTCGCCGGGATCGTCAGCCTGGTCACCGAGAGCAAGTTCCGCGCGTCGACCCGAGTCCACACGAGCACGGCACCCTTGCCATCGGGCCGCCACAGGGGCGTTGCGAATCGATCGGATCGGGGCGGAGCGAACTGCAGAGTCGCCTTGCCGGTGCGGCGGTCGTAGAGCGCGATCGACGGACCCCGGCGGCCGACCCGACATTCGCACAGCAACTGCTGGCCGTCCGGGCTCCATGCCGGGCGGCCGTGGTCTTGCGCCGCGATCACGCCGAGCACGCAGAAAACCGCGAGCACGGTCCGGCTGCCAGCGAACCCGCGTCTCTTGTTCATCGATCGCCTGCCGCGCGAATCCTACCCGCGCGGCCTCGCTGCCATGCCCGGCGTCGTTTCCGACGCGATCTCGCGGTCGCGGAGAAAGCAATCCAACCCGTTGAGGCTCCTTCCATCAAAGACATCACTGACCTATCCTGCGGCCTCGCGCGAACAGCCAGCCACCCGGCCGAACGCGCCTTGGCAGGCGGACTACGGCAACCCCCGGCGATGCGCCGATGGTGCTCCTGAGCGGTTGGCGTTTGCGGCGAGAAAGGACCTGATGACGAGCAAAGAACCGAAGGAACCCGTCGAGGGCGAAACGCGCGGCCGCAGGCCCCGCGGCATGGGTGGAGTGATCCTGATCCTCGCCTTGCTGATGGCGCTGTTCCTGGTCGTGTCGAGCTCGGGCCGCGAGGGCCAGAGCTCCGTGCACGCCTTCTACAGCCACCTGCTCAACTGCCGCATCGAGAAGATGTCGTTCTCGGACGATGTGGTCACGGCCGACGTCCGGCGCGATTCCGGAACCTTCCAGATGGAAGCGGTCCTGCGCCCCTTCCTGCGCAACGACAGGCAGAACGAGATCGACCTCTACAGCACGCTCGCGGCGCAGCGCCTCGACGCGACGACCTACTCGGGCTCCGGCGGCACGGATCGTTTCCTCGCCGATCTCGACAACAACAGCATCCACGTCGAACGAGCCTTCTTCGTGAACGAGGTGCTGCCCCAGCCCGAGGCTGCGAGCTCGCAGCGGCGGGCCGAGGAGCTGCGCAAGGAGGGCACGTACGTGACGGCGCTGCTGCAGCGCAACTCGCAAGTGCAGTACGTGCGCCTCGACGCGCCGGGCAGCAGCCTCGACAAATCGCTGCAGACGGTCGTCTCGGCACTCGAGAACAAGCGCGTCCCGGTGCGGTCGTTCCACCTCTCGCTCGACGCGAGCGACTTCCGCATCTCGGAGCCGAACACGGCATTGATCTACATCCTCGGCACCGTGGGGCCGTGGTTGCTCGTGCTCGCGATCGTCTGGTTCTTCATCCTGCGCCAGATGCGCTCGCCGGGCGGCACCGGCGGTGTCTTGAGCTTCGGCCGCAGCCGCGCGTCGCTCTACACGAAGGAGAACAGGACGAACATCACGTTCGACGACGTCGCGGGCATGGAAGAGGCGAAGGCCGAGGTGCGCGAGATCATCGAGTTCCTGAAGAACCCGGCCAAGTTCGCGCGGCTCGGCGGCTCGATCCCGCGCGGTGTCCTGCTGGTCGGCTCGCCGGGCACCGGCAAGACGCTGCTCGCGAAGGCGATCGCCGGCGAGGCCGAGGTGCCGTTCTTCTCGATCTCGGGCTCGGACTTCGTCGAGATGTTCGTCGGCGTCGGCGCGAGCCGCGTGCGCGACCTGTTCAAGCAGGCGCGCGAAGCGAGCCCGTGCATCATCTTCCTCGACGAGATCGACGCCGTGGGTCGCAAGCGCGGCACCGGCATGGGCGGCGGCCACGACGAGCGCGAGCAGACGCTGAATGCCATCCTCGTCGAGATGGACGGCTTCGACAGCGACAAGGGCATCATCCTCGTCGGCGCGACGAACCGGCCCGACGTGCTCGATCCGGCGCTGCTGCGCCCCGGCCGCTTCGACCGCCAAGTCGTCATCGACCGGCCCGACGCGAAGGGCCGCGAGGCGATCCTCAAGGTGCACGCGCGCAAGGTGAAGATCGGCGGCTACGTCGACCTGCAGATCATCGCGAAGGCGACTGTCGGGTTCTCGGGCGCCGAGCTCGCGGCCGTGATCAATGAGGCGGCGATCCTCGCCGCGATGAAGAACAAGGATGCCGTCGACATGTCGGACCTCGAGGAGGCGCGCGACCGCGTGCGCTGGGGCCGCGAGAAGCGCAGCCGCGCCGTCGAGGAAGAGGACAAGAAGGTCACGGCCTACCACGAGGCCGGCCACGCGATCGTCTCGATGTGCACGCCCGACCAGGACCCCGTGCACAAGGTCACGATCATCTCGCGCGGCAGAGCGCTCGGCGCGACGTTGTCGCTGCCCGAGAAGGACGACTACAACCACTGGCGCAAGAAGCTGCTGGGCCGCATCGCGGTCTGCTTCGGCGGCCGCATCGCCGAGGAGCTCGTGTTCGGCGACGTGTCGGCCGGCGCGCAGAACGACATCGAGCAGGCCACGAACCTCGCGCGCGTGATGGTGTGCGAGCTCGGCATGAGCCCCAAGGTGGGCCCGATCAAGTACACGGCGGACGACGAGAACCTGTTCCTCGGCCACGAGTTCCGCCTCGGCACCAACGTCAGCGAACGCACGCGCGAGCTGCTCGACGAAGAGATCAAGCGCATCCTCGACGAGCAGTACCGAGCCGCGACGGTGCTGCTCAAGGAGCAGCGTGCCGCTCTCGACCTGGTCGCGTCGGCGCTGCTGAAGCACGAGACGCTGTCGGGCGACGAGATCGCGGCGTTGCTGCGCGGCGACAACCTCGAGGACTTCCGGCAAGCCCAGTTCCGCCAGCAACAAGTCGTCGAACGGAGCAAACGACCCGAAGCGAATCCACGTCCCGTGACCGATGCGGCTGCTTCCGGGAAGAAGCCCGACGTCGGCCTGTCAGGCGCCTGAATCGAGCGCCGAATCTCAGCGCCGAATCTCAGCGCCGAATCTCCGCGCCGAATCTCAGCGAGAATAGCAAACGATGATCGTCGCCAGCGAAGCCGCCGCATTGGTGGGCCCGGTCGTGGCTCGGGCCAATGGTCCGGCGGCAATTGCCTCGCTCTGGAGCCCGATCTTCGGAGACATGTCGCTCGACGCGATCTGGGCCGCGCTCAAGGTCGTGATCGAGGTGATGACCTTCGCGGCGCTGATCTACATCGTGCTGCGCTTCCTGCTCGAGACGCGCGGCTCGGGCATCATCCGCGGCCTCGCACTGCTGCTGCTGGTCGGCGTCGCGGCGTTCGTGATCCTGATCGACACGTTGGAGCTGGACCGGCTCTCGTGGCTCGTCACGGCGACTGCGCCGTCGGTCGTGCTCGGGCTCGTGATCGTGTTCCACCCCGAGATCCGGCGCGCGATCGTGCATCTCGGCGACGCTCCGATCTTCGGGCGGTTCTTCCGGCCCGACACGAAGATCGTGCCGCGCCTCCTGCGCGCGGTCTCGCGCATGAGCAAGGACCACGTCGGCGCGTTGATCGCGATCGAGCGCGAAGCGTCGCTGTCGGAGCTGACCGCGAACGGCATCACGATCGACGCGGAGCTGAACTCGTACCTGATCGAGTCGATCTTCTTCCCGAAGAGTGCGCTGCACGACGGTGGCGTCGTCGTGCGCGACGACCGCATCGTCGCGGCTTCGTGCCTGTTCCCGTTGAGCCAGAACCCCGACGTCGACAAGCGGCTCGGCACGCGGCACCGTGCGGCGCTCGGCCTGTCCGAGGAGACCGACGCGCTCGTGCTCGTCGTCAGCGAGGAGACCGGCAAGATCTCGATCGCGAGGGGCGGCACGCTCTCCTTCGACCTCACACTCGAACAGCTCGAACAGCATCTCGAAGGCATGCTGGGGCGGAAGCAGGCCTCATGAAGAGCGAGAAGCGCAGATCCCGCGGCATCTTCGGCGCGATCGTGTCCGACGGGTATCGCAAGCTGGCCGCGCTCGTGCTGGCCACGGGCCTCTGGTTCTTCATCAACGCGCAGATCACGAACCACCTGCAGCCGCGCACGATCTCGCTCGTCGCCGTCGGGAAGGACCGCACGAAGGACGAGGGCAAGGACCGGCTCGCGGTCGTGTTGCCGACCGACCTCGTCGTCCTGAACCGCTTCATGGACGCCGACCTGCCGATCACGAGAGTCCAGGTCGTCCTCAGCGGTCCGCGCCGCAGCATCGACCAGTTCAAGCCCCCGCGGACTCTCGATCTCGAGATCACGAAGTTCCTGCCGCTCGACGACTGGGAGACCCGCACGAGCGTCGAGTTCACTGCGAGCGACATCAGCCTCGATCGCACGATGGAGGATCTGCACATCGAGCTGATCCCTCCGCGCATCCGGCTCGAGGTCTCGAAGATCGACGAGGATCCGCTGCCGCTGACGATCGACCTGATCGACGTGCAGGCGCCCGATCAGCTGTTCCCGCGGTTGCGCCGCGAGACGGCGTCGTTCCAGCCCGAGACCGCGCACATCCTCGGCCCGGCGAGCGCGATCGAGAAGTTCCGGCAGCGCGGCGGCACGCAGCTGCGCGCGACGATCAAGAGCGTCGGCAGCGAACGGCAGGTCTCCACGAGCCTCGAGATCATCGGGCAGGCAGAGCTCGGCCTGCGCTTCCGCGAGACCCCCGTGCTGACGATGGAGGTCCTGCCGCAGACGCAGGTGTTCGAGCTCGAACTGCTGGTCCACGTCGACGACGAGTCGCTGGCACCCGAGCTGCGCGGCCAGTTCCAGCCCGAGGCGCGCTCGCGCATCGTGCGGATCCGGGCCGGAGGCGAGCTGCGGTCGAAGCTCGTGCTGCTCAAGGAGGACGCGGACAAGCGCGCGCTGCAGGACTGGGTGTCCGACAACATGCGCCTCTACGTGCACATCCCGCGGCCCGAGCCGGGGACGCCGTACGGTCTCGAGATCGACCGCCAGGCGCGCGTGTTGCTGCTCGGTTCGCTGCACCCTTCGGTGGATCGCACGGAGTGCTTGCTCGACGAATCGGTCGTGGTCAAGCTGCAGCGCAAACCATGACCACGATCGAACGGCCGCAGTTCGGCACCGACGGCCTGCGCGGTCGCGCGGGGCAGCCGCCGATGGATCCCGAGACGTTGCGCCGCGTCGGCGCCGCGTTGGGCATCCTGCTGCAGCGCAGCGGCGGTGCGCAGAAGCGCGTGCTGATCGGCAACGACGGGCGCGAGTCGGCGCCGTGGATCCTCGAAGCGATGGCGCAGGGCCTCGGCGCGACCGAGGTCAGCATCGCGGACGTCGGCCTCTGCACGACGCCCGCGCTCGCGATGCTGACGCGAACGCGGGGTGTCGACGCCGGCGTCATGATCAGCGCGTCGCACAATCCGTCGCACGACAACGGCATCAAGGTCTTCGCGACCGACGGCACGAAGTTGTCGGCCGAGGACGAGGCGGAGATCGCGCGGCTAGCGGTCGAGGTGCGGCCAGCAGAGCTGCGCTCGCCGCGCATCAAGGACAAGAGCGACCTGCTGCTCCAGTACGAACAACGCTTCGCCGAGCAGTTCCCGCGGCTCGACCTGACGGGGCGCAAGGTCTGCGTCGATGCAGCGAACGGCGGCGGCTCGCTGTTGGCACCGCGCATCCTGCGCGCGTTCGGCGCCGAAGTCGTCGAGTTCGCATGCGAGCCCGACGGCTTCAACATCAACGACGGCACAGGCGCGTTGCACCCCGAGCCGCTGCGGCTGGCCGTGCTCGAGCACGGCGCCTCGCTCGGCATCTGCCTCGACGGCGACGGCGACCGCGGCATCTTCGTCGACGAGCGCGGCACCGTGCGCGACGGCGACGACGTGCTCAGCGCGTTCGCACGCGCGATGCACGGCTCGGGACGGTTGCCCGGCAACCAGGTCACGGCGACCGTCATGAGCAACCTCGGCCTGCACCGCGCGATGCGCAGCCTCGGTGTGACGCTCCACGTGACGCCGGTCGGCGACCGCAACGTGTTCCTCAGGATGCGCGAGCTCGGCTGCGCGCTCGGCGGCGAGCAGTCCGGGCACATCCTGTTCGCGGACAACGACCTGCTCGGCGACGGGCTCTACACCGGCATGCGGCTGCTCGAGCTCGCGGGCAAGGGTGCGCCGTCGCAGGTCTTCGCGGGCTTCCAGCGCTTCCCGCAACAGCTCGTGAACGTGCCCGTGAAGCGCAAGCCCGACCTCGAGACGGTGCCGGCGATCGCCGCGAAGAAGACCTCGATCGAACGCGAGCTCGGCAACGACGGCCGCCTGCTGCTGCGCTACTCCGGCACGGAGGCGAAGTGCCGCGTCATGGTCGAGGCCCTGGACGCGGCCACCTGTGCCCGGTTGTGCCGCGAACTCGCGGACGTCGTCGCCGCGGAGCTCGGCGCATGAGCGCAGGCATCTCGCTCGCCCTGTCGGGCAGCAACGTGACCGGGGACGCGCCGTTCTCGTGCGCGCTGCGCCTCGCGAGCGGTGAGGTGCACGAGAGTCCGCCGGCCATCGGACGCCGGGACCTCGCGGCGCTCGTCGCGGACCTCTGCGCGCGCCATGTCGTGCGGCCCGACCAGCTCACCGAGCTGCGGCTCGACCTCGGGCCCGGCTCCTACACGGGCCTGCGCGTCGCGGTCACGTTCGTGCGGTTCCTGCAGCGCTTCGGCGACCTGCCGGTGCTGGCGGTCGACAGCCTCACGCTGCTCGCGGCGAGCGCGCGCGAGGTCGAGCCGCGTCCTACCCGCCTGCTGCCGCTGCTCGACGCGCGGCGCGGCCGCTTCCACCTCGGCGTGCTCTCGCAGGCGCACGACGGCGCGTTGTCGCTCCTGCAGCCGCCGCAGGCGCTGCCGCTGGCCTCCGTGCTCGCGGCGATCCGGCCCGGCGACCTCAGCGTGATGCCGCAGTCGGTCGATACCCAGGTCGGCGCCGAGGTCCGTGCTTCGGGTGCCGTGATCCACCGCGCGAGCGGCATCACGGCGAAGCAGCTGTTCGCGGGGGGGCTGCCGTTCGTGCGTTCGGCCTGGCAGGACCTCGAGCCGCACTACCTGATGGGCAGCTACGCGGAGTCCTGAGGCCGTCCCGATGCGAAGAACCGTGCGCGCTTGCCGACTCGCCCGCCTCGCCGCGATGCTGCTCGCGCTCGCGGCGCCGTTTGCAGCGTGCTCGGGCACTGCGCCCGCGCCGCTCGCCGCAGGTGCGGCTGCTGCACCGCTCGACACGGGGCAGGACACCGAGCTCACGCTCGCGGCGCGGCGCGCGATCTTCGCCGATGCCTGGCGCACGATCGGCGAGAAGCACTTCGACGAGTCGATGGGGGGGCTCGACTGGGAGGCCGTTCGCGCGAGGTACGCGCCGCGCGTCGACGCCGCGGCGGGCGAACGTGATCTGCTGGCCGTGCTCGGCGACATGGTCGGCGAGCTGAAGCACTCGCACGTGGCCGTGCACCCGCCCGAGCGGGACGGCGCACCCGCGAAGCCGAAGGCATCGGGCGCCCGCGGCGAGGGCGCCGCGCCGGCAGCGGCGCGCGAGGACGGCACGATCGGCATGCGCACTGCCTGGCTCGACGACCGCGTCGTCGTGACGAGCGTCGACCTCGAAGGTGGGGCCGCGATCGCCGGCATCCGCGCGAGCGACGAGATCGTGTCGATCGACGGCACACCGTGCGCGAAGCTCGCGGCGCCGCTGCGCGCGCGCCACGCGCGGAACTGGCAGGGCCTCGTGGCCTACGCGGTCATGGGGGCCTTGCAGGGACCCGTCGGCGAGGACGTCACGCTGCAGGTAGCACAGCCCGGTGCCGAGCCGCGCATCGTGCAGGCGACGCGTCTGGCGCCCGCGATGCCGGCGATGGATCTCGGCAACCTCGGTTCGCTCGATGCGGAGTTCGAGTCCCGCATCCTCGACGGCAACGTGCTGTTCGTGCGCTTCTCGCCGTGCTTCACGCCGCTGCAGCAGAAGTTCGAGCAGGCACTCGAAGAGGCCCGCGACCCGGCGGGCGTGATCCTCGACCTGCGCGACAACCCGGGTGGCCTCGGCGCGCTCGCGATGGGCGTGGCACGCCACTTCCTGCAGGCGGAAGTCGCGCTCGGCACGATGCACATGCGCGGCCAGAAGGAGCCGCTGCGGTTCCTCGTGAACCCGGTCGACACGCCGTATCGCGGGCCGCTGATCGTGCTCGTGAACGGCGGCACGGGCAGCACGGCCGAGATCCTCGGCGCCGGGTTGCAGAAGCTCGGCCGCGCGCGCGTCGTCGGCACGACGAGCATGGGTGCCGCGCTGCCGTCGGTCGTCGAGACGATCGCGCACGACTGGCGCGTGCAGGCCGTGATCGCGGACTTCACGCTGCCCGACGGCACGTCGGTCGAAGGCGCCGGCGTCGTGCCCGACGTCGCGATCACTCCGGTCCGCTCCGACTTCGACGGCGGGCGCGATCCGTTCGTCGAGACGGCGCTGCTCGAGCTCGCGAACGCACCCGTGCTGTCGGCGCCGGCGGTGCCCGTGGCAGCGGCGCGGCGCGCGCCCTCGGCCGCGCGCAAGGCCTGCGAGATGGACGCCGAGACGCGGACGCTGTTCGAGCGCATGTGCGCCGATCCGCGCGCCGCGAAGCTGCTCAGGGCCAAGACGCTGCGGCTCTCGTCGAAGGTCGAGGTGATGGGCATTGTCGGGCCGAGCGTGACGACGATCCTGCTGCCCGACAAGGTCCACAACACGAGCGCGATGGCCGGCATCGGCGAGATGCTGCAGGTGACCGACGGCACGCACGGATGGTCGCGCAACCCGTTCGAGGGGGTGCGCGAGCTGACCGTCGAAGAGCACGCGACGCTGCTGCGCGGCGCCAGACTCGACGTCGCTGCCTGGGCGCAGCAGTTCGCGAAGCTCGAGATCGTCGAGCGCAAGCGCGATGGGGAACGCGACGCGATCGTGCTGCGCCAGACGCCGCACGCGGGGGAAGGTGACCCGATCCTCGTCTCGATCGATGCGACGACGCTGCTGCCGTTCCGCGTGCAGGCGACGATGCGGTTCCGCATGGGCACCGTGCCGACCGTGACGGAGATCACCGAGTACGCGGAGTTCGACGGGATCCTGCTGCCGCGGCGCACCGTGTCGAAGATCGGCGGATCGACGTCGACCTCGACGACCGAGAAGCTCGAGCTCGATCCGGAGATCCCTGCGGGCTTGTTCGAGAAGCCCGCGCGCCGCTGACGCCGATTCCCTGCCGCGGTCGGGAATCTTTCGCCGCGCGGTGCTTCCCGACCACGCGCCGGCAGCGCGCGCGAGTCGGTAGACTCGCGGAATGGTCCCACGCTCCGCGCTCGCGGCCTTCCTGCTCCCCGCGTTGTGTGCCCAGCAGCCCGAGCCGAAGCAGGCAGCGGCGCCGCTGCTGCACACCGTGACCGGCGTGGTGTCGGGACTCGACGCCGACGCGAAGGAGCCCGTGCGGCTCACGCTGTGGTTGCACGACTACCAGAAGGAAGCGGCGATGCTCACAGGCGACGTGCGCGCTGCCGCGGACGGCTCGTTCGCGTTCCGCGACGTGCCGTGGCTCGCGGGCTTCGACTGGGGGTTCCGCTTCTACGTGCTGCTCGCGCGCCAGCGCGACCGCGTGACTGCGCTGCTGGTGCGCGGGGACGAAGCTGCGCGCAAACCGCTCGCGGTCGCGCTCGCCCGGAGCATGACGCTGCGCGGTCGCGTCGCGGCGGCGAACGGCCGCCCCATCGAGGGCGCCCACGTGCGCCTGCTGGGACTGATGGCGGGCGAGACCTTCCTGTTCTTCGCCGAGACGCCGCCTGCCTGGACCGCGAAGTCGCAGGCCGATGGCAGCTTCGCGATCGCCGGCGTGCCCGCCGGCTGGAAGTACAGCGTGACGTGCGTGGCCGAGAAGTTCGCGCAGGGCCGCATCGACCAGGAGGACGCCGCGGGCTTCGACTTCGAGCTCGGCCCCGGTGCCGTGCTCGCGGGTCGCGTCGTGCTCGAGGACGGCAAGCCGGCGACGCGCCTGCGCGTCTGCGCGCAAGGCACGAAGTCGAGTCACTGGTGCACCACGACGACGGACGACGAGGGGCGCTACCGCCTGGCCGGGCTGCCCGAGGAAGCGTTCAACGTCTGGATCGACACCGAGGACCTGACCTGCACGGCGCTCGACTCCGAACGCGTCGTCGCCGGCGACGTGCAGGCGGCGCCCGACCTCGTCGCGATAGCGGGTGGGTTCTTCGTCGGCCGCGTGCTCGACGATGCGACCGGCAAGCCCGTGCAGCCGGGTCCGACCGGCGACGTCGCGATCTACGGTCCCTCGCGCCCGCGCAGCGGTGCGGCCTGTGCCATTTCCCACGTGCAACGCGACGGCACGTTCCGCATCCGCGTCGCGCCCGGGTCGAACTACATCTATCTGCGGCCCGGTGAAGGCTTCGCGGAAGTTGCGCCCGGCAACTTCACGCTCGACGTCGCTGCGGGCGAGGAGAAGCGGATCGAGTTCCGCGTGCGCGGTGCGGCGCGAGACGGAGGACCGAAGTAGCGGCAGCATCAGCTCGCGCTCGGATGCAGCGGCTTTGCCTGTCCGCCACGAAGCGTTAGTGTCGGCACCTTCCTCACCACCACGGAGGTTCTCATGCTGCGTCTGCCCCTTGCACCACTCTCGGCGTTCAGCCTGATCACGCTGCTCGCTTTCGCGCCGGCCCAGAACCAGGGCGTCGCGCTGACCGCCACCGTCGATGGCTACATCGAGGTTCCCTACAGCCCGATGGTCGTGCCGCAGAGCGGCATCACGGTGGAAGCCTGGATCACCTACGACGACGCGACACTGCCGACGGGCTGGCGTTATCCGACGATCATCCGGCAGGGCATCAGCGTCAACGCGAGCGAAGACTATTTCCTGCGCGTCAATGCGGACAACATCGGCGCGCGCGTCCTGCGCTGGAAGGTCGTCACGACCAACAATGCGGGATTCAGCGTGAACTGGCCGTTCGCGCCGGGACAGCTCAACACGTGGACCCACGTTGCCGCGACCTACGACGGCGCGAACGCGGTGCTCTACGTCAACGGCGTGCAGGTCGGTTCGGTCGTGACCAACGGCTTGCCGCTCCGCGACATCAACAACGAAGTGCTGCGCATCGGCAAGGGCTCCGACGTCGCGACGCCGATCGAGGTCTGGAACGGACAGATCGACGAAGTGCGGCTGTGGCCGTTCGCGCGCACGGCGGCCGAGATCCAGGCCACGATGAACCAGGAGCTCGTCTCGATCCCGGGCCTCGTCTCGAGCTGGAACCTGAACGGCCACCTGTTCGACCTGAGCGGCGCCGGCCAGCACGCGACGAGCAGCGGGCAGGTCACGTTCACGACGAACACGCTGAACCTCACGACTCCGGTCATGGCCACGGCCTGGGGTGCGAGCACGCCGGGATGCCTCGGCAACATGCTGCTCGCGCCGACGTGCGCCGCGCAGGTCGGCAACAACGCGTTCGGCGTCATGTGCACGCGCACGCCGGCGCAAGCGATCGCGATCTGGGGTGCCACGCTCGGCGTGCTGCCGGTCGGGGTCCCGCTGCTCGGCGTCGACATCTGGCTCGACCCGACGGTGCTCGTCACGTTCACGGCGTTCGCGAACGGACTCGGCGCGATGCGCCTCGGCTTCCCGATTCCGGCCGGAGCGCCGATCGGCTTCCAGCTCGCGCTGCAGGGCATCGTGCTCGACCCGTGCGGGTCGATGGGCTTCACCGCCTCGAACGCGATGCTCGTCGCCATCCAACCGTAGCTGCCTGCCAGCCGTAGTGCCGGCCAGCCGTAGTGCCGGCACCGAACCACGCTATCCTGCGGGAATGCTGTTCCGCCGCTGCTACCTCGAGCCGCTTGCCCAGGCTTCGTACGTGATCGGGATCGGCGACGAGGCCGTCGTCGTCGATCCGCGCCGCGACATCGACGAGTACCTCGCGGTGTGCACGCAGCACGGGTTGCGCATCCGCTGGGCGCTCGCGACCCACGTGCATGCGGACTTCGTCGCCGGGCTCGCGGAGCTGAAGGCCGCGACCGGCGCGCAGATCGGCATGGGCTCCCTGTTCGACGGCGATCTCCCGTGCACACGCTTCGAGGACGGCCACCAGCTGCAGCTCGGCGACGCGCGGATCACCGTGATCCACACGCCGGGCCACACGCCGGAGAGCGTCAGCTTCCTGCTGCACGCGCCGGACCACGAAGCGGGCAAGCTGCTGAGCGGGGACACGCTGTTCCTCGGCGACGTCGGCCGGCCCGACCTCGTCGCCGCGCGTGGCCTGTCGCCGCGCGAGATGGCGAAGCGGCTGTGGCACAGCCTGCACGAACGGCTCGCGAAGCTGCCCGACGCGACCGAGGTCTGGCCCGCACACGGCGCCGGCTCGGCTTGCGGCACCGCGATCAGCTGCGACACGTCGTCGACGCTGGGGCAGCAGCGGCTCGCGAACTGGGCGATGTCGGTGCGCGATCCCGAGGCGTTCGCGACGCAGCTGATCAAGAACCAGCGCGAGGCACCGCGCTACTTCGCGGAGGCCGCGGCGCAGAACCGGCGCGGCCCGCGCCTGTTGTCAGAGCTGCCGCCGCTCGCGGAGCTCGGCGCCGAGGCTGCCGCGCGCGCAGTCGCAGCGGGCGCCATCGTGCTCGACTGCCGCTCGGAAGCGCGGCACGGGCTCGGCCACTGGCCGGGTGCTCTGGCCCTCGGCCTGCGCGGCACGTTCGAATCGTGGTGCGGTGCCTTGTTGCCCCCCGACCGCAGCGTCGTGCTGCACGCCGTCTCGGCCGAGGCCGCCGGCGAGGCGAGGATCCGCATGCTGCGGATCGGCAACGACCGGCTCCTGGGCTGGACCGCCGCGTTGCCAGCGCAGCCGGCGCAGCTCGCGCAGCTCGAGACGGCGGAGCTGTTCGTCGATCTCGAGTCCGTGCGCACGTGGCAGGTCGTCGACGTGCGAAGGCCCGGCGAGTGGGCCGCCGGCCACGTGGCGGGCGCCGTGCACGCCGAGCTCGGGCCCGACGTCGGCAAGACCGCGGGGCTCGCGACGCTCGATCGCGCGCGCCCGACCGCGGTGATCTGCGAGACCGGCTACCGCAGCAGCGCGGCCGCCGGCCTCCTGCGCGCAGCCGGTTTCGCGCAGGTCGCGAACGTCAGCGACGGCATGCGCGGCTGGCGCGGCAACAGCTTGCCGCAGGAGCGGTCGGCCGCTGCCGGCCCGTGTTGATCAGTGGGCCTGCGAGGAAACGCCCCAGCGGGGCTGGCTGCGTCGGTTCCTCGCTGATCGTCCCCCGCGTCGGGGCGTGCCGGAAACAGCTGAGCGGCGCCGCCTCGCGGGCGGGGCCGCTCAGAGGGACTTCTTGATCAGGTAGAAGTCGAGCCGCTCGACGCCCTGCAGTGCCTTGCGCGCTTCGACTTCCTTGTAGCTCTTCGGCGGCGGCACGATGACCTTGTCGCCCTTCTTCCAGTTGACGGGGCACGCGACGCTGTTGCCGTCGGCGGTCTGCAGCGCGTCGAGCACACGCAGGATCTCGTCGACGTTGCGGCCGACGTTGAGCGGGTAGTAGATGATCGCGCGGATGTTGTGCTTCGGGTCGATGTAGAACAGCGCGCGCACCGTGACCGTGGCCGACTCGCCGGGATGGATCATCCCGTAGAGCTCGGCGACCTTGCGGTCGCTGTCGGCGATCAGCGGGTACGGCAGCCGCGTCTCCATGATCGTGGCGAGGTTCTCGACCCAGGCGAGATGGCTGTGGATGCTGTCGATCGAGACGCCGATCAGCTTGCAGTTGCGCGTCTCGAACTCCTTGCTGCGCTTCGCGAGCTCGGTCAGTTCCGTCGAGCACACGGGCGTGAAGTCGGCCGGATGCGAGAACAGGATCGTCCAGCTGTTGCCCTGCCACTCGGAGAACTGGAGTTCACCGTGCGTCGTGGCGGCCTTGAAGTCGGGTGCCGGCTCGGAGATGCGCGGCAGCGAACGCGTGCTCTCGCGGAGGCCGGCGTTCGGTGTGGTCGAGGGGGATGCGGTGCACATGTCTTGGTTTTCCTTCGGTCGGGGAGGGTCGGCCATTAGAGCGAGCGGACCTGTGCCTTGCCATGCCGTGTGCAACCCCTCGACGCGCTGGCCCTCGAAGTGCAGGCTCGTCGAGCGAGTGCGCTCGGCGTGACCTTCACCTCGGCAACTGCACCATCGTGCCACCGCGGCGATTGCGCAGCTCGCGCAGCGCCGGCAGGCCGCGCAGCTGGGCAGCGGCGGCGTCGTCGACCCAGCGCTGGCCCGAGACGTCGAGCACCTGCAGCGACTTCGCCGCGAGCAGCAACGGCAGCGCGCCCGCGGTCAGCTTCGCGCACCCGCGCAGGTCGAGCTCGACGAGCGCCGTGTGTTCGAGCAGCTGCTGCAGACCCCGGTCGGTCAATGCGGAGCATTGGAACAGGTCGAGCTTCTGCAGCTGCGGCAGCCGCTTCGCGAGCGCACCGGCCGCGTCGTCGTCGAACACGCTGCTCCACGCGAGCGACAGCTCCTCGATCATTGGGGGCATCGCCCCGACCCACTCGGTCGCGGTGCCGGTCCTGATCGAGACCGAGAGCTTGCGCAGCGGCAACGCGGCGACGGCGCGCAGACCGTTCGCGGTGATCGTCGGGCAGCCCGTCAGCAGCAGCTCGCGAAGGCGCGTCAGCTTCGCGAGTGCTTCGAGGGCCGCGTCGTCGAGGCCCGAGCCCGGCTGCGCCGCGAGGGCCATCTCGCTCATCATCATCTGCTCGAGGCGATGCAGGAGCTGCTTCGGCACGCCGCGCGGCGGCTCGAGGTCGAGGCCATTGCAGAAGCGCAGGTCGAGGCGTTCGAGCAGGCGGCAGTCACCGAGCCGCTGCAGGCCCTTCGACGTGAGCCGCACGCAACCGCGCAGCGAGAGGTGACGCAGGCCCGGCATCGTCGCGAGGCTCGTGAGACCGTCGTCGGTCAGCGTCAGCTCGAACGCGAGATCGAGCGACTGCAGCGCGGGGATCGGCGCGAGTGCTGCGGCGCCTTCGTCGCCGATCCGGACGTGCGGCAGCGCGAGGTGCGTCAACGCCGGCAGGCCGGCCAGCGCGCGGAGCCAGGCAGGCTCGATCTCCGTGCGGCCCGCGAGGCTCAACCAGCGCAAGGACGACTGCGCCCCGATGCGATCGAGGTCGAGCCGGTCCAGCTGCAGGTCCGACTTCTCGCTGGTATCGGCGTCGAGCTTCTGCAGCTTCGGCGTGCGGTCCAACACGCTCGCGATCCTCGCGCGCGGCGAGCTGCCCGCCTGCACGGCCGTGCCCGGCTTGTCGCCCTCCTTCCAATGCGCTTCCTGGTGCGTCAGGACCTGCTCCAGCTCCGGCGTGCGCAGGCGCAGCGCGAGGCACGAAGGTTGGAGCGCCGCGATCTCGGCCTGCGTGCTCACGACGACCCACGGCGCGTCTTCGGCCATCGGCTCGGCCACCGGCGGCGCGACGGGCGGGGCCTTGCCGGGCGGCGGGTCCTGCGGTACCGCTGCCGGTACGCCGCCCGGTGCTTCGGGCACCTCGGTCCGCGGTCGCTGCGCGAGCCAGGTCCCGACCGCGACCGCGATGCCGGCCGCCATGAAGGCCGCGATGCGCCAGTTCGCGGATGTCGTGATCTCCGCTTCGTCGGGCCACTGGCCGGCCGCGGCGCGCGCGCACACCGCGGCCACGAGATCGGGCGCCTGCTCGCCGCCGAGGTCCTCGGCGAGGGCCCACTGCAGACAACGATCGCTCGCTTCGTTCCGGGTCGCGTTCATGCCAGTCTCCGTTCGATGCAGTCGCGCAGCAGCTCACGCGTGCGCTGCAGCAGCGTCTTCGTGCCGTTGGGTCTCATGCCGAGTGCGCTCGCGACTGCGTCGCGCGACAGCCCGTCGGCGTAGAAGAGCTCCAGTGCCTGCGCCGCGCGCGGGCCGAGCTGCTGCCGGCAGCTTCGCAGCGCGTCGAGCCAGCGGTCGCCGGCGTCGGCGGCGCCCTGGCGCAGCCACCACTCGAGCAGCGTGTCGGCGAGGCGCTGCTCGTGGCGCTGGCGATGCCGCCGCGTGCGCAACCACAGGAAGCGCGCCGTGCGCAGCAGCCACGCGGCGGTCTCGGCTTCGCTGCGCGCGGCGAGGCGTTTGCGCCACGCGAGCAGGAACGTGTCCTGGGCCAGCTCCTCGGCGAGCGCGGGATCGGCCCCGAGCGCGCGCAGGAAACGCCAGACGTTCTGCTGGTGCCGCCGCACGATCTCGTCGAGCTCGAGCGCGTCGCACGGAGCAGCCAGGGGAGTCGGGTTCACGGCAGCAGATCGCCCGAGGTGGTGCCCCGGTATTCACGAGACCGGGAAATCCCGGCGGCAGCGGCAATGTAGTCGCTCGTGCACGGGGCGCAGCCACGCCGGCGTGGCGCCGCGCGGCCCGGACGGTAGATTCCGCGCCCGCTGCGTTCCCGCGGCCCGAGGCTCCTCCCGATGATGCGATCCCTTGCCGTTCCGTTCGCGACCGTGGTGGCATTGCTCGGAGGCGTGCAGGCCCAGGCAGGTCCTGCGCCCGCGCCCGCGGAAGCCAGCGCGGCCGAGGTGCTGCGCAAGAATCGCGACGCGACGCCGCGCGCGATCCGCCGCGACGTGCCGCTGACGCGCTCGATCCGGCGCGCGATGGAGGCCGGCACGCGCGACTTCACGGGCCGGCCGGGGCCGGCCTACTGGCAGCTGCAGACCGACTTCACGATCGCAGCGCGCCTCGACCGCGCGACGACGTCGATCCTCGGCAAGGAGAAGATCGCCGTGCACAACCACAGCCCGCAGGAACTCGCGACGCTCGTGCTGCGGCTCGACCACAACATCTTCCGGCCGCTCTCCCAGCGCGGCGGTTCGGTGCCGGCCGAGACGACCGACGGCATGGTCATCACGCGCATGGCGATCGACGGCGAGGTCGTCGACCTGACACCGCGCAGTCGGCGCGGTGGGGGCCAGACGGACGAGCCCCAGGGAGCCAGCGTGTCCGGGCTCGACCAGACCGTGGCGACCGTTCGCCTCGCGAAGCCGATTCCGGCGCGCGGCAGGGCAGAGGTCGAGATCGAATGGAGCACGAAGCTGCCCGGTGGCGGCGCGGGTCGCGGTCACCGCATGACGCAGCGCTGGGCCGACACGCTGTTCCAGCCGACGCAGTGGTATCCGCGGCTCGCGAAGTACGACGACCTGCGCGGTTGGGACACGAGCCCGTACCTCGGGCCTTCCGAGTTCTACAACAACTTCGGCCGCTTCGACGTGCGCATCGACGTGCCCGCGGGATGGATCGTCACGGCGACCGGCGTCTTGCAGAACCCCGCGGAGGTGCTGACCGCGACGGCGCGCAACCGCCTGGCGCAGGTGCTCGCGTCGGACGAGGTCGTGACGATCGTCGGCGAGGACGAGGTCGGGCCCGGCGTGTCGACGGCCGCGGGCGATCGGCTCGTCTGGCACTTCGTGGCCGACAACGTGAACGACTTCGCGTGGGCGACCGCGATCAACTACGTCTGGAAGGCGACGCGCGCGACGATCCCTGGCCTGGGACCGGTTCCGATCCACATGGTGCACTTGCCCGAGCGCGCGAACCTGTTCCGCAACGCGGGGCCCGTGACGCGGCACGCGCTCGAGTTCTACTCGGCGCTGTGGGCGCCGTACCCGTTCCCGCAGCTGACGCTGCAGGACGGTCCGAGCTCGGGCATGGAGTACCCGATGGTCATCAACAGCAACCAGGGTGCCGCCGACCACGAGACCGGTCACCAGTGGTGGCCGATGATGGTCGGCAACAACGAGACGATGTACGGGTGGATGGACGAGGGCTTCAACCAGTACATGAACATCCTCTCGGGCGCGCACAGTCGCGGCCGGTCGCCGAGCCTCGACGGCCATGGGCAGAACTACGGCCAGCGCAGCGGCGACGAAGGCGAGGCGCCGATGATGTGGAACGCGAACTACGCCGGCAACTCGTACGGCTTCCAGACCTACCAGAAGGCGCCGATGATGCTCTCGATGCTCGGCGGCATCGTCGGCGACGAAGCGGTGCAGCGTGCGATGAGCGGCTACGCGAAGGAGTGGGCGTTCAAGCACCCTTCCCCGTGGGACTTCGTGTTCTTCATGAGCAACGCGCTCGAGCAGGACCTCGGCTGGTTCTGGTACTACTGGCTGTGGACCACGGAGTCGGTCGACGGCTCGATCGAGAGCGTGCGCGGATCCGATGGCGAGACCGTCGTCACGGTCCGCCAGGACGGCCAGATGCCGTCGCCCGTAGTGCTCGAGGTGCAGTTCACGCAGGAGGGCCCGGCTCCCGAGCCGATGCCGAATGCCGTGATGCGGAAGGACGGCTCTGCGATCGTCACGTGGCCCGTCGACGTCTGGTTCGCGGGCAGCCGCACGTTCGAGGCCAGGTTGAAGTTCGGTGCGCGCGCGATCGAGAAGATCACGCTCGATCCGGCCGGTCGCTTTCCCGATCACAGCAAGGGTGACAACGTGTGGCCGCGCAGGTGAGCGCGCGTCGTTTACGCTCGAACATCGTGGTTCGGTACACGGCGGCTACATCGGCGTCGGCTGCGTTGGAAAATCACCATGCCGGAGCGCGCGCCGCGCGCGCGAACTGAAGGCCTGTCCATCGCGAGCTGTTGCGGTATAACTCGCCGCTCCTCCGTCGCAGGGCGTCGGTCCCACCAACCCTCAGAAGGCATCGCCGTGAACTACGCGCCACTCATCGCAGGTTGTCTCGCCAGCTTCGTGCTCGCACCCGCTGTCGTCGGCCAGAACTTCAACTACCCCACCTTCTCGAGCACTGCAGGGCTGACGCTGAACGGTTCCGCGGCGCAATCCGGCACGGCGCTGCGCGTGACGAACAACGGCTCCGCACAGGTCGGCAGCGTCTGGCGCACGACACCGGTGCTCGTCGCGGAGGGCTTCGAGACGACGTTCGAGTTCGCGATGACCTCCACCGTCGAAGGGCTCGCCTTCGTGATCCATGGCGCGCCAGCGGGTGCTGCGGCGCTCGGCGGCAACCTCTGGGGCATCGGCTACGGCTTCGGCAACAACACGTCGCCGATCAGCAACAGCATCGCGTTCGAGATCGACCGCGTGCAACAGACCTTCATCGGCGACACGAGCGCGAACGAGGTCAGCATCCACACGGTCGGATCGTTCGGCAACAGCGAGAACGAAGGCGTGTCGATCGCTCGCGCCACGCCGGCGACGAACCTCGGCAACGGCCAGGTGCACCGGCTCAAGGTCGTCTACGTGCCCGCGATCCCGGTCGGCACGGTCTCGCTCTACCTGAACAACAGCCCCACGGCACTGACCTCTGCCCCCTTCTCGTTCGAGAGCGGTGGCACGCAGTTGAGCGGCGGCAGCACCGGAGGCCTGGGCCTCGGCGGCGCGACGGCCTTTGTCGGCTTCACGTCGTCGACGACGTCGGGCTCGAGCGGCCAGAACGCCGAGTTGCGGTCGTGGAACTGGATCTCGAATTCGCTGCCCGACGCCTGCTACGTCGGCAACGCGCTGGTCGGCAGCGGCGGGCCCTACAACCTGTTGACGATCAACGGCGGCGTCGGCGGCTTCTACCGCAAGCTCCAGCTCGCCATCGCCGACCCGTGGACGATCGCCCTCGCGCCGCCGCCGAGCGAGACGTCGGCGCCGTTCGTGCTGCTCGGCTGGTTGGGCATCGCGACCTCCGCGACGGTCACGACGACGGCGTGGGGCAATGCATGCTTCCCGCCGATCGCGATCATCGACATCGGCAGCTTCGTCGCGCCGTATTCGGTCTCGCTGCCTCCGGGCATCGCGCTGAACTTCCCGCTGACGTTCCAGGCGATCATGGCGACCGACTCGGCGAACCCGGGCCGCATCGACCTGACCAACGCGATCGCGATGGAGTTCTCGGCGGCGCCGCCGCCGGTCATCACGGCACGCAATCCGAACTCCGCACCGCTCGGCGGCACGATCACGGTCACCGGCACCGGCTTCTCGATGTTCGCGACGGTGGACATCAACGGTGTCGGCGTGACGCCGACGACCGTCTCGTCGACGCAGATCACGTTCCCGATGCCGGCCAACGTGCCGTGCGGCGCGACGCTGCGAGTGCGCAACCCGGACGGCAACCAGGCGACGACCGGCTTCAACCCGACGCCCGTGATCACGAACCAGGTCACCACGTCCGGGCCGGCCGCCGGCGGAGCCAACTTCATCGTGATCGGCACCGGGTTCGCGCCGAGCACGACCGTGACCGTCAACGGCAACCCGGCAGTCGTCAGCAGCGCGAGCGCGACCGCGATCATCGCGCTCACGCCGCCGGGCACGCCGGGCCTCGCCACGGTCGTCATCACGACTCCGGGCGGCTGCGCCGTCACCTGCAACTACACGTATCTCTAGTCCCTCTTCTGCATCGCTCGAATTGGCCTGCTGGTCCCTGCTGCATCAAAGGACTCACCCGTGACTCCAACGAACCGCATCGCCTCGATTGCCATTCTCTCCGCTCTGGTGCTGGCGACCGCCGAAACCCGTGCGCAGTCCACGCTCGCTCTCGACGGTCAGGTCTCGGTCATCCGACGACTCGGTGACGCCATCGCCGTCACGGTGACCGGTCAGGTCGGCCAGCCGGTCGGCCTGATGCTCGACACCGACCCGGGTCCCGTGACGCTGTTCGGACTCACGGTGCCGCTCGGCTTCACGTCGGCGTTCGTGCTCGCGAACATCGGCACGATCCCGGCAGGCGGCACGCTGACCGTCCAGATCGGCATCCCGTACCGGGAGGGGCTGCACTCGCAGAAGTTCTACCTCGCGGCGTTGTCGCTCGACTCGACCGCGCCGCAGGGCCTCGCGATCAGCAACGGCGTCGACGTGACGGTCGTCGCGCGGCCGCAGCTCGCGGGCAATCCGCTGCCGACGTTCCCGTTCTTCGAGCACATCTCGGCGGTGAACCGCGCCTCGCCGGTCTCGCTGGCCATCGATCCGCGCTACTCGTACGTCGTGGGCAAGACGGCGCACGTCTACGTCGTGGCCGACAAGACCGCGGCGCAGTGGGCCGGCAACCCGGCGCTGACCGACGTGCGCGGCGCGCCGCAGACGGTGACGTTCCCCGTCGGCGCCACGACGATCCAGCAGAACACCTTCCTGCTCGACAACGGCTCGCTGCTGGGGCCGAACGAGACAGCGGGCTCCGGTGACATCCGGATCGGCGTCGGCTACGACGTCGTGATCGACTTCGGCCAGGACGGCCAGTTCACCGAGGGCGTCGACATGATCGACGGCTACGAAGGCTCGGAAGCGGGCTTCTACGTGTGCCGCAACCTGCAGCTCGGTGGCACGGTCACGACGCCGAACGCCGGCCCGTACCCGGTCACGGCGATCACGTACACGGGCGGCACCTTCCTCGGCCAGAAGACCTACTACCCGACGAACATCGCGACGCTCGGCTTGTGTCCGCTCGTCGTGGTCAGCCACGGCAACGGCCACCAGTACATCTGGTACGACCACATCGGCTTCCACCTGGCCTCGTACGGCTTCGTCGTCATGAGCCACCAGAACGACACCGTGCCGGGCAGCCACACGGCCGCGATCACGACGCTCACCAACACGGACTACCTCCTCGGCAACCTCGCGACGATCGGCGGTGGCGTGATGCTCAACCACGTCGACGGCGACAACATCACCTGGATCGGCCATAGCCGCGGGGGCGACGGTGTCGCACGCGCCTACGACAATCTGTTCCGCTCGGCGTTCACGCCGGTGAACTACTCGATCACGGACATCAAGCTCGTGTCGAGCATAGCGCCAGTCGACTTCGGCGGCTGGTCCGGACAGTCTCCGACGCTCGGCGGAACGGGCAACGGCTCCCATCCGCACGATGCGAACTTCCACCTGTGGGTCGCCGAGGGCGACTCGGACGTGAACGGCTGTGCCGGCGCCCCGCAGGTGTTCTGGTACGGCATCCACGAACGGGCCACGAGGAAGCGCCAGTCGATCTCGCTCTACGGTGTGGGTCACGGCGACTACCACGCCGGTGGCGGCAACCCGTGGTTCTCGGGCCCGAACCCGATCGGCGCAGCGGCCACGCACAACATCATGCGCCCCTACCTGCTCGCGCTGGTCAGCCACCACATCAGGGGAGACATCCCGTCGCGCGACTACCTGTGGCGCCAGTACGAGTCGTTCCGCGCGGTCGGTGCCCCGGCCCCGAGCGCGTCCGTGGTCGTCAACATGATGTTCCAGGACGACGCCCAGTCCGGGAAGTACGTGATCGACGACTTCCAGAGCCAGTCGTTCGCGAGCCCGAACGTCGCCGCCTGCGGCGCGAACGTGAGCGTCGGCGTGCAGGCGTTCGTCGAAGGCCGCAACGACGACGCGAACGGCGACTTCACGGACAACATCAACGACCCGTTCAATGGCTTCACGATGGACGAGTTCGCCCCAGGGTCGAACGGGCCACAGCGCAGCGACAGCTTCGGCTGCGTGTTCAGCTTCAGCGGCGCGCCAACCAGCGAGATCGCCTACGACCTGTCGACCGCCACGAACCGGCCGAACTTCGGCGCGTTCCCGTACCTGTCGTTCCGCGCCGCGCAGGCGTCGCGGCATCCGCTGACGACGGCCCTGCCGCTCGGCGACGTGACCTTCCAGGTCGTGCTCGAGGACGGCGCGGGCCATCAGGGTGTGATCAACATCGGCGCCTACG
>DASVAL010000071.1:0-18456 GCA_036376355.1 Planctomycetota bacterium
CCGCAGCGGGCGGCGTAGCTTCCAACGCCCCAGCGGGGCTGGTTGCGTCGACTCGTCCCGATCGGTCCCCGCGTTGGGGCGTTCGGGCAATCCACTGAGCCAGGCTGCCCGCAGCGGGCGGCGTAGCTTCCAACGCCCCAGCGGGGCTGGTTGCGTCGACTCGTCCCGATCGGTCCCCGCGTTGGGGCGTTCGGGCAATCCACTGAGCTACGCTGCCCGCAGCGGGCGGCGTAGCTCAGAACCGCGAGCCGACGCTGAACAGGAAGCCCTGGAAGTCGGCGTCGTAGCCGAGCACGATCTGGCCGTTCTCGGGCTCGCTCTCGTCCATCCACTGCCAGCGGCCGAGGTAGGCGAAACCCATCTCGAACGGACCGAGCTTCAGTCGCGTACCGAGCTCGACACCCCACATGACCGTGGCGGAGTAGTAGTCGTCGTCGTCACCGTCGACGTGAATGCCCGTGAATCCGCCGCCGACGCCGAACTCGCTGTAGATGGACCATCGCACCTGGCGCCGGCCTGCCAGCGTGATCTCGGGGGCGAGCTCGAAGTAGGGACCCAGCGTCGAGTAGACGATGTCGTCGTCGGTCACGACTTCCTCGAGCGAGTAGTAGTTGAACATCAGCCCGGCGCGGAACGGCATCCGGAAGCGGCGCCCTTCGACTTCGTAGGTGAAGTGCGCGTAGCTCGAGAACATCCGGGCCTCGGTGTCGGCGAAGCCTGCATCGCGGAAGAGGTCGTCGTCGCTCGCCATGTGCTCGAACCGGACACCGCCGCCGACGCCGCCGCTCGTAGTCCCTTCGAACTTGAAGCGGAACAGGATCGCCTCGGCGTCGTCGTCGAGATTCGAGCCCGAGGTCTCGTGCTCGAACTCACCGCCCGAGAATCCCATGCCGACGTAAATGTCGGGCGAGCGGTCGCGGGTCTGGGGGGCAGGGTCGCGGCCCTGTGCGGCGAGGAAGGTGGGGGCGAGAAGCGCCGCCAGCAGTGGTAGACGCATGCGGGCACTCTAGCGTCAACGCACGCCGCACGCTGCAGCCGGGTCTCACAGTATGTCGAGGATCCCGCTCTGTTGATTGGTCAATGTCTCGACTGAAGCGCGATAGTTGATGTTCGCCTTGATCTTCGCGTTCCAGGGCATCGGCGCCCTGTCGCCGATGCCACCGAGAGCAACGGCGGCGAACGCGCGCGACAGCTTGCCGAGGTCCTTGTCGAACAGCATCGCTTTCAGCGGTGCGATCGAGCGCCTGTCGCCGATGAAGCCGAGCGCCTCGGACACGGCGGCGAGTGTCGCGAGGTTGCTGTTCGCGTCCTCGAGCCGGGTGCGCAGGGATTCGGCGGCCGTCTTGTCGCCGAGGCACCCGAGCGCGATCGCGGACTGCCGCAGCAGGTCCGGGCGGCGCGTCGAGGCCTTGAACACGTTCTGGACGTCCGCGGTTGCGTCGCGGTCTCCCATCAGGGCGAGCCCGATGCAGAGATAGCCGGCCTGGTCTTCCTTGGCTTGATCGGCGAGCATCAGCTCGCGCATCGCGCCGCCGGCTTCGCGGTGACGGTCGAGGCCGAGTGCCACGGCCAGCGCCGACACGAGCTGCGGCGCGCGCGCGTCCTTGAACTGGGCGAACAGCACGTCGCCGATGGCCCGGTCGTCACGCACGGGCAGTCGTGCTTGCTCGGCGTCGTGTCGCGCGAGGAACGAATGCACGCCGGCCGCGAGCGCGCACCACGGCTTGTCGAGCCCCTTGGCGCGGCGCAACGTGTTGATCAGCAGCGTGCGGTTCTCGGCGCCGCCGATCTGGGCCAGCGCCAGCAGCGCGAAGTAGCGCGTCTGGTCGTCCTTGTGATTCACGTAGGTGTCGAACAGGATCTTGCTGCAGCCGGCCGCAGGGCTGTTCTTGTCGTGCACTGGCAGCCCGAGCTGACCGAGTGCCAACGCGCACGAGCGCGCGACGTCGTGGCTGCGCTGCTGCTTGCCCTGTTCGCCGAGGTCCGCCGTGAAGCGATCCCTGAAGTGGCCGCTGCGTTCGTGCGTGCGGCCGATCAGCTTCGCGATCGCCGTGGGGCAGTGCGCCGCGATCAGCAGCTCACCGGGCCCGAGCGGCCTGTCGTAGTAATGCTCGAGGCACTGGACCGCCTCGCTGAGCACCTGGCGTTCGCCTGCGGTCGAGGTGCCGGGCGCGAGGATGCCGATGGCTTCGATCGCGGCGACCTTGAGGTTGCGCTGGCTGATCCTGTCGTCCGCGAGCAGCTTCGCGAGAGCACGAAGCGCCTTGGTCTTCAGCGCCACCGAGGTGTGCTCGTGCGCGAGCAGTCCGAGGCCGTAGGCCGCGAACGAGCGCGTGCGGATGTCGACTTCACCGCCGTACGCCGCGCGCCCGGCCGGAGTGTCGAGGGTGAGGTCGATCAACAGCGTGGACTCGGTGGGACCGTCGATGCCTGCGATCCCGATCGCGAGCGCCGCGGTCTCGCGCACCTCCTGGTCGAGCCGCCGCAGCCGCGGCGCGAACACGTCGATCAGGTCGAAGGTCGAGTGGTTCCTGCCGATCTTGGCCATCGCGATCATGCACGACGACGCGATGTCGCGCTGGTCGTTCGCGTCGATCGCCTGCTTCAGCGCCGGCAGGATCTCCGTCAGGACCTGGTTGTCGGTCGGCTTCATCGTGTCCGCGCCCTCGGGCCGGCGCGTCGAGCCGAGATACGCTTCGAGGCTGCCGGTCTCGACGCTGCCGCGATGGACCGCTTCCTTCAGGTGCAGGAACGAGTCCTTGTTGAACTCCCACCAGAGGTCCCAGGCGCTGAGGTCGACGCCGATCGGTGAGCCACCGGTAGGCGTGCCCCTCATGCCCGCACCAGGAGCCGTTGGAGCGCCAGGGCCGGTAGTGGGGCCGCCGCCTCCTCCAGGGCCGCTCGGGGCAGGCGCCGACGGGCCGGTCGGTTGGGGCGTCGTCGGGCCCACGGGGCCGGTCGGGCCCGATCCTCCGCCAGTGCCGCCGGGGCTCGGTGGCACCACGTCCGGGGGGCCCTTGTAGCTACCGCCGTGTGCGAAGCAGATGTCGGTCGACAACGCGAGTGCGCCTGCGCACAGCATGTTCGTCAGGGAAAGGGGTCTCATCGTTCATCCTCGAGTTGGCGCGCAGGCGACGGCGCGTGTCGCCGCCCAAGAGCAACTGCAGGGCCACGTCGCGATCGTGTGCAATCGGCCGCGTTCGTCGCACGGACTGCTACCGCCGCGGAACGAGAAGACCGGGTCAGCGCGTCAGCGCGCGCTCGAGTGCGCGGCGGCGGCCTGCTGCAGGCACGCGACGTCAGGCCTGGACATAACTGCCCGCGATCGGCAGCAGCTTCGCGAGCGCATTGCGCGAGTCGACGACGAGCCGCGCGTGGGTCGCGATCGCCTTCCAGTCGATGACGCTGTGGTTCGTCACGATCAGCACACAGTCGGCGGCCTGCAGGTTCTCCTTGCTGAGCGGCACCGAGTTCATCCGGTACTCGCGGTACTTGCGCATGCCGGCGAACAGCGGCACGTGCGGGTCGTGGTAGCTCACCACAGCACCGGCCTCGAACAGCAGCTTGATGATCTCGGCCGCCGGCGTCTCGCGCACGTCGTCGACGTCGGGCTTGTAGGCGAGCCCGACGACGAGGACCTTCGCACCGCGCAGCGGCTTGCCCTGCTCGTTGAGGCCTTCGATCGTGCGGCGGATCACGTAGTGCGGCATCGAGTTGTTGATCTCACCCGCGAGCTCGATGAAGCGTGTGTGGTGGCCGAACTCGCGCGCCTTCCAGGTCAGGTAGAACGGGTCGATCGGGATGCAGTGGCCGCCGAGCCCGGGGCCCGGATAGAAGGCCTGGAAGCCGAACGGCTTGGTCGCTGCGGCGGCGATCACCTTCCAGATGTCGATGTCCATCGCCGCGAGCACGGGCTTCAGCTCGTTCACGAGCGCGATGTTGACGCAGCGGTAGATGTTCTCGAGCAGCTTCGCGGCCTCGGCGATCTCGGCGCTCTCGACCGGGATCACCTTCTCGATCGCGGCGGCGTAGAGCATCGTCGCGAGCCGGCAGCTCGCCTCGTCGATGCCGCCGACGAGCTTCGGGATCGTCTGCGTGCTGTGGTCCTTGCGGCCCGGATCCTCGCGCTCGGGGCTGAACGCGACGAAGTAGTCCTGGCCCGCGACGAGGCCGGTCTTCGCGAGGATCGGCAGGCAGTCGCCGCGCGTCGTGCCCGGGTAGGTCGTCGACTCGAGCGAGACGAGCTGTCCCTTGCGCAGCACGTTCGCGACCATCTGCGTCGACTTCACGATGTAGCTCATGTCGGGCTCACCGTGGTGGCCGAGCGGCGTCGGCACGCACAGGATGATCGCGTCGGCCTTCGCGAGGTCCTGCGGCTCGGCCGTCGCGAGGAACTTCGGCGACTTCGCGAGCTCGCGCACGAAGTCCGTGCCGAGGTGCTTCAGGTAGGACTCGCCGCGCTTCAGCATGTCGACCTTCTGCGCGTCGATGTCGTAGCCGACGACCGGGAACCCGGCCTGGAAGAAGGCGCGCAACAGCGGGAGCCCGACGTAGCCGAGTCCGACGACGGCGACGGTCGCGGTGTGGGCGCGGATCTTCGCTTCGAGCTGAGTTGCCGGAGAGGTCTCGACCATGGCATACGGGATAGACATTCACGGGGGCCGTGGCAACACTCGCATCACGTCCTGCGCTGCGCGGCGGATGCGCCGCGACCGTCGCCTGTGCTCGTGCCGCCTCGTGCTGCTCGCGACGTTGCCCGGCTGCATCCAGGTGCTGCCCATCACGCGGGAGCTCTGGTCGGAGAAGCACGAGCGCTACCTCGTGGAGTCGAAGGCGACGACGCAATGCGAAGTGCAGCTCGAGTCGGCCGGCGCACAGGCTCGGCGCGGACTGTGGGCCACGGAGACGCGAAACGGTCCGTCCGGCAGGCGCTGGTGGTTGCGCCCGGGTCCCGAGGCGGGTGAGGTCGAGGCCCTGCTCGGTCGCACGGACTGGTTCTCGATCGAAGCGGTCGCGATGGAGGCGGGGCGCCTCCATGCCGGTGAGGACTTGTGGCGCAGCGACGTCAGGGTGCGTCTGTCGGGCCGCGTCGACTTCGCGGCCGTCGGACGCGAGATGCAGATGGAGGACCTGCCGGCCGTGACCAGGCAGGCCCTGCAGCAGCAACACCAGCGTGATGGGTTCGCCTACTCGCTCGTCGACCGGCCCGACTGGCCCGCGCTGCTCCGCGAGTGTGCCCAACGCACGCGTTCGTTGGACCTCGCTCCGCTGCTCGGTCAAGGGGCCGCTCCGGTCGTCGTTGCGGCCGAGTTCGTCGACGACGACCTGCGGCCGATCGCGGCGCTCGCGGAACCCGAGGGCTCCCCGGTGCTGGCGGAGCGGCTGCAGCAGCTCGCGTCGGCGCGGCTGCTCGTCGAGGTCTGTTCGCAAGACGGGCGTCACCTGCTCTGCGTGCAGCCCGACCTCGTGTGGCTCTGGAGCTGCCTCGAGACGGCGTCCGGCGGCGCCGTTTCCCACTGCTCGTGCTGGACGCTCGAGCCCGACTGGGCCGCGCCGGAAGTCGCACCCGTGATCGCGAGGTGGCACGGCACGATGCGGCGCGAAGACGTGATGACGGAGCTCCAGTCGCCCTGGCCCGTGGCTCGCGTGTTGGTGACACCGCTGGCCTTGGTCGCGGATGCGGTGGTCTTCGCTGGCGAAGCGGTCGTAATGCTGTTGCTCCACGGCAAGTGGTGGCCGCAAGGCGCTCACCGTGACCCGGCCACCGGCAGCAGGTAGTCTGGTCGGCCGGTGGATTTGCGATCGATGATCCGAGCCGAGGTGAACTGGCCGCTGCTTGCCCCGCTGCAGGCCGCCGAAGGCTCGCTCTGGGAATGGTGGCAGAGCCATTCGGACCTGCTCTGGTGGTTGTTCCTGTTCTCGCTCGGCTCGCTGGTCCTGACCGCGCTGCTGCTGCCGGTGTTCGTCTTGCGCCTGCCCGCCGACTACTTCCTCGCCTCGCGGAGCGACCTGGCCGCGCGCTGCGGTGTCGTCTACTGGATCGGGCGCGCGGCCAAGAACGTGCTCGGTCTGGTCTTCGCGATCGCAGGCCTCGTCATGATCGTGCTGCCGGGGCAGGGCGTGCTGACGCTGCTGATCGGGCTCTTGCTGCTCGACTTTCCAGGCAAGCGCGCTCTCGAACGCCGTTTCGTCGCGCGGCCGAAGGTCCTCGCGTTCCTGAACCGCATCCGCGCGCGGCGTGGCCGCGAGCCGCTGCGCGTCGAGTGAGCGAACCGCGGGCTACTTCGCGACGTTGCCGGCGGGCTCGCAGAACTCGACGACGTAGCGATGCTCCTGCGTCAGGCCGCCGTCGGTGCTCACCTCGACGAGATAACGCGAGCCGGCCGCGACCTTCAGCCCCTTGCCGCGGAAGACGATGCAGATCCCGGTGCCATAACCCGCGTCCGCGACGTGCAGATCGGCGATGTCCAGCGACTCCCCGGGCAGGTACTCGTCGTCGAGCGGGCGGATGCTGGCGCGCAGCTCGCTCGCCTTCACGGCGCCGCCCTTGAGCGGCGAGATCGAGAACGCGCGCTCCGCCGAGAAGAAGTCCACCGGCACGTAGCCGCGCGGTGGGTAGTAGATGGTGTCGAGGTCCTTCGCCGCGCCGCCGCTGGCATCCATCGACCACATCGCGTGGTAGTTCTCGTCGGTGCCGAACGCGGTCTTCTTCATCGCGGGGTTCAGGCACCAGCGGCGATGCCCGAGCCGGTCGATGTTGCTCGGGTCGCTGTCGTCCATGTAGTTGTCGACCGAGTCGACGAGCGAGCCGCCGACCGCGAGGTTGCTGTGGCTCGCGCCCTCGACCGCCTGTTGGAAGCGCTTGTCGTCCATGCCCGGCGGCTTCTCCGGATGATGGTCGAGCTTGCCGTTCCGCCGGCACGCCTCGGCCGCGGCGTCGCAGAGCGTGTTCCACGGTTGCCACAGCTGCATCTCGCTCTGCGGCAGGCCACAGAGGTGGCGGTAGGCGCGCAGCCGCATCAGCGCGTCCTGGCGCTGCTCGGACTCCGCATCGCTCGGATCGGCGGTCTTCTCGGTCGCGAGGATCTCGCGCAGTTGCGTGAGCAGCGTGTCGCGCGGCACCGGGAACGGCACGATCTCGCCGAGTGCCGTGAGCTCGCCGCGCTTCCAGGTCTGGTGCGTGAGCTGGCGGCCCTTCCACTGGATGCGGACCGTGCCGTGCAGCTGGCCTTCGCGGTACTCGGACGTGCGGCGACGATCGCCCGAGGCGTCGGTCTCCGTCCACTTGCCGGTCTTCTTGTTGTCGCGGTAGCTGCCGGAGATCGCCGTGCGCCCGTTCTCGTGGTAGGTCTCGAAGACGCCGTTCAGCATGTCGTCCTGGAACGACATCGAGCAGATCAGCACTCCGGTGTCGGTCCACTCGCGGTGCATGCCGTGCAGCTTGCCCTGCACGTAGACCTCGAACAGCGTGCGCACGCCCGTCGGGGTCCAGCGTTCGAAGTGACCGTGCTTGTTGCCCTGCTCGTCGACCGTGTAGCGCTCCTTGAGACCCCCGCCCGGCCACAGCGTCGTGCGCTCGAGCGGCGAAGGCTCCTGCGCCGCAGGTGCCGCGGCCAGCGCGAGGCACCCGAGTACGCAGTGCGGTACGGAGAGCGGGGCACGCATGCTTCAGGCACCCTTCTTGACGCGCTTGCCGGTCACCGTGACGGTCTTCATGCGCACGAACCCGAGCGTCAAGTGGGTGACGAGCCAGTCGTGGAACGAGGGCTGCGCCGAGGCGCGGAACTCGGCGACGCTGTCGCAGCCGCTGCACGCTTGCCGCAGCAGCCCGGCGACGTCGGCCTGGTCCTCGCCGAGCAGGCCGTGCACCCAGAGCACGGTCTTGCCCGTCGCGACGAACGGCTCGGCCGCGCCGGCGCTCCGCGCCGCCGGCGAGGCGCTGACCGGGAACGGCACCGAGGCGAGGTCATATTGCAACGAGCTGCACGCAGCGAGCAGCGTCAGTGCAGTAACGACCATACCGGTGGCGCGCGGCATGGGCGCCATGTTCTCCGGCCGCATGTCCCGATGCCACAACGCAGCAGATTGGCGGGCAGCAGATTGGCGGGCGGTGCGGGCGCCGGACCAGCCGTCCAGTGAGCGTGCGGAAGGCCGCGCGCCGTCCTGCGTCACGGCAGGAACTTGCCCGGGTCCTTCAGCTTGCGCGGCAGGTACTCGTCGATCACGTAGTTGAGGCCCCACTTCGCGAGCGCCTGTTGCTCGGCGCGCACGCCCATCTTCAGCATCTGCTCGATCGCCTTCTGCCACTCCTTGTGCGCCTGGAAGAACGGGTCGTTCTTGAGCGCGTCCTGCGCGCGCTTCTTGTCGACCTCCTGCAGCGGATGGGTCGCGTCCTGCAGCTTGAAGTCGATGATGTCCTGCGGCGTGACGCCGAGGTAGCGTGCTTGCGGCACGCAGAAGAACTGGTTCAGGTGTACCGCATTGCCGGAACCGACCTTGAGCGTGCGGTAGATGTTCGAGATGCCGTACGGGTCGCAATCGTTGAACGCGTAGACGTCGAGCTTGCAGTCGTCCGCGAGCTTGCGGATGAAGCGGCGCGTCGCGCGCGTCGGCACGCCCGCGGTCTCCACGAGGATGCAGTTGTAGGTGCGCCAGAACTTGTGGTTGTTGAGGCGCTGGAACATGCCTCCCGTCTCGATCGCGAGGATGAACTTCGCCTTGGTCTCGAACTTCAGCTGCTCGACCGAGTGCGGGATCGAGTAGGAGCCGGTCGCGAATCCCGTGCAGTCGATGCGCACCTCGCGGTCGGTCTCGGGATCGCGATCGATCACGATCAACTGGCCGGCCACGGCCCCGCCGTGCTCCTCGGGGTAGAAGCGCAGCTGTTCGCGCGTGACGCCTTCGAGCGAGAACAGCGCCTCGATGTCGTCCATCACCGCGTCCGACTCGGGCTGCTCGACGAACTTCGCGTCACCCCAGTTCTTCGACTGGTAGTAGGCGTCTCGCTTCGTCGCGAAGTCGTCTTGCTCGACCATCTCCTTGCTCAGCGACATGAGCTTCAGCGTCTGCGCGAACGTCTTGACCGTGTTGACCGTCAGCGTGCGCTCGACGCGTGCACGTCCCATCTGGAAGCCGCCCTTCTTGTCGTACTTCGCGTTGCGAAGGGACCGCTCCGGGAACTTGAGCTCGGGCTTTCCCTGCTTCTCGATCGTCGTGTGCACATCGTCGGCGCACTTGATGATCTGGCCGATCGTCAACTTGTCGAGGTGGGTCAGCGGCTTGCGCTTCTTCTTGCTGGTGTCTTGCTTCTTGGCTGCCATGGATGCTCGGCGGTGAACGGATGCGCGGCGGTGAAGTGGTGGAGTGCTGGAGGACGGGCTAGAGCTTGCGGCTCTTCTCGAGGACGTTGGTCAGGTTCGCAGTCGCCTTCGCGACTTCCTTCTCGTCGAGGTCGAGGATGTCCTTGAGCGCCTCGACGACGTGCGGGATGTACATCTCGATGTAGTTGCGCTTCTTGAACTCGCTGGCGAGCTTGCGGCCCTTGCGCACGTGGATGCCGAGCTTGCGGCCGGCCTCCATCAGCGCGAGCCGCAGCTCCTCGAGGATCTCGTCGTAGCTCGCGATCGCTTCCTTGCTCTCGCTCGTGAACGGCACCCAGACCGACGCGATGTGCACGAACACGACCATCGGGCCGATCGGCAGGGCACCGCGCGGCTGCTGCAGCCCGTAGTTCTTCCAGTTCGTCGCGATCACGGCCTTGGTGATCGCGCACGCCGACTGCTGGAACACGAGCGGCACGCGGTTCGCGAACCGGATCAGCCGGATCGGCTCGTCGGCCGCGCCCATCAGCACTTCCTCGGTCTCGGCCTTCTTCTTCGCGACCTCGACGATCTTGCCCTCGGCGGTCATCGCGAGCGTGTCGCCCGGCTTGCCGTAGGCGATCCCGACCTCGATCGCGAACGGATGGCCGCGGTAGACGACCGGCTTGCGCGACGTCGCGACGTAGAAGTCGGCTTCGACCTCCTTCCTGAGGCCCGCGATGATCAGGTCCTCGCCGATCGGCGCGATGCACGACAGCGGCGGCGCCATGATCTTCGTCGCGTCGATCGCGGCCTTGATCTTCGCGACGTCGGCGGTCTCGAGCCGCCGCGGGTTCGTCTCGGGCTTGATGCCGGCCTTCTCGCAGATCTCCTTCGCGACGGTCGGGCCGACGCGCGAGAAGTCGCCCTGCAGGAACGCGCTCGTCGTGCGGTTGTCGCTCTCGTTGACCATCTTCAGCAGCACACCGAGCTCGACGCCGTGCGGGTGCGGCTTGATCTCCTCGACCTCCTGCGGCAGCTCCTTCGTCGCGCGCTGGTACTCGATGACGTTGTTGTCGGGATCCGTGTAGTGCAGGTAGACGTGCGGGTTCGCGACCGCCATCAGCTTCACGAACTCCTCGACGCTCTTCTGGCCGCGCCGGTACTCGCCTTCGAGGTCGATCGACACCTCGGTGCCGTGCTCCTTGTCCCACTCGATCACCTTGTCGGTGAAGTCGGGCCGGTTCTTCGCCGTGTCGATCGTGATCTCGAAGTAGAGCGGCACCGACTTCTTGCCGGGCTTCGTGCGCACGCGCACCGGGTTGCCGGTCGTCAAGAGGCCGTACATGCCGGCCGCACTGATGCCGATGCCCTGCTGCCCGCGGCTCTGCCGCAGCCGGTGGAACTTGCTGCCGTACAACAGGCGCCCGAACACGTTCGGCACCTGCGCCTTCACGATGCCGGGACCGTTGTCCTCGACCGTGACCGTGAACTGCTTCTCGCTCTGGCCGATGCGCGAGATCTTGACCTTGAGGTCGGGCAGGATGCGGCCCTCCTCGCACGCGTCGAGGCTGTTGTCGATCGCCTCCTTGACCGCCGTCAGCAGCGCCTTGCGCGGGCTGTCGAAGCCGAGCAGGTGGCGGTTCTTGGTGAAGAACTCGCTGACCGAGATCTCGCGCTGCCGCTTCGCCATCGTCTCGGCGTTCACGACCGCGAGCTTGCCCTTGGAACCCTTCGCCTTCGGCTCCTTCTCCTCGGGTTCCTGCTCCGGGGGCTCCGTCTCCTCGGGCTCGGTCTCCTTGGGCTGCCTGATCTTCGGACCCTTGGCCTTCGGCTCCGTGCCCTTCGGCTCTTTGACCTTCGGTGCTTTTTCAGCGGCCATATTCGTGTCGGTGGTATCGGCGAACAGGGTTTGCTGGCCCGTCTGGTTGCTCATCGCGATGCGGGGATCGAGTTGGGAACGAAACGTGGGTCGCTGGCCGACGCGAGCCCGAGGGCTCGGCACTCGGCCCAGAAACGGCGCAAGCCGCGCATGTCCTCTTCGTCGAGGTCGTAGTGAGCCGCCCCGTGCGTGCCATCGACGGCGCCCAGCTGGCGGCCGCGTGCGCGTGCCTCGGTCAGCAGCTTCTGGATCGCCGCCGCATCGGCCCCCGCGCGCAGCAACCAGACCGCGAAGACGAACGGCAGGCCCGTCCACTTCTGCCACTGCTGTCCGAGGTCCCAGACCTCGCGATCGCCGGCGTCGGCCTGCAGTCCGCAGTCGCCGATCAACAGCACGAGGTCGTGCGGCAGCGACGCGGGCCACGGCGTCGGCGCGATCGGCTCGAAGTGCAGGTCCGTGCCGACCTCGGCGGTGTGCACGCACGCGAGCAGGAGCCGTAGCAGCGCCGTCGACGTGGCCGAGCCCTGGTCGAAGCCGACCGAACGGATCACCGCGCCGCGCCGCCGGAACGCGCGCACCGAGCGGATCTCGCGCTTGCACGCGATGCCGAGGCCCGGCACCACGGAATAGCCGGGCCGCTGCACGGCTTCGACGGACGAGACGAGCGCGCAGTCGAGTTTGCCGGACTGCAACAGCCCGATCAGCTCGGTCGGGGGCGCCTTCACCAGCGCGACGCGCGGATCGGAGTCCAAGCCCGCTAGCAGGGGCGCGCCGACGCCGTACGGTACTCCGCCTATTCGAATGCTCACTGTTGACCGTGGGCTCTGACCAGCCCGCTGCGGAACATACCGCGCGACGCCTTCGCCGGAAGCACAAAGGTCCGGACAACCGATGGAACTGCGGAGCGTCGTCGTCCTGAACCGGAGGTGCGCACTGCGGTTGCCTCCGCTCGATGCGGTACCGGTGGGCGACGCGTGCCGTCGGGGCTACGCTGGCCCGCGACGTGGCGTCGTGCGAGGCCGTGATGTTCGAGCGCGTGGTGGGGTCGATCCTCGGAGGTGCGATCGGTGACGGGTGGGGTGGACCTTTCGAAGGCTGCGTGCCTGGTGGCGTGCCGACTGTTCCCGAGCAGTTGATCGTGTCGGACGATACCCAGCTCACGATCGCAACCTGCGAGGCCGTCATCGAAGCTGGACGCGTCGATCCGGAACGGGTCGCTGCGAGATTCACGGCATGGTTTCGCGCCGGACGACTGCGAGGGCTGGGCGCGAGCACGCTCAAGGCACTGCGCGACCTCGACGCTGGGGCCCACTGGGCGTTGTCGGGGGCGAAGGGCGAGCGATCGGCCGGTAACGGTGCGGCGATGCGGATTGCGCCGCTGGCTTTCGTCATCGACCCCGGCGACGAAGAGCATCGGACGATCCTGCGCGACGTCTGCCGGATCACCCATCACCACGACGAGGCCCATGTGGGCGCTCTGGCCGTCGTGCTCGCGATCCGGTTCGCCGGTTCGTCGGGCTACGACTGTGCGAACCTCCTTCGCGACGTGACCAGCCGCTTGCCGGACTCGCTGGTCCGCGACCGCATCGCGCGGTTCGCGACCTTCGGCAATGACGTGTCACCGTTGGAGGTCGCCGAGGCGTGGGGCAGGTCGGGCTTCGTCGCAGAGTCGGTTCCGCTGGCGCTGTTCGCGGCGCGCGAGATCCCGCAGCGCGGGTTCGTCAGTGTCGTTCAGCGCGCCATCGAGGCCGGTGGCGACACGGACACGATCGCGTCGATGGCGGGACAGATCGCTGGCGCCGCGGTGGGCTCCAGCGGCCTGCCCCGAGATCTGCTCGCGCGGCTCCACGAGCGGGCCGCATTGGCGTCGACAGCGGAACTGTTCGCTCGGGTGGTGGGTGCGGGCTGACGTGCAGCGCTCGACGCCGTCCCCTCGCGTGCGCTCTACGGCATCCTGTCGCACGTCACGCCTCGATCACCGTCCAAACCACGCCTCGGGCGCGATCAATCCACACCATTCTGACGCGCGACTTCTCCTCGGCGCGGTCAGAAGCTCGGTCCGGCGCCTTGCTCCGGGCGGGCTCCGTCGATCGAAAGCCCATAGCCGATTCTGCCGCGGCTTCGTCCGACTGATCCCATCCGGACGAAGTCACGAGCTGGCCGTCGCCAGTGCTCGGGTACCTGGCGCGACTTCCTCTGGATAGGATCCTGTCCTTGGCCATGCCTTCCCGCTCGTTCGTGCCGATCTCGATCGACGACTACGTACGGAAACACTGCGCGGGCAATCGGGACGTGGACCGCAGCGACCTGATCGAGAGACTCGAATCGGCGCTCGCGCGAGCGCGCGCTGGCGCGCGATGCGAGTGCGGCAACCGAATCTGGGTCGTCGGCTCGGCTCTGGCTGGACTCTCCTGCTTCACCTGCATCACGGGCGAGGCGCACCCGACCGGCGACTACGAGATCGCGGAGGCGATCTACGTCGAGGATGGCTAACTTGTCGCAGGAGGCGACGAGCCGCGACCAAGCAACCGCGAGAGCCGAAGCACTCGCACGCGGCTCGCGCCTCAGCGTCAGGGCCGTTGGGCCGTCGACACGCTGGAGCAGTCATGTACATCACGTGCAGCAACCATGGTGACAGACCATCTGCCGTGGTGTGCACGCACCACATCCAGGTGCACGAGCGCAAGGTCGGCTTCAGGGAGAACTCATCGGATCCCGACGACCTGCAGGGGTGGTGCGAGGACTGCGAGGCCATGTTCCTCCGCCAGGGCGGGATGACGGAGGAGTTCAGACGGTTCAACGACTTCGCCCTTGTGTGCGTCGACTGCTACGCCTCCCTGAAGGCAAAGCACACGCTACAGCCTGGTCGACGGTCAGAATGAGTGGGGCATCGGTAGGATGCCGCCCGACAAGCCGCAGCAAGCGGCGGCTCGCCGCCGCAGACGGGAGTTCCATTGCATGAGCCGCCGCACGCTGTTCTCCCTGGTTGCCCTGCTGCTCGTCGCGGCATGGTTCGTCGTCACGGGCTGGATCCGTGCGCACGTGGACGACCTGATCCAGCACTCCGTCGGCAAGGACATGCCGGAGTTCGCGCTGACCGACCGCGCGGGCAAGCCCTGGACCACTGCCGACCTGAAGGGCAAGCGCGCGGTGCTGCACTTCTTCCGCTCGCGCTGCCATTCGTGCGATGTCGAGGCGCCGGAGATCCGCGAGCTCGAAGCGAAGCTGCCCGCGGACACGGTGCTGTTGCACGTGATGACCGATGCCGTGCTCGGCTTCCCGGCCGAGCAGACGGCACAGACCATCGCGGCCAAGAACTTCCAGCGGCCGGTGCTGCTGGCGGACGCGAAGTTCGCCGACGCGTTCCACGGCGTGACGTGGTCGAACGTGACGCCAATCACCTACGTCGTCGATGCGACCGGCGTGATCCGGTTCGGGCTGCGTGGCGCTCAGACGCGTGATGCCGTCGAAGCAGCGCTCGCCGCGGCGCGGTGACGAGAGCGATGACGAGCACTCCACAACCGCGCGTTCTCGTGCTGGCCGGTCCGAATGGCGCTGGCAAGTCCACGACGTCGCGGCAGCTCGTGCATGACCAACTCGGCATTGCGAACTTCCTCAATGCCGACACCATTGCACGTGGCCTTGCCGCGTTCGAGCCGGAGACAGTGGCCGCCCCGATCCCGCGACTCTCGAGCCGGTCACCTGGCCCGCAGGCGTTCGCGATGACGAACCGCCGCCGTTGTCGCCGCGAGCTTGAGAGCGCCGACGGTTCGCGCTTCGCCCAAGTCGCACGACTACTGCCCCTGCGCGTCGTGGGGCAGGCTGCCGTGCGCGGCGCGCAGGTAGCCGAAGGGCGTCAGGCTCTGCAGGTTCGAGACGCGCGACGTGTAGACGTCGGCGTGCCGTTCGATCTGGCGCGCGAGGCGGCTCTTGTCGTTGCCGGCGCGCATCGAGGGACCCCAGTGCGGGTGGCCGAGCTGTCCGCTCTGGCGCGTGAGCGGCACGATGCGCTGGTCCAGCGCCTCCGACTCCGCGCGCAGCGTGCGCAGCCGTTCGAGGATCGCGGGACCCGGGATCGCGACCGTCGCGGGAGGCGGCGCCTTGTGCTCGAGGCGCTGCAGCGCGAGCCGCAGCGTCGCCTGTTCGTGCTCGAGCCGTTCCTTGTCGCGCATCAGGGTCTCGAGCTCGGCCTGACTCGCGGCGAACGCCTGCTCCTGCCGCACCTCGTCCTCGACCTCGCGCAGCACGAGGGCCGTGCGCCAGCGGCGGAGCTGGCTCGACACGTGCACGTCGGCGTAGACGTGGTCGCCGACGTAGAGGATCTCCGAGCCGTCGATGCGGAAGTGGGCCTGCACGGCGGCCGCATTGCCGCCGCGATAGACCACGCCGGCGGCGAGCGGACCCTGGAGCGGTCGCGTCGCGCCGCTGTCGTCGACGACCTCGAGGAACGGCGTCTCGTGCTCGAAGAACGCCGGCTTCTTCGACTGCACGATGACGAGGTCGAACAGGTTGCGCCAGTGCGAGGGGCTGCCCTCGGGACCCAGGAAGCGGTCGAACGCGTAGCCCATCATCGCGCGCGTGTAGTGCCACTCCGAGTTCGTCGCGAGGAACAGCTTCTTGCCGGCCTGCTTCTGGTCGAGCAGCGTCTGCGGCAGCTCCGGGTCGAGGTCCACGAAGCGCTGCGGATCGGCGATGATCTCGGCCTTCAGCTGGCCTTCGAGGTGCGCCTCGTCCATCGTCGAGCTGACGAGGTGGTAGAGGCTGCGGTAGTCGAGCTCCTTGCCGAGCTCGCCGCGATCGAGCAGCTCGACGAGCTGGCCGTAGATGCACGACTCGGACAGCGAGAACAGCGTGTTCAGGAACACCCAGCGCGGTTCGCTGAGGTCGACCCAGACCTGGTTGTAGGCCCTGCGCTGCGTCTCGTGCGGGAGCAGCTGCGTGCCGTGGGCCGCCTGGGTCACGTAGCCGAAGCGGTTGGCCTTGACGATGTTGCCGAGCGTCAGGTCGAAGATCAGGCCGCGCGCGAACAGGTCGGGGTCGAAGCGCAGGCTGCTCACCGGCAGCCCGCGGTCGAGCAGGCGCTGCATCACGTGCGCGTAGGCGCGGGCCTCCCACGCGCGCACGTCGTAGTGCACGAGCGTGTAGTCCATGTCGAACCCGATCGCCCGGATCGACCGCATGTTGAGCGTGCGGTTGCAGAACACGCGCCGTTCGGGAGGGGGCTCGAACTCGGAACGAAACCTCGCCATGTCTGGGTTCTACCAACCCGTCACGGGGTGATCACGCCGTGTCATCGCTCGATCGACGACCGGCCCGGGTCCCCTGCATCGGGTAGACTTGACTTTCCCATGACACCCGTGCGAAGCCCCCGGTCCCGCCGTTCCCCGGCAGGCCTGTTGCCAGGCCTGCTGATCGGCCTGCTGCCGCTCGGTGGCTGCGGCGCGGGCCTCATCACGGGCGTGGCCGTCGCGAGCAACCCCGACGATCCGGTGCCCGAGCCCGAGCTCAGCGTGAGCCCGGTGCTGCCGCTGGTTCCCGCGCCGGGCACGACGCGGACCGTGCTGGTCACGAACGCGCAGATCGCCGCCGCCGCGCCGCTGCGCGTGCGTCTCGAGGGGGCCGGCGTCGGCCAGGACCAGCTGTTTCCGACCGCGTCGGGCCAGGGTGGGTCGACGCTGATCACGTTCACGCTCGACACGGCGTCGATCGCGTCCGCATCCGGGGATCCGACGGCCGCGGACGTGCCGGGGCAGCTCAGTGTGTTCGTCGACGACCGGCCGGTGGCACCTGCCGTGCCGGTCGTGCTGGCGCGCCAGCCGCGCGCAGAGCTCGTGGTCGAACCAGGCCAGCAGAACCTCTTCCTGTCGCCGCTCGGCGGCCGCGTCCTCGTGCGAGTCGACGGACTGCGCAGCACCGAGGTCGCGGGACTCCAGCTCCTCGTGACCACGCCGGATCCGGCGGGCACGAGCTCGCCGCCGCCGTCGACGATCACGCGGCTGGCCGCGGACGTGCGGCTCGAGCCCGTCATCGGCGGCACGCCGGTGATCTCGGCGTTCGTGCCCGGCAGCACGTTCCCCGTGCGCGCGAACCTGCTCGTGCGCGACCCGGTGGCCGGGCAGTCGACGCCGATGGACAACGCCTTCTACGAACCGCACATCGCGCTCGCGCTGCCGGCCCAGGGGCCGACGACCGGCGGCAGCCTCGTGACGCTGATCGGCACCGCGCTCGTGCCGTTCGACTTCAACGCGCCGTCCGGACCGGCGTACGCGTGGAACGACCTCCGGCTGTCGTTCGAGAAGGGGGAGCTCGGCGAAACCCCGCGGATCACCGAGTTCGACATGGCGGACCTGCGGATCGCGGAGTCGGGCAGCGACCGTCTCGTCTTCCCGATGCCGCCGTCGCCCGACGGCCGCCCGGGCCAGGTCGACATCGTGTTGCGCGTCACGCTCGGCGGCGAGGTCGTGGTGGTCCGGGAGAGCGACATCTTCCTGTTCGCGAACCCCGACCCGTCCTTCGGTCCGCGCGGCACGGTGCTCGAGCGCCTGCCGGTCACCGTGGCACCGATCGCGCTCGACGACGCGCCGAGCACCGACGATGCGCCGGACTTCGTGGCGCTGACGGATCCCGGTGGCGTCGCGTTCCTGCAGCTGCTGCTGGGGCAGGAGAACGGCATGTTCCAGCGCTTCGCGGCGCCGCGCCAGATCGGCAACCACGAGATCCCGGCCGAGCGTCTGCCGCGCGATCTCTGCATCGGCGACTTCGACGGCGACGCCGTGCCCGACGTCTACATCGCGAACGAGGGCGCCGCGACCGCCGTGCATCACGTCGTGCTCGGGCAGCGCCGGCCCTTGCCGCCGCTCGGTGCCGTGCATCCGGTCGAGGCCGATCCCGGCGCGTGGAAGTGCCGCGCGGCGCTGTTCGATGCCGACACGTTGCCCGACGTGCTGCTCGTGCCGGGACCGAACGCGCCGCCCGGTCTGCGACCGCAGGTGCGCCTCGCGCTGGACCTCGGGGCAGGCAACGTGGGCTTCGCGGCTCCGATCGTCGTGCCGATGCGCAGCTTTCCGTACGAGGCGATCGAGGTCGCGGACCTCGATGGCGACGGCAACCTCGACATCGCGGTCGTGAGTGGCACGCAGATGAAGCTCGACGTCGCCTACGGCATCGGCAACGGCACGTTCCAGGCCGCGGTGCCGCTCGACTTCGCGGTCGCGAACTACACGCCGGATCCCGAGTCACTGGCCGTCGGCCTGCACGCCTGCCGCGACGGGCCTC